>PKWW01000019.1 GCA_003132165.1 Acidimicrobiaceae bacterium | reverse complement strand
CACACCAACCCGAGGAGAACCTCAATTTAGGCCTCATATTTCCGCAACACCACGAAACAAGACCGACACAGGACAACACGATTCCTTGAAACAAACGACAAGCGCGACCAGACCGACACAGAGCAACCGTTAGCAAGCTTCTTTTAATCCTCAGGCGCTGGGATCAAGACCCAGGCGGCCCACCAGGAGTTTTAAAGCACAAACGGCCGGTATATTCGGTCAAAGCCTGAACTTTATCGGCTCTTCGAATTCTGGCGTGGTCTTTGGATATAAGAACTTTCGCAACTACCGATTGAGGTCTCTGCTCTACGCCGGGAAACCCGATTGGTCCCTGCTTCCCGCACTCACACCCCGTTGATCTGCGAAGTGCCAGTTAGCCTCGAGCGCACGAGGCGCAGTCCCAGCATCAGTGCACCTAAGAAGACCAGGGCGACGACGATGAAGGCGAACGCGGTGCCTTGACCCGCGATTACTCGCAGAATCATCCCCAACGAAATCGTCGCCAGCCATACCTCCACGCCTGCACCGAGTGAGACGCCGTTTTGGCGACGAACGAGCACGATAAGCCAGCCGATCGCGAGACCGACAGCAAAGGGCCACGTCGTCGAAACCACGCCCGAAAGGCTGTCCCCGTGGTGGTGGTTGGAACGACCGATGCCAACGAAGAGCTAGACGACGAGAATGTCAATAAGTATCCAACGTCGAGTCATAGCGAACGACCCGACAGGTAATTAGACAACCCTCACCAAACGGAGCCATCTGGAATTTACATTCCCTACGAACCGTTAAGTGAACGCCGGGCGACAACGCTCCAAGTGGCCCTTCGTACAATCCGTAAAACTTTCTCGTTACCTCAAATTGAACTTCACCGAGGTCCTCTTGCCGTTGGCCAAGATGATGGTGAACGTGTGCACACCCGTCTTCACGCCGGCATTTACCGTCACCCGGACAGTGAGCAACGTGCCACTGTCGTGAGTAACTAACGCCTTGACGCCGGCGACGCTGCTGATCACCCTTGGTCGACCATAGAAGTTCGTGCCAACGATCTTGACCATCACGGTTCTACCAACCCACGCCGCACCGATGACGCGCGTCGCCTTTGGACCAGCAACGGAAAACTTCACGGTGGTGGCGGGAGACGAGACGGCTTGGTTGTTGGTCGAAGCCGCCTTAGTCGCGGTCACAATGCAGGTTCCCACGCTCGAAACCGTTAGTGAACTTCCCGACACCGTGCAGCCAGTCGCCGTACCATTCGTGACGCTGAAAGTGACTGCGCCCGTGCCAGAGCCACCACTCGTCGTAAGAGTCAGCGTTTTGCCAATGGGGCCCGCAAGAGAAGTGACGCTAAGTGCACTCTGGGCGCTTCGACTGTCAATGGAGCTGCTCGTTGCTGTTGTCAGATTTCGCGAGGTGTTCGTAACCGTGAGAGTGCACGTACCCGCCGAGTTAATGACGAGGGCTGAGAACGTAGCGACGCCGGCAACCGCTGTCGCGGTGGCGGTGCCGCCAAGAATGCAGGAGGAGGTGATGGTCAGCGAGTCCTTAGCGCCGTTACCGGTCGTGACCACGTTGCCGAACTTGTCTTCAACGGAGACCTGAAACGACGTGAGAACTGCTCCCGCGTTGGCGGTCGCGGGCGGCTCGGTCGTAAAGGCGAGCTGGGTAGCGGTATCTGGGTTCACTGCCACCGCAGTGCTCGCTGCCGTTGTTAAAGATCGTGAGGTGTCCGTGGCCGTGAGGGTGCAGGCGCGAGCGCTGTCGACGGCGAGCGCGCTGAACGTGGCGACGCCGACAACCGCTGTCGCCGTCACTGTGCCACCAAGGGTGCACGAAGACGTGATGGTCACCGCATCCGTGGCGCCAGCACCCGTTGTTATTACGTTGCCAAACGAGTCTTCTACTGAGACCCTAAAAGTCGCCAGCGACGATCCGGCGTTGGCGGTTGTTGGGGGCTGCGTAGTAAAGGCGAGTTTGGTAGCCGAACCCAGACTCACCGTCACCGACGTGCTCGTTGCCGTCGTCAGATTTCTCGACGTGTCCCTGCCCGTGAGAGTACAAGCGCCGGTGTCGTCAATAATGAGCGCGTTGAACGTGGCGACGCCGGCAACCGCCGTCGCGGTCACTGTGCCACCAAGGGTGCACGCGGATGAGATCGTGATGGTGTCTACCGCGCCGGTACCCGTAGTGAGCACGTTGCCAAACGTGTCTTCGACGGTGACCCTAAACGTTGCAAGGGCTGCTCCCTCGTTAGCGGTCGTAGGCGGTTGGGTCGTAAACGCGACTTTGTTCGCTGTACTCGGGCTGACCGTCACCGCCGTGCTCGCTGCCGTTGCCAGCGTTGTCGAGGTGTCGGTGGCCGTGAGAGTACAGGAAGTGCCGGTATCAATAGCGAGCGCGCTGAACGTTGCTATGCCGCCACTCGCCGTCGCAACCGCGGTGCCCCCAAGGACGCACGAAGAAGAGACGGTGACGGAGTCTGTCAAGTCCGTGGTTGCGGGGGCGTTGGTCCCGTCTTCAATTAAGACTTTGAACGTCGCTAGGGTCGCTCCGGCCACGGTGGTCGTGGGTGGCTGGGTCGTAAAGGCGAGCTTGGTAGCTTGTGCCGCCGACGCTGGGGAAGCGGAGACGAAGATCAAACCAGTCGTCAAGACTGTTGAGCACGCCACCAGAGTGAGCACTGCCGACAGCCTTGAGCGAACCGACCTACGCCCACCTCCGCGATTCATCACTTTCTTCATGGACGACTCCCTTGTTTAACTAATGAACTCCCGTTATTGAACGTTGCTCCTTACCAAGGTTTACTCCACTTCAGTGGACTCCATCTCAGGCCTGACATTTGCCAGCCCTTCGAAGCCGGACCGACTAGCGAGAACACCATCTTGGGAATTAAATGGCCCCCGCTCTCCCGGCACGATTCACGGTGCTAGCGACATTAATTCGTGGGCCAAGCTCTGCACCCGATTCCTCAGTTCATCTCGGATCTGACGGACGCCCTCAAGACTCATACCTTCAGGGTCGTTCAACTCCCAGTCGACGTAGCTTTTTCCGGGGTAGACGGGACAGACATCGCCGACGAGATGGCCCTGAGCGCCGACGTCCGCAAGTTTCTTTTAATCCTCAGGCGCTGGGATCGAGTCCCAGGCAGCCCACCAGGAGTAATAAGGACTTTCGAAATTCCCCACGAATTCGTGCTGGATAAATCCCACATTCCGTCCCTCCAATGTGCTGAAGATTGCAAAGAGACAGAATCGAACGGCCGATGCTGCGACGACCGAGTGAATCCTTCGTGGATCGATCAAGAGCGGTTCACCTACATCGCCTGTTAACGGAGGCGAAAAGATTTAAGTCAATGTAACAAGTGAAACCTCAGCAGCCCCGTTGGCTCAAGAGATCAACTTACTCCGTTGTGGAATCGGCGTCCATGACACCTGCCATGCGTGGTAGCCGACGTGCCAGCAACAAAAGTATGCTAATCAGCGTCAGCCAGACGAGCGACACGATGGTCAAGATTGTGCCAACGAAGAAGTGGCCCATAAGGGAGAACGGCCTAAGCGGATTGGCGCTCGCGTAGAGAGGCCCGGGACCGGACGCCGTAACTTGGTGATACGAGGTTGCCGTCGGCGCACCGGCGTCACCGAGTCCGGACGTCAATTTGGCGATGAACTGCTCCTTGCCGTTCCAAGTTGGCGCGTAGTTGATGGTCGCCGTACCGTCCTGTGAAGTCTTGGCCGTCCCAATCGGGACGTTCAAGTTGTCACCAAACTCCTTCGTCACCACAAAGAATGCCACCGAACTCTTGGTAATACTGGCGCTACCCGTGAAATGGGCCTTCAAGACCAAGCTCGATGACGGGCCGGGCCTCGACACGACGGTAAGTGTTCCAAGCACGGGCCCGGGGGCCGTTGCGCTGACGCCCTGCGTCGGGGGCGTCGCAGCCCCTGCCACCGGCGAACGACTCAATCCGACCACCATCAAGGCGGTTGTGGCAATAAGCACCGCCTCGAATACCCCATAACTAATGACACGAAAGACTCGCGCGTTAGACCAGTTCATCACACCTCCTCGGGCGTCTCTTCAATGAGATCGGTCCCAGTACCGCCTAATTGTTGCTTCTCCAACTCCTCGATCTCGGTGACCGAAAGGATCGGCACGAATCGAAACAAGAGCAGAATGAGCAGCGGGATCGCCGCCATCGCCCCGGCGGTAATGGAAGCGTTGACCCACGTCCAGCTGTAAACGCCAAAAGTGCCCTTCATCATGTCGTAGGTGGTTGGTACCACCACCATGAGCACTCGGTTCAGCCAAAACGTTGCGACAATGCAAGCCGCAGCGAAGACTATCCAGCCAACTCTGCGGGTTTGCGGCAAAGCGATGATGAGCAGCGGGACAACCATGCCGCCCACCACGACGAGCCAGAACCATAGAGCGTACGAACCAAAAAACAACTGCCGGAACACCGCGGCCGTTCCCGGCTCACCATGGTAGGCACCGGGAAGAAAATCGGCCACGCTCAAGTAGAGATAGGTCGCTCCAAAGGGCAAGAGTATGTAGGCGAGCCGTTTAAAGTGTTGGTCAGTGATGTATTTCTGCAAGCTATAGGTGCGCCGCAGCGCCGCACACGAAAGGATGACGAGTGCGATGCCGGAATACAAAGCTGCAATGACAAATAATGGTGCCCACAGTTCCTCGCTCCACCAGGGGCGAAAGCTCGTGATGGCAAAGGCCCACCCCAGCACTGAGTGCACCGAGACAGCCAAAGGGATGATCATGAGGGCCAACAGCCCCATCATGCGGTCAATCAGCCGTCGCTGAGCAGGGAGCCCTTGCCAGCCCCACGACAGCTTGCGCCACAGAAGAGTGCGCACTCGCCCAGCGCGCCCACCCATGGTCTGCTGGGCTATAACGAGGTCGGGGATCAAAGGTACGTAGAAGAAGACGACCGAGGCGATGCCGTAGGTCGAGATTGCCAGGGCGTCCCAAATCAGCGGGGAACTGAAGTTGGGACGAGTGATGAACTCCCACATCATGTTTGGCCGGCCCAGACTGGGGATGATGCACGCACCCCCGATGAGCACGGTCACTACCGCAGTCGCCTCCGCGATCCTCGTCAGTGGCGCTCGCCACTGTGCTCCGGTTAGTCGCAGCACCGCAGAGACCACGGCGCCGCCGTAGGCGACACCGACGATGGTGATGAAATTGGCGATATTGACATCCCAAAACGCGGAATTGTTGTAATCGACAACCGACATTCCATAGATGAGCTGGTCTACAAAACCGGCCAAGCCAAAAGCGACTACGACGCACAGAACGGCGACCAGCAGTTTGTAACCTCGCCCGGGTTTCTGCAACATCGGGCGCACGGCGGCTTCGCGGAGCTCTTGGCTGGCGGCTTCGCGTAGTGATCGCTCGACGGCTAACTTTTCCATGATTTCAGGTCCTCCACGTTTGATCAAACTCATGCGCTCAGGTCCTGGCCGTGACCGGGGATGTAGTAGACACGCGGATTGGTCCCAAGTTCCTCCTTCAGGCGAACGGCGTCGTTTTCCCGCAGGAACTCCGAGATCTTGACCACTTCGTTCTTACCGTTCACCGCTACGTCGGTAGTGAGATCGCCCATATAGATGACCCCCATCGGGCAGTTCGTGACACACTCGGGAAGCATCCCCTGGGGTAAACGCGCGGCGCACCAGATACATTTTCCCACCGTCTCAGTCCGCTGCGGCACCGGCCATTCCGGAGTCGTAGGAAACGGCTGACGGGGGACCTTCGGAGCCGCCGTCGTGTTGAAATATCGGGATTCGTAGGGACACGCAGCCATACACGTGCGACAGCCGATACAGACATTTTGGTCGATGAGAACCATTCCCTCGTCCGTACGGAACGTCGCCCCCACCGGACACACAGCTTGACAGGGCGGGTCCTCGCACATTTGACACAACCGGGGTAGGTAGTACTTCTGCCCATCGGCATCGACCATGTCATAGACCTTGATCCACTCGATGTCTTTTGGCAGGTAGTGGTAGTACTGGCAAGAGGCGGTGCATGCCTTGCAACCGTCACAGGAGCGCAGATCTACGATCATCATCCACTGCGAAAGCGGTTTCTTCTTGGTGATTGTCACTGCAGCCGTGTGAACGGCTGCCGAGGCACCACTCGGATTCTCGAGTACTCGCGCTCCCAATGCAGCGCCCAGCCCAACGGCACTAACAGTACCGAACAGTCGCCGACGGCTGATCGACCTCGGCTTGTTACTATCCCCAGATTCGACCGCCGACGAGTGATCATCATCATTGGTCGTGTCATGCACACGATCCAAAGCGGTCACTAACGGGCTCAGCAATGGAGAGGGCTCGATGGCCTCCTTCTCGGGTCGTATGTCAGTCATGTCCTTCTCTCGGTCTTGGTTCTGAGTCATTTCGTGACGTAAAACGCGAATCTGAATGCTGGAAGATTCTCCCCCGGGTGATCTTTTGCGTAAGTGAGTTGCGGAAGTTTGAAGTCGTTGGTGTCCGCCTCGTCCGTACCCTTGTAGATCGCCGGATAGAGGTCAATGAAGTGCCAGCCGGGCAAGCCGGTCGCCTGCATGTGCATCGTGATGTCCCCACCAGCATTAACGCCGCAGCCGTATCCGACGTAGGCGTTGTCATAGTCGACCGTGTAGATGTTTGCGGTATTTGACCACCCGGTGCCCTTGAGTTGGATGGTAAACCATGTCCCGACTGGGCCGCGATCGCGCGTCAGCGGTACAGCCGACGGAGATATCACGAAAACGGTGGAAGCACTACTAGTACCGGAGGTTGCGTCGATTTCGTGGGATCCCTGCAAGTCAAGTGGCACCGCCAAAGATTTCTGGAACGTACCGTCTGCAGCAGTCTGAACAGTGCCAATTGTGTTGGTAGTCACGGTCAGGCCTATCCCCAAAATATTAGAGCCCTGTTGAGACAACCAGTTCAGGGTCACCGTTTGTCCAGGGAGGAATCCCGATCCTCGTAGCGTGAGCGGCGTTCCCACGGGTCCTTCAGCATTGTTCCCCCACACTGCGGGCGCTGGGCCACCGGCACCGGAGAGGGAAGGATTCTGGGCGGCAACAACCTTAGGTGTTTGCGCCGAGACGGACGTTGGCAAAACAGGCTGCCCCGAAGTTACGCGAAAGGCGAAAGCGAACGTCGGCCGATTGGGTTGAGGCGACTGCTGCATGTTGAGAAACGGCATGGTAGCCGAGGCGCTGAGGATACGCAGGTAGTGCCATCCCACTTGCCCAGTGGCCGGAATCGTGGCGGTCGCGGTACCTTGTGTGGTTACTGCCGACAGATAGCCAACGAACTTGTTGTCATAGATGACACCCCAGCTGTTCTGGAGTCCAAGCCACCCGATGCCTTGAGCGTGGATTGTAATTGCGGTCCCAAGCGGCCCGCTCGTGGGAGAGATCGAAGCCTTCATCGAGACTTCAAATGCCGCTTGATTCAACTCTGTAGCGTCTTGGGTCAGCACGACATCGTGCTCAAAACCATAGCCAGACGGGACTCGAAAAGTTGTATTGAAGGACCCATCAGCGCCTGTCGTGAATGAGGCGACGGGCACTAGCGATGGGGTAAAACTACGGCCTTGGAAGGTGCCCTGGGTCTCGACCCACGAACCAATGACCTGTTGCCAATTGACGCTGAGTTGCTGGTTCGCGGGCAGGCCAACCCCGATGGCA
Source organism: Acidimicrobiaceae bacterium (assembly GCA_003132165.1). Lineage (GTDB taxonomy): Bacteria > Actinomycetota > Acidimicrobiia > Acidimicrobiales > RAAP-2 > RAAP-2. The sequence continues at coordinate 14,563 of PKWW01000019.1, read as the reverse complement.
TGCACGAGGGTGCCGGCCGGGCCAGCCGAGGGCTGAAGCGAAAACTGTCCCACGAAACTAACGGGCGTGGTTGTGGTCGTACTGGCCATTGCCCCGGTTCCGAAGCCAATGAGACTCACCAGCAGCGCCACGCAGAACAAGGTGCTCCGAAACGGTCGAATACCGTATTGGGCCCTCACTCTTTTTTCGTTTTCCCTCGCCATGTTCTGTCTTCCTCTATCGATCTGTCGATGCACTACCGATTCACAGGAAGACTTTGTGCCGCTCGTCTTCCTGTGAATCGGATCCAACTACCGCCCCTTACGTCGTTGCCTTACGACGCGACAATCTGCAGGAACGAAGACGCAACGTTGAAGGGCACGAATTTTCCGGTCTCGCCGTTGTTAGCTGTTGCCGAGATCGTGTAATTCACTGTGCCGGTCGGATAGCCCACCGGGACCGTCCAGCAATAGGTCCAAAATGAACTCGCCGCGACGTCAGGAGAGGTCTTGTTGTGATCGCTATACGTTGCCTTCAAGACAGTGCCGTCGGGCAGCGTGAGGACCACAGAACTGAGCATGGTGTTGTCCATTGGCTGGCCGGTAGTGGGATCGTAAACCCGGATGCGGAAGACCACCGTGTTGCCAACCTTGAACAAGGTGTCACCAACGCATGAACTGGTCCCCACGTTGCCCACGATGTCGGAACTGACGACGAGTGGAGTGGATGTTGCCGTCTGAGTACTGGCGACGACCAGCACATAGCCGGCTAGATAGCCGTCCTGGGACGGGCCCTTCTTATTACTATCAGCAGTCGCAGCCCAACCACCAGAACACTTAGTCGCGCAGTAGAAGCGATATCGACCCGGAGTGGCAAACTCGGTCGTAAACGTGGTCGTCGACGGGACCGCGCCGCTTGTCCTCGCAGGGATCGCGCTGCTAATGGCCGGGTTCTTCACGGTGAAGTTGTGCTGGCCGCCGGCGTAGTTAATGATGGTGATATTGATCGGTGTTGCTGCCGGCACCGTGAAGACCGAGGGCGAGAAGGTGTCATAACCCTTGCCGTTGGGTCCGACGATCCCGCTCTGGGCTGCCATCTGGCCGTTGAGGAGATTGAGTGTGTAAGAAGTGGGCAGATTCGGAAGAGGCGAGCTGCTAGTTGCGCCGCTGGTGCCGGCGGTGCCTAGAGTCGTCCCCGCCACCATTGCCGTAAAAGCGATAGCCGCGAGCGGGCCCCTCCGCATCCACTTGCGTAACCTAAATCCGTTCATAAACCGTCTCCTTGCTATTTTGTTGGTGAGTTACTTCCCACGCACGTTGGGTGCATGTTCCTGCTGTGCTGCGACACAATGAAGTTGGCGTGCTGACGTGCAGTGCTTCCAGCCCGTTGTCACCGATCGGTGAGGGAGTGTCACCGATCGGTGCGGGGGGAAGCGGTGATGTTCGAGCCAGGACCTTCACAATATTCGTCCTCGTCGGCGTGAACTGAGCGCGACACTTCCAAGGCGGTGCGGCCAAATGCGCTGTGCGCCGAACGAACCAAGACATTGGCAATTCGCGGCGATCACTTCGCGAGTACCTTGACGTAGCCTTCCATGTAGCCCATGTGAGACATGGCCCAATCGCCACACGGCGTGGGGCAGTCCCACTTAACCATGCCAGCCTTCGTGGGGGTAAACGTGATAGTGGTTGTCGCGCCTGCGCTAATCATCTTGTTTAGATGGAACGGTGATGCGACGAAATTGTGCTGCATGAAGGACTGGTTGTCGACGGTCAAGATGACCTTTTGACCAACGTGGGCCGTGAAGAGAATGTTGGCTCCGACGCCACCACTCCCGACGTAGGCGCCCTGGTCACCCATGGGGGTCGTAGTGTTCTCGATGGTGACGTGGACTCTCTCAGGCGCCTTCAGAGCGTGTGAGCCAATAGCGGCGAACGCGGGCGCCGCACCAATGCCGATACCTCCGACCACCAAAGACAGTGCCAGGACACTTGATCGCATCAGGATACGCATATTCATTCTCCCTCGATTGGAAACGTCAATCATTCTGACCGGCGCGCAATGCCTTGGGTAGGGTGATCTCACGGCCATTTCCCTAGTGAAAACATGGTTCTTGAAGTGCCTTGGTGGAGCGTAGGCTCCGAGCGTGGGTAACGATGCTGCAGTGAGCGACGCGACGATCACCGTGGTGATCGTGGACGATCACGCGATTCTGCGCGAGGGCACGCGCCAGTTACTTGAACGCGAGGACGGTATCAAGGTTGTCGGCGAAGTCAGTACCGTTGCCGAAGCTGTCGCGATGGCCCACCGTCTCATCCCCGCGATCATGGTGGTCGACGTTGAGCTTCCCGACGGAAGCGGTGTATCGGTTGTTCGCGAAATTGTTGAAGCCGGTCTACCGGTGCGCTGTCTCATGCTCTCCGCACACGACGACTACGTTTATTTCTCCGAAGCGCTTGCCGCTGGTGCCGCTGGCTACCTGCTCAAAACCGTTAGCGCCGACGAATTCACGAATGCGATACGAACGGTGAGCCTTGGCGGCGTGGTAATAGACGGGATGCTGTCGCACCGGCTTGCGGGTCGACGACACCAGCCCGAAGAGCGCCACGGCGCGACGCTCACCTCACGAGAGTTCGATGTCATCCGAGCACTTGTGCGTGGGTTCTCGAACAAGGAGATCGCCAACGAACTGTGCGTGAGTGTGCGAACGGTCGAGAGCTACATGTCGGCTGTACTCGCCAAGCTTGGGTTACGCTCGCGCACCGAGGTCACCCTCTACGCCATCGAACACCACCTCGTCTCACCTAGCTCCGCAAAGTTGGAAAGATACTCCTGACGTGCGTTGTGGTTTTGCGAGTCCGGTTACTTCTGGATTGAGCAAGGAGAATGCATGGAAAGAGGACGTCATCGCCCACAACAGGAGACCGGCGAGTGCACAGAAATCGGGACGTGGCTCAACGGGGGTGACGACGCGGTCGAAATCTGTCAACAACTTCAAATGTCCACGTCGACTTGGTTTCGTCGGCGCCGACAATCCGGCGGCATAAGGGTCACCGATGCCAAGCGACGTAGGGAATTGGAAAGAGAGCGCGTTCAGTTCAAACGGATGGTGGCCAACCAGGCGCTCGACATCGACATGTTGAAGGTTATCGCCAAGGGAAGATCTTGAACACGGACCACCATGGTCGAGCGGACAACGCTGTTACCGAGGGAGTGGGAGTCTCATCCAATGAAGCTCGCACGTTGGTAGGTGGTTCTGGCAGCGCACAGCGACTGCATCGACCTTCATCGCCGAGCCGCGAAGAACGTGCTGAGATTCTGCTCGACAGTAGATCAAAAAGGTATAATCAAGATTCGACTCACGATGAACTTGGTTGGCGAACGCCGCCGTATTCGCCTGAGAGGTGGCGGCTTCATCATCGTCTCCAGTCAGTCAGATTGAGCGCATTAGGAAGCAGGAACCACTAACGTGCTCATCGCGACGAGACCACCAAGAATTCCGATCCGAGATATCCTCGTTCGTGCTTTCCACCCGCCAATTCGAGAGCGAGCGTTTTGGGCCGTCCAGGCGATGGTCGTCATCTGGGCCCTGGTGCACATCGTCTTCGATCTAAACGGCTCTCTCGAAAGCTCAGTCGTCCCAGGCGGCGCGCCGATAGACCTGCTGCTCGTGCCCATCGGCTACGCCGCGCTGCGCTACGGGCTGTCCGGCTCAGCTGCGACAACTTCATGGGCAATACTGCTCTGGCTTCCCGACCTCTTGCTGTCCGATGACAAGGGCCACCCCTACCAAGATCTGGTCCAATTGGCAATCGTGGCCGCCGTTGCGCTGTTCGTCGGCCTCGAAATCGAGCGCGCACATCTCGAACGGGCGCGCGCCGAAGCCGCCGAAGCCGACCGGCGCGCAGCGGAACTCCATTATCACCAGCTCTTCGACACCAATACTTCGCCGATCCTGCTTGTCGATCTCGCAGGCTTCGTCGCAGAAGCGAATCCAGCAGCCATCGAGCTTTGGGGCATCGCTATGGGATCAAGCACAGAAGATCTGCTCGGCATCAAAGGCGAGGATCTCTTCGAAGGTCGCTCACCACAGACTGTGCTACTGGAACCAGAATTCGGCGAAGAGCGGATGTACCGGCTGTCGGTATCACGCCTCGAGACTACCGGCGACGATTCGTTTCGACAGATCGTGCTAGAGGACGTGACTGAAGAGCGCCGATCCGAAAACGAAGCGCGGGCCTGGGCTAGTCAGGTACTCAGAGCCCAAGAAGAAGAGCGACTGCGCATTGCCCGAGAGATTCACGACGATCCGCTCCAAAGGCTCCTTCAGCTAGCGCGACACTTGGAGGCACTGGGCTCACCCGCACACTCCGCAGAGGACGTTGCGCAGTTTGGCACCGTGCGTGACGAACTACTCAACGTAGTGGGTCACTTGCGCGACGTCACCAGAGGGCTGCGCCCGGCAGGACTCGACCAGCTCGGACTTGTCGCCGCCGTACGCGGCCTGCTCGTCGATATCGAAATGGGGGAAGACCTCGCGACTGAGTTCACGGTGACCGGTGACGTGGCGGTTGGGACGCCAGAAGCCGAGGTCGGTATGTTCCGGATCATCCAAGAAGCGGTGCGTAACGTCGTCCACCACGCCCGCGCCGGTCGGCTTTCGGTCGATCTCGCCTACGACAACGACGTCATGCGCGTCGTTGTTTCCGACGATGGCTGCGGCTTTGACCAAGCCACTTTCGGGCCGGTGGCGGGAGGCCACCTTGGCATGCTCGGCATGCGTGAGCGGGCCAGCCTCTTGGGCGGCCACTGTAATGTGCTCTCAGCACTTGGCCACGGCACAGTCGTCGAGGCGATGGTGCCGCTCGAGCGCACCGACGAGCAAGAGGCGACTCGCACCACCAATGATCAGACGTTCACCCCTCTCGCTCACGCAGGAGTTATTCCTCCTGCAACAACTCTGGTTGCCGGCAATACGGAGAAATCATTCGGCGAACGACGGGGACGACCCCTGCTTCTTCAGGACTTCGTAGACATCCCGCGCCCGCTCAAGGAGATCCGGGGACGCTTCACTGGTGACGGCAGTTGGCTCGCGCCCCTCGCGAGTGCAGCAGCAAGAGACGGCGAAACCCTGCGCATGCGGATCGGACCGTCATGGGCGACCGGACGGGCGACCCTTGAGGTCCGGGTGACTCTTGGACCGCTCCGTGACCGAGGAGACGCGCTCATCATTCCGCTCTCTTGGGATGCGAGCCAGTTGCGATCACTTGTGCCGTCGCTCAAAGGAGGGCTGGAACTCGCCCCCCTGGGCAAAGACAGTTGCCGCTTGGCCCTCGTTGCTTACTACGTGCCGCCTCTCGGTGATTTCGGAACCCACCTCGACCACGCCCTCATGCACCGGGTCGCTTGGTCAACGGTGCGAGCCTTCCTCTCTCGAATTTCGTCGAACCTCGAAGCCAGCGACGACAGTCCCGCATCTCCAACGATGCGAAGTGATTGATCAACCTTCGAAACATCGGCAGGCGGTCTCGATTTCGTATTGAACTCACTAGTCCACACCAAGTCAATAGATGCTTCGTGTCACCGAGTTGACTCATCTAATCCTGGATTCACCGCGCGGGCGAAGCAGTCGGCGAATTCGAGGCAAAAACCTCAGGCGCGGTGGTGGTCTTCTGATGCTCGGGCGTTTGTCCGTAGGCCGGACGTGTCGAGTCACCAGCTCGGTGAATTTTGTAATTTGTTCACGTTGGAAGTCGGCGGGCGTGCCGCGAGCGACCTCAAGGGTGGACCGGCTAGGTCTGTAGTTTGACGAGCCTCTTGAAGCAGTCACGACCACCCCGACCTTTCGAACCATTTCCCAGATCTCGGCAGTATCGAGTTTCTGAATCGCGGCGGGTATGTCGGAGGGCCGACTTCAACAATCCAATGGCGGCTGCAGTCAGAGAGGCCGTGAACGAAGGGAAGACGTGATTCCATTGCGCAACATTGAACCGGACAACAATGTGAATCCCAGATCGAATGACGTTCGGTGTCAACCGGCGTCTGACTTTGTCGGGACCTTCGCCCCTAGAGATAGAAGGCTGTGAAAACCTAGGCTCGCCGTTATGGAAGCAACGTCCACCAATCGCGGAGTTCGACGTGCCATCGTATTAACGATCGCAGTTTTGGTAGTTGCTGGTGCCGTAACGCTTGGCCTAATTCTCACGCGGGGTTCGAATTCGGCCTCCGCGGCTGATCAGCTCGCCTCAGTGCAAACGGCCTGCCAAAAATGGCTCAGCACAAACTCGGGACAACCCGGCAATGGACAGTGGTGCACTGACATGGGTGACTGGATGTCGCAAGATATGGGCCACAACGGCGTCGCTCCGGACATGATGTGGGGTGATGCCAATCACATGCTCACCACCTGTGAGCAGTGGATGTCAGCGAGCCCACCTTCTGGGTCCACCATCACTCCACGAGACTGGTGCGGTTCGATGGTGACCTGGATGACGAGCCACACAGGTAGTTGGACCGACAAGAGCGGCTGGGGCGGCTGGATGAATCACGGCCCGATGATGGGCGGAAACTAAGTTTGCGCTGTACGTAAGCGGAGTTCGCACAGGCGGCAATGGTGCGCACCCTGAGTCACGGCACCTGAGTAGTACACCGACGAATTCTGCCGATGGATACGCATTAAACGAACGAGATATTTCCACTCGGAGATTTTTGGTGTCGGAGGGCCGACGTGGCAGATCTGCCACCTTGAACTGGAGGCTGAGTACCTAGTTCCCGCGCGCTGGTGTCGATGCCCCGCTTTACCCCCGGGGCCTCTCTCCGGGCGGCAGCGCCCAATGCGCGGCGCACCCCACGCCCAAGCACTTCCAGTGATCGAGGCTATCCGTGGTGCGGTCCACCTCTTTGGCGTCGGCCGCATGATCGCGTACCGGCGCGTGATGATGAACGAGACCCTGACCGGTTTCTCGTTGCACGATGCCCATGGTCCTCCAATCGACGAGACGATCTCGTACACACCCTACGGTCCCCTTGGGGCCTGCCGTGAATTGTCTCCCCAACACTGCGAATTGCGTGCTCGAAGTTGATCGGGATTTCTCAATCCCTAACGTGTGGGAACGCTCCCACTGAATGGTGTCGCAGGCCCGACGTGACGGCCCGCAACCTGCACTTGCGGCTTTCGACGGGACCCAATGGAGACCGAGATTCCTCGATGTCGATTTGGACTCTCGTGCGCCACCCACAAGCGGATCGTTGACTTGTTCTATGGGGTCGGCACACCTGTAGAGTCAAATTGTACGTCCAGATGTAGCGCGCACTCGGTGACGAGAATTATCTCCCAGTTCTAGAAGGCTGATTCAATTCCGCCAGGGATCTGGTCGTCTTAGGGTTTGACTCACGTTGCGGTGTGACTTTGACCTTGCCGCCTCAAGACACGTGTTTGGGTCTTCCCATGAATCGTTGGTGTCCACCGTGAGGGCGAAAGCCAGGCGGCCACTCAACAGGTTGGCCTGTCGAGGGCGAAACAGACACCGCTAAAGGCATTGGTAATGGGGCACACAAGTCTTCAGCGGCGTCGAAATCAAGCCAGCACTGATAGAGGCAGGCCTCGATGGCTCACAACAGGTGGGGCGGATCGAGGCCTGCCTCCGATTGATTCCGCCGGCCCTACGCGGCCAGTGGATCGAGCCGTGCGATTACTTCACGCAGCATTAAACCAAGATCGGTCGAACAGGCGCTGTAGTAAATCGGACCCGAGCCATCACTCAGTAAGGAACGGGCCATCGCGACGCCACGCGAGGTGGGCATCGAGGCCAGAAGGGCATCTGCCAGTTCCTGAATCTGCGTTTGCGCGGCGACTATCCGATCGCGAACGAGCGGAACGCGTGGGTTGAGAAACCCAGCCGGTTCGCGTGCCTGGACGAGGAGGGCTAGCCAGTTGTCAGCCAGCGCCCTGCGCATGGTCGGCGAGACGATCAGCTCGGACCGCATGGCCAGCAGTCGGCTGGTTTCTGGGGCACATCCCTCAGCGAGCTTGTCGTCAAGCGAAGCACCAAGAATTCTGGCGCCTACGAGAACTCGCAACGAAACGCGATTGGCGCGCGACCCCTGGGACACCGTGGTCTCGGCCTGGGCAGGCGCCGGGTTAGCACCCAGTTCCTCGTTCTGGTTGAACGCACCCCTCTTCGCCGTCCGGCGCTCGTGGAGACCCACTCTTGGCTCCTCGCGCTTGTGGCCGCGGTTCGTGATGTTGAATGCACTTTCGATACTCATTATTCCCTCCTATAGGGATTTCAGTTACCTATCAATTCTCGCGGGCCGTTTATGAAAAGATTCTTTAATATCGTTTGCTGCTCGTCATAATTCCTTAATGCCGAACACAACCAGCTCCTGCCAAGCGCCAAACCCACACCTCGACGAAGCGGGGTTCTCGTTGACCGATCCCGGTGAAGGTGAGCGGAGGGAGTACGCCGCCGTTGTCGCCGCTACTCCCACTAAGGAGGTCCGGAGCCATCGATCATCACACACTCAATTCAGGTGACGAGGTCCGATGGTCCCCGTTGTCCGCGTCGCAGGCCCGACGCAACAGGAATGCAACCTTCCACTGGCGCCTTTTCATGATTGCTTCCTGATTGGTATCGGAGACCCGGCGCAACTGCCACCATGCACTGGCTGTGACTCAGCGAAAGCTTGCTTGATATCGATGGTCCGGTCTGTGGAAACCACGGACGAAATGAGCCGTGGTTCCCCTCTACCGGACACAGTGCGGCGCGCTCAAAATAGATGTATTGCCGACCAAACCGAACGTGAATTTAATGGAGGATGAAATCCGATCTCAACAATGGACCCATGGCCTTGCAACGCTGCCCGGTATGGACTCCCGAACGAGAATTGAGCGAAATCGACGATCCCTACAAATCGCCCTCGGTTTCATCTGGCTGATCGACGCCGTCCTCCAGTATCAGCCCTATATGTTTACCAAGGCCTTCGTCACCGTTTCTCTGCAACCAGTCGCGGCGGGTAACCCCTGGATCTTCCATCGACCGATAGTCTGGTCGGACCACCTTATGATTCACCACATCGTCCTGTGGAACGCCCTTTACGCCACAATCCAGCTGCTTATCGCCATCGGGCTGTTCTGGCGGCCCACAGTGCGCTGGGCACTGGGCATCTCCATCGTCTGGGGGATCGCGGTCTGGTGGTTCGCTGAGGGTTTCGGCGGAATCTTTTCCGGTTCATCGCCCTTTATGGGCGAACCAGGCGCAGTTATCCTCTACGTGCTGCTCGCTGCGCTGATCTGGCCACGGCCCGCCGAGAGCGACAATCGCTCCGTCGCGCAGAGCAGCCCGCTCGGTCGATTCGTGCCCGAGACACTCTGGGCGGTGCTCTGGGGGAGCTTCGCCTACTACCTTCTGATCCCTGCCAATCGCGGAACCCAGGACCTCTACAACATCGTCGTAGGGATGGCTTCCGGAGAGCCGGGATGGATTCGATCCATGGACAGTGGCATTGCGACCTTGCTCAATCATCACGGCGCGGAGTTCTCAGTGGTCTTCGCTGTGCTGTGCGTCGCCTTCGCCATCGTCATCCTCGTTCCTTCGCTCGTGCGGCCCGCGCTCGTCGTCGTGCTCCTCTTTTCTCTGGCGGTGTGGCTGGTCCAGGACTTCGGAGCGATGCTCACCTCGCAAGGCACGGACGTGAACTCAGGACCACTGATCGCACTACTGGCGTGGGCCTACTGGCCGGTCGCCCGAACAACCCGAAGCCAAGTGCAAGTAAAGTCGGCACAGCCCGCGATCGCGTGAGCGTGGCTTCGATCGTTTCATGACGACACATGACGAGTGGAGCGGGAAGTGGTTCGCGGGACCTCAATAGGTTTCGGTGATCAAGTCAGGTGCGAAGCCTGTGCCACGGCACCCGCAATCTACGTGAGAAACAGACCAGCCTGCCTGCCTAGTGTCGGAGGCCCGACACCACGGAAATGCACCTATGTACTGGCGACTCAGTTGAAGTCCTTAGGTGCCTCACTGAAATTCAGCCGCGACAGGAACGAGATTCCACAATCAGTGAGAACCAGTTGCCCTAAGTGACTATTTGTCTTGAGAGGAGTGCGGCGGGCGCCTCTGGTTGCGGATGTCAAAGGTCAAGGCACGGTGATTGTCAGTTGCTTACTGATCGTCGGGTTGCCGAAGCCGACCATGCCTCCCCCAATGCTCACCGTATAGTTCCCCGATTGCGAGAGTACGTAGTTGTAGGGAAAAGTGGGTGTGACGTTGGAGATGTGGTGCAGACCGTCTGGACCTATCAAGGTCAGTTTGTACTTGTTCGCCGTCCCCGCGTCCCGAATGATCACGGTCGATCCCAGGGGAATGATGTTCCCCGCTGGCACCCCGGGGGCAAAGACGGTGTGTATCGAATTAGAGACCGTGGTGATGTTGAGATGGGTCGTTATCGGAGGGCAGTTATTGAGGTGGTCTATCAAGTTTGTCGTGAAAAAGGTCCACTGGGCGAAGGTGTTGTCCCAGCTGTAGAGCGAGCCGAGGTGGACGAAGGCGCCAACCGAGCCCTTCAAACCTCCGTCGAGCTTGAGTGAAGGTGTCGGTTTGCACGCTGGAGGGGGACTTACCGCGAGGGCAGCAAACGGGTCCGCCGTGACGCTCAGGCCAGCGAGCCCGTAGATCGCCGCCTCGTAAGTCACCGGCACATCAAGTGTGGCCTGGGCGGTGATGTTGAACGCTGTGGTGATGGGACTGGTGACCGACCCAGTTCTGATAACGCCCCAGGACCCACCCTGGGGCTTCGCGGCCCCGAGCGTTGCGTGGGCGCTATAGCCAACGTTGATGGCAGCCGAACCGTTGGCCGTGACGACAAGTGTCGCCGTTGCAGACAAGTCTTGGGTAATCCAGACGGGGACCCAACCAATGACGAACTCAATGGTGGGCAGATCCACGTCGAAGAGATCTTGGCTCAAGGTGCACGTGCCGTTTCCGGCGACGGCTGCACTCATGGAAACGGTAAACGACGGGTTATCGGTGATACTCGCCGACTTGAGATGGCCTGCCCAGCTGAAGGATGCTTGAAGGTTGAACGTCCCGGCGTTCGCGGTGGCGTTGAAGGTGACAGTGGGTGTGGGGTAACCCGGCTCACAATTTGCTGTCAAGAGAGGCACCGACCCCGAGCGAGCGGTTGGATCGGTTTGTATGGACCCAGTTGATGATTCCGCAACAAGGGGTGAACCTTTCGGAGAGTTGCCATTCGCGCCTTTAGAGGTGGATGGCGCCGGAGCGCCGGAGCCGGCTCCCTTACCTGCGGTCGAAGCGCTTCCGGTCGCCGACGAGACGGTGAGGTCCAAGACCTCGAAGATATCTCCTAGCGTCGCCGGTTTTGTTGAGAGTGTATGACCATTGACGGCGATAACAGTGCCATAGAACGGTCCAGTGGCGGTCGAGACAACGATGATGTTGCCGACGTGGATCGCAGTGGCGCCGGTGTAGATCAGTTGCTGGGCAACGGTGTAGTCGCTGGTCTGAAACTGCAGATCTTGAGCGCTAACGAGCACGGCTTCAGGATTGAGCGTGTAGTTGGCATTCACGGTCGGGGTAATGATCGACGCCGTATGGGGCTCGACGCTTTGGTGCACGGTCGTACTTGAGGCGGAAATGCCGCCCACGGCGAGGCTTAAAGCAACCAACGAAAAACTTGCCGCAACCGTCAAAAAACGAATCCCCTTGCGCATTGCGCCTGCCCCTCAATAGGCGGCGCAGCTGCACTCATCTTGCAATGACGAGGATTCCGGAAATTCCCCACTCTCGATCATCGAAATTCCCCACCTGAGAGCTGCAGCGGGTTGTTGCTGAGACTACTTCGTGATGGGTTGGCGCACCGCCTTTCTGGTCGCTTCGGAACGAGCTCGGTGGCTGCGCATCCGGTAGCTCTCACCGTCGATGTTGAACACGACACTGCGGTGCAAAAGACGGTCCAGCATGGCGGCGGCGACCATCGGGTCGTCAAAGATCTTGCCCCATGAGGCGATGCCGAGGTTGGTGGTGAGCACGGTCGAGCTCTTCAGGTAGCGCTGGGTGATGACCTGGAAGAGTGCGGCCGCTGCTTCATTCTGCAGTGGCAGGTAGCCCACTTCGTCAATGATCAGCAACCGTGGTCCGGCGAAGAACCGCATGGTCGTCGCCCACCTTCCCTCCAACGCCGCGCGGTGACAGCGCGCCACCAGATCAGCCGCGGTCGTGTAGTAGGTCCGGTAGCCGGCGTCGATGGAGGCGCGCGCAAGGCCGATCGCGAGCATGGTCTTGCCGACCCCGGGTGGTCCGATGAAGAGCACGTTGGTGGCGTCCTCTAAGAAGCGCAGCGTGCCCAGCTCGTTCACGAGGCTGCGGTCAACCGAGGGCTGCGCGTCGAAGTCGAAGTCACTCAGTCGCCAGGGAGCCGGCAACGACGCGAAGCGCTCCAGGCTCGCGCGTCGACGTTGCTCGACCGCCTCGACCTCGATTGAGAGCAATCGCTCCAGCATGGCGGTGTGGCCGAGCTTCTCGGACTTGGCTTGCTCCAAGACGCCCGGCAGTGCTTCGGCCGCGGTGGCGAGGCGCAGCACCGACAGGTGTGAACGCAACAACTGGTAGGTGGAGTTCTCGCTCACGACGCCGCCAGTCGCGCGTAGTCCTCGAGGTCGACGCTGACGACCCGTGCCGCGTCACCCAGGAGCCGCGCCGCCTCGTGAAGGGCGGCGTCGCTCACGCCAACGTGGGCCTTCTTGTCACAGGGTCGCTTAGTGGTGAACTGCGCGAGCACCACTCGTTCCAGCGCAGCACTGTGGGCGGGGTCGCGCACCACCATGCCCGCGCCGTCGTGGGCGAGGTGGTGGGTCGCGAGCACTGATCCACTCGCAGAGCGGACCTCGAGGGTGCTGGTGCCCAGTCGCTGATGGATTTCCAGCGTCGAACCGGCCAGTCCGGGGGGCACGCTGTAGCGGTTGCCGCGGTAGTGCACCGTGGCGTTGGCGGTCACGATTCGTTCGACCACCATGGTTGCCGGGTAGGGGGCGGGCAGCGCCGCCAGGACCTCGGCGTTCGCCAGCTCGCCCACCGTGGTGCGCAGCTCGCCGATGCGACGCGCCCGTGCGTCACCCACCGTTTCGCAGAACCGGTCGAGGGAGCGCTGCGCACCCTCGGGGTCACGATCGGTCATCGTGCGCCACCACCGTCCCGAGACGAAGCGCACCGACGACTCCACCACGCCCTTGCGGTTGCCGCGTCGCGGCGGACAGGGCTCGACGACCGCGCCGTAGTGCTTGGCGACGGGCGCGAACGACGGCTGCACGTCGCGAGTGCCCGGCACGATCACCGTGGCGAGTCGGTCGACGCGCCAGTCGCGCGCTGTGCCGCCGAGTTTGCGCATCACCCGGTCCATGGCGTCGACGAGGTGGGCCTGATCCATTGATTCACAGATCACCGCGCGCACGCGGCTCGAGTGCGCGAGCGTGCCCAGCAGCACGTAGAGCGTGCCACCCCAGGGGCTGCGCCGGCGCTCGAACCAGTCCCACTGGATCTCCTCGCCCGGTGGGTGGAAGATCTCGACGGTGTCGCGTCCTTTCACGCCCGCGCACGCTTCGCAGTGCGGACGTAAGGAAGCCACCCGCACCTGGCGCGCGAAGCTCGGGTAGCTGAGCGGGTAGCCGAGCGACACGACCTCGTCGTAGAGGGCGCTGGCCCAGACGTGGGGATCGTCCGCCAACCGCTGGGTCAGGTAGGGGACGAAGAGCTCGAGCGGGTCCGGTGCCGAGCGAGCTCGAACGCCGGGGACTCGCTCTCCGTTGAGGTAGGCCCGAATCGTCTTGCGATCGTGTCCCAGGTGGGTGGCGATGGCCGTGATCGTCCATCCCCGTTCTTTCAGTGCGTGTACTTCCACGTCTTCTCCTTGTGTGAGCATGGAGGAGGGTCCCTTCGGTTGGTTGGCTTGCACCACCAGCCTTGAAGGGGCCCACCTCTATTTGGTGGACCTAGTGGCCCACTGTCGCTCTCACAGGGTGGGGAATTTCGATGATCGACCATGGGGAGTTTCCATGATTCTCGTCAGCAAGGGGCCGCAGGCGCCTTACGCTAACACGAGCTGGTATCGGAGGCCCGACGTAACGGTTGTGCAACCTTGCATTGGCGACTCGACGCAGCCCCATCCTGAAGTGTCTTGGGAACTTGCCGAACTAGAAACTCTGACCGTCCTATTCTGCGAGCGTGACCTACCGACCAGCTGCAGCCCGGGAACAAGCTGCCATGGCCCAAGGCGTGCTGGAGAAAATTTCTCCTTTTGCGAACTCTTCGGATCTCCCGGTCCCATCGGTGGAAAACGTTTAAGGAAGAGCGTCGGTGTCACTTCAGATACACCGGACTATTCAGATCACTGCCTGCAGATCATCGTCTCAGTCGGAGTCGCCGTAACACGGATACCCACGGAGATCGATGGCGTGCACATCGTCAGTGTTCATGAGCATCATCCCGGGTTTTGCGCGATATTGACCTTGTTCGCGCTTCACTCTTGAGTTAACCGGTGTGGGAGGCGCGGCGTGTAATTCTCTCTGGGC
>PKWW01000004.1 GCA_003132165.1 Acidimicrobiaceae bacterium | reverse complement strand
CAGTCAATGGGGTCAAGCACACGTGGAGCGGGTGACGGGGATCGAATCCGCATGGCCAACTTGGAAGGCTGTCCGTGGTACGAAATCGCCTTTCGCAAAGGCGCAGGTCAGGTTGGCAAAATTCTTGGTCACTGGATTGATCTTTAGTCGTCGGGCATACCAGGGGCATAATGGCGCCCGAAAAACTTGTTGAAGCAAATTGAACTGGGTAACTCAGTGGGGGTGTGCGTCGGAGGCCAGACCTAACACAAATTCCACCTCGCACTGGTGGCTCGACCCATCGGTTTCCAATTGGTGTCGGAAGCGCCACTGCCCCGAGTTGGCGCCGCCGCAGTCTTGTTCACAGCCGTGGTGGGGCCCAGCTATGTCGCACGTTGACGGATCGAACACCCGATACCATGAGGGCGGGCGACGTGCTCACGGGAGGTCCTCGCGCTCGAGTCGTGTAACGGTGCGTGTACCTAGCCCGTATCCGGAAATATCGAGTCCAGGCAAGGAGGCATCATGAACAAGGACGAACAAGAACTGGAACTGGAGGATGAGATCTTCGAGGAAGAGGAGAACGAAATCTCCTTGGAAGCGGCGCTGCCCGACGAGGATGAGGCGGAGGACGAGTTCGTCCAGGGGTCAGTCAACGCCGAAGACCTCGCGGCGGGGTTCGACGCCACGATCCCGACGAGGGAGATCGACGTGGACGAGGACACCGAGGGAGACGAATCGATAGAGATTGACGATACGGAGCCATTGACCGAGTTAGAGATAACGGGCGACGACAACGACGTAGTGCACGGCGACGAGATCGAACTCGATCTGGAGGACACACTGACGACCGGCAAGACCGTCACCGAGGCGCCCAAGGGCGACTAGGAATTCAGGGTTCGCATTGTCAATGCCGGACGAGTCAATCTCGTCTGGGACGCTCGACGCTGATCGGGATTGGCTGGTCTCGAATGCGTGAGAGTCGTCGCACTCTCTGGTTTCGGATGCCCGACATGAACTCGCACGCTGAACGATTGGAAGGATATCTGTGCCGGAGAGGCCAACAACGACCTTCAGAACAGGCTCCGTTCTAGGCCCATACTTCTGCTACACCACGAGACCAGACCGACGAGCGACAACACCGTCTTGAAAATGACATGGTGGCCTCCCGCTTTCCTCGCGCGATTGACCTTTCATCTAAACCTTCATGGATACGTTGCGAGCGGTTACGAGATTGCCAGGAGGCCCACAACGAAGACTGCGTATCCGGTAATGATGAGCCAGCCGGTGCGCCGACTCAGTCCCCGCTGAGCGAACGCCAGCACCAGGACTAGGGCGGTAAGGGTCACGTAACTCGCTGCGGTAAAGATGCCCGCACGCGACGGACTCGCCAGTCCAAGGATCGTTCCGGGGATGAGCAGTCCAGCCACCACATTCAGGTTGTTGCTGCTCAGGGCGGTGCTCAAGGCGGCGGCTCCTCGTCCCTTGGAAGCCAGGTGCACGGCCGCCACCGCGTTAGGCAGACTCGTCACCGCCGCAAGCACGACACCACCGACAACCGCGTCCGCCACATGAAAATGGTGACCCAATTGCGACCCGCCTCGCTCCATGGCGATGCTGGCGAGGACGACGACGACGAGCGCCCCGAAAGCCGAGACAGCGTCGATGGGGCGTCCCCTTGGGGGACGGATCGCCACAACAAGTTCAAGTTCCTCTTCATCGACCGCGGATAAAATTGATGCCAGCCATCTTCTTGGCAGGGGAAGCCGCTGGAGGGCGTTGCGGCGAAGCCCCAGGATCACGAAGTAGGACACCAGAACCACGCCAGCTAGGACCAGGCCCACGATTGTCGTGATGGCGCCCGTTGTCGTGGCGACACAGCAGGCGGCGGTCCACATTGCAACGAACCCACCGAGCACGATCACCCTTCGATGTAGCGCGACGAATCCAGAGACGACTGCACCCAGTCCTAGCAGCGCCGCCAGGTTGAAGACGTTCGAACCAATGACTACGCCCGCGCCGATTGTGCGTTGATGTTGGGAGAGGGCGGAGATCGACGACGTGATTTCCGGACTATCGGCCGCCAGCGCCGCAACAACGCCGAGCAGGGCCTCGGAGAGTCCCAGGCGTTCTCCGACCCGCTCCAACCTCGTAACGAGGACCCAACTCATGGCGAGGCTGACCAAAGCCCCAATAACGAAAGCAAAAACTGCAAGAGCCACGCCGCATCTCCTCGAACAGACAATCTGCCGACCAGGCTTCCCGGCTCTCCACACAAAACGTTACCCGAAACAGTTCGGTTCTTTTGGCGTTGAGCGGGACTGCCCTGCTCGTCTCAGACGCGTCGGCCGCGCATTGATCCACTAAGAAGCTGCATTGACGGAACGTAACTCAAAGGTCTTGTTGGCAGGTGAGAGCTCGATCTTGGAGGCCATCGACGTGGGAGAACCGTTGCGTTGCAACTGTCAGCGAGCACTGACGATCACCGATGTGCCAAGGACTCGGAGGTCGGATGATCACACCATTCCTGCGTCGCCCATGGCCTCTCGAATGATTCAATTGCCGATTCTTCGACATCGCGGTGCGCGCTTGTTCAAAGAGGAATTCTGCCCCAGTACACCAGTGCGATTCACTATTGCTTTGATGACGCGAGTTGACCGAGAACTTCCAGATCGTCCGATCCACCGAGCACCATCAGACGATCGCCAGATTTGAAGATGGTCTCGCCAGTCGGGCGAATGATGTCGCGCCCACGCTCGATGGCAGTGATCAGTGCACCGCGTGGCACCGACGTTGAGCGGAGCGGGACGTCGATGAGCGGGGAATTGTGCGCCACCACTATTTCCCTGATTCCGGTGGGCCCGCCCAACTCAGAGATGCGACGAAGATTGGCCTGCATCGTTCGGCGATAGTTGCGGACAATGTCCGAGATGGCGATCGTGCCGACGACCCGTCGCTCATCGTCGATGACGGCCGCCCACGTCTGCGGCGTCGAGGTCAGGGTGTCGAGGACGACGTCCAGATGCACTGATTCGTGGATTGGTGCGAAGGTGGAGTCGACCAGGCCCTCGACGTCCACGGCGCTGGCGTCGCCGGTCCCGTCCTGCAGAGCCTGCATTGTGACCACCCCGACGTAGTGACCCTGTGGATCGACCAACGGCGCGGCGCTGACCTCGCCTTCCTCCATCTGGGTGAGGAACCTCGAAGGATCGCCGGGCTCGACCAGTACACATCGTGCCGGGGACATTGCCTGCGATGCGGTCACTACCCCAAGCAGTGGAAGACCGGTGAGGATGCGGTGCGCGGGGGACTCAGCCCGGCTTCGCAGCTGACTGCGGTAGATGGTGTCGTCGTTGCGCCGCACGATGAGCGTCGCGAGGCCAACCGCCAGCATCGCCGGCACGATCAATGAGAGCGTTCCCGTCATCTCGGCGACCATCAGCATCACCGCGAGAGGCGCCCGCGAGATGCTCCCGAAGCAGGCCATCATCCCCACGATGACGTAGGGCGCGGGGTCGTGGCCGAGGCTCGGCACGACCGGTTCGAGCAGACGCCAGACGGCGGCCCCGACGAAGGCGCCGATCACCATGCCCGGGCCGAAGATGCCGCCCGAGCCACCCGAGCCAATGGAGAGCCCGGTCGTCGCGATGCGCGCGAAGGGCAAGATGAGCACGATCCACAGCGGGATATGCAGGAGCTGGGTTCCGAGGCCTGCTTGTATCCAGCCGTAGCCGGTGCCGAGCACCTCGGGGATGGCGAGGCCGATGCAGCCGACGATCAGGCCACCGATCGCCGGACGGACCCAGCGCGGGATCGTGAGGCGGCTGAAGAAGGCGGCCATGCCGTAGAAGCTCTTGGCGTAGAGCAGGCCGACCAATCCGCCGAGGATGCCGATGACCCCGAACCACCCCAACTGCACGGCGCTGGTGAGCTGGTAGTTCCCGACGTAGCCGAAGAGAGGACCGAACCCTTCGAAGGACCCCCACACCGCGTAGCCCACGATGGATGCGATGAAAGAAGGCAGCAGGGCTTCGACCTCGAAGTCGTCGCGGTACAGGATCTCGGTGGCGAGCACCGCGCCCCCGAGGGGGGCCCCGAAGATCGCCCCGATACCCGAGCCGATCCCGCTCGCGACGGTGATGCGCGCGTCCGATGGACTGAGGTCGAGGAACCGGGCGAGGAATGAGCCGAACCCTGCGCTGATTTGGCCGGTCGGCCCCTCTCGTCCGCCCGAACCGCCCGAGCCGATGGTGAGCGCCGAGGCCACGATCTTCACGAACACTGTTCGCATGCGTACACCGCGGGGGTTGTGGTGCACCGCCGCGATCGCCGCGTCCGTACCGTGACCCTCGGCTTCGGGCGCCACGGCGAAGACCAGGACCGCTCCGGCCAGCGCGCCCACGCACGCGATGAGCGGTATGGCCCACGGTCGCGCGAAGTGGGAGGACGCCACTGCCCCGCCCTCACTCGCGGGTAGAGGGACCTTGTAGCCAGCGAGAACCTGGAGGAAGACGTGCGTGGCGAGGCGCAGCGCCTCGTAGAAGACGACGGCGCCGAGTCCCGCGATGATGCCGACGACGGTACCGAGCACGAGCCACTTCTGGGTGTAGGTCGCCGACGCGAGCCACCGACCGATGCGCACCTGCGCAGAGCGCATTCGCCGTTGCCACCGGCGCGTGCCGGCGAGGTCACTGAGGGGCATCTAGAGATCCCACCCGATCGACCAGTCTTGTTCCGGGACCTCTCCCGCCGCCGCCGCGAACTGGCCCAGAGCCTGCACGAGAACGGTCTGCTCCTCGGGGTCGATCGCGCTAAGGATCACCTCGATCTCTCGACGTCGTCGGTCCGTGACGGTACCGACCAGCTTGAGGCCCTTTTTCGTCAGCGCGAGGCGGACCTGGCGACGGTCGTCCTGTTCTGATTGACGAACGATCAGCTTCTTCTTCACGAGTCGATCGCACATTCGTGTTGCCGTGGCCGGCGTCACCCCGACCACCTCGGACAACCCGACCAGATTCTGCGGTCCGCGCGACGCGAGCACGACGAGAGTCCGGTACTGGGTGAGCGTGACCTCCTCGGCGACGTCGGACAGCGATCGAGCCGCGACCGCGACGAGCACCCGGCTGGCCGACAGGACGGCGTCAATCACCGAGTCGGTTGATTCGGAGGTAAGTATGTTCATACACTAATTATTACATATACTAAAGAGATCACGTACCCCTCGCCCTTGGGCCAAGAAGTTGCCGAATGAAGAACAGCCGAACTCCCACCGCGAGGCGAGGGGCCGTGAGGAGACGTAACGTCGGAATTATCAGGAGTGTGCCATACCAAGGAGTGCGACATGTCGAGTGCGAAGTCTGACGGCCCCGCGTCCGAGAGTCCTGGCGCGAAGCCCGGATCAAAGTCCGATACGAACGACGACCTGAAGACCCTGCCCCTGGCCGAGGTGGAGAAGCGCCTCGCGTCATCGTCGAAGGGTCTCACCCAGGCCGAGGCGAGCACCCGCCTGGAACAGTACGGGCCGAACGAGATCGAAGCCAAGAAGGTCAACCAGTTCTTGAAGTTCCTCGGTTACTTCTGGGGACCCATTCCGTGGATGATCGAGGCCGCAGTCATCCTGTCGGCCGTGCTGGGCCACTGGCCCGACTTCATCATCATCCTCATCCTGCTCCTCGCCAACGCGGGCATCGGGTTCTGGGAGGAGCATCAGGCCGGCAAAGCCATCGACGCCCTGAAGGCGGAGCTCGCGATCAAGACCCGCGTGCTGCGCGACGGCCAGTGGACCAACCCGCCGGCGCGAGAACTCGTCCCGGGCGACGTCATCCGGCTGCGCCTGGGCGACATCGTCCCCGCCGACGCCCGTCTCCTCGAGGGGGACCCGGTCGAGGTCGACCAGTCCGCGCTGACCGGCGAATCCCTGCCCGCCACGCGCGGTCCGGGCGACGCGGTGTTCTCCGCGTCGATCATCCGCCAGGGCGAGATCGGTGCCCTGGTCTACGCCACGGGTACGAACACGTACTTCGGCAAGACTGCGGAACTCGTCCAGGACAGCCAGACCGTCAGCCACTTCCAGCGCGCCGTGCTGAAGATCGGCACGTACCTGATCATCCTGGCCCTGGCGATGGTCGGCCTGATCATCGTTGTGTCGCTCGTGCGCGGCGATCCGTTCTTCACCACGCTGCAGTTCGCCCTCGTGCTCACCGTGGCGGCGATTCCCGTGGCCATGCCGACGGTGCTCTCGGTGACGATGGCGGTCGGCGCGCGCATTCTCGCGAAGAAGAAGGCCATCGTCAGCAGGCTTGTCGCGATCGAAGAATTGGCCGGGGTGGACGTGCTCTGCACGGACAAGACCGGCACCCTGACCCAGAACAAGTTGACGCTCGGCGACCCGTTCGCCGTGGAAGGTGTTTCGGTCGACGACGTCATACTGGACGCGGCGCTCGCGTCACGCGCCGACGACAATGACACGATCGACCTGGCGGTTCTCGGCGGGTTGGCGAGCGACCAGGCATTGCACGGCTACCACGTCGAGCACTTCCAGCCGTTCGAGGCGGTCGGCAAGCGCACCGAGGCNNGGCGGTCAACGACTTCGCCGCGCGGGGATTCCGCTCCCTGGGCGTGGCCCGTGCCGAAGGAAACGGTGCCTGGCAGTTCCTCGGCGTGCTACCTCTGTTCGATCCGCCGCGCGTCGACGCCAAGGCGACCATCGCCACCGCGCGTCAGATGGGCGTCGAGGTCAAGATGGTCACCGGTGACGCGCTCGCCATCGCGTCCGAGACTGCCAAGACCCTCGGGATGGGCACCAACATCCTCGACGCCGCGAGCCTGGGCGACACCACGCGCACCGAGACCGCCGCCATGTCCAAGGTCATCGAGGGCGCTGACGGCTACGCCCAGGTGTTCCCCGAGCACAAGTACCACATCGTGGACGTCCTCCAGCGGCGTGGCCACATCGTCGGCATGACCGGCGACGGCGTCAACGATGCCCCCGCGCTCAAGAAGGCCGACTGCGGGATCGCCGTGTCGAGTGCGACCGACGCGGCTCGCGCGGCGGCCTCGATCGTGCTCACCACGCCGGGTCTGTCGGTGATCATCGACGCAATCAAGGAGAGCCGCAAGATCTTCCAGCGGATGAACAGCTACGCCATCTACCGGATCGCTGAGACCCTACGGGTCCTCCTGTTCGTCACTGCCGTCATCCTCTTCTTCAACTTCTTTCCCGTGACGGCCATGCAGATAGTGCTGCTGGCGCTGCTCAACGACGGCGCAATCCTGTCCATCGCGTACGACAAGGTGCACTATCGGAATCAACCCGAGGCGTGGAACATGCGCACCGTTTTGGGGATGGCCACCGTGTTGGGCGTCATCGGTCCCGCGACCGCCTTCGGCCTCTTCTACCTCGGTGACAAGGGGTTCCATCTCGACCACGCGCAACTCCAGACCCTGATGTACCTGAAGCTCTCGGTGGCGGGCCACTTGACGATCTTCGTGACGCGTACGCGTGGTCCGTTCTGGTCCATCCGACCCGCTCGCGTTCTGCTGCTCGCGGTGATTGGCACGCAGACGCTGGCGACCCTCATCGCGGGATTCGGCATCTTTATGACACCTTTGGGATGGCGCTACGTGGCCTTCGTCTGGGCCTGGGCGGTGTTCTGGTTCCTCGTGACCGACCGCGTCAAGCTGCTTGCGTACCGAATTCTCGATCCGTCAGGCGCCGCCGCGGAGAACGCAGCATCGGCCACCGGACGCCGCTCCCGAGCCGACCTGGCCGCGATGGCCGCGAGCGTCGCCCCATTCCACACGGACGTCAACACCAGTCCGGGTGAGCCGGTCTACCACGACAGCAGCGCGTGCACCTACGGGAAGGAAATCACCCGCGACGGCCACGCATTGGCGGGCACCGGTGGTCGTCGGCGCTGCGAATGGTGCGAGGCGCACGCCGCGGTGGCTGCGTTTCACACCGACACCGACGTCGACAACCCCGTGTACCACGACCTCGTTGCATGCCCCTACGGGAAGGAAATCACCCGCGACGGCCACGACATCGCGGGCACCGATGGTCGCCGGCGCTGCGAATGGTGCGACGCGCGCGCGGGCATCAAAGACTCACGTCACCCGTCAGAGAGGGAGATGAAGACATGAAACTCAACAAGGAAGTCCTGGGTGAGATGAGGGTCAAGCCGGGAGGGTCCGCCAGCCTCGACGGACGCAGCACCAAGCGCGTGGCGGCCGATTGGCTGGGTCCCCAGGACAAGGACGGTCCGGACAAGCAACGTAAGAAGGTGGCCGAGGAGGATCTCCAGGAGTTCGTCGACGAACTCTCCGCGGCCCAGGATCTACTGTGGGCGAACGGCACACACGCTCTCCTGATTGTGCTCCAGGCGATGGACGCGGCCGGCAAGGACGGGACCATCAAGCATGTCATGTCGGGTGTCAACCCTCAGGGCTGCCGCGTAGAGTCCTTCAAGCAGCCGTCGGCCGAGGAACTCGGCCACGACTTCTTGTGGCGGTGCTCGAAGGTGCTGCCCGAGCTCGGAGCCATCAGTATCTTCAACCGCTCCTACTACGAGGACGTGCTGGTGACCCGGGTGCACCCTGATCTCTTGGATAGGACCCACGAAAGGCGGAATGGCAGACCCGACGAGAAGTTCTGGGGGGACCGTTACGCCGACATCAACGCCTTCGAGCACCACCTGCACCGCAACAGGACGCGGATCGTGAAGGTCTTCCTGCACGTCTCGAAGGAGGAGCAGAAGAAACGATTCCTAAGCCGCATCGAAGACCCGGCGAAGAACTGGAAGTTCTCCGTGGCAGACCTCGCCGAGCGCAAGCACTGGGACGAGTACCAGGGCGCGTACGAGGAGGCGCTGAGCGCTACCTCGACAGCCTGGGCGCCGTGGTACGTGGTGCCGGCCGATCACAAGTACGCGCTGCGGGCGCTCGTTGGCGGCATTGTCGTTGATGCGATTGACCAGATGGGTTTGAAGTCTCCCGAAGTGGCGGCCGACGACTTGGCGGTGCTCGCTAAGACCAAAGTTGAACTACTCGCCGAAACGTGAGGACGATCCGCGCTGGAAGAACTAGAGACAATGACCTGCGCTGGGTTTTGTT
>PKWW01000026.1:11619-19068 GCA_003132165.1 Acidimicrobiaceae bacterium | reverse complement strand
GCAGTGGAGCGCTCTACGGTGCTACTCGTCGAACAGAACTTGAGTGTGGTCAGGCGGCTTGCCCAACGGATCGTCGTGCTCGATCACGGCGAGGTGGTACACACCGGAGAAGCGGCTGACCTCAATGACGAACTTCTGGTCCGTCGTCTACTTGGAGTGGCGGGCGCGGCGTGAGCGCACTTATCGTCATTACTTTCAGTGGTCTCGCGCTCGGGGCAATCTACTTTCTGGCAGCCTCGGGGCTCTCGCTCATTTACGGGCTGATGGATATCTTGAATTTTGCCCATGGACTGTTCATGACCCTCGGTGCGTACGCCGGGTGGGCGGTCGCCTCACATTTTCCTGCGTCGTTCGGTGCACCCGCACTGCTCGTGTTGGCGGTGGTCGCGTCGATCCTCGGTGGCGCCGCCGCCGCTGGACTCACCGAGGTTCTGCTCATCCGCCCCCTTTACGGGAGGCCGGTCAGCCAAATACTCGTCACCATCGGACTCGATCTCGCCGCCGTTGGACTCTTGATGGGAGGCTTTGGTAGCAGCGCACTGCAAATTCCCGTACCGCTTTGGCTACTCGAAGCCACCCACATCGGGAGTGTCAATCTACCGAACGCCAACTTTCTCGCGCTCGCGGCAGGAGTGGTCGTCCTGCTCGCACTCGAATGGTTCCTGCGCCGGACCCGGTACGGGATCATCATTCGCGCCGGCGTCGAGAATCGAGAGATGGTGAGTGCTCTCGGCATCGACGTCGGTCGGGCGTTCACCGTCGTCTTCGTCATCGGCGGTGCCATGGCGGGCCTCGCCGGACTTCTCTATTCGGTCGTCTTCAGTGGTGATCTCATCACTCCCGCCCAGGGTGACAGTTTGCTGATCTTCGCCTTCATCGTGGTCGTCATTGGTGGTCTCGGTTCGATCAGGGGATCGGCGGTGGCGGCGCTGGTCGTTGGGCTCGTCCAGGACTACACGTCCTTCTACATTGGTGGACATCCGGGCTGGGCCGAGATCGGCAACCTCTCGGTGGTGTTGCTGCTCGCGTTCGTTCTTGAGTGGCGACCTCGCGGTCTCTTTGGAAGTGTCCTGTGATGACCCTTCTCCGGCGATACCGAGGTGCCGTTGTCGGGATTCTCGCCCTCGTGATCTTCGGCCTACTACCGCTGGTGAGCTTGCATATTCCGTGGGTGCTGCCGGGCACAGTCGATGTCGTGAACTCGACCGGAACGCTCGAGGTGCTCGCATTGTGCTTCATGTTCGCCGGGGTGGCGCTCGGGTATGACCTCATGTTCGGATTCACCGGTCTGTTGTCACTGGGACCCGTTCTGTATTTTGCCGCCGGTGCCTACGTTTTTGATATCGCAGTCACACGATGGAGCTGGCCGCTCGTGCCCGCACTGGCGCTCACGGCGGGTGTCGCTGTGGTCCTGGCTTTGATTCTTGGAGCGGTTGCCCTTCGTGTCGACGGCATTGCATTCGCCATGGTGACGCTGGCCTTCGCCCAGGCCTTCTTTTTTCTTATTGAGAACAATCCTCACAATCTGACCGGCGGCGACACCGGGCTCGCGCTCTCGGACCTGCGGCTCCCGTCGCTACTCTCCGGGGCGGTCTCCAACACTCGAAACCTCTACTGGATCGCATTCGCGTTTCTCGTCGTGACGTTCGCCGTCGTGTGGTTGGTCACCGAGTCCGTGACCGGTCATATATTTGTCGCAATCCGTGAAAACGAGAGAAGACTGGACGTGCTCGGAATCCGGCCGTTCCGATTCAAGCTCCTCTCCTTCGTGTTGTCGTCCTTGATCGCGGCTGGCGGAGGTGTTGTCTACGTGCTGGTCATCGGCACCGCTGTGCCGAGTGCCGTGGCGGCGACGACGGTAACGATCTCGATCCTCATCATGGTCGTACTCGGTGGGGCCGGGACCCGTTGGGGTGCCGTCGTTGGGGCCATGGCCTACGTCTATCTGCAGCAGTTTTTGGTGAAGGTGTCTGGGGAACCTTCATTCACGACCATGCCCGCGATTCTTCGAGTTCCGCTGTCGCAGCCCCAATTCCTCCTCGGTGCCATTTTTGTGCTTTTCGTCCTCTTCGTTCCCGGTGGACTTGCCGGCCTGATCGGACGCCTGGGCGCGAAGCGAGACACGACCCTACCGCAGCCGCGAAGAGGGATAGCGAGCATGGTCAAGGGACTCAAGAAGTGAGGGGATCGCTGACGAGAGGCAGTTCACTCTCACCGCGAGGCAACGTCGGACCGTTGCTGGTTCGTACTGGGAACGTTCGGACAGAACAGCGCCAAGGTCTGGTGTCTCCGGCGACCCGGCCCTCGGGCCGGTGCCTGGCGCCTACTGACAAGGAGTCGGTGGTCGCGCAGTCGAGTGGTGGTGTCCAATGGGAGCGCCTCGGATGATGTTACGGGGAAAGGTGGCTCTGGTTACGGGGTCCACCAGCGGCATTGGACTGGGGGTCGCGCGAGCGCTGGCGGCTGAAGGGGCCGACATCATGTTAAACGGATTAGGCGAAATCGATCAGATTGAAAAATTGCGGGAGGGGTTGTCGAAGGAGTTTTCCGTGAAGGTCGAGTACGACGGTGCGGATCTGTCGAAGCCAGAGCAAGTGGCGGCGCTCGTTGCCAAGACCCGCAACGTTCTTGGAAGTTTGGACATACTGGTGAACAATGCGGGGATCCAGTACGTGGCGCCGATCGAGGAGTTCCCGGACGAAAGGTGGGACGCTATCCTGGCCCTCAACCTTTCGGCGGTATTTCACGCGATGAAGGCCGCGATACCGGGAATGAAGTCGAAGAAGTGGGGACGGATTATCAACATTGCCTCGGCGCATGGTCTGGTTGCCAGCCCCTACAAAGTGGCATACGTGGCCGCCAAACATGGCGTAGTGGGAGCGACGAAGGTCGCCGCACTCGAATTGGCCAATGATGGCGTCACGGTCAATGCGATTTGCCCGGGTTGGGTGCTGACCGCCTTGGTACAGCGGCAATTGGACGATCGAGTTGACGAGGCATCCAGCACTCTGGAAATCGAGACAGAAAAACTCTTGCGTGAGAAGCAGCCCATGCTTAAGTTCACCTCTCCGGAATCAGTCGGATCGATGACAGTGTTCTTGTGCTCTGAAGCGGCTGAGACGATTACCGGTTCGGCGATTTCGATCGACGGGGGATGGCTGGCGCAGTGAAGGCGCAGGCAAAGTACGGAGAACCCTTTCAGGAAAAGGGCAGCGATCTTCATCTTTCGCTCTCAGAGGAGTTCGACGGCCTCGCGATGCTCCTCGCACCCAGTCACCTATATATACAGTGACAAATGGTGACAATTTTCGCCCTGGGAAGAACGGTCTGGCTTCGAAAATTGCTGGCGCCCAAATCACCCATATATATAGTGACAATTTTCGCAGCTACCATCGAAGGACTCCGAGGGGACTGGCGGCTCTAGCCGTCAGGTGAATCGGAGCTCCAGGCTTTGCCGTGACCTACCCCGTCGATGTGACGGGCTCGCCTTACCGTGGGGGTTGTGATGTCGCTGGCCGCTCGCACGAAGGGGAAATCGTGACGATTTGGAGTTCTCCTTTTGGCGTGAGGCGACACGACAATCAAAGGGCGATCTCGCCGTTTCTGCCTCTGTCCATCAGTTGGAGAGGCGACGGACAATACACACTAAACCCAAACGTGCAGGGCGGCACCGAATCCGGTGCCGCCCTGCACGTTTACTTCAAGACGATTCGAAGTGCGCCGAGCGACTTCGTTACTTGTGACCGACCGCCAGCATCTCCAGCAACACTCTCGCCGCTTCGGCCGACGACGCCGGATTCTGGCCCGTGATGAGCGTGCCATCGACGATCACGTACGGCTGGAAGTCCACCGCGCCCTTTGAGTAGTGGGCGCCGCGCTCGACCAACACGTCTTCCAAGAGCTCGGGCACCACGTCGGTGAGGCCCACGGCGGACTCTTCGGAATTCGAGAACCCCGTGACATTTCGATTGCTCAGAAAGTATCCTCCGGCGTCGGTCATGAGGTTCTTGAGCGCAATCGGCGCGTGACAGACCACGGCGATGGGCTTACCCTCGGCATCAAAGGCGGCGAGCAGCGCTAAGGAAACCGGGTCGTCGACCAGGTCCCACAAGGGACCGTGGCCACCAGGGTAAAACACCGCGCTGAATGAACTGGCGTTGACCTCGCTGAGTCGCTTGGTGGTCGACAGCAACTTCTGTGTTGCGGGGTCGTTGTGGTAGCGCGCGGTGGCGTCGGTCTGGGCCGCGGCCTCGTCACTGGCCGGATCGATGGGAGCCTGGCCGCCCTTCGGCGATGCGAGCATCACCGTTGCGCCGGCATCGATGAGCTCGTAGTACGGTGCTGCGAACTCCTCCAGCCAGAGTCCCGTCTTCTTCCCGCTGGCGCCCAACTGGTCGTGCGATGTGAGAACCATCAAAACATTCATTGCATCCTCCTTGTGACTACGTGAACGAACCATTCGTTCGTGGTGCGACACCGCGTGAGTAAAGCTCCGCGGCGCCGCGAATTCCTCATTTCGATTCGGTGAGAACCACCTCGCGCGGCTCGTGGCGGCACCCCCGTCCGCATTGGTGATCAGGGTGATCAGGCCCGTGGGCGCTCGGATTACAAACTTCGTGGCAGGACATCGCAAACTTTCCATCTTGAAGAGGCGTCGTGCCCGAACGGGCGACAATCGTCTAGATCGTCCGACCCGAACCTGGCGTCTCGTAACGAGGAATCGTTCCTCATTGCCAACGTACCAGTTCCCAGTGGAGAGCCAAACGACGGGTTTTTCGTTGAATGGTGGGGCCGCCCGGGTCTTGATCCCGGCACCTTGAGCGTGTTCCCAGACTGTCACGTGCTCACGCAGCGTCAAAATTTGGTGGTCGCGCGAAGGGGAATGTTCGCCAACGTCCATCGACGTCGGTGTGGCGAACTTCCTCACAACCTCTGACGGCCACTTCGTCGACAACCCCCGCTACGCCAGGGTCGGCGTCGACCGGTTGAGTGCAGCCCAACAGGTTCTCGTTCGAAAGCAACGTGGCTCGAACAATCGACTTGGGCTTCGTGAGACCGTCGCCAACCGTCACCGCAAGGTCGCCAATCAACGCCGTGACTTCTACCACAAGGTCGCCCGACGGCTTGTCAAAGAGTACGACGTGCCCGTGGTCGAGGACCTCAGGGTCGCGAACATGAGCAGGCGGGCAAAGGCGAAGCCCGACCCCGAGAACCCCGGCCAGCTCCCGCCCAACGTGGCCAGCGCCAAGATCGGACCCAATCGAAGTTTCAACGATTCGGGCTGGGCTCAGTTTCGCTCGATCCTGGAAGCCAAAGCAGAAGACGCTGGGCGGACGGTGATGAGCGTGAACCCCCGCCACACCAGTCAGACGTGTCACGAATGTGGCCACGTCGATGCTGGTAACCGTGTCAGCCAGGCGAGGTTCTTATGTCGGAGATGTGGTCACGAGGCCCACGCTGACGTCAACGCCGCTCGCAACATCCTTGGGGCTGGACTGGCCCTTCTGGTCGCGCAAGCGACCTGAGAAGAAGCGGGCGGCTTCAGCCGTCCGAGATGTCACTCTTGTGTATGGAGGATATGCGGGACTCGAGCGAGGAAGCGCGCAACGTGGGCTCCGTCGACCGCCCGTTGGTCGTCAGCGCTGAGTGTCGAGCAGTTCGATGTTCACCCAGATTGCTTCAACGGGGACATCGCCCACGTTGGCCAATCGGTGGGGGCGACTCGAATCGAACGAGATTGAGTCACCTGCGCAAAGGCGGTAGGTCTCGAAACCCACCGTGATCTCGAGGGTTCCGCTGAGTATGAATCCGTATTCGGTACCGACGTGGCGGATCAGTCGCTCTTCCATCGTCGAACTGCCGCCGACGTCGTAGCGGACGAACATGAAGTCGGTCTTGTCGCTTCGCGCGGCCGTCAGTGACTCCCACGTGACGCCCGAATCGAGCACGAGGATCTTTCGATTGTGCGGATGCACTACCGGAGAAGACGACCTCGAGCCCGGTCCGTCGTGCGAAGCCGGTGTCACCGAGACGCTGCTGCCGAAGCTCGAGATTGTGCGCCATGAGTTGTTGGCGGCGTCAGTTGCACCACCATTGGTCTCGAGCATTTGGTCGGCGATGGCGGAGGGTGCTTCGTTTTCGAAGAGTTCGTCGGTGGTGATGTCGAGCGCCGAGCAGATCGCGAAGAGCGTGGCGACCGAGGGCTGGGCCTTTCCCGTCTCGAGTTGCGAGATGAATGAAGCCGAGACGTCCAGGTCCCTGGCGAACTGGCGTAATGAAATACCTCGAGCCAATCGTTGCGTACGCAGGCGCGCGCCGATGAGCCCTGACGTCATTGCGTCGCCGTTCGTGCTCGCCGCTCTGGTCGTTGGCTTCACCACTTGGTCGCCTCGCGCTGCCACTGAGACCTGCAAGTCCGCGTTCCCCCGCCGGTTGTGCGCTGAACCCTTGGGAACCGGCATCGTAACCTCTCATGAACTCTCATCGGGTGCCGCGACTTCTCCAATTGGAGCCCGTCACACCACTAGTAACTGCGTGAACACAAAATTGTAGTGAAAAAAATTAATCCAGATGCTCGAGCTTGGCGGCGAGATGCTCCCACTCGCGGCTGAACCGATAGGAGTGTCGCGCTGGTGGTTGTGGAGCTTGCACTTCGATCCATCGCACGAGTCCCGATCCACGATTCTCGAAGCCGTGGTCGGCACCCACGCCCGCCCACAGCACATCACCCGGGTGGAACACCATCAGCTCGCCGTCGACCAGCGCGTGCACCTCGCCTTCGATGAAGACGTAGGCCTCTTCGAAGGGATGGTCGTGGGGATGGGCAATGGCGGTCGGCTGGTAGTCGACGACGAACATCGTGTGAAGTTGGGCGCCCAGTTGCTGGTCGATCAGCATCTTCACGCCAATCCCGCTGTAGGCGAGCAGCGCGGTGGCCATGCTGGGCGAAACGGTGGGCGCATCGACGTTCGATCCCCCCGCTAGTTTGTGGAGGTCCATGGAATCCGAGTCGAATCGAACGGCGTTGCGATTGCGAGGGTCACGCATGTCGGGCACTACGGGCGTTGATTCGATCAATGGCTCGCCCGTGAAGAAGGTGTCCTGGCGTCGTCCGTCGTCGAGTTCCGCCGGTGAAGCTATCTGCAGCCACTTGACGGGTCCCTCGACCGATCTCAGTGAATAGGTGGTGCCCACCGGCACGGTGATGCAGCTGTTCGCCTCGAGGAGCGTCGTCGCACCGAGTGTCGTGACGGCGAGGGTGCCGGAGAAGACGTAGATGCTGAACTCGAACGAGTGCAAGGCTGTCTCGACGTGACCTTCCGACTCCAGATGCCCGATGGTGAGCGTCATGTGAGGCGAACCAGTGGCACGGGTCACGAGGACCTGTTGGCGAAATCCCGTCGAATGCCCCTCGTAGCGTGCGGGGGTCGTTGCCTTGCCGTCGTCAAT
>PKWW01000026.1:0-11603 GCA_003132165.1 Acidimicrobiaceae bacterium | reverse complement strand
AAGAACTCGACCGAGTGCACAATTTCTTGCATCGTCACGAGTCGGCCGAGCGGCGTGCGCGAGATGATGTGGCTGTTGTCCTTGTTCTCCCAGAACGGGCTGTCGCCGATGATGCCGGGGTGCACGGCGTTGATGCGTACCGGTGCGAGTTCGGTCGTCAGACTGTTGACGAGGCCAACGACTCCTCCGTTGACGGTCGACACGGTGGTCGATCCGGGGTAGGGGCGCTGCATGGCCAATCCACCGAAGAGAACAATGGAGGCGTCGGGAGTGAAGCGGTCGCGAAGGACGTGGATGGCCTCGGCGTAGCCGACCAACTTCAGTGTGACGAGGCGAACCGCTCGAGCGATGTTGTAGTCGGCGATCGTATTGGCGTCGCGTTCGATCGCCGGGATCACCAAGTAGTCGACGGGCCCGATGTCGGAGAGTGAGTCGGCGATGGACTCGGGTTCGGCGAGGTCGACGGCGATGCCAATGGTGTTGAGTCCAATCTCCGACGCCGCTTTGCGCGCGGTCTCGGTCGTTCGACCGGACAGGTAGACGGTCGTCCCCTTCGCGGCGAGCGAAGTAACGATTTCCCTACCTATGCCCGACGTGCCACCCAGGACGACGGCGGTGCGCGCACCCCTTGCTGATTGTGTTGTCATCGTTCCCCCCTTGTTGTTCAGTAGCAATAAACATATCCGAAGTTGCCGCGACGTGGGAAGTTTTCCTGCACAGCTAGCGAGCACTCCTTTCGCCGCGAGCATAGAGCGTATGAACTCAACATTCTGCCCCAATTCCTCATGATTCAATGAACTTAGACTTCTTCGACGAAGCCACGACGCGGCTCCGAATCGCGACACCGCCCCCTCGTCGGCGCCCGAGAGCGTGTGAAGTAGTTCTTGACAAAAATAAACACGGTGCTACACTCCCTCAGAATCTGAACCATTTCACCAAGGGGGGGGAATGAACAAACCCATCAGCACGTCCGGCGAGTCACTCGAGCACGGACGTTCCATAATCTTTCGGAACGGAATCGTCCTCACGATGGATGATGCGCACCACATCGTAAAGGACTGCGACGTCCTCGTGGTGGGCGGAGTGATCCGTGAGGTCGGACCCGGTATCAAGGCGCCCGATGACGCACTCGAGATCGACGCCCGTGGCGGGATCATCATGCCGGGCATGATCGACACCCACCGCCACATGTGGCAGACGGCGATGCGCGCGTACGGCGCGGACTGGACCCTGTCGCAGTACTTCGTCTGGTACTACCTCGAGCACGGCCACAACTTCCGTCCCCAGGACATCTTTGCCGGCAACCTGCTTTCGGCGATTGAAGCTGTCGACGCGGGGGTCACGACGTCAGTCGACTGGTCGCACGGCTTGCAGACGATCGATCACGCGGACGCCGCCGTTGACGCACTCGAGACGGTGCCCGCGCGTTTCGTGTTGGCCTACGGGAATATCCAGCGCGCACCGTGGGAGTGGACTGCGGACAAGGAATTCAAGGACTTCTACAGCCGGCGCTTTGACGCGAAGGGCGACATGCTGGGCTTCCAGATCGCCTTTGACGTCGTGGCGGGTCCGGAATTCCCGGAGCGCGCTGCGTTCGAGGTGGCCCGTGAACTCGGAGTCTCGGTCAATACGCACGCGGGTGTCCTCGGGGCGAACGGCGATGACAGTGTCCGTCTGATGCACGACAACGGATTCATGACTCCCGACACCGTGCTCGTTCACTGTTCAACGCTGTCGAACGACTCGTACCACCGCATCGCCGCGTCCGGCAGTTCGGTGTCGGTATCCACCGAGAGCGAGCAGAGCGCGGGCCAGGGCTATCCGTCGTCGTGGAAACTGCGCCAGTTCGGCATCCCGATCACTCTCTCGCACGACACCTCGGTGTGGTGGAGCGCGGACTTGTTCACCGCCATGCGTACGACGCTCGGCGCGGACCGCTCACGCCAGCACTTCGAGGCTCAGTTGAAGGGCGAGACCGTCACGCAACTCGACCTTCGTTGCGAAGAAGTCATCGACTGGGCGACCCGCGGCGGCAGCAAGGCCTTGGGACTCGACAGCAAGATCGGCAGTATCGAGGTCGGTAAGCGGGCCGACATCGTGCTGATCAAGAACGATGAGTCGCCGGTGATGTTCCCAATCGTGAACCCCTACGGGCACGTGGCCATGCAGGCCCAGCGCGCCGACGTCCACACCGTGGTGATCGACGGCAACATCGTCAAGCACGAGCACCGTTTGATCAACATCGACTTGGCGAAGGCGAGGAGTGCGGCGGAAGAGACCGTGGGCTTCCTCGCCGACACGTTGGGCGAGGAAGCGTGGACGGCGGGAATGCATCCCTATCTTGAAGAGAAGGAAGAGATCGAGAACCCTTACCAGTACAACCAGTAGCGCAGTGGCCCGAAGGGGCTCGCGTGCAGATGCCGGTCGCGCAAGCGACCGGCATCGTTGTTTTCAAGAATCTCTTAAAACGTTAGATATGACTTGACATGTTAAGTGAACATCGCTAATGTCGTCCAAGTTGACCGTGGAACGACTCAGAAGAGTCGGCGGTCGGCGTCGGTCGTATGTATTGTGCGTCCGAATTCTCTAGGGGGGGAACTATATGGTGAGAACCAAGATGCGTTGGCTCGTGGGCTTTGCTGCCGGGGCCACGTTGCTGTCATCGACGCTTGTGGGCCTAGGCGTTGCACAAGGGGCAACCAAGGCAAAGCATTACACGGTGGCGTACATGTCGTACGGGGTGGCGAACAGTTATGACGCCCCGATGCTGGCGGCGGCGAAGGCGGTTGCGGGAGCCAGTGGCATCAGGGTCGTCGTTTTCGATTCCCAGAGTTCGTACACCACGCAGGCATCCCAGTTGCAGAACGTCATCAACTCGGGCCAGTACCAAGGTATTATCGTCCAGCCGATTTACGGCGCGGCACTGATATCTACCGTTAAGAAGGCCATCAAGAAGGGCATCAAGGTCGTCAACATCGACCAGATTCTTGGTACCAAGTACACCACCGACCAGATCCAGGTCAAGGGGCTCTCGGGCAACGTGGTGTTCTTCCCATCCAAGATCGGCACCCAACTGGCCACGCTGACCAACCAAGCTTGCGCCGGAGCCAATCCCTGCAACGTTGGCTTGGTCCACAACTACACCGGCTACGAGCCAGACGGGGCTATCACGACGGCATTCGATTCGCAACTTGCGACGTACTCCGGTGAAACCGTCGTCGCTCAGGCCGATGGCTTGTATCAGGCGGGCGTGGCGTTGACGCAGGTTCAGAACATGCTGACCGCTCACTCCAACCTCAACGTGATCGTCGGATCGGACCAGGACTGCGAGGGAGCCCAAGCGGCCCTGTCTGCGGCGAAGAACACCTCCGTGAAGCTCGTCTGCTACGGAGCGAGCGCTGCCGGTCAAGCCCAGTTGAAGTCTGGTACTGGCCCGTGGTTCGCCGACGTGGCCCAGATGCCGGCAACTGAAGGCCAGCTCGGTATGAGCATGCTGATTGCCGCCATGAAGACCGGTAAGAGTCAGGGTTCGAAGAACCCAGTCGCGAGCTTGGCAAACAAGGGCGTCCTTACTCCGGCGAACGCTGCCAAGTTCACCGCGGAATGGCCGGGCTGATCCCAGCGTCACGAATAATTTAAGAGTCCGCACACAGAGAAATCGGTTCTGACCCAACATGTCTGCACGGACGTTTGAAGAACATCCACACCAAGCCGCAGGCACTCCCGGCGACGTCCTAATCGTCGCCGGGGTGTCTAAGCGGTTCGGTGGGGTTCCAGCCCTGAGCGACGTCTCGCTGACCATCGAGCCGGGCAAGGTCCACGCGCTGATCGGTGAGAACGGCGCCGGAAAATCGACGCTGGGTAAGATAATTTCCGGAGTCATCGAACCCGACGAGGGGTCGTTGACATTGGGGGGACGACCCCTCGATCTTCGCTCGCCGAGAGAGGCGATCGCGCACGGCATCATCACCATCGCCCAAGAACTCGCCATCGTCCCTGGGCTCTCCGTGGCGGAGAATGTCTACCTTGGTTCGCAAGTCGCCACCGCGGGTTTCGTACGCCGACGAGAGACGCGACGTCGATTCCGTGATCTGGCCCAACATGCGGGCTTTGACCTCTCTCCCGACATGCGCGCCGGGAGCCTCTCCATCGCCGATCAACAGAAGGTGGAGATCATGCGGGCGTTGTCGCGCAATGCATCGATCGTGGTAATGGACGAGCCCTCGGCGGCACTCTCGGGCCGCGAGACAGAGGCACTTCACGAGATCATCCGTTCCCTCGCGAGAAGGGGCAGCGCGGTCGTGCTGATCTCGCATTTTCTTTCCGAGGTCCTGAAACTTTCGGACACGATCACGACCCTGCGCGACGGTCACCTCGTGCGAACCGTCGAGGCCGCCGGTGCCACCGAGGAGTCACTGATTGAAGGGATGCTCGGACGTTCGTTGTCGTCGGCGTTTCCGACGAAGGTGCTCGCCGATCCGGCCGCACCTATCGCCCTCGAAGTTGAGAACTTGAAGGCACCGGGCGTGCAGGACTGCTCCTTCGTACTGCGCCAAGGGGAGATCCTCGGGATTGCCGGACTGGTCGGCGCGGGCCGGTCCGAGCTCGCCCGAGCCATCTTTCGCGACGCCAAGGTCTCGTCGGGTGTGGTGCGGTTGGGTGGTTCCAATCTCGAAGGACACAGCCCGCACCGATCAATCAATCGGGGCCTCGTCCTCATCCCCGAGTCGCGCAAGGAAATGGGCCTGCTGATGGGCCGCTCGGTGAGAGAGAACATTTCGCTTTCGCGACTGGACCTGGTGAGCCGGTTTGGGTGGATCGCAGCCTTTCGCGAGCGTCGAAAGGTCTCCGAACTGATGGCCAAGACCACCGTCAAGGCGGCCAACATGGGACTGCCGGCAATGATGCTGTCGGGTGGAAATCAGCAGAAACTGCTGTTCGCGCGTTCCATGATGTGCTCACCCTCCGTGCTGATCGCCGACGAACCGACCCGCGGGGTCGACGTCGGCTCGAAGCGTGCGATTTACGACCTGCTGGTGCAAATGGCCCAGGACGGAATGGGGATCATCGTGATCTCCTCCGAGATAGAAGAGGTCCTTGGGCTCGCCCACCGCACCCTCGTGATGCGCCACGGACGTTTCACGGCAGATCTCAGTAATGAAGACATGAACGAGCAAGCCGTGCTGGCGGCCGCATTCGCCGAGACCAGCGCGTCCTGAGGAGACCATATGACGAACCAGACCACTGAACATATCGACGTCCTCGACGAGGTGCCCGGGGGATTGGGTTCCGGTGCTTCGAGGTTGATGAACTCCTGGCGGACCGCAGGGATCGCGATCCCTTTTCTCATCCTGTTCGTGACTCTTTCAATCACGAGCCAGCCGTTTCTTCACACCACGAACCTGATCAACATCCTCGATCAACAGGCCGCGACGCTCTGCATCGCCGCCGCAGGAACACTGGTCCTCGTGGCGGGTGGCATCGACCTCTCCGTCGGGGCCACCTACGGCCTCGCCACCGTGGTGGGGGGTGAGATCGCCGCCCACCATTCACCGGTGCTCGCCATCGGCGCGGCGATTCTCGTCGGGTTGTTCGTTGGCTTGGTCAACGGACTGATCGTCACGGTCTTCAAGATCAATGCGCTGATAACCACTCTGGCGATGTCGTTCGTCATCGGTGGGTTGGCCGTGAAGGTGTCTGGCGGTAACCTCATCGTCCTCTCGCCAAACTCCGGGTTCTTCAAGTTCGCCAACGCGCAGTTCCTCACGGTCCCGAGCGCGGTGTGGATGACCCTGGTCTTCGTCGTCGTCCTTGGCTTGCTGCTCTCGCGCACAACGTTTGGCCGCTTCGTGTTCGCCTCGGGGGGCAACGCCGAGGCCGCACGTCTGGCCGGGGTCCGGGTGAACCTGATTCGAGTCGTGGCCTTCACGCTGAGCGGCGGCGCCGCGGGTCTCGGCGGGGTCATCGATATCTCGCGCCTGCTGAGCGCCCAAGCGGGCAGCGGCGGTAACGCTCTCGCCTTCACGGTCCTCGCGGGCATCGTGGTGGGTGGCACATCGATTGCCGGTGGTGAAGGATCGGTCTGGCGCACGACCATCGGAGTGCTCTTCATCGCGCTCATTGGTAACGGTATTGACTTGCTCGGAGTCGATCCGCTCTACCAGCAGATCGTCCTCGGGGTCATCCTGTTGATCGCGGTAGGCCTGGATTCATGGGCTCGCCAACGCCGGCGCTAGAGCCTGCGACACTTTTGTTTCGAAACGAGGAGGATTAATGGGAATTCACACTTACGGAAGCAGTGCGGTTGACTGGGAGAGCCGCATCGACATGCCCCGACTGCGCGAGGAGCGACTCGCCAAATTGCAGGCGGAACTCGAGCGTTCGGACCTGGGGGCGTTGCTCACCTTCGACTTCCACAACATCCGTTACATGACCGGGACCCACATTGGTACGTGGGCAATGGACAAGCTCATCCGCTTCGCTCTGCTGCCTCGCGGCGGCAAGCCCATTGTCTGGGACTTCGGTTCCGCTGCGCGACACCACCAGCTCTACAACCCGTGGCTGAGCGGCGTGCAAGTACTGCCTGACGGTTCACAGGTTCCGTATGAAGGGGCTCGCGCGGGTCTCTCGACGTTGCGCGGTGCGATTCCTCCGGGGGCGGACCGCGCGGGATCGGTCGTCGAAAAGATTAAAGAGGTGCTGCACCAGTTCGGACTCCAGAACGAGGCGGTTGGGGTCGACGTCGTCGAGATGCCCGTGCTGGCCGCTTTCGCGAAGGAGGGGATCAGGCTGGTCGATGGTCAGCAGGTCTTCCTCGAGGCTCGTCGGATCAAGACCAACGATGAGATCTTGCTGCTCACTCACGCGGCGTCGATGGTCGACGCCGCCTACGAGGAGCTGTATACGTTCCTTCGTCCGGGCGTGAAGGAGAACGAGTGCGTGGCGCTCGTGAACAAGACCCTCTACGACCTGGGTTCGGAGCACGTCGAGGGCGTGAACGCCATCTCGGGCGAGCGGTGCTCGCCGCACCCCCACGTCTACAGTGACCGCCTCATCCGCCCTGGTGATCCTGCGTTCTTTGACATCCTGCACAGCTACAACGGCTACCGGACCTGCTACTACCGGACCTTCGCCGTCGGGAGTGCCTCGGTTGCCCAGCGCGACGCGTACACCAAGTGTCGAGAGCTTATTGACACGGCGATTGCCCTCGTGAAGCCCGGTGCGACAACGGCTGACATCGTCGCGGTCTGGCCCCGGGCCGAGGACTTCGGTTTCGCGAACGAGGAAGCGGCGTTTGGTCTGCAGTACGGACACGGCCTGGGTCTGTCGATCTGGGAACGACCGATCTTCAGCCGAATGATCTCTTTCGACCACCCCGAGGTGCTTGAGGAGGGGATGGTGTTCGCCCTCGAGACGTATTGGCCGGCCAAGGACGGTTGGTCGGCCGCTCGAATCGAGGAGGAGCTCGTGGTGACCGCCACTGGTTGCGAGGTGATCACGAAGTTCCCCGCCGAGGAACTGCTCGTCGCGGGCAAGCGGTACTACGCCGCCGGCGGAGCGCTCACGGATCTTCGAGAGTCCCAGTCGAACTTGAACACGACATGGGGGCGAGGCGAGTTGGAGCAGGCGTAGGCCAACCCCGGGTAACTGCACGTCCGTCGTCGTCGAATCATGATTTCGACGGTCCGGCCTGGAAGTGAAGCGAACGCCGCTCAGGTGAACGTTTCGTTCGTCAACCGTGTTCGGCGAGTACTTCGCGACCGGGCGTGAAATTGGCTGTTGGAATATCGAGATCACTGAGAATGGAGAGCCCCTCGAGGCAGATTGTGGCCCCGAAAAGCGGTAGTAGTGAAGAAACGCGGAGTGGCCCAACACCGACGACGCGAGCAGAGAGATGCTTCAAAATTGATTGCACGCCGTTGCAAACGAGTGCCTAATGTTCTAGATTGTTAAGTAGTTTTTAACGGTCGAAATAGTGTGAGTTAACAAGATGCGGTACGACGTCATACCTCCAACTAAAGGATAAGACCCATGAACGAAGTTGCCACCAAGATCATTGCCGTCACCGGCGCCACCGGAGCCCAAGGAGGTGGCCTCATCAAGGCGATACTCGCTCATCCCGACGGCGGTTTCAGCGCCCGAGCCATTACCCGTGATCCCAATTCTGAAAAGGCCAAGGCACTCGCCGCTCTCGGTGTCGAAGTAGTTCAGGCGGACCTCGACGACGAGGCGAGCGTCGTCGCCGCCTTCGCCGGCGCTTACGGCGTCTTCTGCGTCACGAACTTCTGGGAGCACTTCTCGCCCGCGAAGGAGAACATTCAGGCCAACAACATGGCTCATGCCGCGAAGAAAGCCGGCGTAACTCACGTGATCTGGTCGACGCTCGAAGACGTTCGCGACTGGATTCCGCTCAGCGACGATCGTATGCCCACTCTCAACGACCACTACAAGGTTCCGCACTTCGACGGTAAGGGCGAGTCCAATCACTACTTCACCGATGCCGGCGTGCCCGTGACGTTCCTCAACACTTCCTTCTACTGGGACAACATGATCTACTTCGGAATGGGTCCCAAGCGTGGTGAAGACGGCACCTTGGCCATCACATTTCCGCTAGGCGACGCGAAACTCTCGGGTATCGCGGCTGGTGACATCGGTGGCTGTGCCTACGGCGTCTTCGCTGCGGGCAGCGAGACCATCGGCAAGACGATCGGCATCGCCGGCGGACACCTCACGGGTGAGGACATGGCGGCCGGCCTCAGTAAGGCGCTCGGCGAGAAAGTGAACTACAACGCCGTGAGCCCCGCTTTGTACCGGTCCTTTGGATTCCCCGGAGCTGAGGACCTTGGCAATATGTTCCAGTTCAATGCCGAGTTCTCTGACGAGTGCTGCGCCGCGCGTGACATTGAGGCCACTCGCAAGCTCAACCCCAGTCTGCACACTTTTGAAAGTTGGCTCGAAGAGAACGTCAGCAACATCCCAATCGACTAGTCGATCAAAGGACGAAGCCGATCGCGTCCCGCTGAGTGGTGCAACTCCGGTGGAGCACTTCTCGGCGGGACGTCATCTTCATACGCAAGGTGATACGAAGATGACAACGCCAACACCGGGGAAAGTCGGTCCCCCAATGAGTCATAACCACGGACTCCATTCTTGGGCAACATTCCCACTCCTGGTCGATCCGAACCACCGCGATGACGCTCGCCTGGCGGCATTCTGGTCCAAGATGGCACGAAATCGGGCCGGACGTGTAGCGGAGTCAGTGTCATCAGCGCGAGTATTAGGGTCACTCTTTGAGGCCTAGGAGGGAAGTAATTATGACGGATGATTACCGCTACGTGCTTAGCGAGCGAGAGGGAGACACCGTCACCATTTGGCTCAATCGGCCTGAACGACTCAACGTGATGTCCTTGGCACTTATGGAAGAACTCTATGAAGCGTTTTCTGATGTCGGTCACAGCGATGCGACCGGCGTGATTCTGGCTGCGAAGGGCAGGCTGTTCAGCGCCGGTCACGACTTTGCGGAAATGGCCGACCAGGACCTGCAGCACGTTCGTCACCTTTTTGACGTCTGTACCAAGATGATGAACACTATCCAGGCCATTCCTCAACCGGTGGTCGCGAGGGTTCACGCATTGGCGACCGGGGCTGGGTGCCAGTTGGTCGCTACTGCCGACCTGGCCGTCGCGGCGGAGGAGGCCTCGTTCTGTACGCCGGGAGGCAAGGGTGGGCTGTTCTGCACCACTCCTCTGGTGGCGGTGGGGCGATCGATAGGACGTAAGCGCGCCTTAGAAATGGGCATGACTGGCGACCCCATCGACGCTCGGACTGCGGAGGTCTGGGGACTAGTCAACCGGGTGGTTCCGATGGCCGAACTTGACGGGGCCACCGCCCATATGCTGGGTCGAGCCACGCGAGGCAGTGTGGTGTCGAAGGGCATTGGTAAACAGGCTTTCTATACGCAGATCGGGCTAGATCAACCACAGGCCTACGCTCACGCTATTGAAGTGATGTCTGCCGCGAGCCAAATTCCCGACGCTCAAGAAGGAATTGCTGCCTTTATTGAGAAGCGTCCAGCTAACTGGGGTGGTTCTCCTCGCTAGCCGAGTGGTGCGTTGACTGTTTGAAACCGCCTTCACCGGCATCCGGGCGTTACCGCACCTAATCGTCGAGGTTGCTGAAGGCGTTGCTAAAGCAGATAATCGCCATAAAAGTTCGGTTCCGTTTCCACCATCTCCACGAACCAACTTGGCAACCGAGGTTAGTAGTGGCGCTGTGCTATTTGCACGCGTGCAGTAGGTCATGACGATCAGCCGTGCGCCAGTACGTCTCAATGCAGTTTCTTGTAAAGACTTGACTGAAGCCCGGGCGCTTCCGTCACGACATCTCGAACGACGGCCCCCGCGCAGCTACTCAAAAGATTCTCGTCTCGGTTTTCCGACGGCCTTCATCTAGTACCATTCGCTTGAATTTGATTTGATTGGTGATGGTGCATGAAAGCCTTCCAGGACTACTATCCAGAACACCTTTCTCACTGCTACGGCTGCGGTCGCCTCAACGAACATGGCTACCGAATCAAGACATTCTGGGAGGGCGACGAAAGCGTGACGCGCTTCTCACCCAAGTCGTTTCACACGGCGGTTCCTGGTTTTGTCTACGGAGGACTGCTGGCATCGTTGATCGATTGCCACAGCACGGGGACGGCCGCTGCCGCGATGTACCGCGCGGAGGGGCGAGAAATGGATAGCCCGCCACCGTTTCGTTTCGTCACGGGGTCATTGCAAGTGAGCTATCTCAAGCCGACGCCGCTCGGACCGGAATTGGTAATTCGTGGGCGGGTCCAAGAGATCAAAGGGCGCAAGGTGATCATCGAGTCAACCGTGTTGGTTGAAGGAGTGGCGACAGTTCGCGGCGAGGTGGTCGCGATTGCAATGCCTGACAATTTCGGCAGTTGATGGTTCTTGGTGTGTCTTCCGGCGCTTCCGCATTTCGATGATGATCGGTGAGTCACGGGTTCGGCGGTAAAAGACAGACGGTTTCCTAAACCGATTACTGATGCCCGAACAACCCTCCTCGAAACCCTTGAGAAGCAAGGAATTACTGGAAAAGTGCCTGTTCTAAAGGTCTATGGGATTCCCAGTTGTGCCCGATAATTCACCACGATTCGTCACAGTTGTTGTGCCGAGGTTGTGCTGGGATTCATGTTGGAAGATCTCGGGTTTTGACTGCAGTCTGGCAAGTCAACAATTTCGGGGCAGACCCCCGATCCACCAGCGTGAACATTCAGAGTCTTCTGGTGGGCCGCCCGGGTCTCGATCCCGGCACCTTGAGAGTGTTTCCAGAATGTCCAGGGACGTCGCTCAGCGTCCAAATTTGCTGGCCAGAAGGAGTTGAATGTCCACCAACGTTCGCTGATGTCCTCTCACATTTGAATTCGTGGCTCGACAGTTGGCTAGACCAGGGCTCGTTTCAAGGTCGAGCCAATTATTCAGTTTCGAGGCGCTGACGGCGAGGTTGTCGACCTGCAACTGGGTGAGGGAGTGAAGGGCGACTAATTCAGAAATATTGATTGGCGCGCCTCTTCGCGGCTGAGGATATGCGAAGCG
>PKWW01000061.1 GCA_003132165.1 Acidimicrobiaceae bacterium | reverse complement strand
GACCCCTTGCATGCCATGCAAGTGCTCTACCAGCTGAGCTATACCCCCAAAGGCTCTCCGATGTTATCAGTTTGGCGATGGGGGCTCGAAGAGCTAATCCAGGAGAACGTCCGCCAGTTCTTCGGGGTGGGAAAGGAAAGGGGAGTGGTCGCTATAGATTTCGATTGACTCGTCACAACGTCCCGCCATCAAGGCTTGAAGGCTCGGATCCACGGCGTGGTCGTCGCTGCAGCGGATGTACCTTCTTGGCGCCGTTGTCGACACGGCTGTTCGCGCTTGGCGGAAACTGGCCAGGGTTTGCGTCGACAATTTCGAAGTCGCCCATTCCTTGACTTCTTTCGAACACTGTCCGTAGAGGGCGGAGGGGACCAGTTCCGACTTGAGGCTTAGGATCTCGCCGTCAAGCTTGATCGCGGAGTCGAGTTGGGTTCGCGCTCGCACCAACCGTGACACGTCAGTCGCACTCTCGCCGGCATCGGGCACCAAGGCGGCGATATAGATCAGACCCGTTAGATGCTCGATATGGGGTGCCGCTTCAGTGATAACGGCGCCGCCGTAACTGTGACCCACCAGGGTGACGGGCGATCCGGTGTTCGCGACGAGGGCAAGGGCGCGCGCGTCATCGGACAGATCGGTAGTCGGCGACGCCCCGCCACGGCTGCTCGGGAGGTCGAGCGTCAGGTAGTGGACGCCTCGAGCATCGAAGACCTTCGCGAGGTCGCTCCAGCACCAGGCGCCACCCCACGCGCCGTGAACGAGCACGTACGTTGGTTTCTCCATTGGGCCCTCTTTTCTAAAAGGAAAGGCTAGGTCGCTATCTCCGTAGAATGTAGTGATGGCCCGCCCTTTTGAAGTCACCACCGTCGAATCCAAGTGGCAGGCGCGCTGGCTGGACGAGGGCACCTACGAGGTTGACAACGACGATCCGCGTGAGCGTTTCTACGCCCTGTGCATGTATCCCTACCCGTCGGGCACCGCTCATCAGGGCCACATCCGCAACTACACCTTCGGTGACCTTCTGGTTCGCTACCAGACCATGCTCGGCAAAGCCGTGCTATCGCCCTTCGGTTTTGACTCGTTCGGGCTTCCGGCGGAGAACGCTGCCATCAAGGCGGGCAGCCACCCGCGCCTTTTCACCGACGCGCGTATGAAGGAATTGAAGTCTTCGGTGCGTCGCCTCGGCGCGGTCTACGACTGGCGTCGCGAGGTGTACAGCCACGATCCCAATTACATGAAGTGGGCGCAGACGATCTTCCTCGCGTTCTGGAGGGCCGGACTCGCGTACCGTGCCGAGGCCCCGGTGAACTGGTGTCCCGGTTGCGCGACCGTGCTCGCCAACGAACAGGTCAACGCGGACGGTACCTGCGATAGGTCCGGCGACCTCGTTGAGCGCAGGAATCTCGAGCAGTGGTTCTTCAAGATCACCGACTACGCCGAAGAGTTACTGAACGACATCGACACCCTCGAATGGCCCGAACGGGTGAAGACTATGCAGCGCAATTGGATTGGAAGGTCTGAGGGTGTGGAGTTCGACCTGCCGTTCGCCCACCAACCGGATAAGGCTCTGCGCGTCTTCACGACGCGTCCCGACACGGGCTTCGGCGTCACCTACGCGGTTGTCGCGCCCGAGCACCCCCTGCTCGCAGAACTCACGACTAACGACGAGCGTCGTCAGGTCAATCAGTTGGTCGAGCGCGCCGTGTCGGCGAGTGAGCTCGAACGCACCGCTTCGTCGGACGCGGGTGCGGGGCTCGAGAAACGGGGCGCCTTCACCGGCAGTTTCGTGATCAACCCGTTCACCAAGGCCCAGGTGCCGGTGTACGTTGCCGACTACGTGCTGGGTACCTACGGCACCGGGGCCATCATGGCGGTACCCGCCGAGGACGAACGAGACTTCGCGTTCGCCTCGGTCCACGGACTGCCCGTCGTTCGAACCACC
Source organism: Acidimicrobiaceae bacterium (assembly GCA_003132165.1). Lineage (GTDB taxonomy): Bacteria > Actinomycetota > Acidimicrobiia > Acidimicrobiales > RAAP-2 > RAAP-2. The sequence goes on along the minus strand of PKWW01000061.1, from coordinate 33,921 downwards.
GAACCACCCGAGGGCTTCGAGGGTGGCGCGTATTCGGGTGAGGGCGCGCACATCAATTCGGGCTTCCTCGACGGCCTCGACGTCGCCACCGCGAAGCTGAAGGCCGCCGAGTATCTGGCCGAGCACGCCAACGGCGTCACCAAGGTGAATTACCGCCTGCGCGATTGGCTCGTTTCGCGTCAGCGCTTCTGGGGCTGTCCGATCCCCATGGTCTACTGCGACGACGACGGTCTCGTCCCGGTGCCTGAGGACCAGTTGCCCGTGGTCGCACCCGATGACGTGACGATGGATAAGAGCGGGCAGTCGCCGCTCGCGACCCACGAAGGTTTTCGCAACACGACCTGCCCGGTGTGCGGCAAGCCCGCGCGACGCGAGGCCGACACGATGGATACCTTCACCGATTCGTCGTGGTACTTCCTGCGTTACGCCGATCCGTTCACGCCAGGCAAGGCGTTCGACCCGGTCGAGGCTGCGAAGTGGATGCCCGTTGACCAGTACATCGGTGGCATCGAGCACGCTATCCTGCACCTTCTCTACGCACGCTTCTACCTGAAGGCTTTAGTGGACGTCGGTATCGCGCCGGGACTGCCGCGTGAACCCTTCAAGCGCCTCTTCACTCAGGGCATGATCCGTCTCGCCGGCTCGAAGATGTCCAAGTCCAAGGGCAATTTGATCGCGCCCGAGAAGTACTACGAGACCGTCGGCGCCGACGGGCTACGCCTCTTTCACCTCTTCGTGGGGCCACCGGCCGATGACGTCGATTGGACCGCGCAGACCGAGGAAGTCATCGAGGGCTGCGCCCGTTTCATCGACCGTTTCTACCGTCTCGCCGAGTACGACGAGGTGAACTTCCATGAGAGTTTCGACGACAGCGACCTCGCCGTGCGACAAGCGCTGCACCGAACGATCGCCCGCGTCACCGAGGGGTTCGAGCGATGGAGCTACAACACCGCGGTCGCCGCCATGATGGAGTTGCTCAATACCGTGTCCAAGTGGGCCCGCAGCGAGCACGGTGCCGAGCGCACGACGCTCGACGAAGCCATTGACACGATGCTGAAGTTGCTCGCGCCCATGGCCCCGCACATCACCGCCGAGATGTGGGAGCAGCGACACGCCGCTGAACCCTCGGTCCACCTGCAGTCCTGGCCCGTCGCAGACCCCGAGTTGGTGAAGGAGGAGACAATCACCATGGTCATCCAGATCAACGGTAAGGTCCGCGCACGGCTTGAAGTACCGGTGGCGACGAGCGAGGCCGACGCCGAACGACTGGCCCTCGAGAACGAGATCATTCAGACGGCGCTCGAGGGAGCCACGGTCAAACGAGTGGTGGCACGACCACCGCGTCTGGTCAACATCATCGTCTGATGGCGCGCAAAACTGCTGCGAACCAGGGCACTTCGATACACGTCGAACCGCCCCGTTTCGACCGACCCGAGATAGAGATTCGTGCCTCGTCGAGGCGAAAGAAGACCGGCACCGCACACTGGTCTGGGAGTCGAATCGTTGTCCAGATTCCCGCTCGCCTGCGCGGGCGCGAACGAACCGTGTTCGTCGACGACTTGGTGGGGCGACTCCTCACCCAGCGCCCCCAGAACGCCGCCGGCGACGCGTCGCTCGAGGAGCGGGCCAACGTCCTCGCCGAGCTCTACAACGACGGGGTCCTTCCCACCTCGGTGCGGTGGGTCACGAATCAACGGGCGCGCTGGGCGTCGTGCTCACCGGCGTCCAAGGAAATCCGCGTCTCGAGTCGGCTCCGTCAGTGTCCCGAGTGGGTCATCGACGCGGTCCTCGTGCACGAACTCGCCCACCTCCAAGAGGCGGATCATTCGCCGGCGTTCTACGAGATCGCCGGCCGACATCCTCGCCAAGAGGAATGCGGGCATTTTCTCGACGGCTACGCCCTGGGCCTTGGTCTTCGCATCGAAGAAGGCGACGTCGACCAGCCTACGTAGTCTCCGCTACGAGAGTCCCAGTTGCGCCTTGATGTCCTCGGGCACGAAGTTGTTCTCGGTCGTGGTGTCGGCCTCGACCAGTTCAACGAGACGGTTGGCGACCTCGCTGGGATCACGTTGTCCCGTCGTGACGAAATCCCCGATGACTCGAAAGAGATCCGCCTCGGAACCGTTGAGTGACTCGTCACCGAACCACTCCCACATCGATTCGGCCATGCGGTCGTTGAAACCCGTGAGATAGGGCCCGGGGTTAATCAGGGTGACGTCGATGCCGAGCGGCGCGACTTCGGCTCGCATGGCCTTGCCCATCGCCTCGAGCGCGTGTTTAGTCATGGCGTAGGGTCCGAAGGCCGGGGCCGCGACGACGCCGGCGATGGACGACATGATGATGACCCGGCCCCTCTTGTTCGCCACCATTGAGCGAAGGACGACTTGGGTCACGCGCAGTGTCCCGAAGACGTTGACCTCGAACAGGTGGCGGACGCGGTCGAGGGGCACGTCGGCAATCGGTCCGGTCTCGCCAGCTCCGGCATTGTTGATCAGGACGTCGATGTCCCAGTCGAGGGTCTTGAAGACATCGTCGGTCGTGATGTCGAGTCGATGGACCTCGAGTTGCGGGGCCTGCTCGCGCAGAGTCTGGGCTTGGGCGTCGGTTTCGGTCGTCGCGATGACGTGATGACCGCGCGCCGCGAGCGCGAGGGCCGTCAACTTGCCGAATCCGGAGCCCGCTCCAGTGATCATGACGTTCTTTTTCATGATGTGGAGACTACGCGAAGCGGTTAGTTTGTCTCACCACGCAAGAAACGCTCCAACTCGGCGGCGAGTTCGTCCCCGCTCGGGACTTCGTCACCCAGCGAGGTACCTTCAACCTCGTCAGCGGCCTCTTCGAGTTGTTCGACCATGGAGCTGTGCTCGGGATTGTTCGTCACCAGGTCGTCAACGCGCTGGCGAGCTTCGTCGGCTGACGCGCGAAGATGGCTGGCGTCGAGGGTGAGCCCGGCGATGCGCGCGAGTCCGTCGATGAGCGCCGCGGCGGCCTGGGGGTAGGGCATCGATGCGACGTAGTGCGGCACGCGTGCCCAGAGCGTGATGACGTCCATGTCCACTTCGGCGAAGCCGAGTTCCAGCGCGGCGCTGATGCCCGCGGGTACCTCGAGGTCACCCGAGACCGTGCCGACGAGGGGCAGCAGGTGCGCGCTCTGCTCGGGCGCGGTGCCGATGACGCGCACGGGCCGGGTGTGAGGCGTCGGAGCGGGAAATGCGCCGAGACCCACGACCAGACGCACGTCGAAACGTCCGGCGGAGTCGGTGACGACATCGACGAAATCGCTCCAGTGGAAGTCGGGCTCGGGGCCGACGAGAAAGAGGATGTCCGCACCGTCACCGTCGCGACCGTAACGGAGTTGGATCTCGGGCCACGTCAACTCGGTTGTGATGCCGTCGACGATGCGCGCCAACGGTCGTCGCGCCCTCTGGTCAATGAAGTACTCGGTGTCGAACGTCGCCAGGACGTCGGTGTGGATGGTGTTGAGCATCGCCGATATCGCGGTGCTGGCACCGAGGCCGGCGTCAATCCAGCCCTCCAGACAGACGACGAGCACGGGCTCGTTCAATTCCGGATCAGCGAGAAAGATGATGCGGTCGTAGATTTCGTCGTCCATCAGGACTGCTCCAGCGTCTGTTTCGCCAAATGCGCCAACAGCGCGATGTGCTTGGGGTACTCGGCAACACTGCCCTGGTCACCCGCGGTGGCGCCGGCGCTGTAACGCGCGAAGACGCCCTGCATGATGCACGCCAGTTTCCAGTAGCCGAAGGCCTGGTAGTAGGCGACTTCGCTCACGTCGAGTGTGGTGTGGCTGGCGTAGGCGTTGAGGACCTGCGCACGAGTCGAGAAACCCGACGCCGTCGTCGGTGACGCACCCAACAGGGCTTCGGTGGCGTCGGACCGTTCGGCCCAGTAGACGAGCAGGAGGCCCAGGTCCGCCATGGGATCACCGAGCGTGCAGATCTCCCAGTCGAGGATCGCCTTGACCTTGCCGTGTTCGTCGAGCACGGTGTTATCGAGTCGGTAATCGCCGTGTACGACTGCGACCCGCTGCTGGGTCGGGATTAAAGCGGCCAACTGGTCACCCACGGCCTCGACGATGCCGCCGTGGTGGACGCCCTCAACTTGCATCTGGTCGTACTGGGTGCGCCAACGCCGTAATTGTCGCTCGATATAGCCGTCGTGGCGCGCGAGTTCACCGAGCCCGGCCCGCTCAACGTCGACTTCGTGGAGTTGGGCGAGCGTGGCGGCGAGATTGTCGCCGATCGTCCGGCGTACGGTCTCGCTGAAGGCCTTCTCGGCGTCGGCCCTCGTGCGCAGGATCTCTCCGTCGACGAATTCCATGACGTAGAAGGGTCGTTCGTTCACCGATTCATCGGTGCAGAGTCCGAGCGGACGCGCCACCGGAATGTGCTGGGGGTAGAGCGCCGCGATGATGGTGTGCTCGCGGACCATGTCGTGCGCGGTGGGCAGCACGTGGCTGGTCGGCGGACGACGAAGCGCGAAGGAGTTCCCGTTGTCGTCAGTGACGCGGTACGTCAGATTCGAGCGACCGCCCGCAATGAGTTCGAAGTGCAGCGGTGCGGCGGCGCCAACGTGCTCTTCCATCCACGCCGTCACGCTCGCCTGATTGATTCCAATGACTTCGTTCTCCATAATCGCCGAGGCTAACAGCGCTGACGACCCCTCTCTTTCACCGGCGAGACCGTTAGGCTGACCGGCGTGAGTACCGCCAGAAGAGCCTCGTCTTGCGTCCGCGATGCCGACGTGAATTCGTCGGCGAGTCGTGGTGATTCGTGAAAGTATTCCGCCCTTCGGCGCCGCTGCGACTCGCATTGGGCGAGCGGAGGTACGACGTGACGCACCGCGCACTCGTCATGGGGATTCTCAACCGTACGAAGGACTCCTTCTACGGTCCCGCTGCCACGTTCGACCTCGACGCGTTCTTCACACGCGCCGAGCAACTAGTGAACGAAGGTGCCGACCTGCTCGACGTCGGCGGCGTGAAGGCTGGGCCGGGCGACGAAGTCAGTGTGCAGGAGGAACTCGATCGCGTGGTACCGGTGATCGCGGAGTTGGCGAAGCGTTTCGACCTCCCGCTCAGCATCGATACCTGGCGCGCGTCGGTCGCCAAGGCCTGCTTCGATGAGGGCGCGAGCGTCGGCAACGACATCAGCGGCTTCGCCGACCCCGAGTATCTGAAGGTCGCCGCCGAGGCGAACGCCAGCGTCGTGGCGACGCACATCCGACTGCGCCCCCGGGTGGCCGATCCGAACCCCGAGTACGACGACGTCACCGCGACGGTGCGTGAATTCCTCGAAGAACGTCGGCGTTGGGCCCTCGAAGCGGACGTCCCGCTTGAGCGGATCATCATCGACGCCGGGCTCGACCTCGGAAAGACGGCCGGGCAGTCGCTTCAACTGCTGCGCGATTCGGCCGAGCTCGCGTCACTCGGTTCGCCACTTCTGTTGTCGGCGTCGAACAAGACCTTTCTCGGGGTGATGTTCGATCTGGTCGTCACCGAGCGTCGCGAACCCTCGTTGGCGGCGATGGCGCTGGGCATCGCTGGCGGGTGTCGTATCGTTCGGGTTCATGACGTGGCGGGATCGGTTCGAGTTCGAGACGCCATTGCGCGGGTCAGCGAGATGGCGTAATGGCTAGTTCCTCGGTGGCGGTCGTGGGCACCGACGCGACCATGGTCTACGACGCCCTGCACAACGTCGTCACGCACGCTCTCGGGGACCTCGATCCTTCGTTCGCGCTGCAGGACTTCACGGCGAAGGACGTCACGGCGTCGGGCGGCGAGCCAGTCACGTCACGCGTGCTCGAAGCGCTCAACACGCCGCCGTTCCTCGTCGAACGCCGCGTCGTGGTCGTACGCGACGCCCAGTCGCTCGTCGCCGACGAAGTGGCCCCGGTCTTGCGTTGGATGGAGAACCCCGCGCCGGGCATCGTGCTCATCATCGGGGTCGTCGGCACGAAGGCGAACAAACTCGTGAAGGGTGCCGTCGAGGTCGTCGAGGTCAACGTCGGCTCGCGGTCCCAGGACCGGGTCGCGTTCGTCGAGACGAAGCTGGGTGAGTACCGAGTTACGATCGACAAGGCCACCGCTCAGCGGATCGCCGAGCAGGTGGGCGATGATATCGCCCGCGTCGACTCGCTCGCGAGGTCACTGCAGGCGATCTACGGATCGGCGCCACTCAACTTCAGTCACGTGCAGCCCTATCTGGGCGACGCCGGCGACGTGCCCGAATGGGACCTGACCGACGCGATCGACAGCGGTGATGCCACCAAGGCCATCGTCGTCGCGCGACGAATGCTCGATTCCAAAGGCCGGGCGGGGCTGCAGATCGTCAATATGCTCCAACGTCACTATTTGCGCATGGCTCGCCTCGAGGGCAGCGGCGCGCGAAGTGACGACGAGGCGGCGTCGCTACTCGGAATCAACCGCTTCCCGGCGGGCAAGTCGCTGCGAGTCTCCCAGCGGCTCGGGGCCGAACGGATCAGTGGGGCGGTGCACATGATCGCCAACGCCGACGTCGACCTGAAGGGTGGTGTCAGTTATGGGGGCAAGGACTTGAATACCGACCTCGACGTCACTGAGTTGACCGTGATCGAGGTTTTGGTGGCACGGCTCGCCAAGATGACCCAGAGTGCTCGCCGCCGCTAACACGCGGGCGTGACGAATCCCAGTTCAAAAAAGCGCTGGGTGAAACGACTTCGCTGCCTCGAGGGCAGGGGAACTACGCCTCTGTACGGAGCGAAGCGATGCGGCGCATGAGGCCGCTCTTCTTGTTGGCGGCCTGGTTCTTGTGAATGACACCCTTGGAGGCGGCCTTGTCGATGCGCTTGATGGCAGCGCGAAGAGCAGTCTCCTCGTTTTCGGTGCCAACGGCGGCGACGGCGTTCTTGGTGCGCGTGCGCAGTTCAGACTTCACGGCCTTGTTGCGGTCGCGGTCGACGATGTTCTGCTTGTTGCGCTTAATTTGGCTCTTGATATTTGCCACGAAAAACCTCGTTATCAGTGCGCCGAAACGGTCCGGCGGGCTGCATAAGGCTAGCAGCATTGGGCGACGGTGCTTTTCGCTGCCTCGCCCGGTGCGCGGACAGGTAGCCTTTCTACACCGTGGCAACTCCCTCTTCGCAAGTCGATTTCAGCAAAATCCGGAATTTTTCCATCATTTCGCACGTCGACCACGGCAAATCCACGCTCTCGGATCGCATCCTGGAGATTACCGGTGCGGTCGACCCACGCCTCATGCGGGCTCAGTACCTGGACTCGATGGATATCGAGCGCGAACGCGGAATCACCATCAAGGCCCAGAACGTGCGAGTGCAGTTCGCCGGGCACATTCTCCAGTTGATCGACACGCCCGGTCACGTCGACTTCGGCTACGAGGTCTCGCGATCACTCGCCGCGTGCGAGGGGGCCGTCCTGCTCGTCGACGCCAGTCAGGGCATCCAGGCCCAGACCCTCGCCAACTGTTACCAGGCCCTCGAGAACAATCTCGAGATCGTCGCGGTACTCAATAAGATCGACCTGCCCGCGGCTGACCCCGAGCGCTGCAAGGAGGAGCTCGACCGCGTGCTCGGATTGCCGTCGAACCAGATACTCTCGATCTCCGCCAAGACCGGTGAAGGGGTCGTCGAGTTGTTGCATGCCATCATCGACCGGATTCCCGCCCCCAAGGGCGACCCCGACGCGGCGCTTCGCGCGTTGATATTCGACTCCTACTACGACCAGTACCGCGGCGTCATCAGTTCGATCCGTATCATCGACGGCACGCTTCGCGACAACGTGAAGGTCCGAATGATGCAAGCGGGCGAGAACCACGAGATCGAAGAAATCGGTATCCGAACGCCCGACATGATCAGCGTCAGCCAGCTCGGCCCCGGAGAAGTGGGTTTTATCGTCGCGGGTATCAAGGACGTCGCGGGCGCGCGCTCGGGCGAGACCATCACCGAAGCTGGTCGGCCCGCAGCCGAGGCGTTGCACGGCTACCGCGATCCGAAACCCATGGTCTTTTGCGGCATCTACCCGATCGACGGCGACGACTTGCCGGACCTTCGCGACGCGCTCGACAAGCTGAAACTCAACGACGCGTCGATCACCTACGAGCCGGAATCGTCGCACGCGCTCGGCTTCGGGTTCCGTTGCGGGTTCCTCGGACTGCTGCACATGGAGATCGTGCGCGAACGCTTGGAGCGAGAATTCAACCTCGACCTCATCGCGACCGCGCCATCGGTGGTGTACCGCGCGTACCTCACCGACGGTTCCCAGGTGCAGATCGACAACCCGACCGACCTGCCCGACCCCAGCCGACTCGACCACATCGACGAGCCCATGCTCCACATCTCGATCCTGACGCCAGTCGAGTACCTCGGGCCGGTGATGGACCTGTGCCAGACCCGCCGCGCCGAGATGATCAAGATGGAGTACCTGTCCACCGAGCGGGTCGAGTTGCGTTATTCGATTCCGCTCGCCGAGGTGGTCATCGACTTCTTCGACGCGCTCAAGAGCCGCACCAAGGGCTACGCGAGCCTCGATTACGAGCAGAGCGGGTACATCACCTCCAACCTGGTGCGCGTGGACCTCTTGATCAACCACGAGCCGGTCGACGCGTTCTCGACCATCGTCCACAGGTCCAACGCCGACTATTACGGGCGAAGGATGGCCGAGCGGTTGAAGGAACTGATCCCGCGCCAGATGTTCGACGTGCCAATCCAGGCCGCCGTCGGAGGTCGCGTCATCGCGCGCGAGACGGTGAAGGCGCGACGCAAGGACGTGCTCGCCAAGTGTTACGGCGGCGACATTACCCGAAAGCGCAAGTTGCTCGAGAAGCAAAAAGAGGGCAAGAAGCGCATGAAGAACCTGGGCCGCGTTGAAGTACCTCAGGAGGCATTCGTCGCGGCCTTGAAACTCGAGGATTAACGCAACGCCCCAGGCGTCATCGCGATCCATCGCCCGTGCGGGTGGGCCCAACCCCACGACACGGGCTCCTCGCCGGTCTCGGCGACGACGATCTGGGTACCGCCCGGTCGGGGTGAGTCGAAATCGCTCGAGGGGGGCTCGAGTCCCTTCACGCCCCCGGGATGTTCGCAGTAGACCCACACGGCCCGCTCTCCCACGTGGCGCATGACCAGCTCACGCCACTGGGTCTGCTGATCCATCGAGAAGTACGCGGCGACCCAGGAATGGAAGATCACCGGTGTCGCCGGCACCGCGCACCGCGCCATTGCCCCATCGATCAGGTCGTTGGCCGCGCCCTGCAATCGGGTGGCGCGCGGCCACGACTTCATCTCGGCGAGCACCGCGAGGAATCGCTCACTGCGCTGGGGCTCTTCGGGCCAAAGGCAAGCCCGCAGCCACAGCACGTGGTCGGGGTTCTCAGGATCGAGGGGGTTGAGGTCGATGCCGATGCGCTGGTGGATTACGGGGAGTGGCCCACTCTGTGCAGTACCGTGCAGGTCCTCCATGAGCAGCGCCGCGACGTCCGAGGGATCGTCGACGTTGACCCGGTAGAAATCGGGGTACAGGTTGAGCCCCATTGACGTGCCGACGTCAATGAGATGCACTTGGAGGACTCCTCGGGCTCGTAATTCTCGCAACACGGCCCTGATGATCGCACTGCGACCGGGTTCGTTGGTCTGGGTGGCCCGGTGCAACTGCGCGCGCACGAGGTCCGGTCGGGCCTCGAGACGTTCGACCACGCGTCGTGCGAACGCGTCGGGGGCCGTCTCGGTAATGGCCCCGTAGAGGGGGGCGAGCACCTCATCGCCAGCCAGAGCGCTGTAGTGGAGCGCCGCCAACACGAGCATCGGGTTGCGCTGCCCGGGTCGGGCTTCTACCAGCAGGTGACAGGCGATCTCTGAGTCCGCCAGGGCGTCGACGAGCTTGTCGTAGCGAGGCAGGCGAGCGCGGTCCTCGGGCGACAATGACCAGCGGTAGTAGGCGGCGGCGTCGAGGGGAGTTTCGCTCACGCGCTCACCTTAAGTGCGAAGAAATCACCGCGGGACCAAGTTCGTTGGCACTCGGTAGAATTGACTGCTAACAAGGAGGAACCGTGGCTCGTCGCAACGTCAAAACACCAGCATCATCCAGCGATCTCGACGCCCGCAAGGCCACGATTCTCGAAGCGGTCGTGGCCGAGCACATCAACACCGCCCAGCCGGTCGGCTCCTCCTCGGTCGCCCACAGTCCCGATGTGGCGGTGTCGCCCGCCACGGTGAGGTCCGAGATGGTCGCGCTCGAGCGCGAGGGCTACCTCGCCCAGCCCCACACGTCCGCGGGCCGGGTGCCCACCGACAAGGGGTATCGCTTCTTCGTTGACCATCTGAAGTCCGGGGTGCTGAGTTCAGCCCAGCAACACCAGGTGAAGGACTTCTTCGCGAACGTCCGCGGCGAGGTCGAGGACGTCCTGGAACAAACCTCGACGCTACTGAGTCAACTCACTAGTTACACCTCGGTCGTGGTCGGCGCCGGTCACGCGCATGCCTCGATCCTCAGTGTCCAGCTCGTGAGCCTCGACGTGCACCACCAACTACTCGTCGCTGTGTTCTCCGACGGTTCCGTGGTGAAGCACAGCGTGAGCACCGAATTCGACGCGCATTTTGTCGACGTCACCGAAGCGTCGCGTCAGTTGCACGCCATTCTCATCGGGACCACGCTCGAGAGTCGGGTGCAGGTTCCTTCGCATTCGGACAACGTCTCGATGTTGATTCGCCAGTCAGTAAGCGTGCTGCACGCCGAACAGCCGACGACCGACGGTGAACAGGTCTACATCGGGGGATCGTCCAAGGTGGCCGAGGTCTTCGAGGGTGTGGAGACCGTGCGCAAGGTGCTCAGCATCCTCGAACAGGAGCTGCTCGTCGTCACACTCGTCCAGGACATCTTGAACCAGGGCCTCTCGGTCGCGATTGGCTCCGAGCACGGTTACGAGCCCCTCTCGGCGTGTGCGGTCATTGTCGCCCCGGTGACCATCGACGGCGTACCCGCCGGCGCGGTGGGCCTGCTCGGGCCCACCAGGATGAAGTACCGCGAAGCGTTAGCCGCCGCCGGGATGGTATCCCAGCACTTGACCCGCCATTTCGGTGGAGAGGATGATCTTGCCTAGTCCCGATCTCTACGCAGTTCTCGAAGTCGATCACGACGTCTCGCCCGACGACCTGAAGAAGTCGTACCGACGACTCGCGCGCCAATACCACCCCGACGCGAATCAGAGCGACCCCGAGGCCGAGGCGCATTTCAAAGAGGTATCCCAGGCCTACGAGATCCTTTCGGACCCCGAGCGACGCGCCAACTACGACCGCTTCGGTTCGGACGCCGGGGCCGGTGGCAATCCGTTCGGCGCCGGATCCGTCCAGGATATCTTCGACATGTTCTTCGGCGGGATGGGCCAACGTCCCCAGCAACGTCGCGGTCCCCAGCCGGGTCCGGACGCCGAGATCTCGGTCGACATCACTCTCGACGACGCGGCTTTTGGTGCGTCGCACGAGATCACGGTCACGCTGCCCCAGCGCTGCGCGACGTGCTCGGGTTCGGGCTGCGCCCCGGGAACGTCGCCCGTGACGTGTCTCGAGTGCGCGGGCGTCGGCGAGGTGCGCCGCGTGCGCAATTCAATCCTCGGCCAGATGGTCACCTCCATGCCGTGCTCGAGGTGCAACGGTATGGGCTCGCGCATCGAATCACCGTGTGAGAGCTGTCACGGCGAAGGACGCCAGAACGCCACGTCGACGTTCACGATCCAGATCCCTGCGGGCGTGGAAGACGGTTCGACCATGCGGCTCGCCGACCGGGGTCCCGCGGGCGCGCGTGGGGGCGGTAACGGCCGACTCTTCGTACACCTGCGCGTCGAGCCCGACGAACGTTTCGAACGTCACGGTGACGACCTGCACCACGAGGCGCACATCGCCTACACCCAGGCAGCGCTCGGTGCCGAGATCGACGTGCCGACACTGCGCGCCACCACCAGCATCGAGGTCGAACCGGGCAGCGCGAACGGTACCATCCACCGCGTGCGCCACGAAGGCGTCGAACACCTGCACGGGCGCGGACGCGGCGACTTGTTCGTGCATCTGGTCGTTGACGTGCCGACTGAATTGGACGAGACGTCGCGTGACCTGCTGCGCCAACTCGCCGAGCACCGTGGCGAGCATCTGAGTGAGCATTCGGGCAAGTTGTTCTCGCGCAAGCGCGGAGCGAAGAAGTGAGCCCACTCGAGTGGTCGCGCCGCGTGGCGGCGCTCGGCCAGTTCATCGTCGAGGACCCTGATCGACCGTCGCTCGGTCGTGACGACGAGCATCACCTGCGCACCGTCCTTCGCGCGCGAAGCGGCGAGGAGATCGTCGTGACCGACGGGCGCGGTTCGTGGTCGCTCTGCGAGGTGAACGACGCGGGCCTCTCGCGCGTGACGCCGGTGCACGTCGATCCGCCGACACCGCTGACGTCGCTGTACCTCGCACCGCTGAAGGGTGACCGCAGCGAGTGGGCGGTCGCCAAGGCGACCGAGCTGGGGGTGGGCCGCATCGTGCCCTTGATCAGCCAGCACCTCGTCGTGAAGTTCAAGGGTGAGACCCGCGAGAAGATAGTGGCGCGCTGGCGCCGCATCGCCAGGGAGGCGAGCGGCCAGTGCCGTCGAACCTACGAGATCGTGGTCGACGAGCCGGTGCACGTGAGCGACGTGCCCGCCGTTGTGTCGGTCGCCGATTTCGACGGGGACCCTGATTGGAGCGGCGTTCGCGCCGTGGCGATCGGACCTGAAGGCGGCTGGGGACCCGAGGAATGGGCCACGGACCGGCATCGCGTTGGCCTCGGGCCGACGGTGCTGCGCGCCGAGACCGCGGGCGTCGTGGCCGCGTCGATTCTGGCCTTTGGTGCTGGTGGGTGGGGATTTACCGTCAACCCGCAGCGCCATGAGTAATGATGAGAGCAGCACATGAGTGATTGCCTTTTTTGCAAAATAGTCGCGGGAGAGATTCCCTCGAAGAAGGTCGCCGAGAGCGACACCGCCTACGCGTTCTTCGACATCGAGCCTCAGGCGCCGGTGCACGTGCTCGTCGTTCCGAAGCAACATATTACGAGCGCCGATCACATCGCTGACGTCCACGGCGGCGTCGTCGACGACCTGGTCATGCTGGCTCAGCGAGTCACCGAGATCGAGGGAGTTCGCGAGAGCGGCTACCGCCTGGTGATGAACGTAGGGGTGGATGCGCAGATGACCGTGCCACATTTGCACTTGCACGTGCTTGGCGGAAGGCGATTGGAGTGGCCCCCCGGATGACATTTGATGCCTCGGCCACTGAGGCCCTGACGGCGACCACCTTTGTTCCAAACACCCATCTCATGTCGGGCCTGCTGGGTCCGCGCGACGAGCATCTGCGTGTGGTCGAGCGATCGTTCCCGCATTCGAAGATCCGCGTTCAGGGGAACCAGATCTCGGTCGCCGGTCCCGATGCCGCGAAGGTGCTGCGTCTCTTCGATGAACTGGTGCTGGTTCTCGAAAGCGGACAAGCCCTCGACCCCACGAAGATCTCTCGAACCATCGACATGGTCGCCGACGACCTACGTCCGAGCGAGGTTCTGAAGCACGAGGTCGTGCGCGGCGCCAAGGGCAAGACCATCCGTCCCTCGACCGCGGGACAGAAGCGTTACACCGACGCCATCGATACCTCGATCATCACGTTCGGCATCGGACCCGCGGGTACCGGCAAGAGCTATCTGGCGGTCGCGGCGGCAGTCCAGGCCCTGCACCGTCGACAGGTCCAGCGCATCGTACTGACCCGTCCGGCCGTCGAGGCGGGTGAGCACTTGGGCTTCCTGCCCGGTGACATCATGGCCAAGGTTGACCCGTACCTTCGTCCTCTGTACGACGCCCTCTACGACATGGTTGGACCCGAGGGGGCCCAGCGCCTCATCGCGAACGGCACCATTGAAGTGGCGCCGCTCGCGTTCATGCGCGGGCGCACGCTGAACGACTCGTTCATCATCCTCGACGAGGCCCAGAACACCACGCCCGAGCAGATGAAGATGTTCCTCACCCGCATCGGATTCAACTCCAAGGCAGTGGTCACGGGTGATGTGACCCAGGTCGACCTCAACGGTAAGCACAGCGGTCTCGCCAACATCGAGAAGATCCTGTGGAACGTCGACGGCATCAGCTTCGTGCACCTGACCGCGAAGGACGTCGTGCGCCACCGCATCGTCGCCGACATTGTCGCAGCGTACGAGCAAACACAGCCATGACCATCGACATCTACGCTGCCGACGAGCAGCACGATTACCTCGTCGACCTCGAACGCTGGGTCGCGCTCGCGAACGGCGCCCTGGTCGACGAGGGCGTGCGCGGGCTCGCCGAGGTGTCGCTCATCTTCTCCGACGAAGCGACGATTGCGTCGTTGAACCAGCAGTTCATGGGCAAACAGGGCCCCACCGACGTGCTCAGTTTTCCCATCGAGGGCGAGGCGGATCCTACGGGGCGCGTGCCCGACGCGGGCGGCACCGGACCGGGCGAACCACCGGCTCAGGAGATCCCCCAGTTGATCGGCGACATCGTCATCTGCCCGTCGGTCGCCGCGCGCAACGCGGTCGAGCACGAGTGCACGTTCGAGGACGAGATTGCATTGCTGGTCGTGCACGGGGTCCTGCATCTGCTCGGGTGGGACCATATGGTCGACGAGGAGGCCGAACGCATGGAGGCGCGCGAGCGCGAACTGCTCGGGCGCCACTATCAGGGGACGTCGTCGTGATTGCGACCACGTGGTCGTCGAGCGACACCTATCTTTCACTGAGCGTTCTGGTGCTGCTCATACTGTCGGGCTTCTTCGCGCTCGCCGAGACCTCGCTCGTGCGGATGAACAAGTCACGCGCTCGCTCGCTGCGCGACGAAGGACGCCGGGGATCCAGGGCCCTGGTAAAACTTGCCGAAGCGCCCGAGAAGTTCCTCAACCCGCTCCTGCTGTTGGTACTCATCTGCCAATTGGTCTCGGCGACGATGGTCGGCGTGCTCGCCGAACGTCTCTTCGGCGCCGCGGGCGTCTTCATCGCCACGGTGGGCGAAGTCGTCGTCATCTTCGTCATCTTCGAAGCCATTCCGAAGAACTTCGCCGTCCAGCACCCCGACAGGGCGGCGCTGACGACGGCCCCGGTCGTCGGAGCGCTACTCAAGTTCTGGCCCATCAAGTGGATTTCGTCGTTGCTGCTCTCCATTGCCCAAGGGGTCATTGGACTCTTTGGTTCGACCGGCCAGACCCAGCGCATGACCGAGTCCGAAGTCCTCGCGATGGCCGACGTCGCGCACGAGGACCACGCCATCGCGTCATCGGAGCGTAACTTCATTCATTCCGTCATTGAATTCGGCGACACCATCGTCCGAGAGGTGATGGTGCCGAGGATTGACATGGTCGACATCGAGAGCACCGAGAGCGTCCGCACTGCGCTCGATCTGGCCATCGAGACCGGTCGTTCAAGGATCCCGGTGCTGGGCGAGGGTGTGGACGACGTCGTGGGGATCGTGAACCTGCGCCATCTCGCGCGTCTGGTGAACGAGGGGCGGGGCGATGAGCTCATCGCCAGGCACATGGGCGAGGCGCGCTTTGTGCCCGAGACCAAGAAGGTGGCATCGCTGTTGACGGAGATCCGCCAAGGCAAGAGCCACCTCTTCGTGGTGGTCGACGAGTACGGCGGCACCGCGGGTCTCGTGACGCTCGAGGACGTGCTCGAAGAGCTCGTCGGCGAGATTACCGACGAGTCGGACCCGACGGTCGACGAGGACGACGAGCAGACGATTGAGGCTGGTCTCACGATCAGCGGGCGCATGAACATCGATGACGCCAACGAGGAGTACGAACTGGCGCTGCCCAAGGACGGCTGGGACACGGTCGGGGGATTGGTGCTCGACCTCGCCGGCGGCGTTCCCGAACAGGGCGACACTTTTACGACCCGGCACTATCACCTCACGGTCCTTCGCATGGACGGCCGTCGAATTGAAGAGGTTCTCGTCGAACCAGTAATGGAGAAGCAGTGACGTATTCAGGATTTGCCGCCATCATCGGACGGCCCAACGTCGGTAAGTCGACGTTGCTCAACCAGGTCGTCGGCACCAAGGTGTCGATCACCTCGGCGAGTCCCAACACCACCCGTCAGGCGATTCGCGGCATCCTCACCGAGGACGGCATCCAGGTCATCTTCGTCGACACCCCGGGCATCCACCGCCCGAAGACGACACTCGGTGGACGGCTCAACGAGACCGCCCGCGCGGCCGCGGACGGCGTCGACGTGATCCTCGCCGTGATCGAAGCGGGCAAGGCGATCGGACCAGGTGACCGCAACGTGATCGGCACCCTGTTGGAGAACTCCAAGCGCGACAACGGACCCCGCCCGGTCGTCGTGGTGAACAAGATTGACCGGACGTCGCGTGACACGATTGCGGCCCAGCTGATGGCCGCGCACGAAGCGGTGCGCGAGATCGCCGAGGATCGGGGACTCGAGTCCGCCGCGGCGCGTGTCGAATTCTTCCCGGTGTCCGCGAAGACCGGTGAGGGGACGGCCGAACTGATCAAGTACGTGAAGAAGTACATGCCCGAGTCGCCGTACCTGTTCGAGGAAGACGAGGTGTCCGACGTTCCCGAGGCGATGTGGGTCGCCGAGCTCGTACGCGAACAACTGGTGCGAAAGACCAAGCAGGAACTGCCCCATTCGATCCACTGCCGGGTCATCGAGTTCGAGTGGCCGCACATCCTCGTAGAAATCCTCGTCGAGCGCGAGAGCCAGAAGGGCATGGTCATTGGCAAGGGTGGCCAACTCTTGAAGGACGTCGGCATCGCCGCAAGGCGTCAACTCCCCGAGGGCTGTTTTCTCGAGTTGAAAGTCTCAGTCGAACCGGGTTGGCAGAAGCGCGATGACATTCTCGACCGCCTCGGCTACTGATTTAGTCGTCGGTCGCCCCGACAGCCAGCACCAGTTCGTCGTGGTCGATGACTTTTTCCATCTGTCGGGTGCGCAAGGTCGCGACCATGACGAGCACCAAGATGGCGACCGCAGCGACGCCGAGCGCCGGAATCGGCAGTCCCACGTACTTCAGCCCGCTGAGTAGCGCCACGCCCGCGATGAAGGGGCGAAGCATGCGACTCATCTCTCGCGAGGAGAGCAGTGCACCGCAGACCACCGCGGGCACGCTGCCGATGATGATCGAGGTCGTAAGGGCGAATTCGACGTGGCCAAAGATCAGCGTGCCAATCGTCGCGGCGAGTGTCAGGGGAATCGACTGGGCGAGATCGGTGCCGACCAGCCGGTCGCTGCGCAGGTTTGGGTACAGGAGCAACAGCAGCACGAGGATCAACGACCCCGCGCCCACTGAGGTGAGCCCGACCATGAAACCGCCCCCGGCGCCAATTGCGATGATCGGGAGTCGTCGGACGATGATGTCCGTCGACGTCGACGTGGTTCGTGATGGGAGTACGAATCGAGTGATCATCGCTCCCGCGCCCAGAATCAGTGCCAGCCCGAGAATCAACTGAAGGCGCTTCTCGGCAGTGACACTTTGGCCCGCGACGTGCATGGCGTAGGTCCCGAGGAAGGCCGCCGGCACCGAGCCGATGCAGAGGTACTTCACGATCTGCCCGTGGATGGTGCCGCGACGCAAGTGCACCGCGACGCCCAGCGGCTTCATGAAGAGTGCGGCCACGAGGTCCGACGAGATGGCGGCCGATGGCGTCACGCCAAAGACGAGCACCAGCATCGGGGTCATCAGTGCGCCGCCGCCCATGCCCGTGAGCCCGACGAGGAAACCAACGACGGCGCTCCCGAGGATCAATGCGAGATCAATGTGCACCGTGACGTGTCCCTATCAATAATTCCTAGTGAATTACTAGTATAAGGCAAAACGCCATCAAATAGGCATCTTCGTGAGAATTAGGACTGAAGATCGTTCAAAAAGGCGTGTACTTGGGCCTTGTCGCGGGTTCGTTTCATCGGGGGCAGCTTGCGAAAGAGGGCTGACTTGTAACTGGCTTCAGCGAGGCGGGTGTCGAGCACCGCCACGACGCCGCGGTCGGTACTGGTCCTAATCAACCGGCCCACGCCCTGGGCGAGAAGCATCGCCGCGCGTGGGAGGTCGACCTCGTAGAAGGGCTTGTCCGAGCGGCTCCGGCGCGCCTCGGCGAGCGGGTCGTTCGGCACCGCGAAGGGCAGGCGGTCAATGGTGACCAGGCTCAGCGAGTGGCCTGGAACGTCGATGCCCTGCCAGAAACTCGTGACCGCGAAGAGGCTCGCTTCGGCGCTGTCACGAAATTCCTTGATGATCCGGTGACGCGACAAAGTCCCCTGCACCAGCACGGGCGTTGAAAGGCGCGGCTCGACGGCCTCGGCGACACGGTTCATCACCGAGCGATTGGTGAAGAGGGCGAGTGTCCGGCCCCCGGCGGCGGTGATCAACTCAATCAACTCTTCGATGATCGCCTTTTCGGCGCCCTCGTCGTTGCGCGAAGGGAAGTGATCGGGCACGTAGAGCAGTGAGTTGTGCTGGTAGTCGAAGGGGCTGTCGAAGTGTTCGGTGGTGCTCATCCCGTCGAGGCCGAGATTCTTCGCCAGGTTGTCCGGAATCGTCGCACTGGTAAGGACGGCGGTGACGTTGCCCCAGAGATCGTCGCGCAGGCGCGGTCCGACGTCGACGAGGGACACCTCGATGTCAACGTCGCGGTCCCTCTTTGCGAGATACAGCAGCTCGCCGTCTCGAATCCGGCTCACCCGGTCCAGATCGTTCATTAGGTGGATGCCGGGGCCGAGCGCACGTATCTTTCGTGCGTCGCTGTCGGCGTCGTTCGCCTCGAGTTCGCGCAGTCCCTCGACGAGGCGCGTCACCAGTTCGCCCGCTCGACCCAACTCGCGCGCGCAGTCCTCGTCGAGTCCGGTCATCTGGTTGGTGTCGACCTGCTGCAGCAGCGACGAGGAAAGGCGGTCGGCGCAATTGACGAGGTCGAGGCAGGCCTCGGTGAAGCCCGTACCGAGGAGCGAACGCGCGACGCCGGAAAAGGCTCGAAGGCGCGAGGAGTTGAGCGACGTCCCGAGCAGCGAGGCAAAGATGTCGAGTGCCTCGTGAGCCTCGTCAAAGACGACGAACTCGTGGGCCGGCAGGAGCATCGAGCCCGACGCGAGGTGGGCCGCGTAGAGGTGGGTATTGACGATGAGCAGAGAACTCTCGGCGGCCCGGTCTTTCGCGAGTTCGGCGAAACACGCCTGTCCCTGGGGGCACTGGACGCGACCGAGGCACTCTTGAGGCGTGACCGAGAGGCCCCGCCACGCGCGGCTGTCAATCTCGAACGACAACTCGTCGCGGTCGCCGGTCGTTGTCTCATTGGACCACTTGAGGATCCGGCGCATCTGGTCGGCGACGCCCCTGGGCACCTCGGTACCGTCATCGAAACTCAGTTGCGTGCCGGCGCTCACGGCGTGGGCCCGGTTGCGGCACAGGTAGTTGTTCTTGCCCTTCAGCACCGCCACCTTGGTCCTGGTCGCGTGGGCGCTGACCGTGGGGGCGTCCTTCTGAGCGAGTTGATCCTGGAGATTCTTGGTGGCGGTCGCGATGACGACGCGCTGGCCAACCATGGCGGCCGGCACGAGATAGGCGAGGGACTTACCGACGCCGGTGCCGGCTTCGATGATGGTGTGCTGACGTCGCGAGAAGGCCTGGGCGACACTTCGCACCATCTGGCGCTGTCCTTCGCGGACCTCGCCGCCGCCGGGCAGGTCGTTGGTGATCGTCTCGAGCATGGCGAGTGCGCGGTCGACGTCGATGGCGACAATATCGTCGTCGAGCTGGATACCCTCTTCGTCGTCGGGTTCGACGTACGGGGCCTGCTCGTCGGGGTCGAAAGATTCCACTACGAGACCTTAGATGCTTGGTTCTTCGCGTTTTCTTAAACGTAGGAACTAGGTTTTATCCGTGTCCGATCCACGCCCCACCCCAATTCCCCCTTTGATCGAGCGCGACAGTATTCCCCATCACGTGGCCGTCGTCATGGATGGAAACGGTCGCTGGGCCCAGCGCCAGGGCCTCGCGAGGACCGAGGGTCATGGCGCGGGCGAGGTGGCGCTCGTCGATACGGCCTACGGTGCGCTCGCCATTGGCGTAAAGGCGCTCACGGTCTACGCCTTCTCCACCGAGAACTGGCGTCGTCCCATCGACGAAGTTCGTTACCTCATGAACTTCAATCAAGGACTTCTCGAGCGGCGTCAGCACGAACTACACGCCGAGGGCGTGCGGATCACCTTCTCGGGTCGTCGCGATTGGCGAGTACCCAGGCGCGTGCTGCGCAACATGGACGAAGCCGCCGAGTTGACCAAGTCGAACAAGGTCATGACCTTGAACATCGCCTTTAACTACGGGGGGCGCGCCGAGATCGTCGATGCCGTCAAGCAACTCGTCCAGGACAAGGTCCCGGCGAACAAGATCGACGAGAAGGCCATCCGGTCGCGCCTCTACCACCCCGAACTGCCCGATCCCGATCTGGTCATCCGCACCTCGGGCGAGTACCGGATCTCGAATTTCCTGCTGTGGGAGATGGCCTACTCGGAACTCGTGTTTACCGAAGTGCTCTGGCCGGACTTTCGCCGCGAGGACCTCTACGAAGCCATCGCGGAGTACCAACGCCGCGAACGGCGTTTCGGAGGACTCGACAAGTGAAGGTGACCCGCACGGTCATCGTGCTGGCGATCCTGCTCTATGTGTTCCTCTGGGTGCTCGCGCTCAATGGAGCCAACAGCCTGGTGGCGCCACTGCTCATCCCCCTGGTGCTCGCGGTGTTGGTCGCAGTGGGCGTCGCGCTCAATCGCTACATGGGCATCACCCCTCGCAAGCAGCACTTCGAGGACCACGACCACGATCACGAGAGCGACGAGTGAGGGAACTCCAGGACGACGCAGTCGTTTTGCGGACCTACAAGTCCGGGGAGTCCGATCGGATCGCGGTGCTGTGGACCCGACAACACGGCAAGGTGCGCGTGCTCGCGAGGGGGATCCGCAAGACCACCAGCAAACTCGGCGGCACGCTCGAGCCGCTCGCGTACGTGAATGTGCACCTGGTGAAGTCGCGCGGCGACCTCTACATCGCGCGTCAGGTTCAGCACCGCGAGCGACTGACGACCCTGCGGTCATCGTACGCGAGGATCAATGCCGGCTATGCCGTCGTGGAGGTCGTCGACGCGATTCCGAGTGACGACGTCGCCGACGAGGGCATCTTCGATTTGTTGGCGCGGGTGCTGCTCACCCTCGACAACCCCGAGTTCGAACCGTCGCTCGTGCCCGCGTCGTTCTTCTTCCGGCTGCTCGCCCACGACGGCTCCGAGCCCGTGGTTGATTGTTGCGTGAACTGCGGTCGCGAAGGTCCCCTGGTGGCGTTCGACGCGCAGGTCGGCGGCACGCTCTGCAGCGAGTGTCGATCGGGGTACTCGATCTCGCCCGAGGCGCTGGCGCTGGTGCGCAGGATCCTCGGTGGCGATCTCGGCGCGGTGCTGAAGGAGGCCTCACCACCAGGAACGGGCGAGGTGATGACGCTCGCGAGCGACTCGATCGAGCAACACTTCGGACGACGACTTCGTGCCGCGCGTTCGACGGCCCCGCTCTCGCCATTGCCCACTGACCGGTAAGGTGCCTTGGTACAGTACGAGGACCCTTGTTGAGCACACCCATTATTTTCCGGTTCAGGCGCGATTCGCGCCCCGCCGAGCTGCGGACACTCGTGAAGGTTCACTCGTGAGCCGACCATTTGGCGTCTACGTGCACGTGCCCTTCTGCGCGCACCGGTGCGATTACTGCGCCTTCGCCACGTACTCGGACCGCGACCATCTGATGGACGACTACGTTGACGCCGTTGTCCAGGAGGTCGAGTGGGCGAAAGAGGACGGACTGAGGCCGGCGACCTCGGTGTTCTTCGGCGGCGGCACGCCCTCTCGTCTCAGCCCCGAGCAACTGCTGCGCATCCTTGACGCCATTCCCCGGCTCGAGGACTGTGAGGTGACCGTCGAGTGCAATCCTGAGGACGCGAGCCTCGAGCGACTCGTCGCCTATCGCAATGGAGGAGTGACGCGGATGAGTTTTGGGGTGCAGTCGACGCAGCCGGCCGTACTCGCCGACCTCGGTCGCCGCCACGGCACGATGGCGCACGAAGAGGTATCGCAAGCGGTGACCCGAGCGGGCTTTACGACGTGGAACATGGATCTCATCGTCGGATCACGTGCCGAGACACTCGACGATGCGCGCGCGACGCTTCGTGATCTGCTCAGTCTCGAATTCCCACCACCGCACATCAGCTGCTACGCGTTGACCCCCGAACCAGCGACCCCGCTCGGTAGCGACCCCGCTCGCCACCCCGACGAGGACGAGACCGCCGACGCCTACGACGTCGTGGGCCAGACACTCGAAGCGGACGGCTACGAGTGGGAGGAGATCTCCAACTGGGCGAGGCCCGGTCACGAGTGCCGCCACAATCACGTCTACTGGGACCACGACGACTACGCGGGCTTCGGATCGGCGGCGCACTCGCACGAGCACGGACGCCGGTACTGGAACGTGCGCACGCCTGACCGCTACATCGCCATGGTCCGAGCGGGGGAGCGTCCGTTGGGCGGCGAGGAGACGCTCGACGAATCGACCCAGCAGTTCGAGCGCGACTCTTTGGCGCTTCGAACCAGCAGGGGTGTCCCGGTCGAAGCCTTCGACTCGCTCGATGAGATTGCGCACCTGATTCGCGTACGCGAAGGCCGGGTAACACTGGCTCCCGAGGGTCGCTTGCTCGCCAACCAGGTGATCGTTCGTCTGAGGAGCGGGAACTAGTCCAGTAGCCTTGTCCAATGGAATCAGCACCCGCTACCGACCCGAACCTGCTGGATAAAGTCACGAATCTGGCGAAGCGACGCGGATTCATCTTCCAATCGGCCGAGATCTATGGCGGGTTCCGTTCGACCTACGACTACGGCCCCCTGGGCGTGAACATGCTTCGCAACGTGAAACAGGCGTGGTGGCGTGAGATGGTGCAACTGCGCAGCGACATCGTCGGCCTCGACGCCGCGATCCTCGGTCCGCCCGCCGTCTGGGCGGCGTCGGGTCACCTCGAGACCTTCACCGATCCGTTGGTGGACTGTCGAAAGTGCAAGGAACGTTGGCGCGAGGACAAGATCAACGGCGTGTGCCCCAACTGCGGCTCGACCGAGTTCACTGAGCCCAGGGCGTTCAACCTCATGTTCAAGACCCAAGCCGGTCCGGTCGAAGGCGACGGCGCGACCGCGTACCTGCGCCCCGAGACCGCCCAGGGAATGTTCACCAACTTCGCCAACGTGCTCTCCACGGTTCGAAAGAAGCCGCCGTTCGGCATTGCCCAGATCGGCAAGTCGTTCCGCAACGAGATCACGCCCCAGAACTTCGTGTTTCGCACCCGCGAGTTCGAGCAGATGGAGATGGAGTTCTTCGTCCCGCCCTCCGAAGCGGACGAGTGGTACAAGTACTGGATCAAGGCCCGTTACGACTGGTACCTCGACCTTGGCATCCCCGAGGCACAACTGCGCCTCCACGAGCACGCCCAAGAGGACCTCTCGCATTACTCCAAGGGCACGACTGACGTCGAGTTCGCCTACCCCTGGGGCTGGGACGAACTCGAGGGTATCGCCAACCGCGGTGACTACGACCTCACCCAGCACTCGAACGCCTCGGGTGTCAGGCTCGAGTACTTCGACCAGGCGGCCAACGAGCGCTACACGCCCTACGTCATCGAACCGGCCGCCGGTGCGACGCGCGCCATGATGGCGTTCCTGCTCGCCGCCTACCACGAGGACGAGGTCGAAGGCGAGGTGCGCACGGTGCTGCGTCTCGACTGGCGCCTCGCTCCGTACCAGGTTGCGGTGCTGCCACTTTCGAAGAAGCCCGAACTCGAAGGGGTCTCGAAGGAAGTACTCGCGAAGCTCCAGCCGCACTTCATGTGCGACTACGACGTGACTCAGTCGATTGGTCGTCGTTACCGCCGTCAGGACGAGGTCGGCACGCCGTACTGCATCACGGTGGACTTCGACACGCTCGAGGACCACGCCGTGACCGTGCGCGACCGCGACACGACCGAGCAGACGCGCGTGAAGATCGACGATCTCCTCGCCGACCTTCGCGCGAGGACCGGTCAGCTCTAAGTGGACTACGACGGCCGGGGCCTGAAGTTCGGCTCGGTCGCCGAGCAGTACGACCAGTTCCGTCCCTCGCCGCCGCCCGAGGCCGCGGAGCTCTTCGGTGACCTTCACGGTCTCGACGTGCTCGAGGTGGGTGCCGGTACCGGATCGTGGACGAGGTTGCTCGTGGAACTCGGGGCGAACGTGACGGCTGTCGAGCCCGACGACGCCATGCGCGCCGTGCTGGAGCGACGCAGCCCACAGGTCCGCGCGCTCGCCGGCACGGCCGAGCGACTACCTGTCGCCGACGAATCATTTGACGTGGTACTGGTCTCGTCGGCGTGGCACTGGTTCGAACAGCCCGACGCCACCTACGAGATGGCGAGGGTCCTTCGCGACAGTGGCGAGCTCTTTATCCTGTGGAACGGCTTTAGCCGTGGCGTGGCGTGGCTGCAAGAACTGACCGAGCTGCGCAATACCCCCGGTGACGCCAACGTGCGCCCGAGGGGCTGGTTCGCCTCGTTTCGAGATGACGCGAACTTCGTTGACGTAGAGGACGTCGAGATCGATTGGTTCTGGGTCCGCACACCCGAGGAGTTGGTGGCAATCTTTGGGACGTATTCGAGCGTCATCATGAAGAGTGACGCGCAACGTGACGAGATGGAGTCCGAACTTCGCCGACGGGTCGCCGAGCTCGTCACCAACGGCGTCGTGCGCGTGCCCATGACCCTGCGCGGGACCATCGCGACGAGATCAGCCCGCTGAGGGTGCCGGCCGGCGCCACACGAGCGCGGGCACCGTGATGAGTACGCCGATCACTAGACCAATCAGGCAGGTGCCCGTCCAGCCGTCGTGGGCGTAGGTGTAGCCCGCGAGCAGCGATCCAATCGACGCGCCAGCGAAGAAGCAGACCATGTAGACGCTGTTGATGCGGCTGCGCATTTCGGGCGCGAGCGAATAGATGATCGATTGGTTGGTGATCTGCATGCCCTGCACCCCGGCGTCGAGCAGGATGATGCCGATACCCAGGATCCAGACGTTGTCGTGGCCGACGAGCAGCACCACGAATGATGTCGTGATCAACAGCGCCGCCACGACGGTCGAGCGCCGTTCTCGGTCGTGGTCGGCCTGGTGCCCGGCGGCGTTCGCGGCGAGCACACCCGCCACGCCAAGAAGCCCGAAGAGGCCGATGATGCCGTTGGAGTAGTGAAAGGGTGCCCCGGAGAGTTGGAAGGCGAGCGTGGACCAGACGACACTGAAGGCGGCCAAGCAGGTGGCGCCGAACCAGGCGCGCCGGCGAAGTTCTGAGTAGGTGGCGAGGAGCGCGAAGGTACTCGTGACGAGCTTCACATAAGGGACGCGCGCCCGCACCGGCTCGGCGGGCAGGACCGCACGAAGCACGATGGCCATTATGAGCAGCAGAACCGCCGCGGCGACGTAGACGCCGCGCCAGCCAATCGCCTCGGAGACGAAACCCGACAGCGTCCGCGAAAGCAAGATGCCCATCAAGAGTCCGGACATCAGTCGCGCGACCACGCGGCCACGCTCACCTTCCTCGGCGAGGTCGGCGGCGAGGGGAATCAAAACCTGTCCGCCCACTGACGAGATTCCCACGACCACGGTCAGCAGTGCGAAGATCACGAACGAGTGGATGGTGCATGCGAGCACCATGGTGAAGGCGGCGACCATGAAGATCGCGGTGACCAGGCGCCGACGGGGGATCAGATCGCCGAGCGGAACGACGAACGCGAGTCCGAACACGTAGCCGACCTGGATGAGCGTGACGAGTGACGACGTCGCAAAGGTGCTGATGGCGAAGTCACCCTTCACCTGGTGCAAGAGGGGCTGCAGGTAGTAGAGGTTGGCGACGATGACGCCGGTGGCGACCGCCATGAGGAATATCAACGGACGCGTGAGGGGGCGAGCGGTCACGGTGTCCTTTGGGGTGCCTACGAGGCTGATGATGGAATCGAGTACGTCACTTGCGCCTTGGCGACGAGTTCGCTGTGGCCCCTCGAGAAGAGCGCGACGTCGACCACGGCGAGCTTTCGTCCGAGCTTCAAGATGGTGGCGCGCGCCATGAGGTCGGTGAGGTCGGGTTTACGGAGAAAGTCAATATGCAGACTGGTCGTCACCGCGAGCAAGACGGGTCCGATCTGGGCGAGGATGGCCATCCACGCGGCGGTGTCGGCGAGCATCATCATGGTCGGACCCGAGAGTGTGCCGCCCGGACGACCGTGGCGATCGTTCACTTCCTGACACAACAGCACCGTGTCGCCGTCGACCTCCTCTATGCGCGCGACGTCCGCGCCAGCGAACGAGGACGAAAGGATCCCCTGAAGTTGTTCGGCGTTCAGCACCGTCACCGGTGCTACGCCGCTCTGCGGAATCGGGCAGTTGCGAGCGGAGCGAGTACCAAGATCGCGCCGAGGGACCAGACCAATGAGATCCAGACGGAACTACCGACCGGATGTCCGAGCATCAGGCCGCGCACCGCATCCGCGGTCTGACTCACTGGCTGATTGTTGGCGAATCCCTGGAGCCAGTGCGGCATCGAGGAGACTTGCACGAAGATCGATGACGCGAACGTCAGGGGAAAGATCAGGGGGAACGCCATGGCTTGGGCGGTCTCCGAGTTCGGCGCCGCGAGTCCGATGAACGCGAAGCCCCACGAGACGCAGTAGGCGAAGAGGAGCATGAGGAGGCACGCCTCGATGTAGTGGGGAATTCCACCACCGGGGCGGAAGCCCACGGCAACGCCCACGATCGTGATCACAATGAGGACCATGACGTTTCGAATGAGGTCGGCCACGGTTCGGCCCGCGAGCACCGCGGTTCGCGCCATGGGGAGAGCCCTGAATCGTTCGATCAGACCTCGCTGAAGGTCTTCCGCGAGACCTATCGCGGTCCCGATCGCGCCGAAGATCGTTGTCTGCACGAGGATCCCCGGGATGAGGAAGTTGACGTAGTCGAGACCGCGGATGTGGATCTCGCCACCGAAGACGTAGCGGAACAACAGCACGAACATCACTGGCTGGATGATGGCGAAGACCAGCGACGTCGGAATGCGCACGAGGGCCAGCAAATTACGTCGGGCGATAGTGAGTACGTCGCTGACGGCCCAACGCAATGAGCTCTTCTGGGCTTGGATGGGGAGGGTTGGAGAGATACCGGTCAGACTCATGATCGGGCCTTTCGTGGGCTGCGGCTATGGGCGTCTTCAGCGATGGGAGCCTCTTCTTCCTCGGCTTTGTGACCAGTGAGACTTAAGAAGACGTCATCGAGACTTGGCTCACGCAGCGTCAGCCCGGTGAGTGCGATGTTGCCAGCGTCAATGCGGCGAAGCGCGTCGGCCGCCGCCGCGGGTCCATTCGCGACCGTCACTTCGACCACGGTGCCGTCGATATTCGCGGGCGTATCGGAAAGGTCTTTCACGAGCACTCCCGCGAGGTTGGCGTCACTCGTGTTCGCGAAAGTGAGCGCGAGTACGGTGTTCCCGAGTCGAGTCTTCAGTTGCTGGCTGGTCCCTTCAGCGATGATTCGACCGTGGTCGAGCACCACCAGCTGTTTGCATAGTCGGTCCGCCTCTTCGAGATACTGGGTCGTGAGCAGCACCGTGGTGCCACCCTCGACGAGGTTCTCGATGATGGCCCAAAGGTCCTGGCGGCTCTGAGGGTCGAGTCCGGTCGTGGGCTCGTCGAGGAATAATAGAGGAGGATTGGCGACGAGTGCTGCGGCGAGGTCGAGGCGCCGGCGCATTCCGCCCGAGTAGGTCTTGCACGTTCGATTGGCCGCATCGCTGAGGCCGAACTGCTCAAGAAGTTCGCGTGCTCTCTTGATCACGAAACTCTTGGGTAGATGATTGAGGCTGCCGATCATGCGCAGGTTCTCGAAGCCCGTGAGGTTCTCGTCGACCGTGGCGTACTGACCGGCCAGCCCGATGCTGCGGCGGACCTCGTCGGGGTGTTTGACGACATCAAAGCCGTTGACCGTTGCCGAACCCGAGGTGGGCGACAGGATCGTCGAAAGAATTCGCACCATGGTGGTCTTACCCGATCCGTTCGGTCCGAGCAGTCCGAAGACCTCACCTGTGGGAACGTGGAGGCTCACCCCATCCAGGGCTCGGACTTCGCCGTCTTTGAAGGTTCGAACGACATCAAGGGCCTCTACGGCGTAATCGGACATAGGGGGCAGTTTAGGGAGTGCGCGTGGCGAGGCTGCAACGAGCCATGGAGCGGGTACCTTCTATTTATGGCTATTTCGGACAGTGAGATTGCACAGGTCCGTGCGGCGACTGACATCGTGGCCTTG
This sequence comes from Acidimicrobiaceae bacterium, assembly GCA_003132165.1. Taxonomy (GTDB): domain Bacteria; phylum Actinomycetota; class Acidimicrobiia; order Acidimicrobiales; family RAAP-2; genus RAAP-2. The sequence continues at coordinate 5,472 of PKWW01000061.1, read as the reverse complement.
ATTAGTGAGTACGTGGCTCTCAAGAAGTCGGGTCGACGCTGGACCGGCCTCTGCCCCTTCCACGGCGAGAAGACCCCCTCGTTCTCGGTGAACGCCGAAGAGGGCCGTTATTACTGCTTCGGATGTCGGGTTTCGGGTGATCAGATCACCTTCGTTCGCGAGATGCAGCATCTCGACTTCATCGAAGCGGTGCGCTTGCTCGCGGACCGAGCGGGTATTGAACTGCACGAGGATGCCAACGCCGGACCGGCGCGCAAAGAGAAGCAGGAACTGCTCGCCGCGATGGACAAGGCCGTCGAGTGGTACCACCATCGTCTGCTCAATTCGCCCGACGCGCGGCCCGCGCGTGATTACCTCCGCTCGCGGGGCATCAGCGGCGAGACGGCTCGCCAGTTCAAGCTCGGCTGGGCGCCCGACGAGTGGGATGCGCTGTCGACGTCGCTCAAGTTCAGTGAGAAGATCCTCGTGGGGACCGGTCTCGGATTCGTGAACAAGCGCGACCGGCGCCAGGATTCGTTGCGAGCGAGGATTATCTTCCCGATCTTCGATCCCGCCGGGAAGGCCATCGCGGTCGGCGGGCGAATTCTTCCCCCCGATCCCAATCGACCGGTCCGCGACGATGCCAGGGTCGAACCGAAATACAAGAACAGTCCTGAGACGCCGATCTACTCCAAGCGCCGAACGCTCTACGCGCTCAACTGGGCAAAGAACGACATCATCAAGTCGGGCGAGATCATTGTCTGCGAGGGTTACACCGACGTCATCGCCTTCTTCGCGGCGGGTATGCCACGGGCGGTCGCCACGTGCGGCACCGCGCTCGGCGAGGAGCACTTTCGAACGATGCGCAACTTCGCCAAGCGCATCGTGCTCGCCTACGACGCTGACTCGGCGGGTCAGAGCGCCGCGGCATCGGTGTATCAGTGGGAGCGACAACATGAGGTCGACGTTGCGGTCGCACGCTTGCCCAAGGGCAGCGACCCCGCCGAGCTCGCCCAGAAGGATCCCCAGGCCCTTCGCGACGCGATCGCGAACGCGGTGCCGTTCCTGCAGTTTCGATTGGAACGCGTGCTCGACGCCGCCAACCTGGCGACCGCCGAGGGCCGCGCCCGAGCCGCCGAGCTGGCGATGCAGGTCCTCGCCGAACACCCGAGTGATCTCGTGCGCGACCAGTACCTGATGCAGGTCGCCGACCGTCTGCGTTTGGAACTGGTGGCGCTGCGCCCGCGCGTCGCGGAGATGGCCCGTAATCCGGTGAAGCGTGAGATACCCAGTGAACCGTTCGAGGACACTGCGCCGGCGCGCCGGCGGATCGTCGGCGCGCCGATGCCGAGACCCGGACTCGAAGCCCTTCGACTGAGTCTCCACTATTCGCACGAATTGGAGGGTCGGTTCATCGCCGAGTACTTCGTCAACGACACCCAGCGCGAGATCTTCGAGGGGCTTTCGAAGGGGCTCCCGGTCTCTGATGTCATTGACGCGCTCGAGCGGCAGGGTGAAGAGGATGCCGCGCACGTGCTGAGTCAACTGGTAGTGGACGAACTCGATCGCGACTACACCGCCGAGGATGTCACCGCGGTCGTGTCACAACTCCTTCGAAGCGCAGTTGCCGAGGAGATGAAGAACGTCGACCGCGACATGCGAGGAGGCGTACTCAGCCCCGAAGTGGCGATGGCGACGATTACTGATGTCAAGGAACGTATTTCCTTGCTTGAGACACCGCACGGGGAGGTCGCCGAGCGGGATCTGAGGGACTGGCTCTTGTCGCGAAGTCACAGCGAATCATCGTGAGCATGGGTTCTCGCGGACTCATCGGCGGCTTGGAGATGCTGGCGCCGCTGAGTGTCGACGAAGAGCGCCATCTCCACCCGATCATCCAGCGCGGCCGCGAAGCTGCGACGTCGCTCAGCGAGCACGAATTCACCGATGCGTTACAGCGCCGACGTCTCTTGCGCCAACGTCAGGCGGGTCAGGAGGCCGAATCGCTTCTCTTGCGCGCGACGTGCGGGCTCGTGCGCACCCGAGTGATGGAGCGTGGTTACAGCTTCGGTAATGACGACCTCGAAGCGGCCGGCATCGAAGGTCTCGTCAACGCACTACGTCGGTTCGATCCCGAGCAGGGGACGAGGTTCTCCACCTACGCGAACTACTGGATCATGAAACTCGTGAATCAGGCGATCCAGCAGCAAGTCGGCCTGACTGATACCGAGATGCGCTTGATCTTGCGGTTGCAGAAGCTCGAACGCACGAATCCGGCAAGGCGGCTCTCGAAGAGGGACGTCGCCGCGGGGCTCGCCATCTCCCAGGCCAAGGCGGTCGAGGTCATGCAGATGAATCGCGAGTTAACGTCACGTCGCTTCGAATCAACCGATTTCGATACGGTCGCCGACGTCAACCAGCCGACCGACCTGGGCGACGCGCCTTCGTGGGTTATCGACGAGTTGCGTCGGCTGTGCGGGCAGGACTTCGACGCGTTCTGGCAATTCACGTTTCGCACCATGTCGATGGAGGAGATCGCGAGAGCCGTGGGTATATCCCGTCAGGGTATGACCAAGAGGATCGAACGCTGTCGTCGTGCGGTGCGAGAGAGCCCCGAGGCGGCGCGACTTCAAGCATGGTTCGACCATCAGTAGGCCGAGGTGGTGGGTGCTAATGTTGCGTTGCCTTCGGTACATTCCCAGATAGCTCAATTGGCAGAGCAAGCGACTGTTAATCGCTAGGTTGCAGGTTCGAGTCCTGCTCTGGGAGCCAATCTCCTGTATTAGTTCGGTTCCTACCTGACGAAATGCATTCGGCACCTGCTTTACACGACTTCGGGACCTGCTTGACAGAGTTTCAGGACCTGCTTGACACTACGGCCGTCACCGGCCTTTGCTCGTACTGAGCGGGAGGTGGCCCATGCTGTGGGAGACAAGCAAAATGGAGCAACGTTACGACGCCGTGCTCGGCGTCTTGCGAGATGGTTTCACGGTCACCGAGGTGGCCCAGAAGTTCGGCGTGAGCCGACAGAGTGTGCATAGTTGGCTCCAGCGCTACGAGGCCGGAGGCCTCGAGGCGTTGGCGGAGCAGTCGTCACGACCCCAGACCTCGCCCACGCAGATGGCCGGCGTGATCGAAGCTCGCGTCGTGGAGCTTCGACGGCACCACCCTGGGTGGGGACCGGTGCACCTTCGTTATCAATTGCAAAAAGAAGGGGTTGAGCCCCTGCCGTCAGAGTCGTCGGTGTATCGCGCACTGAAGCGAAGCGGTCTCATCGAAGAGAGGTCGAAGCGCAAGAAGCTCCTCACCTACAAGCGCTGGGAACGCGGGCGTCCCATGGAACTCTGGCAGATGGACGTGGTGGGTGGCGTGCTCTTAGAAGACGGGACCGAGTGCAAGATACTCACGGGCATTGACGACCACTCGAGGTTCATGGTGTGCGCGGGGATCATGACCAGGGCCATCAGCCGCCAGGTCTGTGGACACCTGGTCGCCGCCCTGGAGAGATATGGTGCGCCCGAGGAGATTCTGACCGATAACGGCAAGGTCTTCACCAACCGCTTCGGACTCACGCCGACCGAGGTGCTCTTCGACCGGCTCTGTCGCGACAACGGAATCCACCACCTCTTGACCGCGCCGTTCTCGCCCACCACGACGGGCAAGGTCGAGCGCTTTCACCGGACCCTTCGTCACGAGTTCCTCACCGCGCGAGTGTTCTCGTCGTTGGAGGTCGCCCAACGAGAACTCGACCACTGGATCAACGACTACAACACGACACGTCCCCACCAGGGTCTCAAGATGGCGACGCCCGCCGAGCGCTTCTACGCTCCTCGTAACAACGTTCCCGGTCTGAAGCTCGACCTCAAAGCCCTCGACGACCGCAGTGGCGACGACTGGGTGAGCCGCACCATCTCAGTGAACGGCATCATCTCGATATCCAATCAGGTCTTCAGCTGCGGCAAGCACCGCAGCGGCCACCTCGTCGACGTCCACGTCCTCGACACGCTCTTGCAGGTCTGGGACGGCAACGAACTTATAAAGACCGTTCCTCGAACGACGAAAGGAGAAGTCCGGAAAAAGAAGTCGGAACCGCACCGAAAGCGGATTAAATAAAAGAAAGTGTCAAGGAGGTCCTGACACTATTTAGACAAACAAGTCACGAAGTCTTACATGGGAGCCAATCTCCTTGCGCTTCGTATTCGCGTGAGCGCCCACGAGGAGCAGCCAATCAGTCGGTCAACTCGGTGCACGGTGGCTCGTTACAGCGCTACTCTGACAAAACTGTCCCAGAGGAGTCGCAATGGCCTATGACGTTCAATCCGATCCCCGCCTAGATCCGCGAATCAAGGGTTTCCTCAGTCTCCTGCCGGACCCAGCGCAGAGCGACGCCGAAAGTCGCGAGCAGATGCTCGCTGAAGCGACGTCACCGAAGGGGCTCGAGTCGATCGCGGCGACCGTGTTCCTCACCGACATGTGCGACAACGAGGAGGTCGCACCATCGGAAGGGCTGCGCTTCTATACCGAGGAGATCATCTCGTCGCCCGACGGCAACACGATCAAGCTCCAAGTCGTGCGTCCGGACAACGATGAGAAATTGGCGTGCGTGTACTACATCCACGGCGGCGGCATGGCATCGCTCTCGAGCTTCTACGGTAACTACCGCGCGTGGGCGCGCATCATCGCCGCCAAGGGCGTGGCGGTCGTGCTGGTGGAGTTCAGGAACTCGCTCGTCCCCTCGGGCGTCCCCGAAGTCGCGCCGTATCCCGCGGGACTCAATGACTGCGTCACGGGACTCAAGTGGGTGCACGCCCACGCGAATGACCTCAACATCGATTCCTCGCGGATCACGGTCGCGGGCGAGAGCGGTGGTGGGAATCTGACGTTGGCGACGGCGCTCAAGTTGAAGCGCAGTGGCGGACTCGACCTCATCAAGGGTCTTTACGCGCTCTGTCCCTACATTGCCGGCGCGTGGCCAGACGAGCGGTATCCGTCGTCGGTCGAGAACAATGGCATCTTCATCGAGCTCCACAGCAATCGAGGCGCCCTAGGTTACGGGATTGAGGCACTCAATACACGTGACCCGCTGGCGTGGCCGGGGTTCGCCACCAAAGAGGACGTCGAGGGTTTCCCTCCCACGGTGATCAGCGTCAACGAATGCGATCCGTTGCGTGATGAAGGCATCGCCTTCTACCGTCTCTTGCTGTCGGCGGGAGTCGAGGCGAGGGGTCGGATGGTGCTCGGAACCATGCACGGCACCGAGATCGTACCCATCCTCTGCCCTGAGATCAGTCATGACACCGCTCGTGATCTGGCGGCCTTCGCCCAGTCGTAAGGACCGTATGAGGCATCGTCTCGGCTCACTTCCGCGATATTGAATCGTAAGCCTCCTGCTACCTTGTGTACGTTGCGAGGCGGCTTCGAAGACACTTCGTGGATGCTTGTTTTGAAGGGCCGTAGCTCAGTGGTTAGAGCAGGGGACTCATAATCCCTCGGTCG
>PKWW01000047.1 GCA_003132165.1 Acidimicrobiaceae bacterium | reverse complement strand
GCGGGCAAGAACGGCGGCGTCGTCTCGGTCTCGTGCTCGAAGCCCGGATCATGCAGCGCGGGCGCTGCGTACCTTGACGGTTCCGGCAATTACCAGGCCTACATCGTCAACGAGGTGAACCACGCCTGGAAGACCGGTAGCAAGATCGTCCTGCCCGGCAGCGGCGCCACAGTCGGGATCAATGGCGGGGTCTACGCGCTGGTGTGCCAGCGAAACGGCGCCTGCAATGCGGTCGGCAGCTATCTGAGCAACTCGTCGACGTACTCGGGCTTCAGCGTCGCCACCTCGTAGACCAACGTCATGGTGCCTGACGCCAGACCCGAAAACAGGTCCGTGCGCACTGGTCGCCGAAGAAATTCCCACGTGAGTGCAATGTTTCATTCAATTACCACCATTCGATAGCACGGCTTTCACCTTGCGGTAACCCAACCTCCTTACCTTTGCCTCATGGCACGTGTTCGTTTTGATTTCCCCTGGTCGACTCGACCACGTGCCGCACTACGCCGGTACGCGACCCCGATAGCCCGAGCGACCCGTGGTTGATCCCGAGGGCCGCAGTGTCGTCATGGTGGTCGAAGACGAGGAGAGTTACCAGGACGCGCTCAATATCGGCCTGACCGTCGAGGGCTTCGTGGTGATCGCCGCGAGCACGATCAGTCAGGCCCGCGAACTGATGGGGAACCACAAACCCGACCTCGTGCTGCTCGACGTCATGCTTCCCGACGGCTCGGGCATCGACTACTGCCGCGAGATCTACGACACATCAAAGACGCCCGTGATCATGGTCTCGGCGCGCACCAGCGAGGTCGACATCGTGCTGGGACTCGAGATCGGTGCCGCCGACTACGTCACCAAGCCCTACCGGCTTCGCGAACTGGTGGCGCGCATGCGCGCGGTGCTGCGCCGACCCACCAGTGGCGCCGACGAGGAAGTCGTCAACTTCGGCGACCTGCGCATCGACTTCGTACGTCGCATCGTGACGCGTCGTGGCCAAGAGATCGAGCTCAGTCGCAAGGAGTTCGACCTTCTGGCGCTGTTCGCGGGGCGACTCGGCCAAGTGGTGACCCGCGAAGTGTGTCTCGATACGCTCTGGTGGGGACTCGAGCTCTCCGATACCCGAACGATCGACACCCACGTCAAGAGACTGCGCCAGAAGATCGAAGAAGACGCCTCGAGCCCCCAACACCTCAAGACGATTCGCGGCGTGGGTTTCCGGCTGGACGCCTAACCTCTGGTCATGGAAAAAGGTGACCTGGTCCCCGACTTCACGCTTCCCGATCAGAAGGGCGTCGAACGATCACTCTCGACGCTCTTGAAGGACGGTCCGGTCGTGTTGTTCTTCTATCCGGCCGCGATGACCAAGGGTTGCACGAAGGAATCGTGCTACTTCCGTGACTTGGCTTCAGAATTCGCCGCGCTCGGTGCGCAGCGAATCGGCATCTCCATGGACAGTGTCGAGCGTCAGGCGCTCTTCACGTCCACGAACGCACTGGACTACCCGCTGCTCGCCGACGTGGGCGGCAACGTCGCGAAACTCTTCGGGGTCAAGCGGACCGTCGATTTCCTGAAGGTCAAGCGCGCCACATTCGTGATCGGTCAGGACTCCCGAGTAGCTGAAGTGATTACCAGCGAATTGAACATGAACGCGCACGCCGAACGCGCACTCGAAGCCCTGGCGGCGCTGAAGCCCTAGCCCGCGAGCATCGCGGTTGCCGGATCGTGAAGGAACCGACCGACGTGCGAAAGCACCGCTGAAGCGAGCGCTCCATCCACCTGGCGGTGGTCGAAGGACATCGCGATCTCCACGACGTGACGAACCACGACGGCGTCGTCAACGACCCACGGAGCCTTGGCGAGTTGGCCGACGGCCAGGATCGCCCCGGTGCCGGGCGGGAGGATCGGCACCGCCGCGTCAACGCCGAAAGGTCCGACATTGGTGATCGTGAGCGTCGTGCCGAGCATCTCCTCGGGTGTCGTCGTGCTGCTGCGCGCCTTGTCGACCAGCGTGTTCAACGCCAGCGCCATACCAACGAGGTCCAACTCGTCCGCACCCTTGATGTTGGGCACCACGAGCCCTCGTGGCGTATTGGCCGCGATGCCGAGATTGACCGATCGACGAACAACGACCTCACTGGTCGCGGCATCGAAACTGGAGTTGATCCCCGGGAAGTGGCGCGCGGCGTCACAGAAGGCCAGAGCGACAATCGTCAGCGGCGAAAGCCGCAGTCCCGCCATATTCGGGTGCTGTCGAAGGCCCTCGAGCAACTCGACCGTCTTGGTCGCGTCGACGCGAACCCACACCGCAGCGTGGGGCGCGCTGAACGCACTCTGCACCATTGCGTCGGACATCGAACGGAGCACGCCCTTGACCGGAATCCGCTCCTCCTTTGGTCCCGTGGCCCATGACTCGAGATCTCGACCGACGAAACGTGACGTCCCAGTCGGGCCGGCGATCGGCGAACCAGCGCGATCCGGCCCCCCTGCGGACGTCGGCAACGCGCGTTCGACGTCGATACGGGTGATCAGACCGTCGCGCCCCGAGCCGCTCAACGTCGCAAGGTCGATGCCGTGCTGCTTGGCGTACAAGCGCACTGGCGGCGTGCTTCGTGGTGCGACGCTCGCGTACACGGTCGCAGCGGCGACTGGCGCGGGTGCTAATGACGGCGCCCCGTGTCGTCGCCGGTTCTTTCGGGTCGCCACGCCTTCCTCGTTCGCCACGCCGTAACCAATGAGGACGGCCTCGCGCCCTTCGCCGACCGGCGCTTCCTGTATCGGTACCGCGGCGACCGGCGCGGCACCGTCGCCGCCGACCTCGAAGGTGATGAGGGGTTGGTCCACCTCGATCACATCGCCGACGTTGCCGTGCAGCGTCACCACAGTGCCCGCGAAGGGACTCGGCAGTTCCACCACGGCCTTCGCGGTCTCGATGTCAACGAGTGGCTGGTTCAATGTGACCACATCACCCACCTGAACCTTCCACGTGACGATCTCGGCCTCGACCAGACCTTCGCCGACGTCGGGAAGGGGAAAGATCTTCTCGCTCAACTCTCAAATCCCATCACTCGGTCAACGGCGTCGAGTATTCGGTCGACGTTCGGTCGATACTCGTCCTCGATGCGCGACGGCGGATACGGCACGTGATAGCCGCTCACGCGGATTCCCGGAGCCCGCAGTGAATAGAAGCAGCGCTCGGTCAGCTCGGTCACGATTTCAGAGCCGACCGACGCCGTGTTCGGCGCCTCCTGGACGACTACGAGGCGTCCGGTCTTCTCGACGGACTTGATCATCGGGCCCAAGTCGAGCGGGGCGATCGAGCGCGCGTCAATGACCTCGATCGACAGGTTCTCGGCGGCGGCGGTGTCGGCGGCTCGAAGGATCGTCTTCACCGACGAGCCGTAGCCAATGACCGTCACGTCCGAACCCTCCCGACGAACGACCGCATCGAACAGCCCGTGCGGTGGAGTGTCGAGGTCGACTTCACCCTTCTCCCAGTACCGGCTCTTGGGCTCGCAGAAGATGATCGGGTCGTCGTGCTCGATCGCCTGCTGGATCATCCAGTACGCGTCGTTGGGCGTCGAACACGACACCACACGAAGACCGGCGGTCTGGGCGAAGTACGCCTCGGGGCTCTCGGAGTGATGCTCGATCGCGCCGATGCCGCCCTGGAAGGGGATACGGATCACGAGCCCCATTGTGTACGAGCCATCCGAACGCTTGTGGAGCTTCGCCACTTGGGACACGATCTGGTCGAAAGCCGGGTAGACGAATCCGTCGAACTGGATCTCGCACACGGTGCGGTATCCACGAATCGCGAGTCCCACCGCGGTGCCTACGATGGCCGACTCCGCGAGCGGAGCGTCGATGACCCGGTCTTCGCCGAAATCCTTTTGGAGGCCGTCGGTGATGCGAAAGACGCCGCCCAGTTTGCCGATGTCCTCACCCATCAAGAGGACCTTCTTGTTCTTCTCCATCGCCCGACGAAGTCCGTCGTTGAGAGCTTTGGCCATGGTCATGGTGGTCGTCGCCATCAGCGTGAGCCTCCGCTGATCCCGAGTTCGATCATCTCGCGTCGGCCCTCGTCGATCAACGGGTGCGGTGCGGCGTAGACATCGTCGAACATCGTGATGGGGTCGGGGCGACCCATTGCGAGGACGTCCTCTCGAAGCTTGAGGGCCATGACGTCAGCTTCGTCGCCGACCTCATCAAAGTCCTTGGTCTTGAAGCCATACTCGTGCACCAGCAGCGACTTCACACGCTCGATCGGGTCGCGGTGTTTCCACACCTCAACCTCGGCGTCGATGCGGTACCGCGTCGGATCGTCGGACGTGGTGTGGGCGCCCATCCGGTAGGTGTACGCCTCGATCAACGTCGGACCTCCGCCGAGCCGGGCGTTCTCGAGCGCGCGCTTGGTGACCTCGTGCACCGCCAGCACGTCGTTGCCGTCCACGCGCACTCCGGGAAACCCGAAACCCCGGGCGCGCCGAAAGAGAGGGACCTTCGACTGCAACGAGGACGGCGTCGAGATTCCCCACTGATTGTTCTGACAGAAGAAGACGACCGGCGCGTTGAACGACGCGGCCCACACGAAGGATTCGAGCACGTCACCCTGGCTTGAGGCACCGTCGCCGAAGAACGTCATCACCGCTTCCTCCGCCCCGTCGCGCTGCACGCCCATGGCGTAGCCAACCGCGTGCAGTGCCTGGTTACCGAGGACGACCGTCGGCACCGAATGCCGGTACTTCTGCGGATCCCAGCCGCCATTGCTCACCGCACGAAAGATGCGCAGCATGTCCTCGGGCGGTACCCCTCGGCACCAGGCAATACCGTGCTCGCGATACGAGGGGAAGGTGAAATCCATGGGCGCCAGTGCACGCCCCGCGCCAATCTGCGCCGCCTCTTGACCCTGGACGGGCGCCCACAACGCGAGTTGGCCCTGGCGCTGCAGTGAGGTCGACTCGTTGCAGAGACGACGAACGATGGCCATGTCACGAAAGAAACCGAAGATCTCGTCACCACCGAGGGTGCTCTGGTAATCCGGATGCGAAACCCGTTCGCCTTCGGGCGTCAGTAACTGGACCAGTTCCTCGTCGATCATCGACTCTCCTTAGACCACTGCCGCGCTGCTAACCATAGTCTCCTACGCTGAGCAAGTGCCTAGGCTTTTCGTTGACGTACGACCTCTAAAAATGAACCGGGACTTCCGACTTTTGTTCTTCGGTCAACTGGTCTCACTACTCGGCAGTAACTTGACGCTCGTCGCCGTGCCGTATCAGGTGTACCGCCAAACGCACTCGAGTTTGTGGGTCGGACTCGCGAGTCTCTTCCAACTCCCCTTCCTCATCGCCGGTTCGTTGTGGGGCGGCGCGATGGGCGACCGCGTGGACAAGCGCACGCTCCTCGTCGCTGGTTCGTTCACATCGGCACTGCTGAGCGCAGGACTCGCGCTCAACGCGCAACTGCGCCACCCGGGCTTCGTCGCCCTTCTCGCGCTCGCCGCGGTCGCAGCGGGCGTCGGAGGCTTCACCGGACCGGTCCGCACCGCGGCCATCCCCAAGCTCGTCACACCGGATGAATTGATCCCCGCTTACTCGCTCAACCAGGTGATCACGAACATCGCTTCGGTGGCGGGACCCTCGCTCGCGGGTGTGTTGCTCGCGAGTATCGGTCTGTCGTCGTGCTACTGGATCGACGCGACGACATTCATCGCGTTGACGCTACTGACGGTTGCGATGTCGTCAATGAAGCCGAGCGGCGAGCACTCGGGCATCGCCATGCTGCGCGCGATCGGTGATGGGTTTCGCTACGTGCGAAGCCACGCCACCGCCCAAGCGATCTACCTGGTCGATCTGAACGCCATGGTCTTCGGTCTGCCGCGGGCCCTGTTCCCCGCGGTGGCACTCACCATCTACCACGGCGGCCCTCGCACGTTGGGCCTGCTATACGCGGCGCCGGGCGCCGGGGCTCTCGTGATGGCGCTGCTCACCGGATGGATCACCTTGGTGCATCGTCAGGGCCGGCTCGTCGTGCTCGTCGTGATGGCCTGGGGTGCCGCGATGGCGCTCTTCGGCATCGTGCACGTCCTCTGGGTCGGACTGGCCTGTCTCGCCGTAGCGGGGGCGACCGACGTCATTTCGGCCGTGCTTCGCAACACGATCCTCCAGAACGCCATCACTGACGAGTACCGCAGTCGGATCTCGTCGATTCAGATGGCCGTGGTGCTGGGTGGGCCCCGCCTGGGTGACATGGAGTCCGGCGTCGTCGCCGGTCTGACCTCGACGGAGTTCTCGATCGTCTCAGGAGGCATCGCCTGCGTCGTCGGGGCGCTCGCGCTCGTTCGGTGGCGCCCCAGATTTTGGAACGACGAAGTTCTAAGCCGACCGGACGGGAATTGAACGGCGCTTCGCATTCGTCACGTTCGCGAGCTGACCGCACGCGGCGTCGATCGAGCGACCACGGGTGTTACGCACGGTGACGTTGATGCCCGCCGCTTCGAGCCCGTCACGAAATTGTCGCACCCGCTCGCTCGACGAGCCGCGCACGAGGTAACCCGGTGTCGGATTGAGCGGGATCAGATTCACGTGTGCGCGCAACGAATAGGCGTAGCGGGCGAGTTCCTCGAGCGCCTTATCGGTATCGTTCACACCGTCGATCAGCGCCCACTCGAAGCTCAGTCGCCGTGACGTCGTCTCGATCCAGAACTCGCACGCCTCGTGGAGCCGCTCGAGTGGGTAGCGACGATTGAGTGGGACCAGTTCATTACGGGTCTCGTTGTTGGCCGCGTGCAGGCTCACCGCCAACGTCAACGGCAGGCCCTCTTTCGCGAGGCGTTCAATCGCGGGCGCCACGCCCACCGTGGACACCGTGAGATGACGCGCCGAAAGGCCGCGGTACTCGTGGAGGCGCTTCACGACGTTCACCGTCACGTTGTAGTTGGCGAGCGGCTCACCCATTCCCATGAAGACCACGTTCGATAACCGGCGCGGCGCGGCCGAGCGGGCGGCGAACATGACCTGCTCGAGTACCTCGCCGGCGCTGAGTTGACGAGTGAAGCCCGCCTGGCCGGTTGCGCAGAAGGTGCAGCCCATGGCGCATCCCGCCTGGGATGACACACAGACCGTGACCCGGTCCTCGTAACTCATGAGTACGGTCTCGATCGTCGAACCATCGGCCAATCGAAACACCCACTTACGGGTGGCGCCCCGGTCGCTCTCGACGTCGTTCACCACTTCAAGGCTCGACGGGAACTGCTCGCTGAGCCGAGCCCGCAAGGACTTAGGGATGGTCGTGATCTCGGATAGCTCCTGACCCTCGCTCCACAGACCGTGCCAGACCTGGTCGACGCGGTAGTGGGGTTCACCTTTCAACAGCTCGGCCAACTCCTCTTTGCTGTATTCGTAGACCGAGGGCATGCTCTCACGCTAGAACACTGAGGTCTGGACCATTCGCCGGACCGCGGAGGTCGACATTCTTAGCTCGCCCTTCAACTCCCCTTGACGAACTCTTCGGCTGCGCGGACACACTGACGACAGACCACTACACCAGGAGGCACCATGTTCGCAGTCCTCATGTCAGTCAGCACCTTCACCTTTGTCTTCAGCGCCGGGGTCGCCGCCGCGATGCTGGGCCTTCACTTCGAACTCACCCGCCAGCGAGCTCAGCGCTATGAGGTGACGTTCGCGCAACAGGCAGCGATCATCGACGAGCAGGAGGCGACCATCGGGGCCTACCGCGAATCAATGGCAATCGCCATGGCCGACCTCGCGCTCCAGCCCCAGGACCTCGGTCGATAAAGGTATTTCACGACTTCGTCCGGGGAGAATCCCGACCGTGTCATCCTCTGCTTAACTCATGTACGGTCCGGCAGACATGTGCTGACCCTGAGACAGGAGTATCCATGGAACTCAAGAACACATCGGCCGTCGTCACCGGCGGGGCCTCGGGCCTCGGCGAATCAACCGCCCGTCTGCTCGCTCAGCGCGGCGTCAAGGTCGTCGTTGCCGACCTCAATGACGAGCGTGGTGCTGAAGTCGCGAAGGAGATCAGCGGCGCGTACGTGCACTGCGACGTGACCAACACCGACCAGGTCATTCAAGCCATCGAAGCGGCCAAGGCCATGGCGCCGATCTGGAGCGCCGTCAACTGCGCCGGCATTGGCTGGGCGACGCGCACCATTGGCAAAGACGGTGAGTACTCATCGGCCCACGACCTCGACCTCTACAGGAAGGTCATCGAAATCAACCTCATCGGGACATTCAACGTATGCCGCCTCGCCGCCACGGCCATGAGTCACAACACCCCCGACGCCGACGGCATGCGCGGCGCCATCGTGAACACGGCCTCCGTCGCCGCCGAGGACGGGCAGATCGGTCAGGTGGCGTACTCGTCGTCCAAGGGCGGCGTCGTCGGTCTCACGCTGCCACTGGCCCGCGACATCGCGCCGATCGGCGTGCGCGCCAACTGCATCCTGCCCGGACTCATCGACACCCCCATCTACGGCACCGGTCCCCAGTCCGATGAGTTCAAGGCCCGCCTCGGCGCGGGTGTGCTCTTCCCGAAGCGTCTCGGTTACTCCGAGGAGTTCGCATCACTCGCGGTCGAGTTGTTGGCCAACAGCTACATGAACGCCGAGTCGATCCGTATCGACGCGGGCATCCGCATGCAGCCCAAATGATCTGAGCATCATTCGCACAACGTCCGCTTCGGCGCGGACGTTGTGCTTAGCGGCCTATGTCGGCTCGTAGGAAGCGCAGGTACCCGACCGTAGCGAGACCGAGACCAACGGCGCAGAGCACAATGGTGGCGCTCCAGTTGGTCGGCTCGGTCGGCACCAATCGCACGAAGTGAAAGACCGAACTGTCGAGCACCGGTTGCGGCCAGTTGAGCGTCGGTCCGAGCGCCGCGATCAGGTAGCTGACACCGAGCAACGCCGCCATCACGACGTACGCGAATCGAGGGAGCGTCGCCACGAGCAGCAGCGACGCCCCCGCGATCAAGAGCATCGGGCTCAGCGCGTTGAGCATGCCCTCAATCGGCGTTGCGACGCTCATCGACGTCCCGCTGACCACCACGCCGCACCAGGTCGCCAGACCGCAGAACAGCCCCACGCCAATCACCGAAACCACCGTCACGAGAGCCGTGCTCGCCAGCCACTCCGTGCGACCCGTCCCGAAGGAGAACGGCAAGTCCAAGCGCCCCAGCAGCGAATCACTCGCGACCATGGTCATCAAGGTGACGACGAAGAAGCCCATCGCCACCGACATCAAGACGCAGACTTCCGCAATGAAGCCCTTGCCGTTGGCCATCGATCCGTAGCCCCAGTGATCAAGGAGCTTGACGAACGCATGGTCCGAATGGCAAAAGACCACCAGCGCATTGGTGAGATAGCCCACCGTGAGGCCCCAAAGTCCGAGACCGAGCGCCCAACCGAACACCGTGCTGCGGCGCTCGCGCCAGGCGAAACCCCAGGTGCTTCGAAGCAACGACGTGCGAGGCGCTGACCGGTCCGCTCGGGTCCACCACGCACTGCCAATGTCACGATCGCGTTGCAAGCTCCACCCGAACGCCGCGACGACGCAGGGCCCGAGTACGAGAGGGACGCACCACACGGCCGCGCGGTGCTGGAAAGCTCCAGTGTTCTCGAGCCAGCCGAACGGACTCGTCCAACGAAGCCAACCGTTGGCGTTCGAAGCGTCGGCGATCATGCGGAGCACGAAAAGGACAATGACGGTCCCCAGAGCCACCTGCGAGGCGCTTCGTCGCGGCGCGAGCAATTGCGATGCCGTGACGCCTATCGCCGCGGCACTCCAGGCAACCCCCGTGAGACCGGTCGCGTAGAGCAGCGAGTCGACAAAACTCTGTCCCCCGATGACGAGTGAGAGCAGCGTCACGAGTCCCAGGACCAAGCCGCCTTCACCCAGCGCCAGTGTCGCCATGGCGAGCGCCGGCTGGCGACCCTCGCGCCCGATGACGAGCAGGTCCCAGGTGCCGTCGTCCTCACCGCCACGCGTGACTCGTGTCGCCATCAACGCGGCCCACACGGCCACGGCGAGCGCCAGGTACATGCCCATCTTCCACGCCACGAGCGACCCGGCCGTAGGCAGCGACCGTGCGTGCCCGTAGAGAGCGGTGATGGCCGGGTTCGTCAACAGGACCCGCATGGACAGCATGCCCTTGGCGCCTCCGCTGGCGCCGAACGATGCGAGTCCCACGCTGATGATCAGCACCAGCAGAGCCGAGAGCACCAGGGTGCTCAACCGGATCTGGCGCCAGACGAGCGCATGCACCGACGTCGTCGTTCTCCTCACGAGCCGGGCGAAGTCGATTCATCGTAATAGGACAGGAAAATCTCCTCGAGTGACGCCTCGCGCGTTCGAAGCGAGGTCACGTTTCGACGGGCCAGTGCTTCAAGCAATGGTCCCGGGCTCCCTGTAACTCGAACCCGGACGCCGTCGGGAAGCGCACTGACGTCACTGACGCCGGCTACGCCGGTGAGGTCGCCGACCTCACCCGAGATCTCGAACTCCATACCGGCGCGCGAACGCAACTCGGCGATATCGGCGACCTTGATGAGCTTGCCCGAGCGGATCATGGCGACTCTCGCACAGAGATGTTCGATCTCGGACAGCATGTGCGAACTGAGCAATAGCGCCTGTCCGCGCTGCTGGGCCTCGATCACACAGTCGCGGAACGCCCGTCCCATCAACGGATCGAGTCCCGAGGTGGGTTCATCCAGGAGCAATACGTCGGCCCGCGTGGCGAAAGCGGCGATCAGCGCCACTTTCTGACGATTCCCCTTGGAGTACGCGCGGATCCTCTTGTCAGGATCCAAGTCGAACTGGGCAATCAGTTCATCGCGATACTTCTCGTCGAGGGAACCGTGCAGAGAACCCAGGAGCGATATCGCTTCGGAGCCGGTGAGCTGAGGCCAGAGTGCGATGTCGCCGGGCACGTAGGCCACGTGCCCTCTGGCGAAATCCGATCCCGTGGCGTGACCAAGGATTGCCGCCGAGCCCGATGTGGGTCGAAGCAACCCCAGCAGCATTCGCAGCGTCGTCGACTTTCCCGCCCCGTTGGGTCCGAGGAATCCGACGACCTCGCCGGCGTCGACCGTGAGATTCAATCGATCCACCGCCACCGCGCCGCTGAAGGACTTGGTCAGATTCGTTGTCTCAATCGCGTGACCCGTCACGCGAAGAACTTAACTCTCATCCCGCAGGGCCAAAGTCCCTAGTGAAGCGCCCTAGTGAAAGGAACCGCCGGGGTCATGCCCAAAGTTCTCCCGAGCGCGCCATTTGAGTAGAGCAGAGTCGACTCGAAGCAGATCAGCCTCAGGAGTCGATGGCTTCCAGCTCGGCCACGTCGTCCTCGGAAAGGACCAGCGACGCGGCGGCCACGTTTTCGTAAAGATGCGCGACTGAAGAGGTTCCCGGAATGAGCAGGATGTTCGGCGAGCGCTGGAGCAACCACGCGATCGCCACTGCCATGGGTGCGGTATCGAGACGCAGAGCAACCAACGCCAGTACGTCCGACTGCAACGGCGTGAAACCGCCGAGCGGGAAGTAGGGAACGTAGGCGATGTTCTGCTCGGCTAATGCATC
>PKWW01000029.1 GCA_003132165.1 Acidimicrobiaceae bacterium | reverse complement strand
GTCGCGATGTGGGCGTAACTGGTCCACACCTTTTGCCCGGTGATGACCCACTCCTCGCCGTCGCGTACCGCCGACGTCGTGAGTGACGCGAGGTCGCTGCCAGCGTCGGGTTCGCTGAAGAGCTGGCACCAGAAGTCCTCGCCGCTCAGCAGTCTCGGCAGCCAGCGGTTCTTCTGTTCTTCGGTGCCGGCGAAGAGGATCGTCGGGCCGGCCCACCCAATGCCAATTGGATTGATGGGCTTGTGGACATGAGCGCGGTTCAACTCGTCGTCGATCAGTAACTGGTACTCGACCGAAGCATTCCTCCCCCACGGCTCGGGCCAGTGGGGAGTCACGAGTCCCGCTTCAACGAGTTCCTTCCCCGAGGGGTTCGGGTGTTCATCCAGCCAGAGGCGAAGCTCCAACCGTCGAGGATCGAGTTCGTCGATGTCGTCCTCCGCGGGTGTCGGCGTGACCGGGGCGAGCAGCCCGCGACCAAGCTTGAGTTCGTCGGCTGTTTCAACCATGTGAACCTCCTTACAGCTCAGACTCCAAGGTAACGCTATTCCCCACTCCCTGCGGTGTACGTATGCACCGGACCCGAATCCGCAAAGGGACCCAGCCGTATACTCCGGTTCATGGCAATACTCTTCTGGCTCGTCATCCTGCTGGCGTGCATTGTCGCGGAAATCCACACCCAGGCGTTCGTTGCCATCTTCGTCGGTGTCGGCGCGATCGTCGCCTTCTTCCTCGCCCTCGCCAGTGTGCCTTTCGCCGTTCAGGCGGTCGTCTTTCTAGTCGTGTCGGGTATCACCTTGGGTGCTCTTCGACCATCGGTAGTCCATCGCTTCGAGCGCCGGTCATTCGCCAACCTCTCCAAGCCCAACAAGAGTTCGATGACCAACCTGACGGGCTTCGTCGAGGACGCCGTCGGTGACGAAGGCCACCCGGGTCGCGTGAAGATCAAGGGCGAATCCTGGAAGGCCGTCACGGAATCGGTACCGCCAATTCCCCAGGGAGCGCAGGTGGTCGTGAGGAAGACCTTCGGCACCACGCTCTGGGTCGAGCAGGTCTAAACGGAGTCTTTCGAAACACCGAAAAGCCGGTGTTCACTACCTCAGTCAGTGCCAAATGGCTCAGGACGGAGTGACGCTCGGTACCTGGGACATCACGCTCGTGATCGCCTGCACCGCACCAAGGAGCGCTGCGCTCTCGGCGGGGATGATGAGCTTGGTGTTGGTGCTCTCGGCGAACTTCGAAAGCGTGTCCAACTGGAGGATTGCGATCAATGAAGGGTCCGGCGCCTGCAGTTTGATGGCGGCGTACACCGACGCAATGGCTTGCGCTCGACCTTCGGCCTCAAGGATCAATGCCTGACGAGTTCCTTCAGCGCGAAGGATGAGCGATTGCTGGATACCCTCCGCCTCCTTGATCGCGGCCTGGCGCTGACCGTCGGCCACGTTCACGGCCGACTGCTGCTGACCTTCGGACTCGAGGATGCGGGCCCTCTTCTCCTGGTCCGCCTGCTTCTGCAGGGCCATCGCCTGGAGGATCTGCTCGGGGGGCGTGATCTCGAGGACCTCGACGCGGTTGATGCGAACGCCCCACTTGTCGGTCGCCTCTTCCATCTGNNTGATCGAGCCGAAGACGGCGCGCACGGACGTACGCGCGAGGTTGTCGACGCTGACGAGGTAGTCGGAGTTGGTGAAGAGCGCGAGGCGCACGTCGACGACCTGACTGAAGATCGTGGCGTTCACGATGACCGCAACGTTGTCGCGGGTGATGACCTGCTGACGGTCGCCGGTGCGCGGGGTCTCGCGCACGTCGATGATCTTCATCTGTTCGATGAAGGGGAAGATGAAGGTCAGCCCGGGGTTCTTGATGTCCTTGAATTCGCCGAAACGCGTGACCACGCCCTCGAAGCCCTGCTGGACGACCCGGACAGATTTCACGATCGCCGATATGACCAACAGGACGATGACGCCGGCAATTACAGCGAGGACAATTCCCGTAACCATGAACCCTCCAAGGGTCTCGTGCACTTCGATGGCCGAAATTTGGCTGTCGCTCGGAGTGTAGTGGAGCCTGCTTCACCGGTTACGGCCCACTGTTTGGCCAAACACGACCGTGACGGGGTGCGGCGCCTCGCAGAACAGAGATGACCGACTACAGACGGCATCGACCACCGCCCGCGCCGCCGACGACGTAACCGAGTGGCGACAAGGAGCTGTGGACCGACGCGGTGTCGGTCGCGAAACCCAGCGTGCGCAGATCCGGCGTCAGCCTTTCAATGGTGAAAGACCCCTGGCGAAGTCGTGATACTGACTCGTCGGAGAATGATATGCGACTGACTGACCGGCGCAGCCAGCCTTTGCAGTGGGATCGGTCCCTCTAGCCAATGCGCCGAACCGCCGGCGGGCGCCAGCGTCCGTCGAGAACCTCGGGCTTCGGATCGTAGAGACGCAGCGTCAGATTCAAACGCCCCGACGACGTCGGTAGCCAGTTGTCAATTGATCCACGCTCGGGCGGCGTCGGCCCGAAATACAGGTCCACCGATCCGTCATCGCCCACCACCAGTTCGTCACGGTTCCCGAGGCAGAACCGGTGCAGGTCGTTGCCCACGAGAAAACCTTCCGAGTCGTAGGTCGTGATCGACCAGAACGAGTCGACGGGCGGCAACTCTTGCGCTTCCACGTGCCAGACGTAGTGCTGGCCCCCATCGAGGCGCGCACCCGTCTCGTCCACATCGGTCATCGGATAGACGGCGTCCTCCACGGGATTGGCCCCGAGACCGCGCAGTGCTGTGATCGCCCGATCGACGTACGAGTTGGCGTAGACGCCAATCGTGTCGAGCTTGATCGACCAACCGTTCACCAGGTTTGTCTTGGAGGTCACCCACGTACGCATGAATGCCCTCGCCTGCTCGTGCGACGCTTGGAGCGCGCCGCGCACCGATGTCGAGAGTCGCGCAGCGTCGAAGGGATTGCCTTCGACGAGACCGATCCTCGCCAGGCGCAGCAACTGCGACCAATCCGTCGGGTGAGGCCCCTCTCTCGTGAGTAACGACACACCGAGAGCGAAGAAGGTCTCGTAGTCCATCTCCTCGACCGCGAGCATTGGCGACGTTCTCGATCTCGCGACATCGGGTAGCAACTCCGGCGATGTCGCACCGATTCGGGCAAAGCCGTCGAGCCGCGAAAGCTTGAGACCATCCTGGAATCGGTGAACTTGCGCGAGGTCCTCGCCGCCCCACGTGTAGATGCGCCCGAGCATCCAGATGGTCCGACACGAGAGTTCCAGGGCGAAGACCCCGTCAGGCAGCGGGCCCGTCCATCCGGGTCCCACGAGGGCCACCGCCCGCGGGCCGTCACCCACGGACCGTGAGCCAATGACCCCGACGGTGTCGGTCCAAAGGTCCAGCAACTGGAACATGAAGTAACGACCGTCGGCTTTAGGCACTTCGAACATGTACGGTCCGTCGGACAGGTCGATCCAGGCAATGGAATACAAGGTGTCGTGGTTCGGGCGAACGACTGCGCGTGATTTCTCGTCGGCGAGCGTTCGACCGTGGAACAAGGTGGCCATCGCCTCGCGGGTCGGCGCGAGGGCCCGCCTGGTCATCTCCATCAACACGATGGGGTAGAAGTACGTGTACGCCTCGCGGGCGATCTGGGCGATCTCGATATCGCTGAGGTCTGCGCCCGCCATGGATGCCTGGTTGTCTGACGGTGTCACTGCGTCTCCTCAATCAATGGCGCACACTGCACCGGTCAGTTCTCGCCACGACTCACCGTACGTGCTCGAACTGATTCACAACGTAGACCAACTGGGAAGTCTTTTACTCCACTTTTGCCGCCCCATCGGGACCTTTGAGAAGGAAAATCTTTGCTTGGCGTTGACGTGGTCGTCCCCATGGCGCAAAATGGTCCTGTGTCCGGAGGAATTCGGCTCACAGGTTCATCGCGACGATCTTCGTGAAGGAGAAGGACAGTGGACGTTGCCTCATTCGTATCGTCGGTGTTCAATGGTCAACTTCCCTTTCGCGTCGAGGCCTACGACGGAAGCAGCGCCGGGCCGACGGTCGAATCATCCGCCAATGGGCTCACCCTCAAGATCCTCAGCCGCGACGCACTCAACCGTGTTTTGACCCGTCCCGGTGAGTTGGGTCTGGCGCGTGCCTACGTCGCCGGTGATATCGACATCGACGGTGATCTCGACAGCCTGTTCGAGTTGTCGACGCCGCCGATACGACAACTCCTCAACCTCAAGAACCTGCGTTCCCTCGCCACCGTCGTAGGGAGTTCCGCCTTCAAGCCTCTCTCCCCGCCGCCGATCGAAGCGAAGCAACGAGGTTCGTTGCACAGCCGCAGCCGCGACAAGGACGCCATCTCGCACCACTACGACGTGTCCAACCGCTTCTACGAGATGGTGCTGGGCCCGTCGATGACCTACTCGTGCGCGGTCTTTCGCACACCGGACGACACCTTGGAATCAGCCCAGCGCCGCAAAGTCGACCTGGTGGCGCGAAAGCTTGAGTTGAAGCCGGGCATGCGGCTTCTCGACGTTGGGAGTGGATGGGGCGCGATGGCCATCCACGCCGCGAAGGAATACGGCGCTTCGGTCGTCGGCGTGACGCTCTCCACGGAGCAGCAGCACTACGCCACCGAGCAGGCCCGGCTGCAGGACGTTGCCCACCTCGTCGAGTTTCGACTCCAAGACTTTCGCGACGTAGAGGATGGACCGTTCGACGCCATCAGTTCAATCGGCATGTCCGAACATGTGGGACGGCGGTCGCTCGCGAACTACAGCCAAACGCTGTTCGAGCTGCTGCGCCCTGGCGGGCGATTCCTCAACCACGCTATTGGACGTCCCGTCTCGTTCAACGAGGATCCCCAGCCGACCAAGGGTTCGGAGTTGTCGCGCCAGATGCAGATCGCGCTGGGTATGCGAGGACCGTCAAGGATCGGAAGTCCCTTCATGGAGCGCTACGTCTTTCCTGACGGAGAGCTGCACGAAGTCGGCATGATGGTGTCAATGTTCCAGGCCCACGGGTTCGAAGTCCGTCATCTGGAGAGCCTGCGTGAGCACTACGCGCTCACTCTGCGTCACTGGGTCGACAATCTCGTGAAGCGCTTCGACGAGGCCGTCGAAGAGGTGGGCGAACAGCGGGCGCGAGTCTGGCGCCTCTACATGGCCGGCTCCGCCGTCGGCTTCGAGCGCCACCATTTGGAGATTCACCAGATTCTCATGGCGAGGCCCGAACATGGAGAGAGCGGATTCGGACTGCGGCCTGACTTCGAGCCCACGTTCTAAGAGCTGCGTCGTAAGTCCCCGGGTGGGGAGCTACTTCCCAGTGCCGGGCCGTGCGCAACCTTCGCGGGACGAGCAGAGCCCGGTCCGTTGGTCGATTGCGCCGTGCGCCCGGCATTGAGACGAGCAGCCCGGCTGGAGTATCCAGCTGGCCTGGCGCCTTGGACCACGACGTCAATTCGACGTCGTGGCTCCAGAGGGCACGTTTGACTCGTCAGGGCATCTTGGTGCCCGTTGGTAAGAGGAGACGGTGAAAGAGCGGCGAGCAGCACCGCGGACTTGGTGAAGTCCACTCTTGCGCTGGTTGGTGCAGTGACGTCGATATGACGAACGCACGTGCCCAGCGCCGCCGACACCAGGTCCCGGTCGCCGGAGAACCCGCACGCGGCGCACGAGTGCGTGCGAGTGGACAGATCCTTGCTCGCGCGATGCCCGCAGAGGCAGTGGCTGGAGAGCGCCGTTCGTCCGGTCGCCATCTTCACGAAACTGCCGCCATGGCGTTTACTCAGCGTCGCGAGCTCAACCGTGACCATGCCCGGGGCGAAGGAGTGCAGGGACTTGCCCCAGCGCCGGGCCCAGGCGGTGAGATTGCAGTCCTCGATCAGCCAGTGCACGCCGTGGGTGGCGACCAACTGCACCGCGACCTCGTGGGCCCTCGTCTTCTTGGTGAGGCTCTGGGCGCGGGCTTGCTCACCCTGGCGACGTCGGGCGTCACGGTAGGCGGACGAAAGATCGTCGCGCCAGTAGGCGCGCAGGGGTGTGCCGTCGCTTCGACTGACGCGGCCGCCACCCGGGGTCATAGTGCCGACCGGACGTAGTCCCTTCGCCCCGCGGCGCTCGTCACGCGCCGTCTGGGCCTTGGACTTCAAGTACTGATTGGTGTTGGTCGACCGGCGTGACCGTTCGACCAGGCGCAGACCACGGCGGTTCTTCGCCGCGAGCGACGCCAGCCGGTCACGCTCGCCCGCGTCGGCGCGCACGACGGTGCTCGCCAGGTCGCGGGCATCCGTGCTGGTCGACACCACCGAGAGGTTCGAGACGTTCACGTCCACGCAGGCCGTCCGGTTCGTCGGCGCCCGTTCGAGCAGGCCAGCGTTCCTGCGCGAGGCGTAGCCCTCGCGCAGGACCAGCAGGTGCATCTCGTAGCGCCAACCGCCGGGTTGGGAGGAGTCCGGACGGCGCACCAGGTCGATCTTGTGCCAGATGTCGGGCTGGCCGAGGAAGTGCACGACGCGGTCCCAGGATCCGCGCCCCTGGGGAAGGCGGACCGGGAGTTGCAGCTCGGACTCGTGGGACTGAGGTCCCCCCGCGAAGACCATCACTAGCGGCCCGGTGTACGTGGACCACTTCGTCGGACCGGGTGTGGTCATCTTTGACTGGCGCAGCACCGGGGTCCCGGCCGGTAGCGCGGCCACCCGGGCCCGCGTCGGCTCACCGAGGCCCGAGTGAGCGTAGGCGTCGAGGTGGCCCTCGAGCGTGCCGTAGAGACGGAAGGTCTCCCACTTGTTCGTTGTCGTGTGCGAGCGGGCCCGCCCGTGGATGGTGGTGAACTGGTGGGGCGCGGTCACGTGCAGCGCGCCGTGGCGCTGGCCTGAGTTATCGGACCAGAGATGACGCACGACGTCCTCGAAGACGGCGACCGCCATGTGGGACACGAGCGCCGCCGAGACGTGGTCCATGGCCCAGCCCGAGGACCGGGCGTGATCGCGGGCCAGTGCCTCGAAGCCTTTGCGGTTGAGACCCAGGTCCTCGGCGACGAACTTCCAGCCCAGGGCGCCGCGTTCGTCCTGGCGGGCCCAGTACTCGCGACAGAGCCGTTGGGCGTCGCGCTGCAGGGCCCGGCGCAGGTTGTAGATCGTGAAGTAGAGCACCTCGAGGCGACGTCGCGTATGCGGGTGTGAGGTATCGAGGTTGAGCACGATGGTCGCCATGGGCTGGTCGCCCATGTGCCACGCGGCCTGCCTATTCTTGCCCCGGGTTCGAGGGGAGGGGGGGGCCGTGGCTGTCACGTCGTTGACTGTGCCAGATGGCTGTGACACACATCGAAAGTTGCCGAGGATGCGCACGTACACGGTCGTTGCGATGGGACGACGTGCCCGATACCTTCGTTCCTTCGAGATCTTCGCCCCGACCGGACTGTCCGTCGAGCACGCCAGAACTGGTCCGTCGGCGGTGGGCTGTCCACCCCGACACCGAGCGGCCCCTGGGGCCTCTCGTTTCGCACGGGTGCTGATGACCACTCTCTACCTGCGCACGAACCTCACCGAGCGCCCGCTGGCCGTGCTGAGCCGCAAGCCAGCAGCAGGTGGACCGGATGCTGGGCGATTTGATAGCACCACTCGGGGAACTGCTTGGCCCGGCCCCCGCGGACCGACGCGACCTCTGGATCGTTGATGGCACGATGACCGCGACGAGGGATCACACTCGAACCGCACCGTGCACGAACTACCGGCGCTCGACGAACGTGCGGGTGGTGGTGCGCCGACGTGATTGCCGTCGTGGCGGTGGGAACCGCATGGCCGGGCATTGCGGTGACTCGGTGGTCGTTCGAGCCACGAACGTGCAGGTGGTGACACATCACCAGAAATTGATCGGCGACGGCGGGTAGCAGGGTGTCGAAGGTGACCCCACCGCGGCGTCGCCGACGGGAATCGTGCGAGATGCGACGTGACGGCGGTTGCGCAAGCGCCGCCACCGTCGAGCACGTGATGGGCGAATTGAAGGTGTGGTCGGTTCTTGCGGAACCGCCGGTGCAAGGGCAGTGGGATTGACCAGTCGGTTAGAGCAGTCGCGGCGGCACAATCTGAGGATCGAGAGCAACGCGACGGACTGAGGCTGGGGCGGTGCGTAACGGTGTGAACAACGTCCGCTGGTGACTTACGACTCAACGCTTAGTTCAACGCTTTCTTGCCACTTTCGGGAACGAGGCATTCCCATCCCTGCAACCACGTAATGGTGAGGACGCCGTGAAGCTACGGCCAGTGGTGACCCAATGGCACCCCGTCGTCTCCGAAAGCGCACGTCGTGCGACGCTCGGGATTCTTTCGCGGACCGTCACCGCCGCGAACACCTGACAACGCTGACGATCGCGTCGCTGGATCTGCCGCGCTTACGCGCCGGGTGTACGCGCGCAGTAGGTCGTCGTCGTGTAGGGAAGTTCGAACGTCTCGGGAAATCCCTCGA
>PKWW01000068.1 GCA_003132165.1 Acidimicrobiaceae bacterium | reverse complement strand
CCGACGTCACGGACCTTCTGCAATTTACCGTCGACACTCAGCGCGAGTCCGAGGCCGGTGCCCAGTGTCAGCACGAGCTCGGTGCCGCGGCCCTCGCAACAGCCCAGGGCGGCGAGCTTCGCGTCATTGACGATGCGCACGTCGCGCCCAGTCGATTGGCACAGGGCGTCTTGGAGCGCGAATCCGCGCCACTGGGCTTCCAAGACCGGATCGACGTCCGTAGTGACACCTCCGGGTCGCGAGAGGTTTCCCGGACGGATCACGTGACCATTGTCGAACTCGCCGGGGAACCCGATCCCGACGGACTGGGCACCACTCTGGGCGATGCGCTCACTCAGCAACTCGACCAATCGTTGGGGCGAGCACGGGTACGGCGTGGGCTTGCGACGAATCGGCTCCAGGAGTTCGCCCTGGACGTCGACGTGGCAAAACTTGATGTTCGTCGCGCCAATGTCAATGGCAAGAATCTGCTCCTGATGAGGTAGCTTCTCCGACGTCATTGCTAAATCGTAGTGATGCTCAGCGCGAGCCTCGGTGACGAAATCGCCGTTCACGCCACCAGGGCCGCAGACGCACGACGAACACGGGTCTGCGCCCCGCGACGACCACTGCGGTCCCCGTCGACCGCTGTCGAATGGGGCTGATCTCCACTCCCTCTTTCATCGTGATGAGTTCCGGGAGGTACTTCGACACCGTGGGGTCGGCCAGCCCGCTCATCACGAGTCGGGTCGCGTGGTTGTTCACGATGGTCTGTGCCCGTGCGCCCCAGCGAGCGCTGAGCTGGGCGAAGTCCTGGACGATGGTGACAAGCGTCACGTCCAGACCACTGACGGTCGCCGCCATCTGATCGAGCTCGTCAAGCGATGCGACCGTCGCCGCCTCGTCGAGGACCATGAGTAGCGGCACCTGAGTCTTCTGCTCGACGCGCGACTGCTGCTCCTCGAGGATCATTCGCAGGGCACCGCGAAAGAGCGGTTCATACTGCTGTTGCTCATTTCGTGGACTGCACAGGTAGAGGGTATGGGCACCCGCCACCACCGGTCGTATTCTCGCGAGGGGCTGGCGGAATCGCCACGGCAAGAGCATCGTCTCTGCGGTCGTGACGACGCCGTCGAGGGTCTTTGCGTCGTGGTCCAGGAACGAGCGCATCAGTTCGCTCGCCTCGCTCGTCGCCCCCTCATGCGCCCAGCGTTCGAAGCGCCGGTTCTCGACGATCATCGCGACGTCGAAGATGTCACCCGAGTTCTGAACGGCGAGCATCAACAGTGCCGCGACCATCTTTGACGCAAGCGCATTCCAGAATTCGGTGTCACCCCTCGTTGACGACCCCGACGTCAGATCGCGAGCCACGCGAAGGGCGTGACGCAGGGTTCCGATCCCCTCCAGAGGATCCCACGTCAAGCCCTCTTCGCGACCGGGCTCGAGGACCTGGACGTCGCCAATGGCGGCGCGCCAGCGTGACGTGGCCTCCATGACGTCGTTCTTGACACTCGTTACTACGGCCGCGCCAGACCACGAGAGCAGTGCGGGTATGACCAACGAACTGGTCTTGCCGGTCTGGGTCGGACCAACCACCAGCAACGAACTCCGCGATTCAAGTCGCACGACCGGTCCGTATGCGATGCCGCGCCAGGTGCGCCGCCCCAGCACGGGGCGGTCGTTAGACACTCGGCACGATCCGCATAGCGCCATCGGTGTCGACGAACGTGCTGTCGCGCGCGTCGGGCTGGAACTTCACGACGGACCGATGTGCGCCGTAACGGACGAGAGCAGCCCCTTTGGGTAACGCCGTGAGGTACTGGACTTCGCGCGGATGCAGACCAAGAGCAATACCCATCTCCCGGGCTTCATCGGGAGGCTGGCGGAAAAGCCACGACGTCTCGCACTCACGAAGAAGTCCTTGGGCCCGCTCGCGCTGCGCGCTCCCCACGTCACCGGCCGCGGCGACATCGGTCCAGCGGTGAAGCACGAGCACGTGGCTGAGTCCCCGTGACCTCGCCAGCTTCCATGAGCCCTGCAACCAGCGCAACGCTTGAGCGTCAGACAGCAACGCCCAAGCCTCGTCGAGCACGAGGTAACCCAAGTCTTCGCCTCGTGCCGCGACTTGCTGGGCCGCAGCGACGGCACTCAGCGCGGCAATCGACAGCGACTGCGATGACCACTGCGAGGACAGGTCGAGCACCACGAGGTCACCGGCGAAGACCATAGGGTCGTCGTCGCCATCAAAGAGCCCCGCCAGGTCGCCGTGAACGAATCGGTAGAGCGTCAGGGCGATGCCCCTCTCGACCGATTGGACGCCCGAGGCGACGTGGGGAAGCAACTGATCGTAGAGCGCGCGAAGTAGCCGCACCGGACGGGGCACCGGGATCCGATGAAAAGCCTCATCGACCACGTAGTGCTGTTCGCCACTCAATGTGAATCCCTGTGCCGTGCCGATCAGCGCTCGCACGAGGTCGCGACTCTCCCTCTCGTCCTGAGGAAAGGGATCACACCAGCCATCCCTGCCGAGCGCCACCGGGTTTACCCCGTAGGCCCTCGCCAAGGCGCCGTACTCTCCCTTCGGGTCGATGACGACAACCCGACGGCCCCGCTCCAGCGCCCGATCAAGCAGCATCTTCACCACCGTGCTCTTGCCCGCGCCGATCGAGCCGGCGACGATCATGTTCGGATTCGATACCAGGTCGGCCTCGTAACCGTCGAACGGATCAAAGACGAAGTCGAGACCCCGCAAACTTCGTCCCAACGCCCGCCCGCGAAGCGACGTCCCCGCATCGTGGGAGGGCAGGCGCAGACTCTGCAAGTCCTTCGAGGTGCCCCAGTGGGTCCACGCCCGGCTCACCAGTCCGGCCCGCCCGGCAACTGAAAGCCGTACCAATGCGCTTGTCGCCCCACGCCTCGTTCAATTCGTAGTCCCGACTCCTCGCCAGCGCGCACCGCCGCCAACACGCTGAGGCGAAGTTCGCTCAACGTCGCAGCTCGCACGATGACGAACACCGCAAACTTCAGCAGCGCCTGCCCGCTGGCCACCAGTTGCTCTCGCTCGTTTACTCGCTCGAGCGAGCGAGCAGTGCGGGCACTGCGGCGAAATCCGATCGCGCGCGTGGCGGCTCCGTCGCTGCCCATCCGGTGGACAGCACGCCCCGAGATCCTCTGCGCCTTCACGCCGCCCACGACATCAAAGTGCAGGGCGATGCCGAGGTTGCGCGTACGCCCCTGCAAGTGTTCGAGCACGGCCCGGTCACTTGGTGCCGCGCTGAAGTCGTTCACCCGAAGCACGCGCAGCACCCCTTCGTTGGAGCGAAGATAGCTCCAGCGTTCCAGGATGTGCAGCGAATTCGTAGGGCCTCTTATTCCGACGACACTCTCAACGAGCTCGGCGCACGGCGTCCATCCCTCGCAAGCGTTCGTGGTCGCGCGAAGCGTCAGCAGAGTTCTCGAACTCGCCTCGGAGTTGATGATGTGCACCGAGACGTGACCCGGCTGGCCACGCACCGCCATGGCGTTCACCATTTCAGTAAGTCGAGCGGCGTTAACCACGTCAGCACCCGAAAGGTCGAGTCGTCCGCGATGTTGCAACTCAAATCCTTGTATCGTCACCGGTCTTCGAGCGTGGAGCACGTGATTCGATCCACTCGGTTCGAGCGTGATCGTACGCCAGTGGGAGCGCAGATGGAACGAGAGTCCGATACCGACGTACTGACCCGACGTCAGGCCATCACCCACCGGCGCTGCACTCACCACCAGGAGTAGTCCGAGTACCAATTCAATCAACGAACTCCGAGGTCGCAGCACCCAGTCACCAATGATGGCGAGACCCGCGACGGTGAGCAGGGCTTGATGGCGTCGAATACCGATCCATCGGGCATCCGCGTCGGTGTCACCGAGCGCGAGATGCTCACTCGTCAAAGTGCCACCCGACGACCGGTCCCATTTCGTCGGTGCGATACGCCACGTGACCTCCGCGCAATGTTGGCGTCCCGATCGGCGGGGCCATCTTCTTCCCCTCGTAGGGAGGGAATTCCACGTCGGGGCCCGCCTCCCACATGTCCAGGCCCAGATCATCAGGACGGGGCGTGGGGCCCGGAATTGGCGCTGCCGGCATCATTGCTTGCGCCGCTGCGCCCAAGGGAGACGAGGGCACGCTGGCCACATTGCGCGTGAATCGCTGTCGTAGACCATCAAGGTTGTGCAAGGCCGATTGCTCCACGAAGGGGATGAGACGAAGCAAGACGAAGGGCGAGCAGGTGGCCAACATCATCGTGACCGCTCCGGTCACCACTTGGGTGGCTGACGAGCCGCTCAACTCGTCGAGTCCCAACGACAGCGCGATGACGATAAGGAATTTGCTCGACGCCACCGCGAGGAACGTCTCAGCCAGTCGCCAGGCCAGTCGCCGAAGTGCCGGGAACGTGGAGAGCGGGACGATTACGGGTACTAGTACCAGCAATAGCGTCAACACGACGGTTCGAATGATCAGTTCGCACCACAGCAGCCACGTCCCGACGACGACGCCCAGCGCGAGGAGGAACAACCCGAAGCCCGGCGTCGACGTATTGAGCGACGCGAAGGCCGTCGCGATTCCGGCCTCATGTTGCACGGCTGTGGCGGCCGCAGTACTCGAAAGTTGGTTCACCGCACGCAGGACGAGAGCTGTTGCGGGTCGCGCCGTTGCAATCCCCAAGACGCAGGCCGGCGCGACCCCGAAGTAGACCTTCCACAGCGACGACGCGTCCGCGTGACGAAGCGCCGCCAGCGTGCTCACGAGCAATCCCAGCATCATGAGAATCGGCGAGAGCACCAGCAGCGCGTTGAACTCCTGGGTCGCCGATCGTACGACCGTCGACGGTTCGCTCGCAGAGGTCAACACCGCTCCCGCCGCCGTCAAAAACCACTGCACGCTGCCGAGGATCCACACCGTCAACGCGTCGAACAGGTCGCCGAGCGTTGCCTTCGCGATGGCGGTGGTCGAACAGCTGATCGGCGTAAAGAGGCAAAGCAAGTGACTCATCAGTGAACGCTGAGACCGGCGTTGAAGAAGAAGTTGATCAGACTCGGCGCAGCGCCGATGAGCACTGCGGCAACTAATGACGTGCCGACCGCGCGCCGACCCGCCGCTGACTGGTGCATGTTCTGCGTGTGACTGCCTACCGCCCAAAGGGCCGCACCGATCAATAGGGCGATCAAGGCGCCGATCAGAGCCCAGGAGGCAATCCCGTTCGCAATAAGTTGCAACGCGGCGCTTCCGGGCAGGGCTGTCGTTGACGGATTGAGGCTTACATCGGCGAACATCATGGGAACTCGCTCTCGCTGTGGGAAAGCCCAAAGGTCGCTGTCCCGTGAGTTCGGCATTCTTCTGCGAGAATGAAGGAGTGCAAATTGCCTCGGCTGTGAATTTCGTTTCTCGCTGGCCCGCCGCGTCGCTCTACGCTGCGGCGTTTGGCGTGCTGGTGCTTGGACTCATCATCGGCATTCTCCTCAATCGACGCCGTGGTCACCGGGCGATTGCTCAGCGACTCACCGCGCTCGGCGGTCGTCTCGGCGTCGAGCCCCATGATGACGACGGCAAGGTCGAGTCCGCTCTGAACTACCTCGAAGAGGTCACCGGCGCCGCGACGACCGCCGTCTCAGAATCGAGTGCCGAATCAATTCGACTACGTCGGGCGCTCGACGCCCTACCTCTCGGGCTCGTGCTCTGTGACGAGTCCGGTAGGGTCCTCTTTCGTAACACCCAGGCCGAGACGCTCATGGCCAGTCGCTACGGCGACGCGATTGCGGCGCAGGCGGTCACCGAAGTACTCGCCGAGGGTTGGTCGCAAGGGGTCGCTGATCGGACCATCGACATCTATGGACCACCCCGTCGAACGCTCACGATCCGGACCTCGGTCATCGACGACGGCCGACGGCCTCTCGGCGTGATCGCGATCATCGAAGACGTCACGGAACGACGACGACTCGAGGACATCCGCCGGGATTTCATCGCCAACGTCTCGCACGAACTCAAGACGCCGATGGGAGCGCTCGGTCTGCTTGCCGAGACACTGCAGTTCGAGCGCGACCCCGAGGTCGCCAACCGCCTCGCCAACCGCATCAACTCCGAAGCATTTCGCGTCAATCGGATCATCGAGGACCTGCTCGACCTCTCGAGAATCGAAGGCGAGGGGTCGCCGTCTCGTGAACCAGTGCCAGCCTCTCTGGTCGTCGCCGACGCCATCGAGCGGATTCGAACCGCCGCGGAGCAACACGAGGTCACGCTCAACTTCATCGAGCCCGAATTCAACTTCGTGGTCACGGGCGACCG
Source organism: Acidimicrobiaceae bacterium (assembly GCA_003132165.1). Taxonomy (GTDB): domain Bacteria; phylum Actinomycetota; class Acidimicrobiia; order Acidimicrobiales; family RAAP-2; genus RAAP-2. The sequence continues at coordinate 15,647 of PKWW01000068.1, read as the reverse complement.
CCGACAACTGGTCTCCGCGGTGCACGCCTTGCTCGAGAACGCAGTCGTGTACTCGCCCATCGGGGGAAAGGTGTCCATCTCAATCGATCGGGTGGACGCCTCGACGACTGATGACGGGGAGCCGGTCGGACCAAAGGTTCGCATCGCCATCAAGGACGAGGGCGTGGGAATTCCCACCAAGGACCTTGAACGAATCTTCGAACGCTTCTACCGAGTCGACCCCGGTCGCGCCCGCGAGACCGGGGGCACCGGCCTCGGTCTCAGCATCGTGCGACACGTCGCCATCAACCACGGCGGCGCCGTCCTTGTGGATTCGCGTGAGGGCGAAGGATCGACATTCACTCTCGAGCTGCCGATGAACCAGCAATGAGCAAGAAGAGCAACGAACAGCGCGTCCACATTCTCGTCGTCGAGGATGAGGAATCGTTCGTCGATGCTCTGACCATCGGACTCACCCGCGAGGGCTTCGACGTCACTGCCGCCCGCGATGGCCAGGAGGCGATCACGCTGTTCGGACGCGGCACGTTCGACCTCGTACTACTCGACTTGATGCTCCCGAAACTTTCCGGCCTGGACGTATGTCGCGCAATCCGTTCCATCAGCGACATTCCCATCATCATCGTCAGCGCCAAGGGTGAGGAAGTCGACATGGTCCTGATGCTCGAAATCGGAGCGGATGACTACGTCACCAAGCCCTACCGTCTTCGTGAGTTGGTGGCGCGCATCCGCGCCGTGCTTCGTCGCCGCGAGGTGCACGAGCAGGCTGGCGAGGTCGATGAACTGATCGAACAGGGCCCCATCCGCCTCGACATCGACGCCCGCCGCTGCTTTGTAAGCGGCGAGGAGATCAAACTCCGTAAGAAGGAGTTCGCCCTGTTGCGACTCCTGCTCGAGAATCCGGGCCGGGTCCTCACGCGAGAGGTCCTCATCGACCGGGTCTGGGGCAACGACTACGTGGGCGATACGAAGACCCTGGACGTGCACATCAAACGCTTGCGCAGCCTCATCGAAGAGGAGCCAAAATCACCCATGCACATAACCACCGTTCGTGGTGTCGGCTACCGCTTCGAACTTACGAAGCCTTAGGCCCGATCGTCATCGAATCGCCCATGTAGGGCGACAGCACCGACGGCAGCGCAATCGAACCATCGGGCTGACGATAGGTCTCGACGATTGCGGCCCAGATCCGTGCCCAGGCGAGCGCCGAGCCGTTCACCGTGTGCACGAGCGCGGTCGAACCGTCCGGCGTGCGGTAGCGGACATTGGCTCGACGGGCCTGGTAGTCGCGGAACCAGCTCACCGAGGACACCTCGAGCCAACGGTCGACCCCGGGACTGAAGACCTCGAGGTCGAAGGTCCTCGCCGAGGACGTGCCGAGGTCGCCCGTGCAAAGGCGAAGCACCCGGTACGTCAGCCCGAGCGACTGCAGCAGACCTTCCGCGCGCGCCAGGATATCGGCGAAGGCGTCGTCAGACTGGTCGGGCGTGCAGTAAGCGAAGAGTTCCACCTTGTCGAACTCGTGGACACGAAGCAACCCGCGCGTGTCACGGCCCGCCGCGCCCGCCTCACGGCGAAAACACGCGGTCTGCGCGGTCATGCGGATCGGCAGCTTCGACTCCTCGAGGATCTCACCTCGGTGCATCGAGGTGAGCGGCACCTCGGCCGTGGGAATCGCCCACAGACCATCGCGCTCGATGGCGTACATGTCGTCCGCGGACTTGGGAAGGTGGCCGGTCGACATCATCGTCTCGGTGAGCGCGAAGCTCGGAGGACGGATCTCCTCGTAGTCGGCCATGTGGCTATTGAGCGCGAAGAACCCGAGTGATCGCAGCAGACGTGCACCGGCGCCGCGGTACAGCGGGAACATCGAGCCCGCCAACTTGGCGCCCGCCTCGATGTCGAGGATTCCGAGTTCAATGCCGATGTCCCAGTGCGCGACGCGCTGGTGCTCCCCGTACTCGGGGAAGGGGAGGCCCTCATCCATGCCCACCCACCAACGGCGCATCTCGACGTTGTCGTTCTCGTCGCGTCCCTCGGGCACGTCGGGCGCGGGCACATTCGGAATCATGAGCAACTGGTCGCGCAGCGCCGTGGCGACCGCCTCGGTCGCCTGGGTCGCCTCGCGCTCGAGGTCGCCCAGTTCGCGGCTCCTCGCCGACAGTTTGTCGGCCCCGACGATGTCGGTCCGGCGGCGCGCCTCGCCCACCTTGCGCGACAGGTCCTTCACTTCGGCGCGAAGTCGCTCCGCCTCTTGCAGTAGGCGGCGGTGCTCGACGTCGAGCAGCGTGATCTCGTCCATTGTCGAGTTCGCAATTCCGCGACGGGCCAAGGCCGCCTTGACGAATTCCGGTTCACGACGCAATTGTGCGAGATCAATCATGCCGCCAAGCCTACCGAGGACGGCTCGAAGGGTCCGTAGAAACGTCTAGGTTCAGATGTCGTGAGTAACGCCGTCGAGATCAAGAATCTGAAGGTCGCCTTCGGGGATTTGAACGCGGTCGACGACGTGTCCCTGCAGGTCGCCTATGGCGAGGTCGCCACTCTGCTCGGCCCCAACGGCGCCGGCAAGACCACGGTCGTCGAGACCCTCCTGGGTTTTCGCGCTCCGTCGTCGGGCACGGTCCGCCTGCACGGACTCGACCCTCTGCGCGATCACGCGGAGGTCGTTGTTCGCACCGGAGCACTCCTGCAGCGCGGAGGGGTCTGGTTCCCGATGACTCCCGCCCAGGTTCTCGAACTCACCTCGACCTACTACGACGCTCCGCGGGACTGCGGCGAGCTCTTGGCGCTGCTCCGCCTGGAGAAGTGTGCGCGCACACCTTGGCGCCGTCTGAGCGGTGGCGAGCAGCAGCGGACCCTTCTGGCGCTGGCGCTCCTCGGTCGCCCAAAGGTACTCGTGCTCGACGAGCCAACGACCGCCGTCGACCCCGAAGGCCGCCAAGTGATCCGCGACATCATCCGCTCCGAGCGCGAGCGCGGATGTGCGTTGCTGATCACGACGCACGAGCTCGACGAAGCTGAACGTCTCGCCGACTTTCTGGTGATCATGAACCACGGCCACATCGTCGCCCAGGGCACGCTGGACGAACTCGCCGGGAGTCCCGAGATGATCGTCGAGACCTCAGGGCCGATCGATCCAGAGGGTCTCGCTCGGCTACTGGGTTGCACGGTGACTGCGGACGGACCGCTCCAAGTGCGCTGTGCCATTGGCTCGACGCCCGAGAGGATCGGTGTCGTCACTGGCTATCTGACCAGTCACGGCGTCGCCATGACGTCACTTCGAACGCGCGCATCGCTCGAAGAGCGCTACCTCGAACTGATCGCTGATGAGCGTAACGGGAGCGAATCGTGAGGGCCTGGTGGGCGCAGACGCGCGCCGAGGTGCGAATGAACATTCGCCGAGGTGAGACCCTGCTGCTGACCGTGGGAATTCCGGTGCTGTTGCTGGTCTTCTTCTCGTTGGCGCACGTGACCACGTCGCCGTCACCCCACCGGATCAATTTCATCGCGCCGGGCATCCTCGCACTCTGTATCTTGTCGACGTCACTCGTCGCGCTTTCCATTTCAACGGGATTCGAGCGATCCTTCGGCGTGCTCCGCCGCCTTCACGTGACACCACTCGGCCAACGGCGACTCATCGGTGCCAAGATCGCCGGCGTGCTCGTCACCGAGGCGCTTCAAGTCGCGATCCTCTCGGCCGTGGCGCTCGCTCTCGGGTGGCATCCGCGCGGCGGTGGGCTCGGTGCGGTCCAGGTGCTCTTCCTCCTCGTCCTCGGCTCCGCCGGTTGCGCGGGCGTCGGACTGCTCTTCGCCGGCCGACTTCGGGCCGAGGTCAATCTGGCAGCCAGCAACGGCCTGTATCTGGTGCTCCTGCTGATTTCGGGAATCGTGGTGCCGGTGACGTCCCTCCCGGCGTTCATCCAAAGGGTCGTCGTCGGTCTGCCATCGGGCGCGCTCGCCGACGGCATGCACCGGGTCCTCGGTCAGGGCATCGGACCCTCGAAAGCGGACTGGCTGTCACTGGTCATCTGGGCGGTGCTGGCGCCGCTCTTCGCCGCGCGCACCTTCCGCTTCGATTAAGCGTTGTTGAGCGAGGCGATGCCGGCCGACAGTTCCTTCACGGGAATCGCCCCGAAGTAGACCTGCTCGACGACGCCCTTCGCGTTCAAGAACACCGACTCGGGGAGTTGGCCGAACTGGAAGATGCCGGCCGTGATCTGGAAGTTGGGATCGAAGACCACCGGGAACGTAGCGTGCACCTGGCGGATGAAGCCCTGGCCGGCGGACCTCGACCCCTCGGCGTCGACACCGAGCACCGTCACCCGGCCGAGATCGTGGGACTTGACGTAGTTGGCGACCTTGGGCATCTCCGCCCGACAGGGCGTGCAATCGCTGGCGAAGAAGAGCAGCACTGAAGGGTGTCCCTGGGACCAAGGAGCTCTGACGGTGCCGCTCACCAGTCCACTCTGGGAGAACGTGGCGACCTTGTGGCCCTGCAGATCGCTCGTCGGCAGGCCGTTGTTCGACGTCACCTTGCCGCCAGTGAGTACAGAAACGACGACGATCAACGCAATGGCCACCACGGTGCCAATGCCGAGCGAGATGAACATCATCGGCGAAGGGTGACCCCGCTGAGGCTTAGTGGTTTCGGACAAGGACATCAACCGCCATCAAAATGAACAGAGCCGTCAGATACGTGATCGAGAAGTGGAAGAGTCGCATCGCCTCGGCGACGTCCGCCTTGTCCTGATGCGCATGGCGGTAAAGGCGAAAGGCGTAGAAGGTGAAAAGCGCCCCGAGCACGGTCGCCGACAACGCGTAGACCCAGCCGAGATGGGCGACCGGACCGAGCAACATCGTGACTGCCCACATCAGGACCGAGTACACGAGGATTTCGAGCGTCGTCCGGCGAAGCGACGCCACTACCGGCATCATCGGTACGTGGGCGGCCGCGTAGTCATCACGGTAGCGAACGGCCAACGCCCAGAAGTGAGGCGGCGTCCAGATGAAGATGACGAGGAACAACAGGACCGGCGTCCAACTGAGTGAATTGGTGACCGCGGCCCAGCCGATCAGCACGGGGACGGCACCGGCGGCGCCACCGATCACGATGTTCTGCTTGCTCCGGCGCTTCAGCCAAATGGTGTAAACGACGACGTAGAAGGCGGTCGCGGACATGGCGAGCCAGGCGGAGAGTTGATTGACCCAGATGGCGAGTACCGCAAAGGCGATGACCTCGAGCCCCACCGCGAAGACTGCCGCCGCGCGCGGTGTCATGACGCCGGTGACGAGAGGACGCTTCTTGGTTCTCTCCATGATCGCGTCGATGTCGCGGTCGATCACCATGTTGAGCGCGTTCGCACCGCCCGCGGCGAGTGTGCCACCGATAAGTGTCGCCACGATCAGCCAGAAACCAGGAATCCCGTTTGCGGCGACGACCATTGTCGGAATCGTCGTCACCAGTAGTAGTTCGATAATCCGAGGCTTCGTAAGTGCGACATAGCCCTTCAGGGTCTCCGCGGTCGAGCGCGAGCTATGGGCCGTAATTGTCACAGGGATTATTCTACGAGTCGGGCGATTACCTAGGCTACAGAGGTGACCCTCTCAGCACGGCGTACCGTGTCGCCGCCAGTGTTTCGCTGGTTTGCTTTTGCCGCATTCCTTTCAATGATCGTCATAGTCCTCTCGGGGGCGGCCGTGCGGCTCACCGGTTCAGGCCTCGGCTGTCCCGACTGGCCCACGTGTTTCCACGGCCGGATCTCGGGCTCGATGAGCATCCACCCCCTCATTGAATACGCCAATCGAATGGTGACGGTCACCCTCGTGATCCTCACCGCGGTCACGTTCGTTGCGTCGTTGCTGCGTACCCCCCGACGCCGGGACCTCGTCTGGTTCTCCGCCTCGCTGATTTTCGGGGTCATCGCCGACGCTGTCCTCGGCGGGTTCGTCGTCTACAGCAAGCTGAACCCCTGGCTCGTATCACTACACATGCTGCTGTCACTCGCGATGGTCGTCGTGAGTGCCGTTCTCTACCATCGTTCCAAGTACATCTATGGCGAGGGTGCACGCGCCGACGTCCGAGACCCGCACTTTCGTCTCATCGCCCGTCTCTTGTGGGTCCCCTTCATCATGCTGCTCATCACCGGTACCATGACAACCGGTTCGGGACCCCACGCAGGATCGTCGCAGGGTCAGCTCACCGCACGAAGACTGCCGTTCGCCTTCTCGTCGGCGACCTGGGTCCACTCGCTCGCCGCCCTGCTGTTCATCGGACTGGTCGGTGGTCTACTGCTGACCATCTGGAACTCCCCGGTGCCCCGACCCCTGCAGCTCGGTGTCCGGCGACTCGTCGTGATCGCCCTCATCCAAGGGACCATCGGTGCAACGCAGTACCTCACCCACGTACCCGCAGCCCTCGTCGAACTCCATATCTTGGGCGCGGTGTCGCTCACCATCGGCGTGACGCAGTTTCATTTGCGCCAGAGCGCTCACGACCGCGAACCCGGCACTGAGAAGAGAAAGTACTCGCCTTCCTCAAGAAGGTCCTAAGTCCCTATTGACTGACGCTGGTCAGGTGACATACTGATTTCAGATAGGGGGGTTACTTCATGGCATTCTTTTTGTCGTTAGCGGCGCTCATTCCATTAGACAATCCGGGTCATTACATCCATTGGCACTTCTTAGATTTGAGCGTTGCCAATCTAATCGTGGTGATTCTGATGGTCTGCACCTTCATCGCCGCGTTGCTTCTCCCCTTCCCGGGTCGTAGCCGTCGCAAGGAGAACCGATGAGTATTTCAGAAATCGATCGCCAATGGACGACGCGCATTCGACGGCGCGTCGAGGGCAAGTTGCCTCCCGAGAAGTTGCTGCCCGACACCCAGCCCGTCTACGTATCGTCGTGGATCTACGTGTTCGGGGTGGCGACGCTGTCGGCACTCGGCATCGTCATCGCCACCGGTTGCATCCTCGCCATCCGAGGACCGCAGTGGTGGCACGGCTCGCCCTACGGTCACTTCATCAATTCGCTGCACCTCTGGAGTGTCGAAATCTTCTTCTTCACCATGGTCGTGCACCTCTGGGGCAAGTTCGCAATGGCCGCCTGGCGCGGTGGTCGCGCGCTGACCTGGATGACCGGCGTCGTGACGTTCCTCGCTTCCATCGCCACCGCGTTCACCGGCTACGTCAGCCAGACGAACTTCGACTCACAGTGGATCTCCACCCAAGCGAAAGACGGCATCAACGCCACCGGCGCCGGGTCCATCTTCAACGTCTTGAACACTGGCCAAATGCTGATGTGGCACATCGTGTTGCTGCCGCTCGCCGCGGTAGTACTGACGGCGCTGCACGTCATACTGGTTCGTATCAAAGGTGTTGTTCCCCCATTTGAAGAGGTGACGGAATGAGTAAGAAACCGTTTCGTCCCGACGTCGATGCACCCGAGTGGAAGGGCGGCTACGGTCCTTACGACATCATCAAGGAAGGTGCCATTGCGGTTCTGGTGATTCTCGTGATCACCATGCTGCTCGCCGTCGTCTTCGGCTCCCCCGATGAGAAACAGATCACGGTCAAGAACTGGTCCAATGCAGATCCCATCGACTTCGCGACCACGGCGCTCAGTGAACTGAACGGCACATCGACGAGCGCCCAGTACGGCGCGCCGTATAACACGGCATCCAGCGGACAGGCCATTGGCCCGTTGTCCCTCGCCAAGTGGGCCGGGGTACGAATTCCAATCAATGCGGCGAGTGACTTCGTCATCAGCCCGTTGAAGTCGTTGCCCGACAAGCCGGTCCTTCGCACCGACTTGAAGATGTGGGCTTCAGCGTCGACATCAACTCGAAACGGCTGGTTGGAGAGCTACACCAAGGCGTCGTCGAACATGAAGTTCGTGAACGGACAAGTCGTGGTCAACGCGACGAGTGCCGGACCGGTGCCGACAATCATCGAGGACCTGACCCAGATGGCGCGATCCGGCGCCCTGGACCAGGCACTTGTGACCGGCAACGGGTTCTACACGACCGACTTCACGAAGCCGTTGCTGTTCCTCGCCGACAGTGGCTACATGGCCAACCTCGCCGATGCGCAACACCTCACGGGCGACCAGTGGGGAATGATGAACGAGACCGGTAGTTACCCCGGCCAGGCCTGGCTGTGGCTCTACACCTTCTGGTACCAGATACCTCCGTTCAACTCGAGTGGCAACGGTGACGCACTGGTGTGGGCACTGATGATGGTGATGTCAGCGCTCCTGCTGTTCTTGCCGTTCATCCCGGGCCTTCGCTCAATACCGCGCAAGCTCAAGTTATACCGCCTCGTCTGGCGTGAGCATTACCAGGACACTAAGTAGATCGAGCAAATGAGGAAGCCCCGGNNCCGGGGCTTCCTCATTTGCTCGCGCATCATCGCTCAGTGCTATCGACGGCGCGACGACTTTCTGGAGTACGGATCGGGCAGGTCATCACCCTTGGTCAATCGTTCGAGGTCCTTCGCCATCGTCCCGGTACGACCAAAGGTCCAGACGCTGGCGTGGTAGAGGGAGTCACGTTTCGTGTCGTTCTCAATGACTCCCCGCCAAGTTGCAACCCACGACTCCCAGACGTCCAGGTCGAGCATTCCCGATCGCCGCGCAATATAGGCCCACTCGAGAGTATTGGCCAACTGGACCATTGCCAGGTGCTCGGCTATCTGTTCGTCAGTCCAATCCCTCCGATCAGGGAATAGTGACCGCTCGAGGGAAGGATTCGTTGCTCGCTGCTGGCGAAGATGGTTCATCTCCGCCACCATGCGCTGCAGTGTGTCGAGGCGGCTCGTCGCGGTGTTGCGACGGATTGTGATCACCAGGCCCGTGATAGTGGCCAACGTACCGAGCGCGGCGAGAAGGCTTACAACTTCGGAAAGTGACATGCCCAACGGTAGTGCTACCCGTCCCGCAATGATGGACTCAAAGACGAGGTCATCCCGTAGACTTGGCATTTCATAACGGAGCCTTCCGCATCGCGGAGCAACCTGTTGGTTTCGAGCAACGCCGTCGAGACAACGGGATTCCGTCCATTCACACCGAAGGATGCCCATATGACCAGATCCCTCGAACGGGCGAACTACCGCGTCACTTTCATCGTCCTGCTCGTGGGCGTCTCCGCATTCGCACTGCTGCAATCGCTCGTCATCCCCGCGCTGCCGACGATTCAGGCGGACATGCACACCTCGCAGAACACCGTGACCTGGGTTGTCACGGCCTACCTGCTCTCCGCCTCGATCTTCACTCCCATAATGGGACGCATTGGTGACATCGTCGGCAAGGAACGGATGCTCGTCATCACGCTGGTGGCGCTGGCGGGCGGGACGTTGATCGCTGCAATGGCGCACACGATCCTTATGCTCATCGTCGGACGCGCGGTCCAGGGTTTCGGTGGCGGCGTCATGCCCCTCTCTTTCGGCATCATCCGAGACGAGTTCCCCTCCGACAAAGTCGCCGGTGGCGTTGGTATCATCGCGGCGATGATGGCGGTCGGCAGTGGTGTCGGCCTCGTGATCGCCGGCCCCATCGTGACCGGCCTCAATTACCACTGGTTGTTCTGGATACCGCTCGCCATCATTCTTATGGCCGCCGTCTGCGCCTATTTCTTCGTCCCCGAGTCGCCGGTTCGCAACAAGGGCCGAGTGGACTTCGGCGCCGCCGCACTCCTGTCGGCGTGGTTGGTGGCTCTATTGCTCGGTGTGAGCGAGGGACCCGTTTGGGGCTGGGGCTCCACCAAGGTCCTAGGTCTCATCATCGCGGCGATTATCTTGATCATGCTCTGGATTCGAGTCGAGAGTCGGTCGGCGAATCCTCTTATCGACATGAAGATGATGCGCGTCCCCGCGGTGTGGACGAACAACCTGGTCGCCTTCCTCTTCGGTGTGGGCATGTACTCGATCTTCGCCTTCCTACCCGAGTTCCTCCAGACCCCGAAGAGCGCCGGTTACGGCTTCGGAGCGTCGATGATTCGTTCGGGCATGTTCCTGCTCCCACAAACCGTCACGATGTTCATCTTCGGCCTGCTGTCGGGACGCATCGCCAAGCGGATGGGCTCGAAATTCGCCGTCATCCTCGGTTCGATCATCTCCTGCGCCGGCTACACCATGCTGGCCTTTGCGCACTCACAGCCTTGGGAGATCTACGCGCTGGGCGCTCTGCTCGGCGCGGGGACGGGCCTCGCCTTCTCGGCGATGTCGAATCTCATCGTTCAGGCCGTGCCCGCATCGCAGACCGGCGTCGCGAGCGGGATGAACGCCAACATCCGCACAATCGGTGGCGCCGTCGGCGCCTCGGTGATGTCGAGCATCGTCACCGCGCGTCTACAGACCAGTGGGTTCCCCGCCGAGTCGGGCTACACCAACGGATTTCTGTTCATCGCGATCGTGACGGTCTTTGCCATCATCGCCGCCTGCTTCATACCTGCACGCGCCCGCGATGACTCAGGTGAGATCCACATTGCCCACGCTGAACTCGCCATCGTGCCCGGTGGAACCATCACGGAGGGCTAGTTCGCAAACGCGGGATTTTTCATCCCCGTGGTGATCGTTGTCTTGAGCTGGTCGCTACTCGCGGCCGGCATTCTGATCATTGTGGATTTCGGTATCGCTGCCTACGTGATCTCCGGGGATCGCTCCGGCTCAGGCCACTACGCGATGTCCGACGTATGTAACAACTGTGGTGCACGACATCAGGTGAATGCCGGCGTGCCGGCGTGAGGTCACGAGCAGGCCTGGGTCGAGTAGAGATGCCCGATCCATCGGTTTTCGCCGCGCGATGGGATCTGGCCGACGATGCACTCCCGACAAAGACAAACAAATCGGGACCGGCGGCCTTCGCGGTCGAAAACATGTTTAGACGACTTCGAAGGGCGAGCCAACCTTGGTAAACCACCATTGGTGAGGGCTTACGAGAAATCGTTCAGCCCCTGTGAGAGTAGTCGATTCTGGGGTTGTGGCTATTGCCACTTCACGCGATTCATGGTCAGTCTTCTCGCCCACAGGGTGAGGGGCACACGACGGAATTCCCTCCTACGCGAACTCGGCGCCAGATGAAGTTCAGTGAGTACCGAGTTCGTCGAACCTGGCTGATGGAACCACTGCCCGTGCGACAGTACCTTGATGAGAGAGCAGGAGGTCCGTTATGAACCGCTTTCGCCCCATGACCCTGGTGATCCTCTCGCTGGTTGCTGCCCTATCACTCTCCTCATGTGCGCTGGACGCGCCCACCAAGCCCACCCGTCTGCTGGTGCCCGCCGGGGCCACGGCCCTCTATTGGAATTACCCCATGCCCCTGCCCACGGGAGTGCACTACGGAACCATGAAGATCAGCAAACCCTCCGTCATCGCCCGGGTCCGCGCCATGATCAACACAATCCCCGTCTCCAACTACCCCAAGAACCAGGCCTGTCCCGCCGACGCCATGGTGCCGTACATTGTCCGCTTCTCCACCACGAGCGCGGCCGCTTCATTCACAAAGGTGGTATTTCAGTTAGCAGGTTGTCCCGAGGCCACGGTCTTTCAGCACGGTGTCGCACAACGGCCAACTCTGGGCGGCTGGTCGTTACCTACGCTCTACACCGCGATTCAGAAGGTGATCTCGCCGCGGGGCCAACCTCTGGCATAACTAGGTTGCCATCACCCAGTCCTGAATCGGCACCAAGTCAGTGCGCTCGATTTCTCGCAACAGATTGGAACCATTTCTCGTAAACCACCATTGGTGGAGACGATGGGGATCGAACCCACGACCTCAGGCTTGCAAAGCCCGCGCTCTACCAACTGAGCTACGTCCCCAAAGGGATTTAATCCTACCAAAGGATTCGTTACTCGGGTTGGTGGCGACGCAGCGCCCGCTCGCGCTGGCGGTCAATACGAAGCAGTTGGCGCTCCACGTCGGCCCAGTGCAGCGGTGTCTCATCGACGTTGATTCCTTGGTCTTCCGCATTGAAGAAGATTGTGAACGCCACTGCCCACATAGGTATGTAACTGCCGAGTTTGGCGACGAAACCCGCGAGTTGCTGGTCAAACAGCGGCGTCATGTGCAGCAACGCGTACTGATTGTGCAGACCGGGGTAGAGCGAGTGTCGCGAGAAGATCCACACGAAGGACAGACTCGTCACCACGAGCGCGGAACCGAAAACGTAGCCCGCCCGCGCCGCGGGCGACAACCTCTTCGCACCAGGCATCACCGCCAGGGCCGGCACCCAGAGCAGCACGCCGACCATGAGGACGAACAACAGAACTACATCACGCCCTAAGGATGATCGTGCACCCCAGTCAACCACTGGCGCGGCGAGCGTCGCTGTGCCGAGAATCGTCACGAGGATGATGGCGACACCGGGGTGCGACAGAAAGCGCACCACGAAGTCGACCGGACGGGGACGCGTGAGTTTCGAGAGCACGGTCGTCGGCGTCGCGAGCAGCAACATCGGCGCGACGAACAACATGATGACCAGACGTTGCACGGTCGCCACGGTCAATGACACGGAAGCGGCCAGATCGCCAATAGGCCACATGGTGACGACCAACAGGGCGAGAAGTGCGAAGAATGCCAGCCGACGCAAGCGCGGTGAGTTCACGACGAAGTAGTGCGCAACGCCCGCAATGAGAATCGCGATGAATTCAATGAGATGTAGACGAAAGGGCAGTAACGCGCTCACGTCGCCACGGTAATGCGGCCCGATGCGGCCGCGTCCGTCAACTCTTCGAAATCCTTCTGGTTGCGGTCGCCGTAGGCCAGGGCGAACGCGGCCATCGACTCATCGAACCGATTGGCCTTGCCTAAATAACCTGCAATTTCACAACTGGTGCCGAAGCGGGCGTGCGCCCTCGCGAGCGTCCACGCACACAGCCTCGCGTACGCCAACAGGTGAGGCCCCTCCAGACCCTCCAGGGTGATCGTGGCCTTCTTCAGGTACAGCTGGCGGACGTAGAAGGTCCGGTCCCGCTCGCCTACGGGGATGGTGTGCCAGCCGAGAAACACGTCGGGAGTCGCCTGCATCAGCCTCTGGCCCTGCACCACGCGCTCGCCGTCCTCGACCAATGTCGATGCGGGCCTCGAACTCACCACCACCGACGGCTCCGCCTCTTTGATCTGCAGGAGGAACGGATCATATTCGTCGCGTCCGGTGAGCAGTACCGCGAAGCATTCGGTGCCCACCGATCCCACGCCGACCACGTGACGTGCGACGTCGCGCACGCTGAACTGGCGAAGTAACGCTTGACGGTCGCTGCTGAGTGTGTGGGCGTAGCCGACGAGGACGTCGAGCACGTTTTTCGCACTCATAGAGTTCGCGCTCCCTTCGAACTCGTGGCTGAAGTGGGGAGGATTGTCCACCATCACCGGACCATCGGCTCGATACAGGACCACTTTCGCCTGGGCCTGCTCGTCCCCGAGTGAGCTGAAGTGACGGATGACGTCATCGATCTTCTCGGAGGCGGCGTCGGAGAAGAAACCCTTCAGGTCACGGATCGTCTCATCGAGATCGACGCGCGAGTACCACACGTCCAATCGTGACATCATGGCGAAACGAGCCAACGATCGTCGATACTCTCGGCCCGCGTTGAGCGCGATGCTCTCCTGGTCGTGGGCGCTCATCCCCAGCTCTCGTGCCGCGACCACGAGTGACGCGGCGAGCCGCTTGACGTCCCATTCGAAGGGCCCAACCGCGGTCTCATCGAAGTCGTTGACGTCAAAGACCATGTCGCGCTCGGGCGACTCGAAGATTCCGAAGTTCGCGATGTGCGCGTCGCCGCAGATCTGAACATCGAGTGACGTGGAGGGACCTCGGGCGAGGTCATCCGCCATGAGGATCGACGCGCCTCGAAGGAACGCCAACGGACTTTTGAGCATTCGCTGGTAGCGCAGGGGCAGCAGTTGCGCGACTCGGTCGCCCCCCTGCTCGATGAGTCGACCGACCGCGTCGTAGCCGGCCGGGCGATCATGCAGGTCGCCGAGCGAGAGACGTGGGGTAGTGGTGCGTTGCGCCTTTCCTCGAGCCCAGCGGATCTGTGGAGTTGACGTCTCGGGCGAACTCGTCATGTCGAGCTACTCGTCAGGTACACAATGGGCTTCGCGCGAAGTCTCGGTCCGAGTCTGGTGAAGACCAACACACCGATGATGAGGTCGGTGACCAGAATGCAACCCGGGAACAACACGCCGGCCGAGGTCAAGTGTTTCAACGTCAATAGCGTGATACCGCAGTTCATGAAACCCATGAAGAACACTCGCGACGACTCTGTCTGGGGAGCGATCCAGGCCTTACGCAGCGTCGGCAGCGCCGCAATCTGGTCGGCGGCGACGAAGGACACGAGGGCGACGGTCGGCTGATTGATGAAACACCAGAAAGCAAGACCGGCGACGGAAATCGAACCACAGAAGATGTCGAACCTCCCAATCTTCCAGACGCTATTTGGATTCTTGAACGATGCGGCCACGACGACGAGTGGCACCAGCCCGAGCATCAGGGTCATCACCGAAGCCAATCCAACGTGCTGTTGGATTTCCACCACGAAGGCCAGTATCCCCTCGACCGCCCAGAGCCCCCACGTGACGCGGTTCGGTGAAGTGGTGCCCTGAAGCGTGTGGCGGATGTAACTCCAAGCCCCGACGAGGGACAGGAGCGCAGCCAGAAAGACGAACCGTGGATCGATCACCAATCAAGTCTGCCCGTTCCCGGACTTCGGCGACATTTCAACCGATGCAACCTTCAAATTTCCCCGTCCAGTAACCTCGGCGATTGTGGATGCGAAGACCTTTATGGGGATGTCACGAATTGACGACGACACCTGGGGTTTCGAAGTCACTGAGCGGTTGATCACGCCCGGCAAGTTCCTCTTCGGCGGCTGCGGTCTGGCGTCGGGACTGGTTGCGCTCGAAGAAGCCAGCGGACGGCCCACCATTTGGGCAACGGCCCAATACCTTTCGTACGCGCCGCTCGGTGCCGACGTCACGGTGAAGACCGATCTTTGTGTCGTGGGTGGACACGTCACCCAGGCCCGGTCCACGACGTACGTCGAGGATCGCGAAGTTCTCACCGTCAACGCCGCGCTCGGTACCGGTACGCTCAGCTCGCCGAATCCGTGGGTCACGATGGCCCAGGTGCGAGATCCCTTGGACTGCCCGCGTCGCATCATGCCACGACGCTTCGACCATTCGATCTTCGATCACGTAGAGACCCGCGTCGCGCTGGGTCGTCCCTACGACGAGATCGATGGGACACCCGGATCACCGGTGACGGCGCTGTGGGCGCGGGTTCCCGACCACTTCGAACCGTCCGCCGCGACGCTCGCAATCTTCGGAGATTTCGTATCGGGGGGCATGACGTCACCCTTGGGCCACAACACGATGGGTCGAAGTCTCGACAACACGATTCGAATCGCCTCGCTCGAGCCCACCGAGTGGGTTCTGTGTGAGATTCACATGCACGCGCTCGCGGGCGGCTTCGGACAAGGCACGGCGTATCTTTGGAGTCAGTCCGGCATGTTGCTGGGCACTGCGAGCCAGTCAATCGCCGCCAAACTTTGGCAGGACTAGGACCTCGAAGGACCTTTGCCGACTGGTGTAGATTGGAACCCCTGTAGGGGCTATAGCTCAGTCGGTTAGAGCGCGTCACTGATAATGACGAGGTC
>PKWW01000002.1 GCA_003132165.1 Acidimicrobiaceae bacterium | reverse complement strand
CAGTCAATGGGGTCAAGCACATGCGGAGCGGGTGACGGGGATCGAACCCGCATGGCCAGCTTGGAAGGCTGGAGCTCTACCATTGAGCTACACCCGCGCGTCTACTAAGAGACTCGAACAAGTCTAGAGCAACAGCCTCTAGCGTGGAGACGTGGATTATTCTCTGTACGAACAAGTTGGCGGTGAGCCTTTCTTCGAACGACTCGTCGATGCGTTCTACGTCGGAGTGCAAGCGGACGAGTTGCTGCGCGCGATGTATCCAGAGGACCTCACCGACTCGAAGCGTCATCTCGTGATCTTCCTCGTCCAGTACTGGGGTGGACCGAAGCTCTACATGGAAGAGCGGGGTCACCCGCGCCTCAGGATGCGCCACGTACCCTTTCGAATTACGAAGAAAGCCCGCGATGCGTGGCTCGCCGCGATGTCGTTCGCGCTCGCGAGTGTGCGCGATGAACTCACCGACGAGCAGTTCAACGAGATGAATTCTTACTTTGACATGGCGGCGCACCAGCTTCGCAACGTCTAAGGGCGCTTCGCGAACCGACCTTGTCCAATCGCGGCACCCAGCAGGACGATGAGTCCCCCCACTGGTTCGAACCAGGTAAGTGACTCGTTCAAGAAGACGATGCCCACGATCACCGCGACGACCGGCGTGATGTAGGTGACCGTGCTCGCGAGCGAACTGCCGGCCATTGCGATCACGTGGAAGTTCCACATGAACGCGAGCCCGCTGCCGAAGACGCCGAGGGCGAGGATACCGAAGACGGCCTTCACGCTGATTGCGTGACCGTTCGTACCGTCAACGATCACGAAGGGCAACAGCGTGATCGACGCCAGGAGGAGTTGCGCGCTCGCGAGCGACACCGGCGCGATGCCACGCGGGGACAGGTGGCGCCGCGTGTAGGGGAAGGCAACGCCGTAGAGGGTCACCGAGAGTAGCAACGCGCCGACTGCCCACCAGGGGTTGGTCCCGAAGCCCCGCCACACACCGAGGGTCACCACGACACCGACGAGGCCAAGACCGAGACCCCACAGCTCTCGTGAGGACGTGGGTTCGTCACGGAAGACGACGACGATGAAGAACAGTGCCGTCAGCGGAGTGAGCGCGTTGATGATGCCGGCGAGGATCGAAGTCGTCCTCGTCTCGGCGATGGCGAAGAGGATGCCGGGAATGACGTTCATAAGGAGTGCCGTCACCCAGAGGTGGGCCCAGACGACGACGCCCCTCGGGAAGCGGTTCTTGCTCGCTCGCAGGATCGTGATCAAGGTGAGAGCGCCGAGTGAACATCGGAAGAAGGCGACGCCGAATGGAGCGAGGAATCCAAGTGACAGCTTTATAAAGAGGAACGAACAGCCCCACGCGAGGCCGACGCCCAGATAAGCGGGCAGCCACGACCGTGTCGATGAGGAATTCATTCTGGCACCTTAGAACTTGCTGTCAATCGGGTAACGGTCACCGTGAATGTCACTGCGAGTACTTAGCATTGAGGTTATGAGTAGGAAGTTTTTGCTGCGCTACGGCGAGGAACGGGTCATCACGGTGACGCCGGTCGCGCACGGCCTGTTGGTGCCGATGTTCGCGACGGTGACCTCCGTGGTCGTGGTCGAATACGCGGCGGCTCATTTGCACTTCGTGCACTCGGTGCGATCATGGCTGCTGCTCGTCCTCGCCGGACCGTGCCTGATCGTGGTCGCGACTCGAATGTGGCGGTGGCGATCGCACAAGGTTCGCGTCACCAGTCAGCGCATCATCATCGAGGGAGGTGTGCTGCACCATCATCGGAGCGAAGTTGATTTGCGCGACGTCGTCGCCACGAGGGTGGGCCAGCGCCTGCACGAGCGAATGACGAGGCGCGGCGTGGTGTTGCTCGAGACGAGGTCGGGGACTGTAAATCTAGGTTTCGTGCACCATCCGAGTGCGCTCTGTCGAATCATTGACCAGGAGCGGATGGCGTTCGCCGGCGATCGTCTCGATTTCGACACGGTGTTCGACTTCGACCCTCCCCGGCCCCACGACTTCGACATGACTCCGCGCCGCCGCCGAGAGCGCCGCCGCACTGATTGGTGATTCAGAGGAATCCACTACCGTTGATGCTGTGACTACCCGATATCGCTGCACGGCCTGTGGAAATTTAACGCGTTTCGATGTGGTGGAGACGACGTCGGTACGAGCGTTCCACCACTTCACCGTGGGGGGTGAACTCACCATCGAAGAGCCCGAGGTGATCGCCAAGACCATTGAGTCGGTGACGTGTCGCTGGTGCGGTCACGGTCGGTCCGTCGAAATCATCGCCGACTCCGAGTAGGACTGGGCGTGCGATCGTTCGACGCACCCCGAGAACGTCCGGCGCCGTCCTCATTCACCGGCGTCACCTTGGATGGGAATGTCGTAACGCATACCTTTGAGGGGCGGACCCTGGTCGTCGCGGTCAAGACCATGTGTGACGGATGTCGTGACTTCGTGAACTCGACGCTCGACGAATTGGCCAATGTCACCGTCGTGATCGTGAGCGGGACCGACGACCCGGACGGTGAATGGGTGAATGCGCGCCAACGGGTCCTCATCGCTCCCGAACTGTTGAAGGAACTCGATATCAAGTGGCCTCCCTTCTACGTACTGGTCGACGAGTTGCGCCGTCAGGTCGTGAGCGAGGGTGTGGTGTTCGGACCCTCCCAGGTTGCTCTCGAGATTGCGCCGTATCTCACCGCTTGAGATGTCACAGGCCCTCGTCAGAGTTGAGGGAGATGAAAGGTGTGGCATGGCAAGTGGAATCGAACTCTCAATCAGTTGCAACGACTGCGTGCGTCGGGGCACCCCGGACTGCGCGGACTGTCTCGTCAGCTTCGTCATTGGTGAAAAGCCCGATGAGCTGGTCATGACCACGAGGGACGCCGATGTCGTGCAACTCTTCACCGCGCAGGGGATGATGCCTCGGCTCAAGTTCCAGCACCGTTCGAATACGGACTCGTAACCTCAACGGCGCACCGGTTGACTAGCGTGGACCCATGGCCCGCCACCTCTTGGTGACCAACGACTATCCGCCCAAGACGGGCGGTATCCAGGTCTACCTTCATGAACTGTGGCGTCGTCTTGAACCAGGGCGCGCGACCGTCCTCACCGCGTCGTCGCACGAGGATGCGCAAAGTTTTGACCAACAAAGCGACGTCGTGATCGAACGGGTGTCCGCGTCGACGCTGTTCCTGCCGACGCGCAGCGCGCTCGTGGCGATTGAGGCGGCAATCGAACGTCACCAACCCGATCTGGTCCTCCTCGATCCGGCGTGGCCGCTGGGTCTGCTCGGACCGCACCTGTCGCGACCCTACGGTGTCGTACTGCACGGCGCTGAGGTGACCATTCCAGGTCGACTGCCGCTCGTCGCTTCGTCGCTTCGTCACGTCCTTCGTCACGCCGTCGTGGCGGTGTGCGCGGGAACCTACCCCGAGAGTGAGGCGCGTCGTAACGCGGCCGAATGGATGCCGCCGGTCGTCCAGATTCCACCGGGTGTTGACACAATGAGATTCCAGCCGCTCGACGATTCGCGAAGCGCGCACGTCCGGCGTTCACTCGGACTTCCCGAAGAGGGCCTACTCGTGAGCTCCTATTCGCGCCTAGTGCCGCGCAAGGGCATGGATACGCTCCTTCGCGCGAGTGCGCGCTTGGCCAATCAGTTCCCAGAGCTGCACGTGGCGATCGGGGGAGCGGGTCGCGACCGCCCCCGACTCGAGCGATTGGCGAAGAAGTTGAAGGCGCCGGTGACCTTTCTCGGACGCGTTCCTGATGACGTTTTGAGCGAGTGGCTCGGGGCGAGTGACCTCATGGTGATGGACTGTCGAAGTCGGTGGCTCGGGCTCGAGCAGGAGGGTTTCGGCATTGTCTTCCTTGAGGCGGCCGCGTCGGGCGTCGCCCAGATCGCGGGGCGCTCGGGTGGCAGCCACGAAGCGGTGATCGACGGCGTGACCGGTACGGTGGTCACCAATTCGAGGAGCGACCGGGCGCTCGCGCGCGTGATGGCGGACCTGTTGGGTGACGACGAGCGCCGGGCGCGGTACGCGAGAAATTCACGCGATCTCGCAGTCGAGCGCTTTGAATGGAACAACCTCGCTCGCCGTCTCGGCAACGGTTTGGCCCCCTTCGACAACTCCGATCTCGACAGGCAAACGTTCTAAGGTGTCTGCTAGGAGGTGCCGTGTCCCAGCGAGCGACAGAATCGATACTGGTCAGCGCGACGCCTGACGCCGTCTACCGAGTGGTCACCGACTTCGCCAACTACACGAGTTGGGTCAGCGATCTGAAGAGGATCGAGGTGCTCGAGCGCGACGAAGAAGGTCGGCCCCTCGAGGTCGAATTTCGCGCCGCCGCGTTCGGACGCTCGACGACCTACGCGCTTCGCTACGACTACAGCCGTGCGCCCGAACTCATCAGTTGGTTCCAGACCAGCGGCGACATCACCGAGACCATGAAGGGTCAGTACCGCTTCGAGCCAGCAGGAGCAGGCGCCAAGGTCACCTACGACCTGGAAGTCGAGTTGTCGGTGCCGATCCCGGCGTTCATCAAGCACCGCGCCGCCCAACGAATCCAAACCCAGGCACTGCGCGAGCTGAAGGCCCAGGCCGAGTTACTTGCATGAATGACGTCGCGATCGGCGTCGACGTCGGTGGGACCAAAGCGCTGGCGTTGATCGTTGCTCGAGACGGCCGTGTGCTCGGCGAAGTGATGTCGCCGACGCCCCACGACGAGAGCCACGGTGCCGGTGAGGCGACGGCGGAGGTACTCACCGATCAGGTCCTCCAACTCGCCACCCGGCACGGTCTGAAGGCGAACGGGGTGCCGGTCGGCATCGGGCTTCCGGGTTTGATGCGACGCGACGGACATCTGGCGTTCGCTCCGAACCTGCAATCGGCGTCGGGAGCCGATCTCGGTGCGCTACTCGGTTCCTCACTCGGTAGTTCGCTCGTCTACTGCGAGAATGACGCGAACTGCGCGGCGCTCTGCGAGCACGAGTGGGGGGCCGGACGCGGCATCGATGACTTCGTCATGGTGACCCTCGGCACCGGCATCGGCGGCGGCGTGATCGCCGACGGCGAGCTGGTGCGCGGGCGAAGCGGTTTCGCCGGCGAGATCGGTCATATGGTCGTCGACGCGCGCGGCGCGGCGTGTCTCTGTGGGGGATTCGGATGTTGGGAGCGTTACGCATCCGGGGGTGGTCTCGGTCGCTTGACGCGAGAGGCCGCTGAGGAAGGTCGACTACCGACGCTGGTCGCCCAGCGCGGCGGTACCGAGTTCGTGAGCGCCGAAGACGTGACCGCGGCTGCGGCCGAAGGACTCGACGAGGCGTTGGCGCTCGTGCGCGAAGTCGGTTGGTGGCTCGCGCTCGGACTCTCCAATCTCGCCGCCATCCTCGACTGCGGCCACTTCGTCATCGGTGGGGGACTGTCCAGTGCGTCTGATCTCGTGCTGCCCTACGCGCGTGAGTACCTGATCGACCTCGTCGAGGGATACGACGTGCGTCCTACGATCACCATCATGAAGTCGATGTTCGGTCCTCGCTCGGGCGCAATGGGTGCCGCCCTGGTCGCCTTCGAGCGTCATTCGTGAAACTGGGCGTCTTGCTGCCGACGTTTCGTCGCGGGGCCGAGGACGCGTTCGCGTTCGCCCGCGACGCCGAGGACGCCGGCCTCGACGGGGTGTTCGCCTACGACCATCTGTGGCCCATGGGTTCACCCGAGCGCCCGTCACTCGCGCCGTTCGCCCTGCTCGGTGCCGTTGCCCGTCGACACCAGAACCTCGTCGTCGCGCCGCTCGTCGCGCGAGTCGGCCTCGTAGGGACCGCTCACCTGGTCGAGCAGTTCGCGACGCTCGAACGCCTCGCACCGGGCCGCGTGATCTGTGCGCTCGGCACCGGCGACAAGTTGTCCGCCGCGGAGAATGAGGCCTACGGCATCGCCGTACAGAGTCCGGCCGAACGCCGCGCGCTGTTGGCCGACACCGCCGAGCAACTGATCGAGGTGATGCCGGTGTGGATTGGCGCGGGGGGTGAGGCGACCAATTCGCTGGCGCGCGAACTCGGCGCTGCGATCAATCTCTGGGACGCCTCGCCCGAGCACCTGCGTGAGATCGCCGCCTCGGGTCCCACCAATTGGGCTGGTCCGGTACCCGAAGACCTCGCCGCGACACTCGACGCACTCGACGAGGCGGGAGCGACCTGGGCGGTCTTGAGCCCCCAAATTGACATCCGGCAACTACGAGAGTGGCGTCACGCCCGCGAACTTAAGTAAGTTTTGTTGATGGAATTCCGTCGAATCAATGGCCTGCCCCCGTACGTCTTCACTCAGATCAATGGTCTGAAGGCAGAGGCACGCGCAGCGGGTCGTGACGTCGTCGACTTCGGGTTCGGAAATCCGGACCTGCCGAGCCCCGACATCGCCGTTGAGAAGTTGGCGGAAGCGGCCCGCAATCCGAAGAATCACCGCTACAGCGCGAGTCGCGGCATCCCCAATCTTCGTCTCGCCATAGCCACGCGCTACAAGAAGCTCTTCGACGTCGATCTCGACCCCGAGACCGAGGTCGTCACCACCATCGGTGCCAAGGAGGGTCTGACCCACCTGATGTGGGTACTGCTCGGCCCGGGTGACACCGCCATCGTGCCGAGCCCCAGCTATCCGATTCATCTGGCCGGTCCGGGCTTCGCCGGAGCGACGGTCATCACGGTGCCCATGGTCGATCCCGGTACCAGCACCGTTGACCCCGGCGACTCCTTCTTCGACGGTCTCGTCGCCGCCTACGAGAAAGCCGAGGTGAAGCCGCGCGTCATCATCTGCTCGTTCCCGCACAACCCGACGAGCGCCTGCGTGGACCTCGCGTTCATGGAGCGCCTCGTGAACTTCGCGCTCGAGCACGAGATCATTGTCTGTCACGACTTCGCCTACGCCGACCTCGGCTTTGACGGCTACAAGCCGCCGTCAATCCTGCAGGTGCCGCGCGCGAAGGAGTGCTGCGTCGAGCTCTACACGCTCACGAAGTCGTTCTCCATGGCCGGATGGCGCGTGGGCTTTCTCGTCGGCAACGCCGAGATAGTCGCGGCGTTGACGAAACTGAAAAGCTACCTCGACTACGGCACGTTCCAACCCGTCCAGATCGCGGCGATCGTCGCGATGAACGAGGCGGTCGACTACCCCGAACACCTGCGCGCGATCTACCAGACCCGACGCGATCTTCTGATCGAGGGCCTCAACCGGATCGGCTGGGAGGTGGCCGCGCCGAAGGGCTCGATGTTCATCTGGGCGCCGATCCCAGAACCGTATCGTGAGATGCATTCGCTCGAGTTCTCGAAGTTCCTCATCGAAGAGGCTGACGTGGCGACGAGCCCGGGTGTCGGTTTCGGCGAGGGCGGCGACGGACACGTCCGGTTCGCGTTGATCGAGAACGAATTGCGCACGCACCAAGCCATTCGCAACCTGCGAAAGACCCTCACCAAACTCGGCTGAGCCGTTACGGCAGTCCCGCGCCGGGTGTGGGTACCTGGACGACCTCGATGTGGCCGTCGGTGAGGTTGGCGATCTTGAAACGATCACTCGAGGGCGCGGTCATTATGTACAGCATCGTGCGGTGCTCGCCACCGAGCATGCAGGCGAATGCCGTTTGGGTCGTCGTCACCTCACCGGTGATCTCGCCACCCTCTTTGACGCGTAGGCACTTATTGCTCAGTGCGTTGGCGAGCCAGATCTGTCCCTCGGCGTCGAGGCACATGCCGTCGGTCGCGGTGAAGTCCAACTGCGCCCAGATCCGCCGGTTGCTCAACGTGCCGTCCGCGGCGATGTCGAAGGCGGTGAGGTTGAAGGTCATCGTCTCACCGACGATGAGCGTCGTCCCGTCGGGCGTGATCACCGAGCCGTTCGGGAACGCCATGTCGGGGATCACCTGGATGACCTTGCCGACCTGGTTCAACACGACGAGATTGGTCGTGATGGGGCCCGCCGACATGAGGCCCTCGACGCCCACGTCCATCAGTCGCTGGTCGAGGTCGAAACCGAAGTTGCCCACGTACGAGATGCCTTTGGACGACACAACCATGTCGTTGGCCCAGAAGCCGCAATGCTCGGCGATGTCGGCGAATTCACTGACCCCGTTCTCGGAGAATCGAAGCACCTTGTGGTCGGTCATCGAGACCGCGAGCAAGTCACCAGAGGGCAACCAACCGAGGCCCGAGGGCTGGGTCGCAACGGCGTGCTCGAGCTTTTCGTCGGTACCGTCGGGAGCGATGGAGAAGATTCCCTGTCGGTAGAAGTCACTGAACCACAGACGGTCATCGTGCCATCGTGGTCCCTCACCGAACGACAGCCCCTTGTGAATGACGCGCGACTTGTAACTCTCCATGGTTCCCCCCCCCCTGAGACACGTTCTGCAAAACCTAGCGTCTACGCGCGCTCACAGGCCAGCAGCCAGGATTTATAGCCCACATCGGCCAGCACGGGGTCCTCGGGACTGAACCGGCGCTCAGCCTCCCACAGCTCGCCCAACTGCTCGAGCGAGTGCCAGACACCGATCTCGAGCCCCGCGACGGTCGCCGCCCCGCGCGCGGTCGCCTCGAGTGACGCGCTGCGCAGTACCTCGAGACGAGAATTGGTGGCCTGGAGCTGTAGCAGGAGGTCCATCGACGCGGCCCCGCCGTCGGCGCGCAACTCGCGCAGTTCGATGCCGCCGTCGCGAAAGGCGTCGGTCATCGAGCGCACCTGGTAGGCGAGTGCCTCAACGAGCGCTCGCGCGATCTGGGCACGGCCCGCGCCGCGCGAGAGTCCGGTGATCGCGCCGCGCGCGTCGCTGCGCCAGAACGGCGATCCGAGGCCGGTGAACGCGGGTACGAAGTGGACCCCGCCGCTGTCGAGCGCGCTCTGGGCGAGTGCCTCGAGTTCGTTCGCGGCACTGATGAAACCCAGCTCGTCGCGTAGCCACTGCACCGCGGCCCCGGCGACGAAGGCCGATCCCTCGACGGCGTACGTCGCGGGGCCGAAGGCCCCAAGGTCCCAGGCGACGGTTGTGACCAGTCCGTCAAAGACGCCCGGCGAACTGTCGCCGGCGTTGGCGAGGATGAAGGCGCCGGTGCCGTAGGTGGCCTTTACGATGCCGGGGCTGAAGCACGCCTGACCGAAGAGCGCCGCCTGTTGGTCCCCGAGCACGCCCGTGATGGCCACGCCGCCGAGCTCGGGGACGACGTCGGGACTGATCGTCGCGAAGTTCGTCGTCGACGGGCGGATGTCGGCGAGCATGTCCAGAGGCACGTCAAAGAGCGCCGCCATCGAGCTCGACCAGTCGAGGGTGTCCAGGTCCATGAGGAGTGTTCGCGACGCGTTGGACGGCTCGGTGAGAAAGACACCTCCGTCAGTGCCCCCACTGAGCCACCACAAGAGCCAGGTGTCGATTGTGGCGAGGCTGGGCGCTACGGCGTGGTCGAGGGCCCCGTGCTCAAGCAGCCAGTTCATCTTGGTCGCTGAGAAGTACGAGTCGAGGACCAGTCCGGTCGTCGCGCGCACCTGGGGGCCGTGGCCGCTTTGTTCGAGCCGATCGCAGAGGGAGGCGGTACGCCGGTCCTGCCAGACAATGGCCTTGTGGGCGAGATGGCCGGTTTCGCGGTCGAAGGCGACCGTGGTCTCTCGTTGGTTGGTGATCCCGACCGCCACGACGTGGTGACCGGCCTCGAGGGCCCTCGTCGCGACTTCGCGCAGGGTCGCCACGGCCAGGTCGGCGATCTCGGCGGCGTCGTGTTCAACCCACCCGGGTTCGGGGAAGTGCTGGGTCAGCTCACGGTAGGAGGTGTCGAGGACGCGGGCCCTCGTGTCAAAGGCCACGGTGCGCACGCCCGAGGTCCCGGCGTCGAGGGCGAGAATGAGGTCCACCCGGCCGAGGCTAGCGACGGTTTCGGGCCAGTTACTGGGTTCAAGGTTTCGGCGAAGAGAAAACTTCAAAAAAGGACAGAAAAGAGTTGACGTGGTGTAATTACAGTGCTGTAATGACACAGCATCTTGCGACGTGTAGAGGGTCAACCACTACATATAGTGGCTAGGGAGCCGAGAAGCAGTAACCTCGTACTCCCAGCCCCGACGGCGCCAGAAGCGCATTCGAAGTGTCGGACACTGGGAAGAGAAGAGAGATTGATATGGCTATCGCACCACAGCGCCTAGGGATTGGGCTCCGCCGTTTTTTCACCACTGAGGATCGTCACCCGTACGACGAGGTCGTCTGGGACCGTCGCGACGCGCGCATTTCGAACTTCCGCGACGGTTCGGTCGCCTTCGAGCAGCTCGACGTCGAGGTACCCGCATCGTGGTCGTTCAACGCTACGAACATCCTCGCCCAGAAGTACTTCCGGGGCACGCTCGGTACCGACGAGCGTGAGACCAGCCTGAAGCAGGTCGTTGACCGCATCGTCGACACGATCACCGCCTGGGGCGTCGGCAGCGACTACTTCGTCGACGAGGAAGAGGCCGAGACCTTCCGCGGCGAACTGAAGCACCTCCTGATCACTCAAAAGGCCGCCTTCAACTCGCCGGTCTGGTTCAACATCGGCGTGAAGGGCGTGCCCCAGCAGGGCAGCGCCTGCTTCATCCTCGCCGTCGAGGACTCCATGCGCTCGATCCTCAACTGGTACACCGAAGAGGGCATCATCTTCAAGGGCGGATCGGGCGCGGGCGTGAACCTCTCCAAGATACGCTCAAGCCTCGAAGCACTCGAGGGCGGCGGCACCGCGAGCGGCCCGGTGTCGTTCATGCGTGGCGCTGACGCCTCGGCGGGCACCATCAAGTCCGGCGGCAAGACCCGACGGGCGGCGAAGATGGTCATCCTCGACGTGGACCACCCCGACATCGAAGAGTTTGTCTGGTGCAAGGCCAACGAGGAGAACAAGGCTCGAGTGTTGCGCGACGCCGGCTTCGACATGGACCTCGACGGCAAGGACATTCACTCGATCCAGTACCAGAACGCCAACAACTCGGTGCGGGTCTCGGACGACTTCATGCAGGCCGTCCTCGATGACGCCGACTGGAACCTGACGGCCCGTCACGACGGACGTTCCGTTCGCACGCTGAAGGCCCGCGAACTGTGGCGTCAGATCGCACGCGCCGCGTGGGAGTGCGCGGACCCCGGTCTGCAGTTCGACACGACCATCAACCGCTGGCACACGTCGTCCAACACCGACCGCATCAACGGCTCGAACCCCTGCTCGGAGTACATGCACATCGACAACTCGGCGTGCAACCTCGCGAGCCTGAACCTCATGAAGTATCTGCGCTCGGACGGCCATTTCGACGTCGACGCGTTCAAGTCCTCCATCGAGGTGCTCTTCACCGCCCAGGAGATCATCGTGGGTGCGGCCGACTACCCGACCGAGAAGATCGGCGACAACTCGCGCCGTTTCCGTCAGCTGGGTCTCGGTTACGCGAACCTCGGAGCACTTTTGATGGCTTCGGGCCTCGCCTACGACTCCGACGCCGGCCGCGCCTGGGCCGCCGCCATCACCGCGTTGATGACCGGCCACGCCTACGCGACGAGTGCGCGCACCGCGGGACGCATGGGCCCCCACGAGGGCTACGCCGAGAACGCCGAGCCCATGATCAACGTGCTGCGTATGCACCGTGACGCGTCGTACCAGATCGACGCCGCGAAGGCGCCCATCGAGATCCTTGAGGCGGCCCAGCGTTCCTGGGAAGAGGCAGTCGACCTTGGCGTGCGCCACGGTGTACGCAACGCCCAAGCTTCCGTGCTCGCGCCGACGGGCACGATTGGTCTCTTGATGGACTGCGACACGACTGGCATTGAGCCTGACCTCGGTCTCGTGAAATTCAAGAAGCTGGTGGGTGGCGGCAACATGTCCATCGTCAACCAGACGGTGCCGCGTGCGCTGCGCGTGCTCGGTTACTCCGAGGACGAGGCCGCCGCCATCGAGGACTACATCGACACCAACAAGTCCATCGTCGGAGCCCCGGGCCTCAAGCCCGAGCACCTGCCGGTGTTCGCGTGCTCCATGGGTGACAACACCATCCACTACCTGGGTCACGTGAAGATGATGGGCGCCGTCCAGCCGTTTATTTCGGGTGCAATCTCCAAGACCGTCAACATGCCAGAGGACGCGACCATCGAAGAGGTCGAGAACCTGCACATGGACGCCTGGCGTTTGGGCGTGAAGGCCGTCGCGATCTATCGCGACAACTGCAAGGTCGGCCAGCCCCTCTCGACGGCGAAGAAGGACGGCGAAGAGTCGACGGCGTCGGTCACCGCGACCGACTCGGTCGCGGCCGAGCTCTACACCAAGATCACCAAGCTCGAGGCGGCGCTGGAACTCGCGAAGACTGAGGGCAGCCACGTCGTCGTCGGCGCGGTGCGCGAGCGCCTTCCGCGTCGTCGCGTATCGACGACGTTCGCCTTTCGCGTCGCGGACTGCGAGGGCTACGTGACCGTCGGCGAGTACGAGGACGGTCGACCGGGTGAGGCGTTCATCAAGGTCTCCAAGCAGGGCTCGACCCTCGCGGGCATCATGGACGCCTTCTCGATCTCGATCAGCCTCGGTCTCCAGCATGGCGTGCCGCTCGCGACCTACGTGCGCAAGTACGTGAACATGAAGTTCGAGCCGTCGGGCATGACTGACGATCCCGATCTGCGTATCGCGACGTCGCTGGTGGACTACATCTTCCGGCGCTTGGCACTCGACTACTTAAGCCCGAGCGAACGCGAGGAGTTGGGCGTGCTCTCGACGAGCGAGCGAATTCAGCCAACGCTGCCCGAGATCGCCGAGCAGACCACGCCGACCGTCGGGGTCAGCGCGCAGCCGACCTTGCTCGAAGTGAACGAGAGGCCGCAGCACACCGAGCAGCCCACGCTACTGAACCGTTCCGAGCAGCGCGACGCGCCAATGTGTTACCAGTGCGGCAACGCGATGCAGCGAGCGGGCTCGTGCTACGTATGCTCGAGCTGTGGAGCGACGAGCGGCTGCAGTTGATGGGGAGTTTCACCTGATATTCAGCGGAAATTGCGGGTGACGTGCAGCCAAGTTGCACGTGAACTTCAGTGCTGATTCATCCGAACTTCAGTCGAGTTGCATCTGATCTTCAGTTCGGTTGCATCGAAGTTCAGTGGCTTCTAAATTCCTCGCAGATTTCTAAACGCCTGGCTGAGGGTTTCAAGGACTTCTTGGTCGAGCATGGGTGGGACACCATCTTCACAGCACGGCGGTTTCGTCCGCTCCGCCGTAGAGATAGGCACGTTCAGCTCGACGGCGATCTCGGCGTACGGATCACGTTTGTCGTCGTGCAGAGCTATTTTGATTATGACGATGGAGTCGTCTGCTTGGAAGGCAACAACGACTCGCCAATCTTCCCCAATGTGCTTCGAACAAAGTTTCGGCCAAGGCGTGTCGCCGCTCAGCGAGTACCCCGCGACGCGACACCCTTCCATCGCGAGTCGTCGCAGGCGTGTCTTTACTAAGCTGCGCGCCCCTGCGGGAACGTCTTTGAAATCGTCGATTGCGCCAGCAGTCGCCACGAGCGCGAATCTTGGCGGAGCCTTACGGACTCGACGCTTCGCCGGCACTATTGAAAGAGTTCGTCAAGATTGTCGAGGTCAATGGGAACCGTGGTTTCTTGACGCAGTTCTTCAATTCGATCGACGAGCGCGAGTCGATCTTCCCGATCTCTGAGGTCGTTCACTGCCTTCTCGAGTAACCCTTTGGTAGCACCGGCACTTCGAAGTCGCCGTACGGTGGCAAGTGCGCGACCCAGTGACTCAGACGTGACTTTCACAGGTCTCCTGCCGGTACGGACTTCAAGAACTCCGCGGTCAATCCAGGATCGAATCGTGGGCTGAGACACTTCTAATATCTCTGCGGCAGACGCTACCGGCACTGCCTCTAATCGTTCGTCGCGCGCGATGTGCAATACGTCCCTGAGAAGGTGCTGTACGTCGCTCGAGGGCTGCAGATCGATGACATCAAAGATGTCGGCGAGTATCGCGGTGAGCGCCGCGGAATCGATGTTTTTCGTAGGCAAAGACTTTGTGATCGGCGGTGCTGTTGGCATTGTCCCGAAGAAACTCATGTCTCCTAGTGTACCTCATACTTTCGGAAAAGCACATATTTCCGAAAGTTCACATTATCAACGATTGTGGGCCTACACGCTGGTTAGAGTCAGCCAGCAGTAGTAAGGAGACGGAGGACCGACAACGAAGAAGGAGTGGGTCCTTTGCCTAGGTTCAAAAGGTACCAGGATTCGATGAGCGCAGCGTTTGGGATACGCCGACGGCCGCTCATCGATCATCTCTCTGAATTTGAGTCCGATTTGCATCTTGAAAAAGTGGTGAGTGCATCTCGGATGCAACTCGGACTGCATCTCGGATGCAACTTGACAGTTGATGTCAAGTTGCACTCGAACTTCACTGGAGTTGCATCGAAGTTCAGTGGGTCAAGAGTGCCGAGGTTCGTGCCGTCGATTTGCATCGGAATGTCAGAGGAATTGCATCTGAGGGGCAGAGCGGCTGCGCTCGCGATTCAACTGTCCTCATCGGCGTCGAGTCTTCCGTTCGCCAACCAGACGGACTTGCCTCTTGACCGACGCGTCACGTGGAACTCGAACTATCCGCTCTTTCGTGTGTGCGTCGGCGGATGCTTGGCGAGGAAGCGACGGATCTTGCCTAATGGCCAGGTGTTGATGATGTCCGCGGACTCCGCCCAGCCCCGCTGGGCGGTGGCGACACCGAAGCGC
The DNA here is from genome assembly GCA_003132165.1 of Acidimicrobiaceae bacterium. GTDB lineage: Bacteria > Actinomycetota > Acidimicrobiia > Acidimicrobiales > RAAP-2 > RAAP-2. Next base: position 17,507 of record PKWW01000002.1, on the reverse strand, counting down.
ATGAAGTCGAGGTGGGTCACGGCGTGGGCGTCGGTGGAGATGGCCAAACGCACGCCGGCGCGGCGGGCGCGACGCACCAGGTCGCCGTTGAGGTCGAGGCGATCGGGGCTCGCGTTGATCTCGAAGGCGGTGCCCGTGCGGGCCGCGGCGCGAAAGACCTCGTCCCAGTCGGCGTCGATCGGCGCGCGCCGACCGATACTGCGTCCGGTGGGGTGGCCGATGATGTTGACGGCGGGATGCTCGATGGCGCGCAAGAGCCTGGCGGTCATGGCGTCGCGGGACTGACGGAAGGCGGAGTGCACACAAGCGACCACGATGTCGAAGCCGGCGAGAAAGTCCTCATCCCAATCGAGAGAGCCGTCAGGTTGGATGTTGAGCTCGGTACCGTGGAGCAGGGCGATGCCCGCGCTCTGTTCGAGCAGGCGGATCCGGTGACGTTGTTCGAGGGCCTTTTCGGAGGTCATGCGCTGCATATGGAGCAGTGGCGCGTGGTCGGTCACTGCGTAGTAGCGATAACCGCGGGCCTTGGCGGCGGTGACCATGTCCTCCAGGGAGGCGACACCATCGGTGAGGTTTGTGTGCGTGTGCAGGTCACCGCGGATGTTGCGCAACTCGACGAGATTAGGGAGTTCACCTGCGAGCGCGGCTTCGATTTCACCGGTGTCCTCACGGATAGTCGGGGGAATCCATGGCAGTCCGAGCTGTTTGTAGACCCCCTCTTCGGTCTCGGCGACGATCAGCCGACCCCCGTCGGCCTCGAAGAGGCCGTACTCGGATAACTTCTGGCCGGCCCGCACGGCCATCTCGCGCAGATGGATGTTGTGGGCCTTCGAGCCGGTGAAATACAGCAGTGCCGAGCCCCATACGGGCGGTTCGATGAGACGCAGGTCGACCTGGACACCCTTGGTGGTGACGATCGAGGACTTGGTGCTGCCTCGGGCCAAGACACGAGCGACGAGCGGCATCGTACAGAAGGTTTCCATGACCGGCCCGGGCTCTTCGGAGGCAATCAGGAGGTCGACGTCGCCGACTGTTTCGCACATCCGGCGTAGCGATCCCGCGTAGGCGGCCTTGCGGACCTGGGGGAGGGTGGACAGATGAGCGAGGATCTCCTCGGCGAGGCCGAGGGCGACGGCCAGTTGGATGCGCGCACCAGCGGCGTGAGCGTCGTGGATAGCCCGAGCGAGGTTCTCCTCGCTGCGCTCCCCCCAGCCGGGCAGGTGGCAGAGACGGTGTTGATGGATGGCGTCGAGTAACTCGCCCACGGAGGTGATGCCGAGTTCGTCGTAGACCTGGTGGGCTCGCTTGGGTCCCAGGCCCGGTACGTCGAGCAGACTGCGCAGTCCGGCGGGGACAACAGCGCGCAACTCGTCCAGTTCCTCCACCGTGCCGGTGCGGAGGAACTCGATGATCTTTCGAGCCAGGTGCGAACCGATGCTCGGAATCGCGTCGAGTCCCTTCTCGTCCAGGTCGGTTACATCTTTGGGATAACCGGCGACGGTCTGCGCCGCCTTCTCGTAGGCCCGCACCTTGAAGGGATCACCACCAGAGATGGCGAGTAGCTCGGCGAACTCCTGGAGCATCTCGGCGGCTCTGTCATTTGATTGGGGCATCTCATCACTCACTCACCGGTCGTCAGGCGTGCCTTGCGTCACCATTGCGTACCGATGGCGCGCAACCACTCCGCGATTGGTACGGGCGCTCACGGACAGTCCGCCGACGCCCGACGCCGCGGTCCACGCTCCTCACCCCGATTAGACACCCCTTCGCCACACTTGTCAAGCGGCGGGTTAAGGAGAAGCGCAAGGTCAGAGAAGCCGGCGACGTGGGCCTTGGACTCCCCGCACGCCGACTCTGGCTGTGCGGTGCCACTTCGAATCAGGGCACTTGCCCACGAGCACGGTCCGCTCGGTCTCGAGAGGCAGTGGGCACCGTCGTCACCGGGCCCATGCCGTTGTTGGTCGTCAGGAATCGAGATTGGGACCAACTGCCCTTGCGTGGCACTCGGCGACGCGAGAGAGTGGGCGGGGAGGTCATTATGGCCTTTATTGATCGTGCCGACGCGGGGCGTCGTCTCGCCGCGAGACTGCAGCACTTGCGTGGCGAGCAGGTGGTGGTGCTGGGCCTGCCACGGGGCGGCGTGCCGGTGGCCTACGAGGTTGCCAGAGCGCTGGACGCGCCACTTGACGTCATCGTTGTTCGCAAACTCGGCGTGCCATTCCAACCTGAACTCGGCATGGGTGCGATTGGCGAGGAAGGCGTGCGCATCATCAATGAGGAGGTCGTCAACATCGCTGGTGTCTCCGCCAGTCAGTTGGACGAAGTGGAGGCTCGCGAACGCACCGAACTCGAGGTTCGGGTCCGGCGCTTTCGCGGTGACCGGCCGCCGATTGCGCTGGAGGGTCGCATCGTGGTGGTGGTCGACGACGGTATCGCGACTGGATCGACTGCGCGCGCCGCGTGTCAGGTTGCCCGTGCGCGTGGCGCGGCGCGCGTGGTGCTCGCGGTGCCGGTGGCACCGCCGGATTGGCGAGGGCGACTTGGCAAGTTTGCCGACGAATTGGTGTGCCTCGACACGCCTGATCCGTTCTACGCGGTCGGGCAGTTCTATGACAACTTCGCCCAGACTTCTGACGAAGAGGTCGTTGCTTGCCTCGAGCGTGCCGCTCGGCCTGTCCCGCGGGCCGACGCGACAGGCAACGATCCTCCTTCACGCGATGAGGAGGTCGAGGTCTGGGCAGGTCCGGTCCAGCTCGGCGGGCACCTCACTCTGCCCGAGGACGCCATCGGGGTGGTGGTGTTCGCTCACGGCAGCGGAAGCAGTCGCCATAGCCCTCGCAACCGCTACGTCGCCACCGTGCTCAACGAGGAGGGACTCGCGACGCTGTTGTTCGATCTGCTCACCGTCGAAGAGGAGGCCGATCGGGCCAATGTCTTTGACATCTCGCTGCTGGGACGCCGCCTGGTGGACGTCACCAACTGGTTGCGCGCCGAGATTGATCTGGCTCACCTGCCCGTCGGCTATTTCGGCGCCAGCACCGGCGCGGGCGCAGCTCTGTGGGCCGCGGCCGAACCGGATGCCGACATCGCAGCGGTGGTTTCGCGGGGCGGCCGCCCCGACCTCGCCGGTCCTCGCCTCGCCGAGGTTGCCGCACCGACGTTGCTGATCGTGGGCGGTGACGACGACGTGGTCCTCGAGCTCAACCGGCAGGCGCAGGCCCAACTTCGTTGTGAGAGCCGTCTGGTCGTCATTCCCGGGGCGACGCATCTGTTTGAAGAGCCCGGAACACTGCAAGCCGCGGCTGAAGTGGCTCGAGACTGGTTCACGGGTCACATGGGAGCCGCGTCCAACGCTCTCGACGGAAAATGAAGCTCGCTTCCGGGTGACACGATGCTCGGTCGCAAGTCGGCGGATCGTCCAGTCGTAGACCCTCTTGGTGCGCTCTTTTCCGAGGTCGTAGCCGTCGCCCACGAGGCGGATCTGTTCATCTCGAGTGCTCGATCTCGATCACGTAGCGTCACTCTCGCCCCGTTGCCGAGCTCTGGTTGAATCAACCAATTCGTAACTTGAATTGGCATCTGCGAACTGTTGTACTCATGTCAATTGGACGCAGCTCGGATGCAACTTGACAGTTGATATAGGGACTGAACGTCATCACAAGTTGCTAAAGGGGGTGGCCGAGAGGCCACTCCCTTTAGCGTGGGACTGGTCGGTGTCACACGGCGCTGTCAATCTGTACCGGTTGTGGAATTGAAATGATCGGGTGAACGCAGAAGTAGCGAGTTGAGGTCGAATGTCGGTTTCGAGTGTGAGCGGTCGTGACGACCGGGTGGTAACGGCTGACGGCCATCTCGCAAAAATCTTGAGGGAAATGGCGGGACCTGACGCGACTGCGCACCCGGATCAGATCGCCGCTGTTCGGGCGTTAGTTGCCGATGGATCTCGCGTGCTCGTGGTGCAAGCAACGGGTTGGGGAAAATCTGCCGTCTACTGGGCAGCCACATCAGCGTTGCGTTCCCTCGGGAAGGGCCCAACCCTGGTGGTGTCACCGCTACTGGCCCTCATGCGAAATCAAGTGAGCGCCGCGTTGGGTGGCGGCTTGACTGCGGCGACCATCAACTCAACAAATGTCGACGATTGGGACGCGGTCATGTCACAGGTTGAATCCGACGCCGTTGATGTGCTGCTCGTTTCACCTGAGCGCCTCGCCAATCCGACGTTCGCTCGACGCATGGCACCGATCATTGCCTCGGCGGGTCTCATCGTTATCGACGAGGCGCACTGCATTTCTGATTGGGGCTTTGATTTCCGTCCCGACTATCAACGACTGAGCAAAGTGCTCTTCGCATCGCCGTCGATCCCGGTGCTGGCCACGACGGCCACGGCGAATAGTCGAGTGACCGCCGACGTTGCAAAGCAGTTGGGCGAGGAGACCTTGGTTTTGCGTGGGAGTCTGGCGCGAACCTCACTTCGACTCTCGGTGATTCCCGGACTCAGCAGCCTTCAGCGCTACGCCTGGGTGGACGAGGCCCTGGGCCAGCTTGTTGGATCGGGGATTGTCTACGTTCCCACGGTGAGTGAGACGACGAGACTCACTGATTTTCTTGAATCGCAGGGTCACAAGGTGGCGGCGTATTCGGGTCAGCTCGAAGCCGAGTTGAGAGAGCGCGTTGAAGATGATCTCAGGGACAACAATCTGAAGGCGGTTGTCGCGACGTCGGCGCTCGGCATGGGTTACGACAAGCCGGACCTTGGGTTCTGCATCCACGTCGGCTCGCCAGATTCACCAGTCGCCTATTACCAACAGGTGGGAAGGGCGGGGCGAGCAATCGATCGTGCTGAGGCGGTGCTACTTCCCGCCGAAACTGATGAACGGTTGTGGGAGTACTTTGCGACGTCGTCGATTCCAGATCGATCAAACATCGAGAAGGTGACGAGTGCACTTGGCGACGCTGGTGACGCAGTGAGTGTCCCTCGACTCACCGACGTGACCGGCATTCGAAAGGGCCGCCTCGAGGCATTGCTCAAGATCATGGCCGTTGAGGATGCCGTCGAGCGGGTAAGCAATGGATGGCGATCAACGGGCAAGCGATATGTCTTTGACGAGGTGAAATGGGAAGGCATCGTCGACGCTCGCCGCTTCGAGGCGAACTTGATGCGCAGATACGCCGCGGGCGCCGGGTGCCTGATGGAATTCCTGCAACGGGCACTCGACGATATTGATCCCGGTCCTTGCGGCACGTGCTCGGTGTGTACTGGCTTTCTGCCGGAACCAGGCAGGCGAGTCGACCCCGGTCGTGTCGAAGAGGCGAGGGTGCGGCTACGTGGCGTCGATGTAGTAATCGAACCCCGCAAGTTGTGGCCCACCGGCCTCAGTAATGGATGGCGGGGGAAGATCGTGGGCGCGTCAGCGGGACGCGCGCTCACCTTTGCGGACACGCCGGGTTGGGACCACGTAGCCAACATCCTTGGCGGACCGGACCGGAACCTGCCCGATGACCTCATACGTGGGATGGTCGGAATTCTCACGAGATGGAGAAGTTCGTGGGGCGATCGTCCAGTAGGGGTCGTGGCAATGCCGTCACGGCGCCACCCATTGATGATCAACGGACTCGCCGCGCGGATTGGTTTGGCGGGTACGTTGCCACTGTTCGACGTCCTGGAGTTCGTTGGGCCTCGACCAGGTGACGATCTGACGTCGTTGCTCCGTGTTGAAGCCCTGGGCGAATCACTGCACCTGAAGTCGGGCGTAAGCCTTCCTGCAGGGCCGTTGCTGGTGGTGGACGACACGTATCGAACGGGCTGGACCATGACCGTGGCGTCGTCGCTGCTGCGAGGAGCTGGAGCATCGCAGATTCTTCCCCTGGTCGTGCAGCAGTTGCCGTGAGTGGACGAGCTTGTCTTTTGTCGCACTCACCGGTGATGAACGATCTCGGACTTCGGCGAGGGAAGTGGCGCTCGGTTACTCGAGCGAACCGCCCTTGGCCCGTTGATGACGAATGGCCAGGAGGCCTATGAGCGCGGCGAAGAAGCATGAGACCGCACCCACCGCGAGTCCGGTCCGGGCACCGGCCACGCTGGTGATCCACCCAATGAGCGGACCACCGATGGGTGTCGAGCCCATGAACGCCACCGCCCAAAGCGCCATGACCCTGCCGCGCATCTGAGCGTCGGTCCTCAATTGCAAGGTCGAGTTGCCCATTGCCAGGAACGAGACGCTGGCGTAGCCGACGAGTGCCAGCGCGGTGAGCGCGACGGCGAGCGCCGGCGCGAGAGCGGCGAAAGCTATGAAGATGCCAAAGACCAGCGAAGCCCTGATCATGGCCTTCATCCCAGTTTTGCCGCGCGCTGCGGTCACCAATCCCCCGCAGACGGCGCCGACGCCCATGGACGCGGTCATGCCTCCGTACGCCACCGAGCCGCCGTGAAAGACACTCTCAGCCAGCACCGGAAGGGTGACCTGGAACTCGTAGGCGAGCATGCCCACGAGTGCCATCATGAGCAACGGAATGGCCAGTTCGGGAGTACGCATCACGTAGCGGAACCCTTCTCGCAATTGACCCTTCGCCCGCACCGTGGGCACACTCGGGCTCAAGGTGGAGCGGTCCATGGCCATCAACGAGCCGACCACCGCGACGAAGCTCAGAGCGTTGGCAGCGAAGCACCAGCCCTCGCCAACCGTCGCGATCAGCACTCCCGCCACGGCCGGACCCACGGACCGCGCGACGTTGTTCATGGTCGAGTTCAAACTGACGGCATTGCGCAGATCCTCCGGCCCGACCATCTCGAGCACGAAGGCCTGGCGCGAGGGGTTCTCGAAGCAGTTATTGAAGCCGAGGACCACGGCGAGTATGCAGACATCCAGGAACGTCACGATGTGCAACAACGAAAGCACCGCGAGGATCGCCGCTTGGATTCCCATGAAGGTCTGCAGCAGGATCATCAGCCGACGTTTGTCGACGCGGTCGGCGATCACCCCGCCGTAGGGGCCAAGTAGGAGAACGGGCAGCGTCTGCAGCGCAACGACCCATCCAATGTCCGTTGCCGAATGGGTCAGGGTGAGCACGAGCCACGACTGAGCGGTCGATTGCATCCAGGTCCCGACGAGCGACGTCGTCTGACCGAAGAAGAACTTGCGATAGTTCGAATTCGAGAGTGAGGAGAACGTCCGTCGAGCGGTGCCCTGGATGCTCATCGGCCGCGCTGTTTCAACGCCTCGACGAGCGATTCGAGCACCGGCAGTGCGTCGGCGAGCCTGCGCTGCTCGTCGGGTGACATCTGTTCGAGGGCGAACTTGAGGGCATCGGTACGTTGGCTTCGGATCACTTCGTACAGCGCACGACCTCGGTCAGTCGCCGCGAGGTGCACCACTCGTCCGTCGACGATGTCGGGCGTCCGGCGCGCCAGGTCCGCGTCCTCGAGTTTGGCGACGATGCGCGAGAGCATTGTCGGGTTGAGACCCTCGCTACCGGCCAACTCGGAGAGGCGCATTGAACCTCGTCGCACGATGATGGCGAGCACTTCGTGCTGGCTTGGCGACAGGCTGTCGTCGGAGTAGGTCAATCGCAATTGTCGACTTCCACGACTTATGACGGTGCGCAGTCGGTCGACCAGTTCGACCTCGGGAACTCTTTGATCGGGCTCGGTACGGTCACTCACTACTGACAATTCTACCAACAAGTTGCCTGCCGGCAAGCATTTACCTCACGGGTACCCGCCCCGGTCGAGAAACGACGACATGTCGTGTGTGGTGCGCCGCGCAAGACAAAGCCTGAGCCGCGACTGTCGGACGCAACGAGGTTATGGGCAATTACGCTGCGAAGATGTTCGTGATCTCTAATGAACGCTTCGAGGAGCTGGCGGGCGAGGCACTCTCGTCCCTGCCCGCTGACTTGGCGGATCACATGGAGAACGTGGCGATCATCGTCGAAGATGAGGCGAAGGGCCGTTCGCTCTTCGGGCTTTACGAGGGCATCCCGCTCACCAAGCGCGGTCCCATCAGCTACAGCGGGGTCATGCCCGACCGGATCACCCTCTACCAGACCGCTATCTGCAGCGTCTGCACCAGCGAGAACGACGTGAAGGTTCAGGTCCGTCGCACGGTCATTCACGAGGTGGGGCATCATTTCGGCATCAGTGAAGAAAAGCTCGATGAGCTCGGCTGGGCCTAGGGCAATGCGTTGTCACCCACCACGTCGTGCGAGCGATGACGCATGAGCCGCCAAAGCCAACTTCGATTCTCTACGGACCGCGCCGACGCCGTGGCGGCGATCGCATCCATAGATTCGGGCCGAGGGTGGTGCAACGTGGTCGCGGTCGTGACCGACGACGTGCCGGACCTGAAAGTGAACTTTTTCGGCCTGTGGGCGAACCGGGGTGCGGCGATGGCGTCGTACGTGTCCTCACCACCGTTACGCGGCGAGCCGCAGCCGGGTTCACTCGGTGTGCTGCATTCACGCGGCAGGCTGGGGCTTGAACTGATCAACTCACTGCTGGGTCCCGAGTCGTTCAAGGTGCTCCAGGATCACAGTCAGCGGGGTTTGCTCCTCGAGATACCTCCCGATACGGCGCCGGAAAGCATTCTCGAGGTGATGTGCACCTTCAGTTCGGCCCTCTGTGATTACGAGATGACCGGAAGCTGGCGTCTCGATCTGTATACGCGATCTTGACGTCGCTGCCGAAACGCACCGCAGCCGACGTCACGACCTAGAACGTCAATGGAGCACCACCACGCGGGTCGCGGAAGTTCAAATGAGGACTTTCTGCCCTAACGACGCTGCGTCGCAGTGGCAGTACCTTTCCCAACGAGTGTGGTTCGCGAGGGATGAGGGTCGCGGAGGGGAGTGCTCGGTCGCGGCCGAGGTCTCGTCCTCTCCAATTGAAAGTTGCTCGGCGCATACGAGTCACCTCTAACCGAGCGTGAAAGACAGGGTACACATGGCAGTGAACAGGTCAGAGGGGCAACGACACAACGTGTCGATGTGGTGGATCAGAGGGATCTCGCTGGCGACGCTGGTCACCACGTTCGGGCTCATCGTCCTCGGGAGTTCCGTTCGAGTCACGAACTCCGGCATGGGTTGCAAGGGCTGGCCACTGTGTACGGGCTCGGTTGGCCCGCTCTCGAGGTTCCACCCCCTGATGGAGCAGTCGCATCGATACCTGGCATCAATCGTGACCATTTTGATTGTCATACTCGCGCTCATGGTGCTTCGTTCCGGCACATCGGCGCGTCATATGCGCGGACCGGCGCTGGCATCGGTGGGGGTGATCGTGGTGCAGATCGTCCTGGGCGCCGTCACGGTGCTCACGAACAACGCACCCGTGACGGTGGCGCTGCACCTCCTGGCGGCGACGCTGTTCCTCGGAGTGGTGAGCGTGACCGCAGTGGCGTCATTCGTCGCACCGCAGCGCCCATGGTCGCTAGTCCACGGACCAACCCGACTCGGGTGGTGCGCCGTCACGGCGCTCTATCTGATCTTCATCTCAGGTTCGGTCGTGGTGAACGCCGGGGCCCAGTCGGCGTGCACCTCGTGGCCGGTTTGCTTCTCGAGCTCTTCGGCGACGGGGCTGCTGGTCGTTCAAATGGTGCATCGGTCGGTGGTCCTGGTGGGCTCGATCCTGGTTGTCTCGTACTTGGTCACGTTGTTGCGATCAAAGGATGGCGACGGCGTCGAGCGATTCTTCACGGTCGCTGGACTGGTCCTGTTCGCGGCGCAGGTCATCGCCGGCGCGCTGAGCGCCGCCTTTAGTTCGCACACCGAACTCGCCGACGTCCATCTCGGTGTCGGCGCCGCTCTTTGGGGTGTCACCGTCGCCGCCTTTGCGTTGACCGCGAGAGGGCGTCAATCAAGCGATGGTCCGGGCACTGACGAACTCATCATTACGGACCCCCAAGTAAAACGAATACCGGCGTAGGGGTGCGTCGGAGCGCGGCGTTGTCGCGCTGGTCTGGCCGCGTGCACTCCGTCCCCTACGAGTCTTTTCGGCGCGTGGAGAGGACTGATGCCCACGAGGGCGATCAGGCGAAATCAATATAACCTTCAACAATGAGCAATGCACGAAAGCCGGTCCCTATGTGTTCAGTCACGCCATGACGTCGCTCGCCAGAGAAATAGCGCGATGGGCCCGAGCCCGCTTTGACGAACCGCTACCTGGCGGCATCGCCCGAAAGGTGCAGCTGCACATCCTGGACGCGACCAGCATCGCCATGGCCGCACGTGTGGAAGAGATCGGCGAACAGATCCTTCGTGCCGCCACCATCAGCGGTGGCGAAGGTCCCGCGAGGGTGCTCGGCGGCATCGGCGGTAAGTCAACGTCGGGCCTCGCCCCGACCGCAGCAGCCTTCGCCAACGCCGGGCTGATTCACGCCCTGGACTTCGATGACATCCATGACGGTGCTCGGCTGCACCCCACGGCGGTGGTCTTGCCTGCAGTACTCGCAGTGGCTGACCTCATTGGATCGGACGACAGCGAACGGTTAAGTCGCGCAGTGGCCGTGGGCAGTGAAGTCATGTGCCGGATGGGAGAACTCACCGAGCCCGCAGGCACCGGAGCCGGCTCGGGATGGTTCCTCACTCAGTTGTACGGCTACGTCGGTGCCTCAATCGCGGCCGGGCTGATGCTCTTTCTCAACGAGGACGAACTGGTGTCGGCGATCGGAGTCGCCACCATGCAAGCCGCCGGGGCCAGGCAGGCGGCCTACGGAGCGGGATCCACCGCGAGGTCGGTCTATCCGGCGTTTGCCGCCGAAGGTGGTGTTCGAGCTGCGCTGCTCGCTCGCGAGGGTTTCGTAGGGCCAGAAGAGGGTCTGGAAGGGGAGGCCGGTTTGTTCCCGCTCTACCTCGGTCACCAATTGGACGCCGCCCAGACCAGGCGACTCGTCGACGACTCTTCCGCGTGGTCGTTTCTCGCAACCGACGTCAAGCGGTGGCCCTGCTGCCGTCTGTCGCACACCTACGTCGCCGCCGCAATCGATCTCCGTGCGCAACTCGGTGATTCTCGTCCGGAGCGGATCATCATCGACGTCAATCGCTCGGCGAATCGCCTCTGTCAGCCGGCTGGACCGCGACGTCGGCCCTCGACACTCGTCGATGCCAAGTATTCAATCCCCTTCATGGTCGCGTTCACCCTCGAACGCGGAGCCCCGACGCTCGACAGCCTGACCGTTGACGTGCTCAAGAACTTAGAGATCCTCGCAACCGCCGATCGGATCGAGGTGCGCGAGACAGGTATTGACAACGCTGGTCACCCCGAGGCGGTCGTCACGGTTGAATCCGAAGGACGTACGTTGACCTCGTCGATCGACACGCTCGCACCCATGTCCGAAAGCGCGATTCGTGACAAGATCGCCTTGTGCGTGGCTCGGGCCCTCGAGAACACGCGCGACCTCATCGAGAACGGACCAGTCCCACTCACGTAACACGACGGATTACATGGCCGAGGCTACGCCGCGGTCGTGATGGCTGCTCGGGAGCGGCGACGACTGGTCGTCGCAGAGTTGGCGCTACGCCAGCACGATGGCGACTGGATTTTCGATCAGGCGCGTCAGGGACTGGAGGAACTTCGCCGCCAGCGCGCCGTCAATGACGCGGTGGTCGGCCGAGAGCGTGTAGCGCATCCGGTGGTGCAGCACGATTTCACCGTCGAGGGCAACCGGCTCGAGCGCGGTGCCACCCACGGCCAGAATCGCCGCTTCGGGGGGATTGATGATCGCGGTGAACTGCTCCACGCCAAACATCCCGAGATTGCTGATCGTGAAGGTGCCGCCCGACATCTGGTCGATTGTGAGACCCTTACCGCTCGCGAGTGAGGCGAGGTACTTCGCCTCTTCGCCGATCTCCGAGATCGACTTGAGGTCCGCGTCGGGAATGACCGGAACCACGAGTCCATTGTCCGAGGCCACCGCCATGCCGATGTTGATTCGATCGTGCACGAGCATCGTTCGGCTCTCGTCATCGACATAGGAGGCGTTGACGAGCGGGTGTTCACGCAGCGCGAGCGCGCAGGCGCGGATCAAGAGATCATTCAGGCTGACCTTCTCCCGTCCGAGTTCGGCGAACCTCGCGTTGATCTGGGCGCGCAATTGGACCAGCGCTTCGGCGTCGGCGACTGCGGTGACGTAGAAATGCGGGATGCTGCGCGCACTTTCACCGAGGCGTCGCGCAATGACGCGTCGGGCATTGCTCATCGGGATTGCCTTCGATCCCCGCTTCTCGTCGCCCGTCGGTGTTCCCGCTGGGACGCTCGGGATAACGCGTGGAGCGGACGCGACTGCCGGCACGGACTTCGCAGAGGCGCCGGGCTTGAGGAGATCCTCGATGTCCGTGCGGATGATCCGTCCACCGGGACCGGTGCCGGTGACGCCGCTGAGGTCGAGTTGGTGTTCGCGGGCGAGTCGTCGTACCAGTGGCGAGACAAATTGCCGGTCGCCGTCGATTGCTTCGGGCTGGCTCGGCGCGGAGGGTTGCGATTGAGGTTCGGGCGCGACGACGGGCGCTGTGACGGCCTCCGTCTTCACGGCGGCGGCGGTGCTGGCGGCTGGCGTGGGACCGGTTCCCTTGCCGTCGTCGAGGCGGGCAATTGGTGTGCCGATTGTGACCGTCTCGCCGACATTCACGAGAATCTCGGCGAGCGTACCCGCGTCGTACGCCTCGTATTCCATCGTGGCCTTATCGGTTTCGATCTCGACCAAAATGTCGCCGACGCTGACCTTGTCGCCGGGCTGCTTGTGCCAGACGGCGATAGCGCCTTCTTCCATCGTGTCCGAGAGTCGGGGCATGGTGATGTCGATCATGAGTCCTGGGCAATCTTCGTGCGGCGCTTGCCGACGGCCTCGAGGGTCTGGTAGATGGCGTTGATGACGTCCTCGGTCGAGGGCAGCGCGGCGGTTTCCAGCGACTTTGAATAGGGCAGCGGCACCTCGGCCATGGCGACGCGTCGTACGGGGGCATCGAGGTAGTCAAAGGCACCGTCGGAGATCGACGCGGCGATCTCGGCACCGATGCCGTAGGTGAGCCAGTCGTCTTCAAGCACGACCGCGACGTGGGTCTTCTTCACTGACTCGATGATCGTCTCGCGGTCGAGTGGACGCAGGGAGCGAAGGTCGATCACCTCGATATCGAGTCCGTCGCTCTCGGCGAGCTGTTCGGCGACCTGAGCAGCGACGTAGGCCATTCGCGAGTAGCCGATGAGCGTGAGGTCACTGCCTTCGCGAGTGATTGCGGCCTTACCGATCACGGCCGGGGTGTCGTCGTCGGGGACCTCACCCTTCGTGTTGTAGAGGGCTAGGTTCTCGAGAAAGAGCACCGGGTCGTTATCCCTGATAGCCGCCAGTAAAAGAGCTTTCGCGTCGGCGGGTGTGCTCGGCGCGACGACTTTGAGTCCGGGCACGAAGGCGTAGTAGAGCTCAATGTTCTGCGAGTGCGTGGCGCCGAGTTGTTGGCCACCACCACCGGGCGTGCGGATCACGAGCGGCACCGTCGCCTGACCGCCGAACATGCCGTAGATCTTTGCCGCGTGGTTCACGATCTGGTCGAGCGCGAGCAGCGAGAAGTTGATCGTCATGATCTCGACAACCGGACGAAGTCCCAGCATCGCGGCGCCGATGGCAGCACCGGTGAAGCCCTCTTCGGCAATGGGCGTATCGCGCACGCGCTTCTCGCCGAACTCGGCGAGAAGACCGGCGGTGATCTTGTAGGAGCCTTCGAAGACGCCGATCTCTTCGCCCATCAGAAAGACATTCTCGTCGCGGAGCATCTCGGCACGCAGCGTGTCGTGCAGCGCCTGGCGAAAGGTCATCACGGTCATTGGTCGGCTCCCGGCGTTGGCTGCGGCGCACCGAAGAGCGGCTGGCCCGGAAGGCGTCGCGAGTCGTTGGGTACGGGTGTGGCGTAGGTGTAGTCGAACAGTGTCGACACGGCGGGGAACTCGCTCGCCTCGGCGAAGGCACTCGCTGCGTCCGAGCGCGCGGTCGCGTCCTCGTCGATGGACGCCAATTCCTCGGCACTGAGCAGGTTCTCGCGCAGAAGCAGTGCGGCGAGCGTGTGGACCGGGTCGTGAGCCTTGAGATCGGCGACCTCCTCGGAGGTCCGGTACTTCGCGGGGTCCACGACCGAGTGGCCGCGAAGGCGCTCGGTCACGACCTCGAGAAGGAACGGCTTGCCGCTTCGGGCACACGTCACCGCCCGGGTCGCCGCGTCAAAGACTGCGACCGGGTCCAACCCGTCGACCCGCTCGGACTCGATCCGGTAGGCGGAGCCACGCTTGTAGAGCTCGGGCTCGGCGGAGGACTTCTCGACGGTCGTGCCCATGCCCAAGCGATTGTTGATGATGACAAAGACGACGGGCAGGTTCCAGAGGGCCGCAATATTGAGCGACTCGTGAAAGGCTCCGACATTGGTCGTGCCATCGCCCATCGTGCACATGACGACCTCGTCGCCATCGCGGTAATCAATTGCGAGCGCCGCTCCGGTCGCGAGCGGGATCTGGCCGCCCACGATGCCGTAGCCACCGAGGAGGCGGTGCGTGATGTCGAACATGTGCATCGAGCCGCCCCAACCCTTGGAGACGCCGTCGACCCGGCCGTAGAGCTCGGCCATGATGCGGTTGGGGTCGATACCCCGGGTGATCGCGTAGCCGTGCTCGCGGTAATTGGTGAAGAGGTAGTCCGTTGGACGCAGCGCCGCCATCAGACCGACGACGGCGGCCTCCTCGCCGAGGTTCAAGTGGCAGTATCCGCCAATGAGGGCTTGCGTGTAACCCCTCGCGGCTCGCTCCTCGAAACGGCGGATGAAGATCATCTGACGGTAGAAGTCAATGAGTTGTGCCGAGTTGTCGACCGCGGGTACAGGGTTCTTGGCCGCCTTCGTGTGTCCGGTGTCGGCGCGCGCCGAGGATTTGCGAGGCGTCCGAGTCTGATCGCTCATTCGAGAATCCCCTTTGCCGGCCCCATGTGGTCGGATGTTGTCAGTACGTGAATGACTTGATTAGGTATGCGGGAGATTCTATTTGAGCGAAGCAAAGAGTAAGCAGTCGACATTGCTCTCGCCGAGCTGATTCGCGTCCGCACAGAGTCGTCATTGGACCACGAGGTCGAGTTACCCGCCGGTAGGAGTGACGCGAGTGGGTCGGGTGAGTATCCGACGCGCCGACGAGAAGGGGCGAGATCCGCCACCATTGTGAAGCACAGAACCATCAAAGTCCTTATGTTCGTTGCCCTCGTGCACGAGGTTGTGCGATTGGGGGAACGAGCGATTGATCACGTCAACGTATCTCTGTTGTTGATAGTAGGTATGCGCTGGACGTGAGCCGTATCCCTCGTTCGAAAGCGCGATCGGACGTGCATTGGAAGGCCCGCACCTCGAAGGTGACGTTCGTGTGGCGTGGCCAAACTCCTTAGGACTCGATTGCCTGTTCCGCCGCAACCTGTCGACGGATCTCCTCCATGTCCAGGTCCGTCGCCTTCTCGACGAGGTCGACGAGTGCATTCTCGGGGAGAGCCCCGGCCTGGCTGAAGATGACCACCTGCTCGCGCACGATCATCAGCGTCGGAATCGACATGATGTTGAACGATGCCGCCAGTTGTTGCTCGACCTCGGTGTCCACCTTGGCGAAGACGACGCCGGGGAACTGTTCCGAGACTGTGTCGTAGACGGGCGCGAACGATCGGCACGGACCGCACCACGACGCCCAGAAGTCGATGAGCACGATGTCATTGCTCGAGACGACCTCCTCGAAACTGTCAGCGGTCAATTGAACTGTCGCCATCGGCGCCTCTTTCCACTTTGGATTGCGAAGTCGAACCACGACGTTCGACGTAACGCAGTCAGTATTTTCAGATACGACCGTAGGGCTAAATTGTCCACTTCATTTCGCCGGGGACAGCCGCATTCGACGTTGAAGGGAGAAATCTCCCGATACTGGAGAAGTGGAGGTCAGTTAGATTCGAGCAATGGGACTAAAGGAGTCGTTGGTCGACATTGGTTTCAAGGGTCTCAACACGTTCCACCGGTCGGTGCTGCGCCTGGGTGGGGGCCGAATCGGTCGATCGGCCTTTGGCATGAAGGTCGTTGCGTTGCGTACCACTGGTCGGCGTTCGGGGCTGATTCGAGTGACGATGCTGACGGCGCCCATCGTCGAGAGTGACATGGTGGTGCTCGTGGCGTCCAAGGGGGGCGACGACCGTGACCCCGACTGGTACCGCAATGTCGTAGCCCACGCCGATATCGAACTCACCATCGACGGCGATCGGATGCTGATGCGGGCTCACGCCGCGACGCCCGAGGAGAAGGCTCGGCTGTGGCCGAGAGTCGTGAGCGCCTACAAACCCTACGCCAGCTACCAGCGAAGGTCCAAGCGCGATATCCCTCTGGTGATCTGTCGCCCTCGCAGTTGACGATGATGTCAGTCCCGGTCTAAAGACCCGACAACTTTCGCACACTTCGAGCGAGGGCCGAGATGTCATCGTCACCGTAGCCCTGGGCGACGAGGCCGTCCTCGAAGGTCGCGGCCAACGCGGTGACTGGGAGCGACGCGCCGACCTGGCGCGCGAGTTCGAGACCGATGCCCAGATCCTTTCGGTGCAGGGAAATCTTGAAGCCGATGGGGTAGTCGTCATCGATCATGCGACCGCTTCGGTTCTCCAGCACCCAGGACTGCGCGGCGCCACCAACGAGGGCTCCGACGATCTTCTCTGCGTCCAGGCCCGCCTTGATCGCGAGGGTCATCCCTTCGGCGACGCCCAGGTAGGTCCCCGCGAGAATGACCTGATTGATTGCCTTGGCCCACTGGCCGGCGCCGAGCGGCCCGAGGAGACTGATGCTGCGCCCCATGGCGCCGAGCACACTCGACGCACGTTCGAAGTCGGCCGGTTCGCCACCGACCATGATCGTCAGGGTCGCCAGTCTGGCCCCCTCCGAGCCCCCCGAGACCGGAGCGTCGAGCATGGCGACGCCGAACTCGGACAGACGCCGTCCAAATTCCTGGGCCTTGGTCGGACTGATCGTCGAGCAATCGATGACGAGCGATCCGGGTCTCGCGGCGGTGCTGACGCCATCGGGCCCGAAGAGCACGACTTCGACCTGGGGTGAATCGGTCACGCAGAGGATGGTGATGTCGCTCGAGGCGGCGAGCTGGGCGGGACTCGATGCCGGGTGCGCTCCGAGGTCGCGCAACTCGGAGTCGCGGTTGGGCGTGCGGTTCCATACGGTGACCTCGTAGCCTGCCCTCACCAGGTTGGCCGCCATGTGGGCGCCCATCGTGCCCAGTCCGGCGAAGCCGATACGTTCCTTCGAGGTCGGGTCTGGTGGTGGCGGAGTGGTCATGGCATCAAATTACCCGCCCCTAGGGCGAGGGATTGGACTGACGGGCGACCGTCTCGTGAATGCGCGCCACTCCTTCGGCAAACTTGGGACCCAGTGGGGCGCGGTAAATGCGCCTCTGGTCCGAGTTCTAGACCGAAGTATCTCCTACGCGCCGACATCCGGCGGCGTTTCGGTTGACGCTTCGT
>PKWW01000042.1 GCA_003132165.1 Acidimicrobiaceae bacterium | reverse complement strand
ACTTCGCGCCCGCGACCATTGAGCCGAGGTCGAGCGCAATGACCTTTCGACCGCGCAGTGACTCGGGCACGTCACCTTCGACGATGCGTAGCGCCAGACCTTCAACGATCGCGGTCTTGCCGACCCCGGGCTCGCCTATGAGCACCGGGTTGTTCTTCGTTCGTCTCGAAAGCACCTGGATGACTCGTCGAATCTCGTCGTCGCGTCCAATGACCGGGTCCAACTTTCCCGTTCGCGCGAGTTCGGTCAAGTCGCGGCCGTATTTTTCGAGCGACTGGAAGGTCTCCTCGGGGTTCTCTGACGTGATGCGCACCGAACCACGGATCCCGCGCAACGCCTGCAACAGCTTCTCGCGCGTGGTGCCGAACAAATCGGCCCACGCCACGATCACGTGGTCCACCGAGAGGAAGTCGTCGCCCAGGTCGGCCCGGAGCTCGTCAGCTTCTTCGAGTCCCTGGCGGGCTTCGTTGGAGAGGCCCGGCTGCGTGCCACCGACGGCGCGAGGTTCGCTCGCTACCTGCTCGTTCAAGGAAGCGACGATGGCAATCGGATCGACCCCGGCCGCCATCAGGAGCGGACGAGCAATCCCGTCCGCCTGATTGAGGAGCGCGAGTAGCAGGTGTGCCGGCGTGACGTAGGGGTTACCGGCGGCGGCGGCTTGGGTCGTGGCGGCCTGGAAGGCCTCGCGAGTCTTGACGGTCCAACGTTGCGGATCGAGTGTCATTTAGATACCTCCTCGTTAGCGGTGCTGCGCGTCGATGAACAGTGCCATGGTGTTGTGTACGGGAACCAGGTCGCGCCGGTACTGACGGTGCGTCTCGGTGACCTGGGCGCGGGCCTCGCTCGTCGTAGTGGCGAGTTGCCCCTGCGCCTCGGCGAGTTGCCCCTCGAGACGCATGATTCGCTTGACGCCCTCGAGATTCACACCTTCGTTGGTGAGGTCCTGGATTCGCCGCAGTGCCACGAGGTCCGCCTCGGAGAAGCGCCGCGAACCCCCGCTCGTGCGCTGGGGGCTCAAGAGACCGTTGCGCTCGTAATTGCGAAGTGTCTGGGGATGCACGCCAGCGAGTTCGGCGAAGACCGAGATCACGTAGACGGCGTGATGGTGTCGTTCGTTCATCACTGCACCTCTTCATTCAAGGCCTTCGCCAACTTCTCGACCAGGACTCGTTGTTCCTTGTTCAGTTTCTTGGGGATCGCGACGTTGACCGTGACGAGCAGGTCTCCCGCCGGATTCTTTCCGCTCGCCGGAACCCCGCGTCCTCGAACGCGCAGTGTCGTGCCGGACTGGGTGCCCGCGTGAATCTTCAGGGTCACAGGGTCGTCCAAGGTGGCCACCTCGACGGCGGTGCCGAGCATCGCGGCAGTGAGCGGCACGTCAACGCTCGTCGTCACGTTACGTCCACGACGGTCGAAGTGATTGTCGCTCGCAACGTGCACGTCAACGAAGAGGTCACCAGCCGGTCCACCTTGGCTCCCGGGGTTGCCCTTGCCCTTCAGTCGAATCCGTTGTCCGTCGATGACGCCCGAAGGGAGGCGTACGTTGACCCGTCGAGACGACGGCTCACGTCCGGTGCCGTGACAGGTAGGGCACGGTGTGACAATCCGACCTCCGCGACCCTGGCAGACGGGACAGACGCTCGACATTGCAAACGGTCCCTGGTCGTCATTGAGCACACCGCGGCCCTGGCAGCGCTCGCAGGTTTCAAAACCGCTACCCGGAGCGGCACCCCTTCCACCACACGTGTGGCAAGCGTCGGCACTCGGCAGTGTCACCGTCGTCGTCACGCCCTTCACGGCGTCACGAAAACTCAAGTGGAGCGCGGTCTCAAGGTCGGCACCACGCTGGGCGCGTTGACGGCGTCCGCCGCCGAACAGACCACCGAAGATGTCGCCCAGATCGCCGAAGTCACCGGACTGGAAATTGAAGCCCCCGCTGCCCGGGCCCTGACCCGCAAAACCGCCACCCGATGCGCCGAGCCGGCGCATCTCGTCATACTCCTTGCGCTTCTCGGCGTCGCCGAGCACGTCGTAGGCAACTGATACTTCCTTGAACTTCTCCTCCGACCCCCGGTTGGTATCGGGGTGATGTTCCTTGGCAAGTTTGCGGTAGGCGCGCGTAATCTCTTTGTCCGTCGCGCTCGACGTCAGTCCCAACACCTTGTAGTAGTCCGTGTCGAACCACTCCCGTTCGGCCATTTAGCCCTTCACTCTCACCATCGCCGGGCGAAGAACGGCGCCCTTCCAGAGGTAACCGGCACGCAGCACTCCATCGATGACCTGCTCCTCACCGGCGTCTGCGTCGATATGGGCCACCGCGTCATGAATCTGGGGATCGAATGCGACACCCACGGCGTCGATCCGCACCAGGCCTTCCTTCGCGAGCGTGTCGAGCAAAAGTCCGCGGGACTGGCTCAGCGCCGCCGCTTCATCGGACTGTGCGTTCGTGAAATGCGCCTGGGCGAGATCGAAAGCGTCGAGAACGGGCAGCAACTTCGCCACCAGGTCACCGGCTGCTCTCGTCGCGGCGTCATCAGAGGAGCGCGCGACGCGTTTACGGTAGTTCTCGAAGTCGGCCTGCAGGCGCTGGAGAGAGTCGAGATACTCGTCACGCTGACGCTCGGCCTCACTCTTATTGTCGACGATGTCGGTGGCGGCGCTTGTCGCCGCCACCGACTCGTCCTCAAATCGGTCGTCGCTCATGTTCACTCAACGATCTCTGCGTCGACGATCTCATCCTCGTCACTCGGGGGTACGGCCGGCCCCGACGCGTTGGCCTTGGCGGCCTCCTCGTAGAGACGCTGGCTGAAGCCCTGGCTCGTGGTGAGCAACTTCTCCGTCGCATTCTTGATCGATTCCAAGTCAGTCCCGTTAAGGGTTTCCTTCAAAGCGGTGAGGGCGCCTTCGACGTCCTCGCGCTCCGTACCCTGGAATGATTCAGCCTGATCCTTCAGCAATTTCTCGGTCTGGTACACCAGCCCATCGGCGTTGTTGCGCACCTCAGCCTCGTCACGACGCTTGCGGTCGTCCTCGGCGTGGGCCTCGGCGTCGCGAACCATGCGGTCAATCTCGTCCTTGGAGAGCGAGGATCCACCCGTGATGGTCATTGACTGCGTGGCGCCGGTGGCGGTGTCCTTCGCCGAGACGTGCACGATGCCGTTGGCATCAATGTCGAACGTGACCTCGATCTGAGGCACACCACGCGCCGCCGGTGGGATGCCGACGAGTTGGAACTTGCCGAGCGTCTGGTTGTACGAAGCCATCTCGCGCTCACCCTGAAGGACGTGCACCTCAACCGAGGCCTGATTGTCATCGGCCGTCGTGAAAGTCTGGGACTTCTTGGTCGGGATCGTGGTGTTGCGCTCGATGATCTTGGTCATGACGCCACCCTTGGTCTCGATACCGAGCGAGAGGGGTGTCACGTCGAGCAGCAGGATGTCCTTGACGTCACCCTTCAACACACCGGCCTGTACCGCAGCGCCGATCGCCACGACCTCGTCGGGGTTCACGCTCTTGTTGGGCTCTTTGCCCGTGACCTTCATGACCAGTTCCTGCACGGCGGGGATTCGCGTCGAACCGCCGACCATGATGACGTGGTCGATCTTGTCGAGCGTGAGACCGGCATCCTTGATCGCCTGGTCGAACGGCTTGCGACAGCGCTCCACCAGGTCAGCCGTGAGCTCGTTGAACTTCGAGCGCGTGAGTTTGAGGTCGAGGTGCTTCGGACCGTCGGCGGTCGCCGTGATGAAGGGCAGGTTGACCTGGGTCTCCTGGACAGCGGACAATTCGATCTTCGCCTTCTCCGATGCTTCCTTCAAACGCTGGATGGCCATCTTGTCGGTCGAGAGGTCGACGCCCTCGGTGTCCTTGAAGGTCTTTATAAGCCAGTGCATGACCGCGTCGTCCCAGTCGTCACCACCGAGGTGGGTGTCACCGTGAGTCGACTTCACCTCGAAAACTCCGTCAGCGATGTCGAGCACTGACACGTCGAACGTGCCGCCACCGAGGTCGAAGACCAGCACGGTCTGCTCCTGACCACCCTTGTCGAGACCGTACGCCAATGCTGCGGCGGTGGGCTCGTTCACGATGCGCAGCACCTCGAGGCCGGCGATCTGGCCGGCTTCCTTGGTGGCGGTGCGCTGGGCGTCGTTAAAGTATGCGGGCACCGTGATGACCGCTTGAGTGACGGTGTCGCCCAAGTACGCCTCGGCGTCGCGCTTCAACTTCTGGAGGATTCGCGCCGAAATCTCCTGGGCGGTGTACTTGGTGCCGTCGATGTCGACGGACCAGTTCTCGCCCATGTGGCGCTTCACCGAGCGAATGGTGCGTTCGGGGTTCGTAATCGCCTGACGCTTCGCAACTTCACCGACGAGAACTTCGCCCGTCTTGGAGAAACCAACCACCGACGGGGTCGTGCGACCACCCTCGGCGTTGGGGATTACAACGGGCTCACCCGCTTCAAGCACACTGACCACCGAGTTGGTGGTACCGAGGTCGATTCCGACTGCCTTTGCCATGAACTGCTCCTTGTTCCCTTTATCGTCTCTATCTCGCCGGATCTTCCGGGATGCGAGAACTCACATACATAAGAATACAGACTTGAGTCCCATCTTGTCAAGAAAATGGATAGCACTTCTAATAGTTTTTTTCATCGCTAAGACCATTGGTAGTTCGAGCCTCAAGGGAGAACCGACCAAAAATAGGGCCTCTCCGCGTGACGGTACGCTTGAAAAATGCCTGACCTAATACTCTTGCGCCACGGGCGTTCTCTCTGGAACGACCTCAACCTTTTCACCGGCTGGCAAGATGTCGACCTGGTCGCGGCCGGAGAGGCCGAGGCCAAACTGGCGGGAGAGTTGCTCGCCGCCGAGGACGATCTTGACCTGCGGGTCCTGCACACGTCGCTGCTCACCCGGGCCATCCGCACCGCTGAGATCTCACTGCACGCCGCGGGCCGCTCGTGGCTTCCCGTACGGCGCAGTTGGCGACTCAACGAACGCCACTACGGCGATCTCACGGGCAAGGACAAGAAGGAGACCAGCGAGAAGTTCGGAATCGACCAGGTAAAACTCTGGCGCCGTTCCTACGACGTCCCGCCACCGCCTCTCCCCGACGGCGATCCGCGTAGCAATCTTCTTGACCCTCGTTACCGCGATGTCCCGGTCGAGTTCATCCCGGCGACCGAGTGCCTGAAGGACGTGGTGGCGAGGGTCACGCCGTACTTCACCGACGTCATCGCCGAGGACCTTCGCCGCGAAGCGGTACGTGGTGGTGCCGTACTCGTCGTCGCCCACGGCAACTCCATTCGAGCGCTACGCAAGGTGCTCCAGAACATCCCCGAAGAGGAAATTGCCGAATTGGAGATCCCCACCGGCATTCCCTACCGAATCAAGCTCGACAACGAGTTGACGGTCCTCGAGGCCGACTACCTGGGCGACCCAGTCGCCGCCGCAGCCGCCGCGGAAGCGGTCGCTCGCCAGGCGGGCTGACCCCTCCCGACGACTTCTCTCAGGGCGACAAGGTCAGACCGCGATCGCCAAAAATAGAAAAACCGGCCAGGCGCGCCGTCGAAACGTGCGCGCCTGGCCGGTTCTCATCTATACGGCTTCGGGACCTCGCTCGTTGGTGCGAATGCGCACCACGCGCTCGATGTCGGTGACCCACACCTTGCCGTCACCGACGGTGTCGGTGCGCGCGGAGTTCACGATCGCGTCGAGGACCGCCTCGACCTGCTCGTCGGTCACGGCAATCTCGATTTGGATCTTGTCGACGAAGTCGAACTCGTATTCCTTGCCACGGTAGATCTCGATGTGACCGCCCGTACGCCCGAATCCTCGAACCTGACCCACGGTCATTCCGGTAACACCGACCTCCTTCACGGCGACTTTGACCTCGTCGAGCTTGAACGGCTTCACAACTGCGGTAATTAGTTTCATGTTCTGCTCCTTAGACGTTGTCGCTGTGCATGTGACTGGGGGTTCCAACGGGCTCACCGAAGGTGGGCTCGGGGAAAGCTTCCTCCTCGTGAATGGCGATGTCACCGAGTGCCAGTACTTCATCGCTCTCACGAAGACCACCGAGAACCCACTTCACGAAGAAGAAGATAACGGTCGTACCGAACGCTGTCCAACCGATGATCCAAAGAGCGGCGATGAACTGTTCCCACAGCTGGTGGAACGAGTGGGTGTAGAACCAACCACCGACCGAGAAGCCACCCGCACCCTTGAAGTGAGCACCGGCGACGCCGTATTCGGTCATACCGGGGTCGGCGAGGATACCCACCAGTAGTCCACCGACGAGCCCGGCGATGCCGTGCGTGTAGACGACACCAAGAGCGTCGTCGACCTTGGAGAAGGGGCGAACCTTGGATAGGTAATTCCACGCGAACCAAACAATCGTCGCGGAGATCAGACCCACGTAGATGGCACCGGCGCCGTTGACCCAACCAGCACTTGGAGTGATCGCGACCAGGCCGCAGAGCATTCCGTTGAAGGCACCCAAGAAGGTGGGCTTCTTCTGCTTGGAGAGGAACATGTCCAGCATCAGCCACGTGAGCACACCGACCGCAGTTGAAACGTTGGTGTTCAACACGGCAGCGGCCGCGTCGGCACCCGCGTAGAACGGGTCACCCCCGTTGAAGCCGTTCCAGCCGAGCCAGAGGATTCCTGCTCCGACTGCGACCATCATCAGGTTGCTCGGAAAGGCGTTCTCCCGGTCCTGCCAACGACGAGGACCGATAATCGCGGCACCGACGAATGCGGCGACACCGGCCGAGAGGTGGATGACGTAGCCACCCGAGTAGTCGACTGCGCCCTTCTGTGCGAAGAAGCCACCGCCCCAGAGCAGGCAGGCGTTGACGCAGTAGACCATCGTGATCCACAACGGCACGATCATCAACCAGGCCTTGAACTTGATTCGACTGACCAACCCGCCGAGAAAGAGCAGCGGCGTGATCGCGGCGAACACGAATTGGAAGTACGCCAGCGTCGCGGTCGGATAGTGGAACGAGATCAGTGTGTTAGCGCCCGAGACAGCCTGGCCCTGCTCGGCTCCCGCGGTGGAGAGCGGAGTGAAGTGGCCAATGAACCCGCTCCAGAACGAACCGGTCGATCCGAAGTGTGAGATCGGCCCGAATGCCATGTTGTAACCCCAGAGCATCCACACGACCAAGGTCAGCGAGAAGCCGGAGAACACCATCAACATGGTGTTGACGATCCACTTCTTGCGGACGAGTCCGCCGTATGCGACGGCGAGCCCAGGCAGACTCATGAGCCCCACCAACGTGGCGGCAGTGAGTTGCCACGTATTGTCAGCGGGATTCAGCCAATGGGGATAAGGGATGTTGGTCACAGCTGTTAGCACATCCGCTCCTTTGATAACTAGGAGAGGGCGTCGTTGACCTCAGGTTGTTGGCACCAGTGTGGCAACTGAGGATTTCGAATTCGTTAGCGAAGTGTTTCCGCTGTATTAACTACGACGCCGAGCCTTCGCTCGATGTGGGAACCGAACCGGCCGGGGCCAGAAGCGACCGCTCGACGACCTGGGAGATGTCGAGCACCGCGACGTCGTCGCCCTTGCCGTTCGCCTTCACCGCGTCGTCGATCATGATCATGCAGAACGGACAGGCCGTCGATACGATGTCCGCACCGGTCTCGAGGGCCTCGTGCGTGCGCTCCATGTTGACGCGCTTTCCGATGTTCTCTTCCATCCACATACGCGCGCCGCCCGCGCCGCAGCAGAAGCCCTTCTCGCGACAGCGCCCCATCTCGATCTGGGTCACGCCCGGGATCGCATCGAGCACGTTGCGCGGCTCATCGAAGACCCGGTTGTGACGACCCAGGTAGCACGGGTCGTGGTACGTGACGGTACCGGTGTAGTTGACGCCGGGCACCAGGCGCCCGACGGCGACGAGGTGGCTCAGCAATTCGGCGTGGTGGATCATCTCGTAGTTACCGCCGAGGTCCGGGTACTCGTTCTTCATCGTGTTGAAGCAGTGCGGGCAGCTCGCCACGATCTTCTTGGCACCTACTTCGTTCAACGTCGCGATGTTGGCCTTGGCCATCTCCTGGAACAGGTACTCATTACCCATTCGTCGCGCCGGGTCCCCGGTGCAGGATTCGCGCGGTCCGAGGATCCCGAAGGTCACCCCGGCGCGGTGCAGCATGCGTGCCGTTGACTCGACCTGCTTGCGTCCGCGCTCGTCGAGCGATCCCGCGCACCCAACCCAGTACAGGTACTCAATGTCGTCAGGAATCGGGCCGTCGATAATCGGCACTTCGAAATCGAGTGCGCTGAGCCACTCGGTGCGCTTGGACGATCCGAGGCCCCACGGGTCACCCTGGTTCTCGATGTTACGCAGCAACAGGCTCGCCTCGGACGGGAAGCGCGACTCCATCAGGACCTCATAGCGGCGCATGTCGATGATGGCGTCGACGTGCTCGATGTCGACCGGGCACTGTTCAACGCAGGCGCCGCACGTGGTGCACGACCACAGGACGTCGGGGTCGATGACCGTGGGCACCAGGGTCGCGACATCGCCGGAACCCTCGCTCGAAAGCAGCCGGTCCGCGGACGCGAACATGTTGTCGCGCAGCCCCATGATGAGCAGCTTCGGGCTGAGGGACTTACCCGTGTTCCAGGCGGGACACACCGACTGGCATCGTCCGCACTCGGTGCAGGTGGCAAAGTCCAGCATCTGCTTCCAGGTGAAATCCTCCATCTTGCCGACGCCGAAGACCGTGTCCTCGGTGACGTTCTCCATGTCCATGTCCGGCGTCTTGTCCAGGCCGCCGAGCGCGCGAGGTCGACGCGACACGCCGATGTTGATGGGCGCGAGGAAGATGTGCAGGTGCTTCGAGTACGACACGAAGACGAGGAATCCGGTGATGACGGCGATATTGCCGAGCAGGAACACGGCTTCGAGCACGCTGTTGACCCCGGTACCGAGCGGGTGCAGCCAGATGGCGATGACGTGGCTCGCGAAGGCCCACTTCGAGTTGCCGAAGGGGAAGTGCCCGGTGTTGATCTGGGCCGCACGGTAGATGAGCAGCGTGATGACGACCATCGAGATCATGAAGAGCACCAGCCATGCGGCGCCCAGATGACTCCCGTAGAAACGACTCGATCGGTCCTTGCGCGACGGCGCGTTCTTGACGCGGATGATTGTGAACACGACGAGCGACACCAGGACCGCAGTGGCGAAGAAGTCCTCGACGAAGCCCAGCCAGTTGTCCGTGCCGATCAGGGGGATGTGGAACGAGCGTTCGAAGAGCGACCCGTACGCTTCGATGATCGTGGTCATCAGAACCATGAAGCCCCACATGGTGAAGAAGTGGGCGATGCCCGGTACCGTCCAGCGAAGGATCTTGCGCTGGCCGGCCACCTCGGTGACCTCCGCCTCGCTGACCTTACGAAAGCCCTGCCAGCGCCGGGGTGCGGGCTGACCGCTACGAATAAGTCGGGAAAGCCAGAAGAAACGACGACCCGCGATGGCGAAACAAAGCGCCGTGACGGCGAGTCCAATGATGATCCGAGCTAACACCGCAATCCCCAATCTTTCTTGATGCGTTACTACTTCTTAAAGTTCTCCGAGTACCGACTGGCCGTTGGACCGCGCTGGCCACGGTACTTCGAACCCAGTCCCGCGGCTCCGTACGGACGATCCGCCGGTGTCGTCATCTCGAAGAAACTGATCTGACCGATCTTCATCCCCGGGTAGAGGGTGATGGGCAGGTTCGCCACGTTCGACAGCTCCAACGTGAGGTGGCCGTCCCAACCGGCGTCCACGAAACCCGCAGTCGAGTGGATCAGTAATCCCAAGCGGCCGAGCGAACTCTTGCCCTCCAGACGCGCGACCAGGTCATCGGGCAACGCCACACGCTCCATGGTCGAGCCCAGGAGGAATTCACCGGGGTGCAGGATCATGGGTTCGGTCGGTCCGACGTCGATGAGCTCCGTGAGGTCTTCCTGCACCTCACGGACATCGATGACGCGCTGTGAGTGGTTGCGAAAGACCCGAAAGAGCTGGTCGATGTGCAGGTCCACCGACGAAGGCTGGATGCAATCCTCGCCCAAGGGATCAATGATGATTCGGCCCTGTTCGAGAGCCTCTTTGATTGAACGATCTGAGAGCACCATAACCTTGGCAACGATACTCCGAAGTAAGGACGCTGTCCTATCTTGCGCAGCGGCACCGCGATGTGTCGCGAGCGATGAGGAGCGGCGCACGAACCTCGAAGGTCACCCCGGCGCGGTGCGACCGGTGCCACCAGAGTGGATCACGTGGCTCCTCCTCGCGACCGGGCTACGGGTTCATCGAAGCGAAGGCGAAACCCTCGGTGGAGCACCTTTTGCCGTCGTGGCCAATGGTGAATCCCTCGTATCCGGGTACTCCCCTGAGGATCTCGAGCACCTCGTCGCCGCCGAGCACGAGGGCCGTCGCCAACGCATCGCAGAGCCCCAGGTCGCTCCCGCTCCCGCTCACGCTCGCCGAAGCGACCCTGGTCGCACGCTCGCCAGTAAATGGATTGAAGAGGTGATCGCCTCGCTCGTACGCACCCGAGGTCGCGATCGACCCATCGGACTCGACGACGCAGGCCAACTCGGTTGGCGACGATGGCTGCACGATGCCGATGCGGAATCGTGCGCCGCGAACCGGGCCACCAAAACTCGCGATGTCACCCGCGGCGTTCACCATCACGCCGTCGAGATCGGCATCGCGAAAGTGATCCAGCGCCCGGCGCGCGGCCCAGCCCTTGACATAGCCCGTCGGGTCGACGCCGCCCTCGAGCGCCCAGGGATCGAACCAGCCGTGCGTGAGGTCCTTTGCGACCCCGCAGAGTTCCAATACCTCAGTCACCTCGAGCGGTGCCTCACCGAGACTGATCTCGCCGCGGCGAAGTCGACTCACCGGACTCTCGTGTTTCCAGGTACTGAACGTCCGGTCATCCCGGTGAAGCGAGTCGATCGCGCCGCGCAGTCGATCACGAACGCTCGACGGGTCAATCCCAGCTTCGTTATAGAGGTCGATCGTGATAATCGTCCCCATCACCTGTTCTTGATGGTGAAGATTGGTCGAGTTGGCGGGCCCCATTAGAGGCCCAACTGCTTCAGTGCGCTCTGCAGTGACATCTTGAAACCGGCGCTCGTATAACTGGCGCCCGACACTCCCTGGATGTTCGCACTCTGGGCCGTCAAGGCCTGCTGCTCGAGCATAGGAATGGCCTGTTGGTCAATTGATACGGACCGCGGGTTTCCACCGTCGTTCAACGATCCGATGGTCACCTTGGTGATCTTCGTGCCCGTCACGTCGACCTTCACCGAAAGAATCCCGAACTGGTAGTTCACCAACTCGCCCGTTGCTGAACGAGCGGTCGACGCGGATGTCGTGGTCGTGGTGGGTGCCACAGTCGTCGTAGTCACGGGCGCACGTGTCGTGGTCGTGCTCGACGCCACGGTCGTCTTCGGGGTCGTTGTCGCCGATCCCCCACCCGAACGGTGTCGCCTCGACACCGGCGTCGTTGTCGAGCTCGGGGGAGGCGAACTGGTCGTCGATGTCGTGGTCGATGACGGCGCTGCTACGTTCGTCGTCGTGGTGGCCGGTATTGAGGAGGGCGTCGTGCTCGCGACGCTCAGCGAGCCCAACGTGATCTTGGCCGGTGTCGAGTGAAACCCGAGAACGCCGAAGAGTCCCGCAAAGGTCCCGAGAACGATGAGCGGAGACTTTCTCATATCGCTGCGACCTCTGCGCTGTTCTTCATGACACCCTCTTCCTCATTAGAAACTGAAGGCTTCGTGATGGATATTCTTCGGATCGACGCCGAGCGCGCGCACGGCGGCGACGATGTCGTTGGTGAACCCGTCCGGGCCGCAGACGTAGACATCACTCGCCCCGATATGGGGGACCAACGTACGCAACGTCTCTGCATCGAGACAGACTTCATGGCGAGGTCCGATCATCTCGTGGAAGCGTGCACCGCGGGCCTCAACGAGACTCGCGACCTCGTCACGGTGCACGAGGTCCTCAGGTCGCGACGCTCGGATAACGACCGCGACGTCAACATCCTTCGACAGATCCTCTAGGAGTGCCCGAAGTGGCGTGATCCCGACCCCCGCGCCGATCAAGGTCACCCGGTTGAGCGAGCGAGCGTGGCGCGTGAAGGTTCCGTAGGGTCCTTCGATGTAGACCCGCGTCCCCGGCTTCAGACGACTGACGGCATTTGACTGGTCCCCGAGCCCTTTCACCGTGATGCGAAGGAACGGCGGCTGTGGCAGAGCCGACAACGAATACGGGTGGCTGTGCCAGACGAGGTCCTTCGCGAAGAAACGCCACTGGAAGAATTGACCACCCGACACCGCCAGCTTGGACAGGTGCTTGCCGGCCATCGTCACCGAGAACACGCCAGGTGCTTCATTCGTCACGTCGACAACGCGAAGCTGGTAACGGAGATTTCGAGCAATGGGCACAACGAACCGGCTGAGCAGCACGGCGCCCGCCGCGCCCGACCAGAGTGCGATCCAGAAGTATCTCGTCAAGGGATGCTGGAGAAAGACAACCCCCGTCACGATCTGATGTGCGAACGCCAGGGCCAGAGCGACGTAGATATAGAGGTGAATGGTCCACCACGTCTCATACTTCATCCTTCTGCGAGCAATGCGCCACGATGACACTCCCGCGAAGAGGAGCAAACCGAAGGCGACCATCGCCGCCAGCATGTCCGGGTAATTGAACAAGAAGAGACGGAGTTCGTGCAGCGGACCCACGCTGGTGAGTTGGGCGTAGCCGAGCGTGATGGTGACCACGTGCACGAAGATGAGTGCGATTGGCCATCCACCGATGGTGCGGTGCCAACGCACGAGACGGTCTTGACCAACTGCCCGCTCGAGCCAAGGAAGTCGAGCGATCAACACGATCATGACGATCATCAGGTACGCGCCGGTGAAACCGGCGAACCGACCCACTGCGATCAACCAGCCGCCCGGCGAGTGGAGCGCGCCACCGGACTCACCGTAAATGACGAGGGCAATGACAGCTCCCAAGCCGATTCCCGCCAACAGGGCCAACACGTCCGCGGCCCACTTCTTGGGGGCCTGATTCCGTCGATGGCGGACGGGGGCACTCCTGGTCCACATAGGCGCAGCGCGCTGACGATCTCTGGTTGAGGTCACGCCGAAAGGGTAACGACAGAAAGTAAGAACAGCCAAAGAATGACCTCTGAATTCGCTTGACTGCCGAAGCGGAATCTCCACAAAGCCGTCATCCAACGAGCGAAGTACGATGGTGCGAGCGCGGGCGTAGTTCAGCGGCAGAACATCAGCTTCCCAAGCTGAGAACGCGGGTTCGATTCCCGTCGCCCGCTCCAAGTGTGCTTGACCCCATTG
>PKWW01000037.1 GCA_003132165.1 Acidimicrobiaceae bacterium | reverse complement strand
CGAAGCGACCCGAGCACCGATCAGATGGTGGACTCCTATTGAGAAGGGACTACCACGCCCTCTTCGATGCCAAGTTGATGACGGTCAATCCCGAATCGATGACGATAGAGATCGCCCCGCGCCTCGCGGAGTACCCGTCCTACAGAAAACTCAGAGGGACACCCCTGCGCCTTCAGGGAGAGTCCAAACCTTCGATGGAACTCTTGGATGATCACTATCAGCAGGCTGTTCGCGTTTTTTCACATAACTAGCAGAGGCAAAGGGGTGTATTTCCCCAATTGAAGGGAAAAATATTTCGTGTCTCACCTTCCAGGTACGGTTCGGGGTTAACGAAACCTCCCAATTGACTCCAGTTTTATGGTGGCTTCAAGGAATCTTGGCGGTAAGTGCAGAATTTGAGAAGTTAATACTGATCGAGCCAGATCAGTCATTACGTTTCAATAAACTGTCTGTATCGTGTTATACGAGACACCGATATACTTGAAACACAAAGATGAACCTACCAATTGGTTCTTCGAAAGATGGAGCGAAGAGATGAGGGCGAACAAGGCGATGGGGACGAAGCAAGTACTCCGAGCCTGCGAAGAGCTGATAAAAGGCGTGTTACCCGCCGACTGGAACTTCACTGTCGGTAACGCTCAACAATCGAGATCCGGTCAGTTCGATTCGTGGTTCACGCTGACGTCACCGGAACAACAATCTGTCAACTACGTGGTCGAGGTGAAACGCTCGCCCACCGCAAAGTCGATCATCGATGCGGTCACGCAGCTCAGACTCCTGCTCGAAAGAAGAGAGGGCGCGTTGCCTCTGCTCGCCGCTGGCTACCTAAGCCGCCGCTCACAGGAAGTCCTCAAAGAGCTCGACGTCAGCTACGTAGACGCCACGGGGAACATGAGGCTCACGGCATCGAGCCCCGGCCTCTTCGTTGAAGTCCAGGGCGCCCAAAAGGATCCGTGGCCGGATGACCAGCCGCTGCGCACCCTTCGAGGACGAGGAGCAGCGCGTGCAGTGCGGGCCCTCGCCGACACCATCCCGCCGTACGGCGTCCGAGAACTCAGCGCCCGAACTGGCGTCGCTACGGCGACGTTGTCCCGGGTGATCAACCTCTTGGAAAGAGACGCAATCGTCACGAGGGACACTCGAGGTGGCGTGGCGCGCGTCGACTGGGCTCGCGCGCTGCGTCGATGGAGTCAGGACTATGAGCTTCGTAGATCCAACACCGTGACCTCCTACCTTGAACCCCGGGGGCTCGAAGCGTTGAGCGACAAACTCAACGACGCGCCGTGGCGCTATGCCGTCACTTCGTCGCTGGCGGCGCAACGATTTGCACCAGTGGCGCCTGCTCGAATGGCCGTGCTCTACGTCGATGACACCACGTTGACCGCCGAAAGACTCGACCTTCGCTCGACCGATGCCGGCGCCAACGTCCTGCTGGTGGAGCCATTCGATGAGGTGGTGTTCGAAAGGACAATCAAACGAGACGGCCTTGTCCTTGCCGCCCCAAGCCAAGTGGCGGTCGACCTGTTGACCGGTCCGGGCCGGGAGCCCGCAGAGGGTGAAGCGCTGATTGACTGGATGGAGAGGAATGAAGATGCCTGGCGATCCTGATCCGCTGTACATTGCGGCGCGAGCAGCGCTGCTTGACACTCTTGATGCCTTACGGGAGCACCACGATGCACTGGTCCTCGTAGGCGCCCAGGCCGTCTACGTCCACACTGGCCCTACGATGCTGTCGGTCGCCGAATACACGACCGACGCCGACTTCTGCATTGCTCCCGACCTGCTCGCCGACAGCCCCCGACTCGCCGACCGTCTCCTCGCCAATGGTTATGAGATCGGTGCGAATCCCGGTAGTTGGATAGGTCCACGAGGGATCACCGTAGACCTCATGGTGCCCGAAGCGCTGGCCGGTGCCGGCTCGCGAGGTGCTCGGCTTGGTCCCCATGGGAACCGCGCTGCCCGTCGTGCCAAAGGACTGGAGGCCTCACTTCTCGATCGCCAACGGACGGTCATAACCGCACTCGAACCATCCGATGAACGGTCGGTGGAGATTTGGGTGGCCGGTCCGAGCGCACTGCTGATTGCCAAGATCCACAAGATCAACGAACGGCTCGACTCTCCAGATCGGCTGAGCGACAAGGATGCGCTGGATGTCTTCAGACTGCTCCAGTCCGTTTCGACCAACTCCCTGAGCAACCGATTGAATGAACTGAGAACTTCAGGACTTGCGGGCGATGTGACGGCCCAGGCAATCGACGCCTTCCCGGCTCTCTTCGGTGCAAGTGATTCTCCGGGAACGAAAATGGCCGTTCGAGCCGCCGGCGAGCAATCACTCGACACCATAATTGCGGCCTCCTTTGTTGCACTCGTACAAGACCTCGTCGACGAACTCGCCATCTGAGCATTCGTGCAACGAAGTTGCTCGTCACTCGGGTGAAATATCCCGTGGTTCCGACTGTCGAAACTAGATACGAGCAAGGATCGGCACCTGGTGACAAGCCGGGATGGCCCGTCACAAGGTGCCGAGGCGGAACCGATGTCATATCAATGACGTACGCTCATCTTGTGTCCCATCCGTTCTGCGAAGTTTGGAATACCTCGACTCCCAAGTGCGCGAGGGCCCTGTGACGATGCAGTACGACGAACTCGCCCACCTGCGGGCCCAGCACCCGGCGTGGGCGCTGCTTCGCTCCAGCAACGCCGCGCTCGTCCTCAGCTTCCTTGGCCGCGTGTTCGTTGACAACAATTCCAGCGACCTTCCGGCCACCGAGCTCACGGCCGCGCTGGACGAAGAACTGTACGCGCTTAACCAGCGTCTCGGTGAGGAGAGCTTCCCCAAGAGCGCGTCGGCCTACTTGGACGACTGGGCGTCACCGGACCACGGCTGGCTTCGCAAGTACTATCCAGCGGGGTCTGACGAGGCACATTTTGACCTCGCCCCGGCTGTTGAAAAGGCGCTCCTCTGGGTGCGAGACCTCCCTGCGCGCGAGTTCATCGGGACCGAGTCACGCCTCAACATCATCTTCGAACTGCTGCGCCAGATGGTGTTTGGCGCGGAGGACGATCCCGAACGCCGCCTCGTCGAATTGCGTCGGCGGCGCGCCGAAATCGACGAGGAGATCGCTCGAGCCGACCGTGGGGAGATCACGGTGCTTGACGCCGTAAGCCAGCGTGACCGGTACCAGCAGTTCGCCCGTACGGCCCGAGAGTTGCTCGCCGACTTTCGAGAAGTGGAGGAGAACTTCCGGAAGCTTGACCGCAACCTGCGCGAGCAGATTGCCGGCTGGACCGGATCGAAGGGCGCGCTGCTCGATGAGGCGCTCGGCAGTCGCAACGGTATCGCTGAGTCCGACCAGGGCCGAAGCTTTCAGGCCTTCTATGACTTCTTGCTGTCGTACCACAAGCAGGCTGAGCTCACCGAACTGCTCGAACGACTACAGCATATCGAAGATCTCGGACGCCAGGACGGCCGACTCAGCCGCATTCACTTCGATTGGATTGACGCCAGTGAGCGCACCCAGGCCACTGTCCGCCTACTGTCAGATCAACTCCGGCGCTTTCTCGATGATCAGGTGTGGCTGGAGAATCGTCGAGTCTTCGATCTGCTTCGCGCCATCGAAGCCAAGGCCCTGCGCGTTCGTGACCAGGCCAGCCCGGCCGTGAGCATTGAGCTTGACGACACCAGCCTCGCGCTCAGCCTGCCCATGGAGCGTCCGCTGTACCGGCGAACGCTGCGGGCACCGCTGGAGAGCGAATCAATGGAGCAGGGCAGCAACGACTTCGACTCCTCAGCCATGCTGGATCAGCTCTACGTCGACCGCGACTTGCTCGCTCAACGGGTGCTGAGTTCGCTGGGGCGTCACGACCAGGTCAGCCTCAGCGAGGTGATCATCGGCGAACCACTGGAGCAGGGCCTGGCCGAACTCGTTGGCTACCTGTCACTCGACCAACCCGGGCTCTCCGTGATCTTCGACGAAGAACGACGCGAGCGCATCGAGTGGAGCGCTGCGGACGTGGAGCGCGTGGTCGACCTAGCACGGGTCAACTTCAGCCGGGACCGATCGGAGACGCCGTGACCGACATGATGCCCGTCGCAAATACCGAACCATCGGACCTATCCCTAGTTCTTATCCAACTCATGAAAGGCCCCCTTTACCGCGACACCCATGAGAAACTCTGGGGTCTCTTGCTCGGAGTGCGTCACCAGGTCAGCGACTACGTGACGGTGCTCGGGCTGAACGCTGTGATCGATGAAGCCGAGGGCTACGCCTACTTGCGCAGCCGTCCCATCGACGACGACGCTGAGTTTCCCCGACTGGTGGCCCGGCGCGCCCTCTCCTTCCACGTCAGCGTGCTGCTGGCCCTGCTGCGCAAACGTTTGGCCGAGTTCGACGCCAGCAGCGCGGAGACCCGACTGATCCTCAGCCGCAGTCAAATGGTAGAGATGCTCCGGTTGTTCATGCCCGACTCCACGAACGACGCCCGACTGGTGGACACAATCGACGCCCACATCAACAAGGTGACCGAACTCGGTTTCCTTCGCCGACTGCGCGACGAACAAGACCTCTTCGAGGTCCGACGAATCCTGAAGGCCTATGTCGACGGGCAGTGGCTCTCGCAGTTCGACGCCCGACTGGACGAATACCTGACTGAACTGAACCGCGTCGAGGAGTCTGGCTGATGTCGGCGCTGTTCAACCTGATCGACCTCGACGACGGACTACCCGACCGACTCTCCGGAAGTCGTCTGCAGCGCCTCGAAGTCTTCAACTGGGGAACCTTCGACCAAAAGGTCTGGTCGTTCGAGCTCGGGGGTCGCAACGCGCTGCTGACGGGCGACATTGGCTCGGGTAAATCCACGCTCGTCGACGCGATCACCACACTTCTCCTGCCGGCGAACAAGATCTCCTACAACAAAGCCGCCGGGGCTGAGACCCGTGAGCGCGATCTGCGATCCTATGTGCAGGGACACTACAAGTCCGAACGAAACGAGACGACGGGGGTCTCTCGTCCGGTCGCCCTGCGCGACACCCGGCACTTCTCGGTCATATTGGGAGTCTTCGCCAATACCGGCTACGCCACCACGGTCACCTTGGCCCAGGTCTTTCGCACCAAAGACATGGGCTCGGGTCAGCCCGAGCGGTTTTTCGTTGTCGCCGACTCCGACCAGTCGATCGCTAAGGATTTCTCAGAGTTCGGCACCGAGTTCAACTCCCTGAAGCGCCGGTTACGCGATGGTGGCGCGAGGGTCTACGACAGCTTCCCCGAGTACGGCCGGGACTTCCGGCGCCGCCTCGGCATCGAATCCGAGCAGGCCATGGAGCTCTTCCATCAGACGGTATCTATGAAGGCGGTCGACAACCTCAACGACTTTGTTCGCAGCCACATGCTCGAGCCCTTCGACACCAAGAGTCACATCGCCTCGTTGATCGAACACTTCGATAACCTCACGCAGGCTCACGATGCGGTATTGCGGGCCCGCGCCCAACTGGAACTACTCCAGCCGCTCGTCGCCGACCTCGACTCCTTCGACCAATTATCGAGCGAGCGCGCTACCCTCGAGCACCAACTCGCGGCGTTGCCCCTGTACTTCGCTGACCGCACGCGCCAGGCTCTTCTGTACGAACTCGACGCACTCGCGGTCCAGTTGCACGATCTGAGTCAGGAACTCGAATCGGTCGAAGAGAGCGTCAGGAGTCTGCGCGAAACCGAGGCGCAGTTGAATCTGCAGATTGCCGGAATCGGTGGCGACCGGCTGGCCGACATAGAGAGGTTGATCGAGCGCCACCAGCGGGACAAACAAATTCGCCAGACAAAGTTCGACCACTTCAACACCTTGTTGTCGCAGGTGGGCATGGAGCAGGTGTCGATCGCCGAACAGTTCCTCGCCACCCGCGAGCGGGCCGTCGCCAGGCAAATGGAATTAGAGGGTGAGCACGGCACCATCCAGAACGACCTCAATGAGCGACGGTTCGAGCAACGCTCGAGCAACGAGAAATCCGAAGGAGTAAACAAGGAACTACACAGCCTGCAGACACGTCGCAGCAACATTCCCCGTGACAGCCTCGAGTTGCGCCAGCGCCTCTGCGACGACCTCGCCATCGAACCCGAGCGCCTACCATTCGCCGGCGAGTTGATCCAGGTCCTCGAAGAAGCAAGCCAATGGGAAGGTGCGGCGGAGCGTGTGCTGCACAATTTCGCCCTGTCCCTGCTGGTTCCCGACCAACACTACGAAGTCGTGGCGGCCTGGATCAACGACCATCATCTAAACGCTCGAATCGTCTACTACCGAGTGCCCGCCCGGTCGGCACCCGCGACCTCGCCCGAGCGCCGGTCGGCCCATCCTCTGTTGGTCGACATGCTCGAGCTCAAACCCGAGTCGGGATTCGAGTCGTGGTTAAAGGCCGAGCTCGCGCGACGCGCCAACCACGCCTGCGTGGACACGATTGACGACTTTCGCGCCAGCCAGCGAGCGGTCACCCGAGCTGGACAGATCAAGGACAGGGAACGCCACGAAAAGGATGACCGCCGGCGCATCGACGACCGCAGAGAGTACGTGCTCGGTTGGACGAATCAGGGCAAAGTTGACGCGCTACTCGCCCATGCCGGCACGATACAGGAGCGACTGAACTTCTTGTCGAGCGTCATTGCTGACCTCGCGAAACGCGACGAGTCGACCTCGCTCCAACTCCGGTCGTTGGCTCGCCTTGGCGAGCACTCGAACTGGGACGACCTGGACTGGCAGGGTCTGGTGAGTGAAATTGCGGCGCTGCGCGCCGAACAACTACGTATTACGTCGTCATCGGACACGCTGGCCCTCCTCACATCCGAGCGTGAACGAGTCCGACAAGAGGTCACCAACCACGAGCACTCACGTAACGGTTTCCAACGAGACTGGGGCGCCGCCGAGGGCCGCCGACGTACCGCCGAGGCCGAGCTGGAGCGCGTCAGGGCGATGTTGTCCAATGCGCAGGCCGTAGAGGCTGCCACCGAATCGTTCGCCTCGATTGACGTTGCGGTGGCATTTGAGCTCGACGGATCAGAGCCAGACGCCGTGCGCCTCACCACGGTCCACCAATCCATCAACGCCTCCCTCGCGCACCAGCTCAACACGATCACCAAACAAGAGGGTTTGCTCGGGCAGCGCATCGTGAGGTCGATGGGCGTATTCCGAGGGAAGTACCCTCACGAAACCACCGAGTTTGACGACACGCTCGCATCGGCCCGAGAGTATCGTCAACTCCATCAACGAGTAGCCAACGACGATCTTCCCCGCTTCGAACGCGAGTTCAAGAACTATCTCAATCAAAACGCGATCCGCGACATCGCCGGATTCTCAGCCCAGCTCAACAAGCACGAGAAGCAGATCCAAGACCGCATCGGGACCATCAATGAGTCCTTGGCTGGCATTGACTACAACGAGGGACGCTACATCCGACTCATGGCGAACCAGACAACCAACACCGAAGTTCGCGAGTTCCGTACTGACCTGCGCACCTGCACGGACAACGTGGTCGGTGGGAGCGCCTCCGACCAGTACTCAGAAGAGAAGTTCCTTCAGGTAAAGCGCATCATCGACCGGTTCAAGGGTCGAGAAGGCACCACCGACCAGGATCGCAACTGGACTCGTAGGGTGACTGACGTCCGACAGTGGTTCCTCTTCTCCGCTTCCGAGCGGTGGCGTACCGACGACGTCGAGTACGAGAACTACAGCGACTCGGCGGGAAAGTCGGGCGGCCAGAAGGAGAAACTCGCCTATACGATTCTGGCCGCATCGTTGGCGTACCAGTTCAAGTTGGACTGGGAGGCCGAACGATCAAAGGCTTTCCGATTCGTCGTCATCGATGAGGCGTTTAGTCGTGGCTCGGAGGTCTCGACCCGCTATGCCTTACGCCTCTTCACCCGTCTCGGACTACAACTCCTTATCGTGACCCCGCTCCAGAAAATCCATGTGATCGAGCCGCATGTGGCGGCGGTCGGCTTTGTCGACAACCCCAACGGTAACTACTCACGACTCCAGTGCCTCACGATTACCGAGTACCGACGCCGTCGTCTTGAGCGCAGCATCGTCGGCGATGCCGCGAGTCAGGATACTGCTGAGGGTGAGGGCATTACCGACGGCCCCGCGGCATGACCTCCTGGACGAACGTCAGTGACCTGATTACCACTTTACGCAAGCGTTGGGCTACGGGACGTTACCTGAGTGACTACGCCGGGAACGCGCCTTGGACACCGATCGAGCTCCCCGTGAAGGCACCGTCGGCGAGCGAGCTGCTCGATCAATTCGATGCCGCGGTCCGCTGGGCCGAAGGATTCCAGCGCGACAGCCATAGCGGCGGAGGCGCGGCGCGCTTTGCGATGACGTACCGCACCGTCAAGGGCAAGAACCTCGGTGCCAACTCAGTGCCCGCACGAGTCCGGATCGAGAGCTTCGAACAACTCTGTGCGTTGATCGGAACGAACCGCGACGTTCGCTCGCTCGATACAATTCTGAGGCAAACAGAAGCC
Source organism: Acidimicrobiaceae bacterium (assembly GCA_003132165.1). Lineage (GTDB taxonomy): Bacteria > Actinomycetota > Acidimicrobiia > Acidimicrobiales > RAAP-2 > RAAP-2. The sequence continues at coordinate 2,766 of PKWW01000037.1, read as the reverse complement.
GCGATGCCCGCACTCGTACCTTGGGTAGTCGCCCATCCCTTGAGCGCGGTTGAGCATCAGAGCATCTGGGGCGACTTGTTGGCCACGGTCAACTGGATCACCACTAACAGCACGGAAGTCCTCTACCTGCGCCAAATCGACGTCGAGGGTCTTGACACCAAATTCGTCGACCATCATCGCAAGCTGCTCGACGAACTCTTAACGGCCGTGCTGCCCGAGTACCGGATTGACCCCGACTACAGCGCCGCCGACTTCGCGCGCCGGTTCCGCTTTCGACCCAAGCCCACCTATACGCGGCTCCGTTTGCTTAACCCACAACCGGCCTTCCCGAAAGACCTCAGCGAGATCACATTGCGCACCGAGGAACTTGCCGCTCTCGAGCTCGTCGCCGACACCGTCTTTGTCGTCGAGAACGAGATCAACTACCTCGCCTTTCCCGCCGTTCCGAATTCAATCGTCATCTTCGGATCCGGATTCAGCCTCGCTGCCATGCGAGACATCCCCTGGATGGATAGCCGGGAGATCGTCTACTGGGGTGACATCGACACGCACGGCTTCGACATATTGCACCGACTGCGGGCTCGATTCGAATCCGTGCAATCGATAATGATGGATTATGAGACACTGCTCGCACATCCGCGGCAGTGGGTAACCGAGCCCAGCCCCACCAACCGAGCGCTCACGAACCTCAACGATGCTGAGGAGGCGCTGTACCACGACCTCATTGAGGACCACTACGGCCAGGCGGTGCGTCTTGAACAGGAGCGAGTCCGCTTTTCATGGCTGCAACAGCAGCTCGAGCCATGGATGTCCTGACCTGCTGTCCCGTGATCGTCTGAGAGATGATCTACTCTTCCCCCAATCGCAGTTCAAACACGTCACCATCAGCCCCTCGAAACTTAATAGTGCATACGCCTTCAAACGAGCCCTGGTCTAGCCAACTGTCTAGCCACGAATTCAAACNNGCCGGGATCGAGACCCGGGCGGCCCACCAGTCTTACAGGCCCACCAGTAAAACAAACGGTTGTCGAACTGATTAGTAATTCTGTACAGAGAGGAATCTCACGCCTTATCCAATGGTTCTCGCCGTCAATGAGTTGCCGGACAGGACGACTCGAATCGACGTGGCGAAGTGACTTCCCACCTTCTTTGGCACCGTTCTCATGCTCCTTGAACTTCCTCGTGGTCCACAACGGTCGCAGACAATTGGGACTCGGCCAAGATTCCAAGGAAATCTACTTCCGCTCTGTTTGTGGTGTCCCGCCCATTCCGACGAGTGAGCCATGTCGGTCATCGAGGCGAGCACCGTTGCCATTTCACCAATGAGCGCCTGCGCGCCGTCTCGTGTTCAGTCACGGGCCCAGCGCCGTCATCGGAATTACTGCAATCCCATCTGGCCGAACGTAGCCGTAACCACCTGGCGTGATCACTCCGAGCACGCTCGGTTCGCCGGTCAGCTCGTTATCGATCTTGGACGCAAACTTCAAAAGTGACGCGGCTCCGTCATCAATTCGTGCCGCACCCAGTTTCACTTCGAAAGCTCCCCATCGACTATCAGGCAGTTGCACAATTACATCGACTTCTAGATCACTCTTGTCTCGGTAGTGAAACACCTCTCCATCCAACGGTTGAGAAAGCACGCGCAGATCACGGACCACCAATGATTCGAACAACAGACCTAGCGCTGCAAGGTCTCTCACCAGTCGGTCAGTAGTAGCTCCGAGCGCAGCAACTGCAAGGGACGGGTCAACGAAATGGCGCTTCACCGAACGCCGCAACGTGGTACGCGACCGCAGATGCGGTGACCACGCTGGCTGGTTTTCGATCACCATGAGTCGTTCCAGCACATCAAGGTAGTCAACAACCGTGTTGTGCGCCAACGGTCCATATTCTCCCCCGGCATCAGCCGCCAAGACGTCGATGGCAACTTCTGTAGCGACGTTGCGTGCAAGTGATCGCAGGAGGCGCTGAAGGCGCTCGGGATCTCGATGCCCACCCGCAACCCGCTGGACGTCGACGTGGCGAATGTTGTCAAGGTAGTCACGTACCGAGCGCGCTGCCGCGCGTGAACTCAGTTCGAGGTGTCGTGGCCAACCGCCTCGCACGATGAGATCAGCGAGATCCGCCATCGACAGATCCCCCTGCTTCGATCTCGGCGACTCGCCCTCCATGAGCCGCGTGAGAGAAATTGTGCCGGCGGAGTGACCTGTCTCAAACATTGTCATTGGTCGCATTTTCAAGATCGAGAATCGGCCGGCGCCGCTATGGCGGTTCGTGTCATCGTTCGGAACTGACGAACCGGTGAGTATGAACTGTCCAGGTGCCTTGCGCAGGTCAACCGTTCTACGAACTTCATTCCAGATGCTCGGGTACTCTTGCCACTCGTCGAGAAGCCTCGGAGTGGCTCCTTCAAGTACTAGCAATGGATCGATGGCCAGTGCGAGTTTCGCTTGGACGTCAATGTCAAGCATCACCGAACTGTTGGCGACTTGAAGGGCCGTCTCGGTCTTACCGCATGCTTTTGGACCTTCAATGAGTACCGCACCATTGGCGTCAAGTCGCTCACGCAGTTCGTTATCGACCACTCTCTTCTGGTACGCCATTATCTTTCCACCTTCGTAATCCTGTGGGTAGAGTCTAGAGCAGATTTTGATAGTTTTGGCGAACAAATACTGATAGTTTTGATGACTAGATATCAATAGTTTTGGCGAAGTAGCCCGTCGGGACTAATGACGGTTGAATCGAGGCCAACCACACGGACGCTTC
>PKWW01000045.1 GCA_003132165.1 Acidimicrobiaceae bacterium | reverse complement strand
CCGACGGTGGATCCAGGCTTAGCGGTGCTTACGCCGGTCGTTGCCCCCGCAACCGAGGCGAGTAATCCGTCTACGACGGTACCCGCCATTGCAACGCCCCCAATAGTGGCCGCTGAATGAGTAAGAAACGAACGACGATCGAACGTTGATGACATTTTGATCCTGCTTTCCCCCGAAAATCCACCTTGTGTGGAAACTCCCCTCGTGGCAACTTAGCAAGAAGTTGACCAATTACAAGGAGTACTTGAATACTTCTTCGTAACATCCCGACGTAACTTTCCAGGGCCTAGGCGCAGGCGCGATGACGCCTAGGCCCTGGAAAACTGACGAACCGCAATCAGTTGCGAATTACTGGTGTCGGAGCGCGGTCCCGACCTCCACTCTGGATTCCGGGACCACCGGGACGACCGTCACCAGGACCACCGGAAACCGGTCCGACGCCGATGCCGATGCCGACCGTCGTGGCGTCGAGCGTCGTCGTACTACCTGATGCGAAGGTTCCCTGGGCAAACAAGAACGAGCCAACCGTCACATCCGAGAGTGTCGCTGACGCGTCGTTCTTCGAATACGTCGTCGCCGAACCCACGATGATCGTCGCGGTGGCGCCGTTGGGACCGGTCACCGCAATGGTGTCGCCGCTCACGGCCGTGACCTTACCCATCACCGACGGCTGTTCGATGTCGATGCTCGAAGCCGTCGTCGAGCCGGCCGCCGTAGGGGTGATCCGGACTTGCTCCCCGATCGCCAGGTCGGCGGCTGTCGCCGCCACCCGGTCCTTCGTGAACGTGGTCGAGGACGTGATCGTGAACATGGTCGCCGCACCGCCCGGGCCGGTCACGGTGATCGAGGTCGAGGTGACGGCGCTCACCAGGCCGCCGGCGCCTCCGGGGCAGTTGGGGCCAGCGTCCGGTGTCGTGGCGTGGGCGCCAACCGTCGCAACGGTGCTGGTGCCCGCAGTCGACGAGGTGATACCGGCCGACGCGCTCGCGACACCGGCCCCGGTGGCGAGAGCACCGATCGTGATAGCCGCCGAAATGGTGGCTCGCTTCATAACCTTCTTCTTCGTTGTGCGGTACATGGGGGAACCTTTCTGACAACACCTCGAGGATTTCGAGACGTGGCCATCTTGGCGACCGACTTTTTGAGGGGTCTAGGGGGAAACTAAGAACCCACTAAATCTGAGAATTTGTTACGAAACCGTCACAAATCGGATGAAGTCCCTTGTCGAATCGGGCAGACTGGGCGCGTACGACTAGCACCTCACGGGGTCATATCAGGTGAACACCATCTATTAGGGAGGACCACACAAGTGGCATCAACATTGGATTCGCACGACGGATCATCTGGCGACCAGGCATTTCGTGTCGAAACACACGGCATCGACTTCATCGCCGAGAGCGAGCGATGGGCAACCCCTCGCAATATTGGCGCCATGTGGGCAGGCACATCGATCAACGTGGAATACTTCATCTACGGTGCCCTGCTGATCAACTTTGGTTTCAGTTTCTACACGACCCTCAGCATCATCATCATCGGAAATCTCTCCTACTTGTTGCTAGGTCTCGCGTCACTTCAGGGCCCCGAAACGGGCACAACGGCGTTCACAGTGAGTCGGGCGCCGTTCGGTTCGCATGGCGCCAGGATCGTCAGTTTCTTCAACTGGATCACGCAGTTGGGTTTCGAAACCGAAGGTCTGATCCTCATCGTCGGCGCGGTGACCGTGATGATCGAGATGTCCGGAGGACACGTCAACTCCGCCACGAAGATCATTCTGGTCATCCTCGCCGCGGCCATTCAGGCCGTCATGCCGTACCTCGGTCACGCCACGATGGTCAAAGTGCTGCGTGCACTGATCCTGCCCTTCATCGCGATCTTCGTTCTGCTGGCGGTCTACGCCATTCAACACGGTACGGCAGCGCCCGCTCAGACGTGGGGACACGGCTGGGAGATCTACACTGCCGGTCTCGCCTTCACTTTCGCACTCTCGGGTCTGGGATGGACCGAGTGTGGCAATGACTACACGAGGTACCTCCCCCGCGACGCCAAGAAGTCCTCTATCGTCGGCTGGATCTTCCTCGCGACGGCTCTCCCCGAGATCATCGTGATGTCCCTCGGTGCGGCGGTCTTCACCTTCATTCCGAAATTGGGTACGAGTTCGAACCCGTTTGAGGCGATGCGCGGTCAGCACTTCATCCCGAGTTGGGCCGTCGTGATCTTCCTACTCTTCGCTATTGTCCAGCTCTTTGGGATCAACTCTCTCGACCTGTATTCGTCGGGCGTGTCCCTCCAAGCATTGGGCTTCCGACTGAAGAGGTACCAGGCGGTCGTCATGGACTCAATCCTCGCGGGGTTGTTGACGCTCTGGGCCGTGTTCCAGTCGACCTTCAATCTCTACATGGGAGAATTCGTAGCCGTCATCATCGTCTGGATCGCGCCTTGGTTCGGTATCCTCATCGCCGACTGGATCGTGCGAAAGTTCCGCTACAACGCCGCCGAACTGCAGAGGACGGACTCCTCGAGCATCTACTACACGGGCAGGTCGGGAATAAATTGGAGTTCCATCGTTGCTTTCGTGGTGGGCTTGGTCTGTTCCACGCTGTGCTTCTCGAAGGCGCCCAGTTACAACTTTCCGCTGCACTGGATGACGCCGATCTCGAACCACTACAGCGGAGCGGACTTTTCGGTGCCCGCGGGCATCATTGTCGCGGCGCTCGTGTACTTGATCTTGGAGAAGATGACCGGTCAAGTCGCGAAGCAGGTCAAGCAACAGAAGGAACTCGAGCCAAACCTTTAGTTCCGCTACTCGTCCAATAACAAAGNNCTTTGTTATTGGACGAGTAGCGTCGGGACAAAGCGAGGTGCCATGCAGATCTTCAATATCTTCCGAGCACGTGGAACCACTCGGCAGACCCCAAAACACCCCCGTAACGACCACTCACTCTCGGAACTGAACGTCGACAGGATCGACACCGCCGAAGACGCCCGCTACGACGCCATGACCGAAGCCGAGCGTGACACGTACTACGTCAACCCGAATCTGAAGACCCGCATACGAAAATTCTTTCGAGGAAGTTAAAGCAACTCGTCGGGCAGGTCGGCGACTGACGTCTGCTGTCAGGAATGCCTAACCGACCCAGTCCTCGACCAGGCCGCCCGCACCATCGGGGCGGAAGACCGGAATTGAACCGAGCGCCCGCACCATCAATGCATCGTCGCCCAGAGCGTTACGCCAGAGCGAGGCTTCGGTGACCAGGGTTCCGATGGCGACGATGTTGGCGCCCACGCCGCGCAGAAGGCGCAGGGCGGCGCCCGTCGAGGCGCCCGTCGAGATCACGTCGTCGACAATGGCGACGCGCTTGCCCTGGACGTCCTTGATGCGCGCGCGGTCGAACAGCAGACGCTGATCGGCGTCGGTCGTTATCGAGCGCACCGGCTCGGCCACCGCATCGGCCAGATGGATCTTGGGCGTCTTGTGCAGGATGACGTACTGGTCGAGTCCGAGGTGGCGCGTCACCTCGACCGCGAGTGGAATGCCCATCGTCGCCACGGTAGCGACGATGTCGACGTCGTAGGGACGCAGGATGTCTGCGAGTTCGAGGCCCGCCTGGGACATGAACTCGACGCCCATATCAACGGTGATGAGCAGCGCGAGCGCCAGCTGGTCACTCAGCGAGACTACCGGGAGTTCCACGCGCTGCGTGCCGATCGCAACTGAATATCGTCGTTCGCCCACGACGTTCGAGCATACTTATTCCATGAGCTCGCCCCAGACGCCCCTCGACACGAACCTCGCGCGCACGATGCTCGCCACCGCCTACGCCGAAGCGGCAAAGGGTCTCGAGGAAGGCGGCATTCCCATCGGCGCCGCATTGTTCACTCGCGAAGGACAATTACTCGGGTCAGGACACAATCGTCGCGTGCAGGAGGACGACGCCTCGGTGCACGCCGAGACTGATGCCTTTCGACGCGCTGGCCGTCGTCGCGACTACCCCGACACCGTCATGGTGACGACGTTGTCACCGTGCTGGTACTGCTCGGGTCTCGTTCGACAATTCAACATTGGCGCCGTCGTCATTGGCGAGGCGAAGAACTTTCATGGCGGCCACGACTGGCTGAAGGAGTTGGGTGTCGAAATCATCGTACTGGACGACGTGGCGTGCACTGAGATCCTCGCAACGTTCATTCACGAACACCCCGAGTTGTGGCACGAGGACATCGGTCTCTAGATCTAGCGAACGGGTGGTCCGAACAGACGGTCGCCCGCGTCGCCGAGTCCGGGCGTTATGTAACCAATCGACGTCAGCTCGGCGTCGAGTGCGGCGGCGACGATCTGCACGTCGGGGTGGTGCGCGGCGACGAAATCGATACCCGGTTGGGCCGCAATCAAGCACAGCACGGTGATCTCACCGGCGTCGCGGTTACGCAGCATGTCGAGCACGCAGACGAGTGAGCCGCCCGTAGCGAGCATCGGATCGCATAAGACCACCGGGGCCTTTTCCAGTTCCTCGGGTAGACCGTCGAGGTAGACGTCGGGTTGCAGGGTCTCTTCATTCCTGCGAAGTCCCACCAGGCACACGCGGTGTCGAGGGAGCACCTCCTGGACTGCGGGCGTCATGCCGAGTCCGGCGCGAAGGATTGGCACGATGACGAACTGCTTGTCGATGCGCACCGCCGGCGCACCCTTGACGACGGGCGTGTCGACTGTGGTCGCGGTGACCGGCATATCGCGAAACGCCTCGTAGGCGACGAATCTCGAAATCTCGCCCGCGAGGCGCAGAAAGTCGGCATTCGATGTCGTCGCGTCACGCAGTTGGCGGATCTTGTCGGCAACTATCGGGTGATTGACGATAAGCGGTGTAGGCACGATTGTCAGACTACGCCGTCTCTTTGAGCCGTGGGAGACTGAAGCGACCAGACCGCACCGTTTCTTTTCGCGCCGCCGGTACGATTGACCAATGGCTTCTTCCCTCTCCACCCGCTCCGCGCGGGTTCGAGAGCAGGGAAATGCGAATCCGTTAGGTGGCGTCCGCTCGAAGTACCCGGGGCCGCGGGCCGAAATCTCTCACGACCGCAACCTCACCTGGTGGCGACGAATCCTGCCAATCATCGCCTCGCACCGACTGACGTTCTTCACCGCAATCGGGCTCTCATTCGTGAGCCTGGTCTTCCAAACGCTCGTGCCCAACATGTTGAATGGCGCCATTGACCACGGACTCGTCAAGCACTCGAGCGCGCTGCACACCGACGTGATCCACATCCTTATTGTCGGGGTCCTCGCCGGGGTGACGGGCATCATTTCACGCCAGTACGTCTTCTACACCGCCTATAACGTCGAGGCGGACCTACGCTCGTTGATCTACGAACACCTGTCGTGGCTGTCGTTCAGTTTCTATGACCGCGTGCAGTCGGGCCAACTCATCAGTCGGGCCAACAGCGACATCCGCAGCGTGCAGATGTACTCCACATTCGCTCCGCTCATCCTCGTTCAATGTTCGATCGGCGTGATCGCTTTCGGTTTCATGCTCAAGATAAACGCTCCGCTCGCGTTGATTGCCATGACCATCATGCCGATTCTCTACTTCGTAGGCATCCGTATGCGCCGCGTGCTCTTCCCAATTTCGTGGATTACCCAAGCCCGCCTCGCCGACGTCGCGACCATCGTCGATGAGAATATCAACGGCGTGCGGGTAGTCAAGTCCTTCGCTCAGGAGGAAGCTGAGGTCAACCGTCTGGCCGATGCCGCCGAGCGAGTGGCGTGGGCGTATATAAAGGACGCGCAGATCCGCGGCCTCTGGTCGCCGTGGGTGCAGAATCTTCCTCAGGTCGGCTTGGCCCTCGTACTCTTCTTCGGCGGGTGGATGGTGCTCGACGGTCACCTCGGCATCGGTGCGATCCTCGCCTTCAACGCGTATCTCCTGATGCTCCAGGCGCCCTTCATGATGCTCGGCCAGTTGGTGATGATGGGCCAACGCGCCAAGGCCAGCGCCGAGCGGATTTTCGAGATTCTCGACGAGAGTCCCGACATCATTGAGCGACCCGGCGCCTTCGACCTCGTCGACGTCGCAGGTTCGATCGACTTCAACCACGTCCGCTTCGAATACGCCAACGGCGCCGAGATCCTCACCGACTTCGATGCCCACATCAAGGCCGGCGAGACCGTCGCCATCGTGGGACGCACCGGTTCGGGCAAATCCACTATCGCGCGCCTCGTCACCCGCTTCTATGACGTGAGCGACGGCTCGGTTTGTATCGACGGCCACGACGTCCGTGACGTGACCCTGCCATCGCTGCGCTCGAACGTGGGCGTAGTGCTCGACGAGCCCTTCCTTTTCTCGATCTCCATCCGCGACAACATCGCCTACGGCATGCCCGACGCCGACTTTGACGACATCGAGGCGGCGGCGAAGGCCGCCAACGCCCATGAATTCATCGTCCGCCTGCCCGAGCGCTACGAGACCGTCGTGGGCGAGCGCGGTTACACCCTGTCAGGCGGCCAGCGTCAGCGAATCGCCATTGCGAGGACGCTACTTGTGAATCCCCCGATCCTCATCCTGGACGATGCGACAAGCGCCATCGACGTGCACGTCGAAGCCGGCATCTACGAAGCGCTCGGTCAGTTGCTGCGCCAGCGCACGACCATCGTCATTGCCCACCGCATCTCCACCATCGCCCTCGCGAGCCGGGTGATCCTGCTCGACGAGGGTCGGGTGATCACGACCGGCACCCACGAGGAACTCCTCGCGAACTCGCCCCTCTACGCCGAAGTCCTCGCCCAAACCACGTCAGGCGACGAGTAATGGCCTGGGGCGGGGGGTGGGGTGGCGGGGGTGGGGGTGGCGGCCAAATGTTCGGCTCGTCATCCAACACCGGTCTACCCTTTGGCGGTATTCCTAGCGAACTCATGGACGAGGCGACGAAGCTGCTCGCCACCGAACCCACTCACGAGCCCTCGGATATCAAGTTTCAGCAACGTCCGAGCGCCAAAGAGCGCCGACGTCTGACGCTGCCCAAGATGCTCGGGGCCTACCCCGGGTACGTCGTGAACGGCAGCCTGCTCGTGATCATCATCAGTCTGGTGCTGCAAGCCGGACCGAAACTGACCGAGTACGCGATCAACAACGGCATGAGTCCCGGACACCGTTCGCTAAAGGTGATCGCCGTCTGTGGCGGCCTCTACCTGGTGCTCGCACTGCTGAGCTCGATATTCCAGCGCATCCAGGTGAGCGTGACCGGCAAGCTCGCGTCGCGGGTCATGCACGATCTGCGTATCCGGGTCTTCGTCCACTTCCAACGCCTCAGCCTCGACTTCTTCACCGACGAGAAGGCTGGCGTCCTGATGAGCCGCATGACGAGCGACGTCGAGAACCTCCAGCAGTTGATTCAGGACGGCATCAGCTCCTTCGCCCTGCAGGGCCTCACCATGATCGTCATCACGATCATCCTCTTCACCACCAACGTCGCTCTCGCGACGTGGACGATCCTGCTCATCGTGCCGGTGCTCTTCGCCTTTTCGATTTGGTTCCACCACGCGTCGGAGAAGGGTTATCTGCTGAGCCGCGACCGGATCGCCAACGTGCTCGCCGACCTCTCCGAGTCGCTCTACGGCATTCGCGTCGTCACCGCGAACAACCGACAAAAGCGCAACATCACCAACCACCGCCACGTAGTCGGCGCCTACCGCGACGCCAACTTGTACACCGGCCGGGTGAACGCCATCTACGGTCCCTCTACCAACATGATCGGCATCCTTGGTACCGGCCTGCTGCTCGGCATCGGCGGGCACATGGTCATCGAGCACAAGTTGAGCGTGGGCGCGCTGATTGCCTTCTTCTTGTATCTCAATCGCTTCTTCCAGCCGATCCAGTTGCTCGTCCAGCAATACAACTCGCTCCAGCAGGGTCGCTCGTCAGTCATCCGCCTACGCGAACTGCTGCAGACCCCGCCGTCCGTTGACGAGGTCGAGGGCGCCGCGACTCTACCGACCATCGAGGGACGAATCACCTTCGAGCACGTCAGCTTCGGCTACAACGAGGACAATCTCGTTCTGCACGATGTCAACCTGGAGATCGCGCCAGGCGAATCCGTCGCCTTCGTTGGTCCGACGGGGGCCGGCAAGTCGACAATGGCCAAACTTGCCAACCGCTTCTACGACCCGACTTCGGGGCGCGTGTTGCTCGACGGCGTGGACATACGTACCGTGACCTTGCGCTCGCTGCGATCTCAGCTCGGCGTCGTGCCACAGGAAGCATTCCTCTTCGCGGGTTCGATTCGCACCAACCTGGGTTTCGGACGAACCAACATCACTGACGACGAGATCGAAGAGGCGATCGACGTCGTGGGACTGCGCGACCTGATCGAGCGACTTCCCCAGGGCTTGGACACGATCGTCCACGAGCGGGGCCAGACGTTGTCCGCGGGTGAACGTCAACTGCTCGCCCTGGCACGAGCTTTCCTCGCCCGGCCACGCGTTCTTATCCTCGACGAGGCGACCTCGTCGCTCGACCTGCAGAGCGAAACCGTCATCGAACGTGCGCTCGACCGCCTACTGGAGGGCCGCTCGGCGATCCTCATCGCGCACCGGCTCACCACCGCCCAGCGGGCTGACCGCATCGTGGTGATCGACAAGGGCGGCATCGTCGAGGTGGGCACGCCAAAAGACCTACTCGCGAGCGGTGGTTCCTACGCCGCGATGTACGAAGCGTGGCTCGCCTCGGGTGGTCGCGACGCCACCCGCGATGAGGATGACTAGCTCCTAGAGCAAGTCCTTGACCGTCTCGATCAACGAGGCCGCCGTTTGGCCGCCCTGAGGGATCGGGTGCACCTGGAGGTGCGTGACGCCCGCGGCTTTGAAAGCGGCGATGCGCTCTTTCACGTAGCCTCTGGGCCCGCAGAGTGTGGTCAGTTCGAGGAACTCCGACGGCACCGCCGCCTCAGCTTCCTTCTTCTTGCCCGCGAGATAGAGGTCCTGGATGACCTCAGCCTCCTTCTCGTACCCGTAGCGTATCGCCAGTTCGTTGTAGAAGTTCTTGCCCTTGGCGCCCATGCCACCCACGTACAGGGCGACCATCGAGCGCTGCAGTTCACGAAATCCAATGGTGTCGGCATCCTCACCGATAGCGAGTAGGCCACCGGCCGTGATCATCATCTCGCCGAGCGACGGATCGCGCTTGGCCTTGCCCGCGGCGATCGGCGCGCCCCAGACGTCATTGGCGCGCTCGGGAATGAAAAGGATGGGGATCCAGCCGTCGGCGATCTCAGCGGTGAGCTGCACGTTCTTCTCGCCGAGCGACGCGATCCAAACCGGAATCTCGCTGCGCAACGGGTGCGCGATGATCTTGAGCGGCTTACCGAGCCCGGTACCCTGCTCGGGAGGCAGCGGCAAGGTGAAGTTCTTGCCCTGGTGCACGAGGGGCGCCTCGCGCTTCCAGACGTCACGACAGATCTCGACAATTTCACGGGTACGCCCCAGCGGGTTCGTGTACGGCACGCCGTGGAAACCCTCGATGACCTGGGGGCCCGACGCGCCGAGCCCGAGGTTGAAACGACCGTCGGAGAGAGCGTCGATTCCCGCCGCCGTCATGGCGATCAACGTGGGAGTGCGCGTGTAGATGGGCAGGATCGCCGCACCGATCTCCACCTTCGAGGTCAGCGCCGCGAGGTAGCCCATGAGTGAGGGGCTGTCGAAGCCATAGGCCTCGGCGACCCACACGAGATCGAGCCCCGCCTTCTCCATTTCGACGACCTGATTGGCGGCTTGCTTGAAACCTCCGGAATAACTGAGCATGGTGGAAATCTTCATTAGAGCCTTTCGCAATCAAGCATTTTATGAACAGTATCGGAAGGGCCTTTAGGAGGTGCGCCAGCGCGCCAGGACTGTCGTACGCTGGTAGTGGGAGCAACGTGGCTTCCATCTAGTTCAAAGGCTGGTGACAACGTGGTCACGCGTCCGAACGAGGCACCGGCCGAGGATTTCAATCCTTGGCTGCGCGTCTCCTCACTCATCGAAACCGCCGGGCAATTGCTCGGCCTCAACGAAGGCATGATCAAGCGGATCATCACCCCCGAGCGGGTGCTTGAAGTGGCCGTGCCCGTGCGGATGGACTCGGGCGACGTCGAGATGTACACCGGCTGGCGGATTCAGCACGACACCTCACGGGGGCCCGGCAAGGGTGGTATCCGTTTTCACCAGAGCGTGAACGAGGACGAGATTGCGGCACTGAGTGCCGACATGTCGATCAAGTGCGCAGTCGTGAACATTCCCTACGGCGGCGCCAAGGGTGGCGTCAGGGTCGACCCGACCACACTGTCGCGCGGTGAACTCGAACGGCTGACCCGACGCTACGCATTCTCAATCGCTCCGATCATCGGGCCCGACCGCGACATCCCCGCTCCCGATATCAATACCGACACCCAGGTGATGAGTTGGATCATGGACACCGTCTCGATGCTGCGTGGCCACAACACGCCCGGCGTCGTGACCGGTAAGCCGCTCGCCATCGGTGGCACGTCGGGGCACGCAGGCGCGACCTCGCTGGGCGTCACTATCTGCACGGCCGCTCTCCTGCAGCGCATGGGCCGAATGTCCAACGAGCAACGCGTCGTCGTCCAGGGCTACGGCAAGGTTGGCGCGCCACTCGTGAAGTTGCTGAGCGACCGTGGCATGAAAATCGTCGGCATCGCTGACGTGAAGGGCGCGATTCACGTTCCAGGGGGCATCAATCACCTGACCCTGGCGAAGCACTTCGCTGAGGCGGGCACCGTCGTGGGCTACCCCGGCGCGGACAACGTCCCCTCGGACCTGCTGTTCACCATTCCGAGTGACATCGCAATTCCCGCCGCCCTCGGCGGTGTGATCACCGAGAAGGTCGCCGAAGAAATGGCCGCCTCGATCATGGTCGAAGCGGCGAACGGTCCGACGACCGGTGAGGGTGCGGCCGTGCTCGCGAGCCGCAATATCCCCGTGATCCCCGACGTGCTCGCCAATGCCGGTGGCGTCGTGGCGTCGTACTTCGAATGGGCCCAGGATCTCCAGGGCTTCATGTGGGAAACCGAACTCTTCCAGCAGCGTCTCGAGAAGACAATGCACGAAGCGTTCAACCACATTTGGACCAGGCACACGCAATTGGGCGTTCCGCTTCGCGATACGGCCCTCGTCGTCGGCGTCGAACGGATTGCCGAAGCCACCGAGCTTCGCGGACTCTTCCCCTGATCCTTACCTAACCGAACGCGTCACCGGTTCGCCGAAAGGGCAATTGGCGTCCAGCGTCGTTATTTCACGGGCTCGCAAGATGACGCCGGACAACAGAAACTGCTTCAGATGTCACATCTGATGTAGCGAATCATCGGAGTTCAATTTCTGAGTCCCTGATGTTGAATACTAGGAGGATGACCGAAGTCACCTCCGGACGACGAAGCGGACTCAAGCGCCCGTCACAGGCCCGATCCATCGCCACCTTCTCCAGCATCCTCGCGGCATCGACCGACGTCATCGTCGAGCGTGGTGTCCAGGGACTCAACACGAACATCGTCGCCGAGCGCGCGGGCGTCAACATCGGTACCGTGTACCACTACTTCCCCGACAAGACGGCCATCCTCGTCGAACTGTTCCGCATCGATCAGCAGCGCCGGATGGCCCACGTGCTCGAAAAACTGCGCGAGATCGAGCACGCGGATGACCTTGACCAGTGGGCCGAGGACATCTTCAACCTGATGCTCGAGCTACGCAGCGATCACCCCGCGACTACCCAACTTCGACGGGCCTTTCGAGCAGTACCCGAACTGGTGGAGATCGACCGCAAGGAGAACGAGGAGTACCTGGACTTCTTCTCTGTCTTGCTTCACGAGCGCTTCTCAAACATGAGCCGCGAGCGAGCTCGGGCCGCCGCACGCCTTCTCATCGAGATCACCGCGACCGTCCTTGACGTCAGTCAGGAGACCGACGAGCTCGCAGATGAGTTCATCACCGAGGGCAAGATTGCCTTGAAGGGCTACCTCCACTCGCTCGCCCACCAATAGCGAAACGCCCCCGACTCTGCGATTGAGCCGGGGGCGTTTCGCTTGGGCTACTTATCAGTGCTGTGGAGCGAGACCTTCTTGTCAGGTCGCGCGATGCCCTCGTAGAGAGCACCCACCACGACGATCAGCAGCATCACGAGCAATGTGACCCAGCCGTAGTTGAACAGATAACCACGCCCGCTCGACAACGAGCTCGGCCACACGATGTTGATCAGCATGAACAGCAGGTACACCGCGCCACCGATCGACACCGGCACCCCCCACTTACCGAGGGTGAACGATCCGCCGGGCTTCCAACCTCGGGTCCGCGCGATCAACGCGCCGAGCACCGTCAGGAAGAACGACAGATAGATGCCCGACGTGGCGAACGACACCAGCGCATACAGCGCGTTGATGTGCGCGGGGTACGTGAACCACAGGATGTGAACGGGCTTGGCCGGGTTCACGAGCACCAGGACGAGGAACAAGAACGGGATGATTGTTCCCACTGCTATCGCGTTCATTGGCGTCTTGTGACGCGCGGAGACCTTCTTCAGCGATTTGCTCGCCGGCAAGGCACCATCTCTCGCAAGTGCGAACGCAACACGCGCACCCGCTCCCTGCACGGCAGTACCGCAGCTGAAGAACGCGATGATGACCATCACGAGGAAGAAGTCCTGAAGCCAACTCGGCAGCGCGCCGAGTATGACCGGGATGCCGCCGGCGATGACGGTGCCGATCCCGGACTTGGGTGTCGCGAGCAGGAGACCGAGCACCAGTACAAATGAGGCGATGCCACCGTAGAGCAGCGCATTACGCATGGCCTTTGGAACCTGCCTCGCCGCGTCGACGGTCTCCTCGGAGATGTCACCGGCGGACTCGAATCCGAAGAAAATGTAAACGTTCGCGAGCACCGCGACGAGTGCGGCACCGGTCCACCAATGACCACCGAAGTTGACACCGAACGGGTTGTGCGCGACGTTCTGAACGCCCTGGGTCGTGAACGTGTAGCCGAAGCCCTGGTGAAACCCGTGAATCGCGAGTGCGATGAACACACCGAAGGTGCCGATTGTCTCGACGTACACGCCGAGACGCGCGACGCGGCCCATGAGCTTGGCGCCAACCGAGTTGAGGATCGCCGACAACAGGATCACCGAACCCGTGATGACGAAGATCGTCACATGGTTCGCGGGATTCAGGTCGGTCTTGAACCAAATGTTCATGAGCGTCGCAACGTAGGTCACGATGCCCGAGTCAACCGACGCAACAGTCGCCAGAAGTGCGAAACCGTAGATCCAACCGACGAACCACCCGTAGCGTGGCCCCACGTTGTACTTGCCGTACTGGTAGAGAGCTCCCGAGAGCGGATACTCGCTCGACAACTCACCAAAGACCAGCGCGACCAGCGTCATGAGCCCCACCACGATCGGGATGGTCCAGATGTAACGTGGTCCTCCGGCCCCGAGTCCGATCACGTACAGCGAGTAGATACCCACCATCGGACTCAAGTAGCTAAACGCAACCGAGAAGTTGTCGAAGAGTGACAACACCCTCGACAGTTCCTGGCGGTAGCCCAGTGCGGCGAGACGATCGCCGTCGTGGGTTTCCAAATGACTGGATGACATACTTCCCCCTTGTCCGGCACCACTTTGGGACGGACACACTCAAGATAACGAAAACTGATCCCGTGAGCGAGGACCTTCGCCGCTGAAACGACCAATTTTCTTATTTTCACCAACAACCCCCACGGCGGTGTGCGAACCTTGTCGGGTGAGCACGCCCGAACACACGAACGAGGAGCTCGAGCACATGGTCGCCCAGTTACGTGAGGAAGTGGCGAGGCTCAAGGACGAGATTAGGAGGATTCGTCGAGAGAATCACGAAGTCCCACCCCACTATCTGTAGGATTTTCCAACTCTCGCCCGAAAGCCTTTGTCCCCGCGCCGGTACGCTGTTGTCCTAACGCGATTGAAGTGAGACGACGATGTCATCCCTGCTGCCAGCCGCGTTCGTTGGTCACGGAAACCCAATGAACGCGATCGAACACAACAAGTACACGGACGCCTGGAGCCAGTTTGGCGCCTCCATGGAGAAGCCCAAGGCGATTCTGGTCGTGTCCGCGCACTGGTACGTGAACATCACCGCGATCACCGCGATGAGTGTGCCGCGCACCATCCACGACTTCTACGGGTTTCCCCAGGCGCTGTTCGATGTGCAATACCCGGCGCCCGGCGATCCCGCAGTCGCCGAACGTATCGTCGACGTCGTGAAGCCCACGTACGTCGGACTCGACGAGGACAGCTGGGGCATAGATCACGGTACGTGGTCGGTACTCGTGCACATGTTCCCCAAGGCCGACGTGCCGGTACTGCAACTTTCAATCAACGCCGATTTGCCGTTCGACTACCACTTCAACCTCGGCGCTCAGCTCCACTCGCTCCGAGAGGAAGGGGTCCTCATCCTCGGTAGCGGCAACGTCGTGCACAACTTGCGGATGGTCGACTGGAACAAGCCGGGCGAAGGAACAGACTGGGCGCACCGCTTCGACGATGACATGCGCTCGATCATGACGAGCGACGCATCGCGTCTCGCGACGGCGACCAGCCACCCCGACTTCCGCCTGGCGTCGCCAACGCCCGATCACTTCCTGCCCCTGGCCTACATCGCAGGCCTTTCCGCCGCGGCCGGTGTGCCGGCTCGCACGCTCGTCGACGGTTACGAAATGGGTTCACTCTCTATGACCGCCTACGAAGTGCCGAGCGCCTAGTCACTTCTTTCGAGTCGCGCCCTGCGCTCGACGAACCGAGACCGTCAACGCGCCGATGCAGAGCAGCGGCAGGACCACGACCGCCGCGCCGTTCCACTGCAACACGATGCGTAGGAGTGCCACGACGCCGATTATGCCCAGAGCCGCAACGAACAACTCCGGCGTGTCCCCGATCAGGAAGTCCCACCAGAACATGGCGAAACCCTTGATGAGACGGACTGGCCACGAGGAACGAGTTCCGCTCACGGCGCCAACCTCTCGGCAAGCGCGGTCTCATTGCGACGGATCATTGCGACGAGCAGCCACGTGACCGCCGCGTAGAGCACTGCGAAGACGAGCAGCATGGCATCACTCCCGGGCCAGTGGACCTTCAGGCCCTCGCCTGTCCAGAAGGAGCCGTAACTGACGAGCAGCACCCCGACGCTCATCTTCATGGCGTTTTCTGGGACCTTGGAGAGCTGCTTTGCGACGATCACCCCGACGACGCCGACCATCACCACCGCGACCAGCGCACTCATCGACGCGAGCAAGACCCGATGATCGGAGGTGCCGAGAGTTATAACCAGGATGACGACCTCGAGCCCCTCGAGAAAGACACCCTTGAACGCCACGACAAAGGCCAGACGGTCTCGCTTCACCGGCGTGCCGGCCGCCTTCAGTTCGCTCACCAGCTTTTGATAAATGGCGTCCTCATCGTGCATTGCCTTCAATCCACTCGAGCGAAGAATCGCCTTTCGCAGCCACTGCATGCCGAAGATCAAAAGGATCGCGCCGATCACGAGGTGCAGTGTGCCGGTGGGCACGCGCACGATCGCCGGGCCGAAGACGACGACCAGAACTGCGAGCGTGACGAGCGCTACCGCCGAACCCTCGAGGGCCGAGCGCCAGCCCCTGGTATGGCCCACCGCCAGCACTATCGTCAGTGCCTCGACCATCTCGACACAGGACGCGAGGAATACTGCGACGACGAGAATGACTACCCCTGAAGAGACCGAACCAGCGAACATTGTCTCGACGCCCCTTGGTGCATTGAATTCGATAGCGGGCGACACGCCCTTGTACAGACTTTAGAGGTTTCGAGAATGCGCTCAGCGTTCGCGGCGGCGCAGTTCGTCTTCGAGTGCGGCTGGGTCGAGCCCGCGGCTGCGCAACAGCAGCAGCGTGTGGAACCAGAGGTCCGCCGCCTCGCTGATGACCCGCTCGTCGGTCTCGCCCAGGGCGGCGACGACCACCTCGATCGCTTCTTCGCCGACCTTTCGCGCCGTGAAGGATGTCCCTTTTCGAAGCGACGACGCCACGTAGGAACCCTCGGCGTCCTCCTGTTCGCGTTGGAGGATCTTTCGCCACAACCATGGCGTGAAGCATGAAGTCGACCCGTCGTGGCACGTGGGTCCGTCCGCGTTCGCGCGCACCAGCACCGCGTCCTCATCGCAGTCAAGCACGACCTCGACGACGCGCAAGGTATTCCCCGAACTCTCGCCCTTGCGCCACAGCTTCTGTCGCGACCTCGAGAAGAAGTGCACGAAGCCGGTCGAACGGGTGAGGCTCAACGCCTCCTCGTCCATCCAGCCAAGCATTAAGACCCGCCCGGTGGCGTCATCTTGGACAATTGCGGCAAGGAGTTCTTCGCTCATGCTCGCTCCTTTAGTGGTCGAAGTTGAATACCCAGATTCTCAATCTCACGGCGCAGGCCCGGCAGGCCCGTCGGATTCTCGTGCACGATCGATGCGATCAACGCCGCGTCGGTCACTCGTAGCGCGTCGGCCACGTGTTGGGCCGAGCCGGCGCCGCCCGACGCGATGACCGGAATCGTCACGGCGCTTCGCACCGCTGACGTAAGTTCCAGGTCGAAACCCGTGCGCTTGCCGTCCTGGCGGATCGAGGTGAGCAGTATCTCTCCCGCGCCGCGTTCGCAGGCCTCGACCGCCCATTCAAGCGTCGGCGTCGTCGTCGCGACGCGTCCACCGTGGGTGTGCACGACGCCCTCGCCGGCGTCGATGGCGACCACGACCGCCTGGCTACCGTAACGATCGGCGATGGCCGTGATCAGCCAGGGACTCGCGAGCGCGGCGGAGTTGAGCGAGACTCGGTCCGCTCCGGACTCGATGATGCGCGACGCGTCGGCGACGCTGCGCACACCGCCCCCGACGGTGAACGGTATCTCCAAGACGTCGGCCACCTGGGCCACGATCGAGGTCATCGTCTGAGTGTCGTCCGGCGTAGCGGTGATGTCGAGAAGGACCAGTTCGTCCGCGCCACCGTCGCTGTAAAAGCTCGCGAGTTCGACCGGGTCGCCCACATCGCGCAGACCCACGAAACTCACGCCCTTCACAACGCGCCCGTTTGCGACGTCGAGGCAGGGGATCAGGCGCGGGAAAGGCATTGTTCCAGAAAGTCAAGACCCGAGTCGCCACTCTTTTCAGGGTGGAACTGGACGCCGAGGAAGGGGCCGCGCTGCACCGCGGCGCAGATAGCGTCGGACGTGGCGATGGAATCAGGTGACTGGGCCGCGTAGGAGTGCGCGAAGTAATAGGCGTCGCCCCACGGCTCAACGATGGCCCAGCCGAGCCGGGGAATCCTATCGGCGTGCAGCCGTACGACCTCGCCCAAGAGCAATCCGAGTCCTTCAACGCCGCCGTCCTCCTCGCTCATCTCGAGCGACAACTGCATCCCGAGACAGATTCCGAGTATCGCACCGCCATCCGCGAAGCGGTCGCGCAACGCCGCGGCGGCGCTGGTCTCGTTCAAATGATCCATCGCGCTTCGAGCGGACCCGACGCCGGGCAGAATCACGTAGGGTGCACCCGCAATCTTGCCGGGGTCGGAACTCACCTCGCTGGACTTGCCCAAGTGAGCCAACGCGGCTCGCACCGAGCGTGTGTTGCCCGCGCCGTAGTCGACGACAATAACGTCGGTCACAGCGAGCCCTTCGTGGACCTCACGAGCGAGCCGTCGCGGGTCAGCGCCTGGGCGAGGGCCCGGCCCACCGCCTTGAAGGACGCCTCTGCGACGTGGTGCGCATTCGCACCAGACGCGGTGACGTGCAGCGTGATCCGCGCCGTCTGGGCGAGTGATTCGAAGGCGTGGGCTGCCATCCCGGGGTCAGGCGAGATCGAGATGTTCGCGGTCGCACGTCCCGACAGGTCAACGACCGCGTGCGCCAGTGCCTCATCCATCGGCACCCGCGCCTCGCCGTAGCGGGTCAGTCCGCGTCGGTCGCCCATGGCCTGGTCGAGCGCCTCGCCGAATGTCCGCATCATGTCCTCGACCGTGTGGTGGTCGCCGGTCTCGGGGTCGCCCACGCCTTCGAGGCGTAAATCCATCCCACCGTGAAAGGCCAGTTGTTGGAGCATGTGATCGTAGAAGCCCTCGCCAGTGTGCACGTAGACGCGGCCCTGTCCGGGAATACGGAGCCGAACGGTCAGCAACGTCTCGGCCGTTGCGCGACGGTGTCGGATGGCGGCCGGGGGCATGGGCGTGCCCCGCAGTTCGGCGCGCAGGGCATCGAGCAGCACATCGTCGTCCAGCTCGTCGCGCACACTGATGCGAAGACCACCCTTGAACGCGCGCACCATCACGCCGTACGGCATGAGCCGATCCACGATGCCCTGAGGATCGTCCATGGGTATGTAGAGGAAGTTCGTGTAGGAGCGAAGCGGCACGAGGCCGAGTCCGCTCAGTTCACAAGCCATGCGCTCGCGTTCTTCGACCTGGACCGTCACGTCGACGGGCGTGCTGATCGCCGCGAGCGCCAGCGACGCCGAGAGCGACGACACCGACAGCGGCGCTTGGCGAGACGTGATCACGGCCGTCAGTTCGGGCGTCGCGATGGCGTAACCCACCCGGGCGCCGGCGAGACCGAAGGCCTTGGAGAACGTGCGCAGGATGATCGCTCCATCGTTCACGCGGTCCAACGCGTCGACACCGGCGTACTGCGCGTACGCCTCATCGATGATCAACTGTCCCGGAACGTCAGGGATATCGGGCAGTTCGCCAGTCGGATTGTTCGGACGACAGACGAAGACGAGATCCGCCTTGGCGGGATCGTCAATCAGTGTCGCACCCGCCATGATCGCGGCGTAGCGGTACATCGAGTACGACAACGCCGGCACCGTCGCGACCGTGCCGCCCTCGGCGAAGATACGAGCGAGCAGCACGATGAACTCATCGCTGCCGGCACCGAGCGAGATCTGATCAAGACCCACCTGGTGGTGCTTGGCGATGGCCTGACGCAACGGCTCGTAGCGTCCGCGGTCGTACTCGTTGATGTCGGCGAGCGCCTTCGCGAGCGCCGCGGGGCGCGCACTGGCAGGAGGGGTCGGAGGAACGTTGCCATCGAACCTGATGATGGGGCGGGGATCGAGGCCGACCTTGGCGGCGATCTCCTCGTTCGAGGGTGGCCACTGGTAGGCGTCTAGGGCTTCGGGCTTGTTCATCGGCGGGCCGTTGCCTTGTGCGCGGTCATGCCTTCGAGCTCGGCGAGGGCCTCAATCGTCGGCGCAAGCCGTTCGAGGCCCTCCTTCGTGACGCGCTGCACGGTCACGGTCTTCATGAAGGCCTCGAGACCGAGCCCCCCCGTCGACTTCGACCAGCCGCCCGTCGGCAAAACGTGATTGGCACCGGTCGCGTAGTCCCCGGCGGGCACCGGCGAATAGGGGCCCACGAAGACCGCGCCGGCGTTACGAATACGCCCCGCGAGTGACTCGGCCCGCTCACCCAGCAACGCCACGTGCTCAGCGGCGTAACCCTCGACTTCAGCGAGCGCCGCTTCCAGGTCATCGCCCACGCGCACGACAAAGCCGCGCGAATCCGGGCCATGCTCCATCTGAGCGGCGATCTCCTGCTGGATCAGCGCCTCATCGACGCCCTCGTCGGCGACCACCACGATCTCGCTCGGTCCCGCGGGCAGGTCGATGGCGACGTCGCGGCTCACGAGCAGTTTGGCGGTGTTGACCGCGCCGCCACCGGGACCGAAGATCTTGTCGACCGGTGCGATCGACTCGGTGCCGTAGGCCATCGCGGCGATCGCCTGCGCACCACCAATAGCCCACACCTCATCGATGCCGAGCAACGCGGCCGCGGCGGCGACCGCCGGCGCGCCACTCGGCGGGGTGCAGACAACAATGCGCTCGACGCCTGCGACCTGAGCGGGCACCGCGCCCATGATGAGCGACGACACCAGACCCTTGGGAACGTAGATGCCCACGGAGCGCAACGGCGTCCAGCGGCGTTCGAGTGTCACGCCGGGCGATACCTCCATCATGAGGTCTGCCGGACGCTGGGCGGCGTGCCACACGCGCACCGACTCGGCGGCCGCAAGTATCGCCGCGACCGGTATGTCGCCGTAGGCGACGGCCCGCTCGGGCTTCGCGGCGGTCGTGCCATCGAAGAGCTGAGACCATTCGACGAGCGCCGCGTCACCACGCTCGCGCACGTCCTGGACGACTTCTTCGATCGTGATCGTTCGATCCGTCTGTACTGGCTTACTCATGGCACCATCCGCTCGACGGGCAATGTGAGAATAGAACTCGCACCGCAGGCTTCCAATTTCGGCAGTAGCGACCAAATATCGGCCGCGGGGACGAGAGCGTGGACTGCGACGACCCCAGGCGTCGCGAGGTCCATGACCGTAGGTGATCCGGTGGTCGGCAGCACCGCGAGCGCTTCGCTCAGGCGGTCCTTCTTCACATTGCACAGCAGGTACCGGTTCGCGCGTGCATTGATCACCGAACCGAGCACCATCGTCAGGGTCTGGCGCGCGACGTGGTCCGTTGAGCCCTTTCGGCCCACGAGCACGGCTTCGGACTCGAAGAGAACGCCAATAGAGCGCAGTCCGTTCGTTCGTAGCGTCGAGCCTGTCGACACGAGGTCGATGATCGCGTCCGCGAGACCGAGCCGCGGTGAAATCTCGACGGAGCCCGCCACCCGCACAAGTTCGGCCTTGATGCCGCGCTCGGCGAGTACCTTCGCGGCGATGCGCGGGTGCGACGTTGCAATTCGACGGCCCGCCAGGTCGTCGATGCTCGTCGCATCATCTTCCATCGACACCGCCGCCTGCAAAGAACAGGTCCCGAAGCCGAGGCGTAACAATACCTCGACATCACTCTCACGTTCGTAGACGAGGTCGAGTCCGGTGATACCGCAGTCGACGACGCCGTCCTGGACGTACTCGGGCACGTCATCAGCACGGACGAAGAGCAGGTCGATGTCGGCGTTGCGACAGTGAGCCTGCAGGACCCGCTCCCCGGGCTCCTGGGGCGCGACGCCACTGGCCTCGAGCAACGCCCACGAAGGTTCGCGCAGGCGACCCTTGGATGGCAACGCCATAGTTAGGCGACGATTCATTTACGGCCTCGTTTCAGTACTGCCTTGTAACCACCTTCGCCGTAACGCAACCAGTGCGCCACTCGAGTCACCGTGGCGGTTGATGCACCGGTGCGACGTGAAATCTCTTGGTACGACACAGCCTCGTCGACGAGCCGGGCCACCTGAAGGCGTTGGCCCATCGCGTCGAGCTCGGTGGTCGTGCAGAGGTCGCGCAGGAACGCGGCCACTATTGCGGCATCCTTCAGGCGCGCGAAGGCTTCGACGAGTTCGTCGAAGCGCTCGGAGGTTTCTGCTCGCGCGTCCGCTGGAACTACCTTGCCACTGGTCATGTCGCTATGCTAACGTGCTACTACGCTGCTATGCAAATTATTCCTGCAATCGATCTCCTAGGAGACTACGCCGTTCGCCTCGAGCAGGGCGATTATGACCGAGTCATCTTTCACCAACCCATTGAGGAGTTCATGGGTCGCATCGTCGCGACGTGGCCCGAACTCATCCATATCGTCGATCTCGAAGGGGCGCGCGACGGCGCATTACGCAGCGACGTCGTGCGACGGTGCGTCAATCTCTCTCGTTCGATCCCGCTGCAGGTCTCGGGTGGCATCCGAACAATAGAGGCCGCCGAGCAGGCCCTGAGCGCCGGTGCGTCGCGGGTGATCGTGGGTACCGCCGTCTGGGACGAGCCCTCGGCGCTGAAAGCCTTTGTCGACGCCCTGGGTCAGAAGTTGCTCGTGGCATTCGATGTTCGAGGCGGTCAACTCGAGGTACGAGGTTGGCTCGCCTCCACAGGACTCAGTGTCGATCAGGCGCTCGAGCGCTGCATCGAAGCCGGCGTCACCCGCCTGCACGTAACCGCCATCGAGCGCGACGGGACAATGCGCGGACCGGACCTCGCCCTCTACCGCAAGGTGTGCTCGAGCGGCCTCAGGATTGTCGCCGCTGGCGGGGTTCGCGATGACGAAGACATCGACGCACTGGAACAGGTGGGCTGTGAGGCGGCCGTCATGGGCCTCGGCTACCTCACCAGAATGGGCCTCTCCCTCGACTCCTAAATTGACCAAATACTGGACTTCTAATAGGACTTTTGCCCCTAAGAAGTCTCTCAGGCGCGGCGCCAGAATGGAACAGTGGCAATCGAAAGGAACTACGCATGAGGCGTAAAACATTGGACCTACTACTGAACTATGTCGGCGCATTGCTGACAGTGATGCTGCTGGTAGCTGGCAGTGGGTTGATTGTGGGTTACAGCTTTACGAGTTCCCAGGTCAAGTCGCAGCTACTCGAACAGAAGGTCTTCTTCCCCAAGCAGGGTCAGAACGATTACCAAGACCTCGTGAAGGCTCACGAAACTTCATTGGCCGGCCAGCAGGTCCTCACCGGATCGCAGGCTCAGGTCTTTGCCAATGACATCATCGGAGTCGACACGGCGGTCATCGCCAATGGCAAGACCTACGCCCAGTTGAGCGCCGCTGCTCCGCTGTCCAACCAGACGGAGCTCGTCTTCCGCGGCGACACGTTGCGCGGACTTCTGTTGAACGCGTACGCCTTCGGATTCATCGGCGTCATTGCCCTCTACGCAGCCATTGCTTCGTTCGCCCTCGCATTATTGATGCTCATTCTGACTCTCCTCGGAGTGCGTCACTACCGCCAGGGTGATCCGGCGGACGTCGTTTAACAAAGTCTGGCCTCCCCCAGAAAAGCCCGGGCCCCCCGCCCGGGCTTTTCTGCCTTTCCGGGTGCAAAAGCGACTCCCCGTGTTGGTCCCTGATGACGCGAATGCGTGACGCTTCTCAGTTACGTGGCAGGGATCCACTGACTAACCTCGAATCGTGTCCGAATTAGAGGTCTCAACGAGCCGTGAGGCGCTCGTCGGTTCTATCACGGTGCGGCGGGCTCTCCCGCGCCGAGGTCATCGAACAGTTGGGGCGTGGTGCTTCGCGGACCACATGGGACCGGCGAAAGTCACCAAGGAGCACGGACTCGACATTGGACCGCACCCCCACACGGGATTGCAGACGGTCACCTATCTCATCAACGGCGAGGCACTGCACCACGACAGTCTGGGCACCGAACAGTTGATAACGCCGGGGCAATTGAACCTAATGTCCGCTGGCCTGGGCGTCTCGCATTCGGAGGAGGCGACCGGCCAGTACGACGGCACACTGCAGGGGATTCAGTTATGGATCGCCCAGCCTGACGCGACCCGACGCGACGAACCCAGTTTCGAGCACCACGGCGAGCTACCGAGGATCCAACTGGGTGACACGGTCGCGACCGTGCTACTGGGCGAAATTCTCGGTGTTGCGAGCCCAGCCCGTCACGACACGGCACTCGTCGGCCTCGATCTCGACATAACGACGCGCGCGACGCTGCCACTTCGCGAGGACTTCGAGTACGCGCTCATCGTGCTGGAGGGTTCACTCACGATCAACGGAGAGCCACTCGCTCCGGGCGAACTGGGCTACCTGAACAAGGGCGACGACCAGATTGATCTCGATGCCGATTCAAGAACGCGTGCGATTCTTCTCGGTGGTGTCCCGTTCGAAGGCGAGATACTGATGTGGTGGAACTTCGTCGCGCGAACCCGCGACGAGATCGAGGAGGCCTTTGATTCGTGGCACGAGGACGACGGACGCTTTGGCACCGTCGCCAGCCAACTGGAGCGCATCACGACGCCGGGGCCGTTCTGGCGCGAACCGCCCCAACGCTAAAATGTCAGAACATCCCTAACTGTCAGGCAGGTTCTTCGAAGCGGCGCTTACGGACCGGGTACTCCTCGTGAGGGATGGGGCCACTCCACCGGCTGGATTCGTCGCATCCTCGAAGACGTGTGGAGACTCGACGTTCGCATCGTCGCGCGCGAGTTCACCCTCGTCGGTCAGAATCCGGCCCTTCATGAGTTCACTGACCTCGCAGCCCAGATGCGTCTCGACGCCGAGTCGCTCGCCTCGGTCCTCGGCCGACACCTCCTCGGGGCAACGGCCAACTAGTAATACTGGAGAGTGAAGGAGACTCGATGAGCATCATGGAGAAGCCCACTGTTGCCTGGTCCGGAGCAGAGGACTCAACCGCTCCGCTCGTCGTACTGCTGCACGGACGCGGATCCAATGAAGTCGAGATCTCCTCACTCGCCGCACATCTGCCTGGCGACTTCGCTTACGCGGCCGTTCGCGCACCACTTAGCGAAGGGGGTGGCTTCGCCTGGTTCGCGAACCGCGGCATCGGCCGTCCCGTCACCGAATCGTTGTCGCTCACCACGTCGTGGCTCCGGTCGTGGCTCGACTCAGTCGCGCCGTCCACGCGTCGAGTCATCCTCGTCGGCTTCAGCGGTGGTGCCGCCTTCGCGGGCGCCCTCCTGCTCCAGGACCCGACACGCTTCGCGGGTGCCGCGATTCTCTACGGCACACTCCCCTTCGACGCCGGAGTACCGACGACGCCCGACCGGCTCGACGGCGTACCGGTGCTCGTGATCCAGGGCAACGAGGACTCCGTCATACCGCGCGAACTGCTGGACCGTACCTGGGACTACGTGTCGGGCGAATCGAAGGCCGACGCCACGGCCATTCGACACGCGGGCGGTCACGCCATCAGTCGCGGGGCACTGAACGATCTCGTCGTATGGCTTGAGGGGTTGCGGTGACGAATTCATCCGCGCCCGAGAGTTCTGAGATGGAGATCGGGCTCGGCAGCTTTCCCCACCTCGAAACCGCACATACCATTGAACTGCTCGCGACGGAGATCGCACCCGCAGCGCGCGAAGCGACCGCGTCCAAATAATTCAGTCATCACGGACCGCGGGCCTGGAGCCAATTCCAGAGGCCGGTCGCCTCTGACGCTTGTCGAGTCCACACACGATCCCAACTCGACGTTCACCGTGCCGGACCTACCATTTCCAGTGAGACACCAACCACTCGATAGAGGACAAGACCCGTGAGCGCATGGCGAAGGTACTGGTCGAGGTTCGACAACAAGCCCATGCGTCTGCTTGGTTTCGTCGTTCTCCTCGCTTCCGCACTTCTCTTGTGGACGTCACCGACGGGCAGCGCAAGAAATCATGTCGGCTGGATCTTCTTGTTGGCGGGCATGGTAATCGTGATCTGGCTGCTCAGGAAGCGACGAGGCTAATCTCGCCGCCATCGCACTTGGGAGATCAGATCTTCTCGGGCACCATCTCTATGGCACCGCAGGGGCATTCCTTCACGCAGATCCCGCACCCTTTGCAAAAGTCGTAGTCGAACTGGTAGCGCTGGGACGGTCCGAGCTTGATCACCGCATTGTCGGGACAGACACCGAAACAGTTGTCGCACTCGAAGCAGTTGCCGCACGAGAGACAGCGTCGGGCCTCGAACAAGGCGTTCTCCTCGGTGAGACCGCCAATCACCTCGTCAAAAGTTCCCTGTCGGCGGATACGTTCGAGTTCGGGACGCTTCGTTCGCGGCGCGTCGGCGTAGTACCAAGTGTTGAGTCGCTCGAACGTCGCGAGGTCGTGACGGACTTTTTCGGGAACGTCACGTCCGTTCACGTAGGCATCGATGCCGAAGGCAGCGCGCTTGCCGTGTCCGACCGCGATAGTCGCGGTGCGATCGGTGGGAACCACATCGCCGCCCGCGAACACGCCGTTCTCACCGGTCATCATCGTCGC
The DNA here is from genome assembly GCA_003132165.1 of Acidimicrobiaceae bacterium. Taxonomy (GTDB): domain Bacteria; phylum Actinomycetota; class Acidimicrobiia; order Acidimicrobiales; family RAAP-2; genus RAAP-2. The sequence goes on along the minus strand of PKWW01000045.1, from coordinate 45,770 downwards.
CTCGACCTCAACGACGCCGTTGCGCACGACCACGTCCTTCGCCTGGTCGAGCAACGAGAGATCCGTATCCTGTCCGAGTGCGAGCACGAGGGCGTCGGCGTCGAGCTCCTCGTACTCTCCGGTCGGCTCGGGGAATCCCTCGGCGTTCAGTCGCATCTTCTCGAGCACCATCTGTTCGCTCTCGAAACGGTTGACGGTCGAGAGCCAGCGCACGGTGATACCTTCGACTTCGGCCTGTTCGAGCTCCACACTGTGGGCACCCATACGTTCGCGGTTACGTCGGTAGACAATGACCGCTTCGGTGGCCCCGAGACGCTTCGCGGTGCGCGCGGCGTCAAAGGCCGTGTCGCCGCCACCGTAGACAACGACGCGCCGCCCAAGCAGCGGTGGATCGTCATCGGCGACCTGGTGCAGGAACGACACCGCGTCGATGACCCGCGACGAGTCACCGGCGGGAATCGAGACGCGCCGTCCGAGTTGGGCGCCGACCGCGAGAAAGACGGCATCGAAACCTCCGGCCTTACGCTCCTTGTCGATATCGTGCACGACGTAGTTGAGCTCGACCTCGACGCCCATCGCAATGATCCGCGCGATCTCCGCGTCGAGTATCGCGCGCGGCAGACGGTACGCCGGGATGCCGTAGCGCATCATCCCGCCAAGTTGCGCAGACGAATCGACCAGACGGACCTGGTGTCCGAGCCGGCGTAGGTGGTAGGTGGCACTGAGACCTGCGGGCCCCGCCCCCACGACGAGGATCCGTTTGCCGGTGTCGACTCCGGCCTCGGGAATCGTCCAGCCCTTCTCGATCGCGATGTCCCCGAGGAACCTCTCGACCGCGTTGATGCCCACCGCTTCGTCAACCTGGACCCGGTTGCAAGCGGTCTCGCAGGGGTGGAAGCAGATCCGGCCCATGATCGCCGGAAGGGGGTTCTCCTCGACCAGTTTCCTCCACGCCCCTTCGTAGTTCCCGGACTCGGCTTCGTAGAGCCAGCCCTGAATATTCTCGCCCGCGGGGCACGCGTTGTTGCACGGCGGGAGTCGGTCGACGTAGACCGGGCGCTCGACGCGCCACGAGCCGGTGTGGTTCGAGCGGCTCGAACCCACGTCGAGCGTGATTGCAAAAGGTCGTTCCATCAGGCCGTGACCTCCTTTGAATCGTCGTCGTCAACAACGAGTCCGTAGCGGGCGATGTTCTGGTCCGCGATCAGTTGCAGTCGCTCGATGATGTCTGGTCGGGGGTTCTTGCCGAAGAGGTGCGCGTAACGACGCTGCAGCTTCAGGTACTCCTCCACCGGGACCTGGTGACGAATCGTCGACACGTTGGTCACGACGCCGTGCTCAGCCTCGAAGACCGGGAAGAGCCCCGTCTCCTTCGCCAGGCGGGCGAGGTGGATCGTCTCGTTGGACGCCGATCCCCACCCGAGCGGGCACGGTACGAACACGTGCAGATAGCGTGCGCCGCGCATCGACATTGCGCGCTCCACCTTGCGTTCGAGGTCGTGCAGATCCGCCACCGTGGCGGTTGCGACGTAGGGAATGTCGTGCGCCATGGCGATGCGCGGCACGTCCTTGCCCTGTCCGAACGAATTACCGGGCTCGGGACCAACTGCTTCAGTGGTGGCGGTGCGCGCCGCGGGCGGCGTCGCCGCCGAGCGCTGTACGCCCGTGTTCATATAGCCCTCATTGTCGTAACAGATAAACAAGACGTCGTCATTGCGTTCGAACATTCCTGAGAGACATCCGAAGCCAATGTCCACCGTGCCGCCGTCACCCGCCTGGCCGACGACTCGCACGTCAGTCTTTCCCTTGACCCGAAGCGCTGCAGCGACGCCGGTAGCTACCGCCGGAGCGTTCCCGAAAAGTGAGTGCAGCCAGGGAATCCTCCAGGACGTCTCGGGGTAAGGCGTCGAGAACACTTCCAAGCATCCGGTTGCGTTCACGGCGACGATCTTTCCGCCGGTGGCGCGCATCGCGGCGTCGAGCGCGTAGCGCGCACCGAGCGCCTCGCCACAACCCTGACAGGCACGATGACCCGAGTCAATCGAGTTCGTGCGATTGGCGTTGGACTGGACGGTCCGATCGGCGTCGTCCACCAGACGGTTGCCGACCGCGAAACTGCCGATTTGATAGAAGTGGACTGGCTGGGTCGTCATGACTCCTCCTTCACCCAGGTCGCGGCAACCGGTCCGCGGTCGCGGTCGCGCAGAAGATTCTCCGCCGACGGTCCGGACCGCCTCGCCGATGCCATCCGCTCACGTTCACGATTCACGGCGCCGTGATCGAGGTCGAGGAACGTCAGGGCTTCCAGATCACCGCTGACGGCCCGGGCGATGAGCTCCTCGAGGGAACGTCGGGTGATGTTGCGTCCCCCGAGTCCGGCGACGACGCTTCGTAGTTCGAACTGCTCACCGTGCATCGAGATGGCGACGTCGGTCGAGAGCACTCCCCCGACACCGACACTGAAGGCCTTCTCGATAACAACGATCCGATTCGCGCCCGCGAGAGCCGTGCGCACGGCCTCGCTCGGGAAGGGCCTGAACGTCGTGATGCCCACGACGCCCACTCGCTCGCCCGCCTCACGACGGATGTCGACCGCGTCCTTGATCGTGCCGAGCACGGACCCGAGCGCGACGATGATCACGTCAGCGTCCTCAGTGCGATACGAACGCACGAGACCGCCGCTCTCTCGACCGGTCGCTTGGGCAAATTCAGCGGCGATCACGGGGATGCGTACCAACGCATCGAGCTGACGCAGGTGCGCAAGGTAGCGGACCTCTTCGAACGCCTCGGGGCCCACCATGGCGCCGATGGACACGGGATCGCTCACGTCGAGAACCTGGCGCGGTTCGTACGGAGGAAGAAACGCATCGACGACCGACTGGTCGAGGATGTCGACGCCCTCGACGGCGTGGGTCAGTATGAAGCCGTCCATGCAGACCATCACCGGCACGGAGAGCTCCTCGGCCAGACGGAAGGCCTGCACGTGCAGGTCGGCGGCCTCTTGATTGGTCTCGGCGAAGAGCTGGATCCAACCCGCGTCACGCACTGCCATCGCGTCACTGTGATCGTTCCAGATATTGATGGGCGCGCCGATGGCGCGATTCGCGAGCGTCATGACGATCGGCAGTCCGAGCCCGGCGGCGTTGTACACCGCTTCCATCATGTAGAGCAGTCCTTGACTGGCGGTGGCGGTATAGGCGCGCGCGCCGGCCGCCGAGGCCCCGATGGCGACCGACATCGCCGCAAACTCGGATTCGACGTTGATGAATTCGCACGGCGCGAGCTCACCCGCCTTCACCATCACTCCGACCGCTTCGATGATATGGGTCTGGGGCGAGATCGGATAGGCGCAGACGACCTCGGGACGGCACAGCGCCACCGTTTCGGCGACCGCGCGCGAGCCCTCAATTTGACGCAGCACGGGCCAACTCCTCTTCTCGGTCGATAACGAACTTGAACGCGGCGTTGGCGGCGGCGACGTTGCGTTCGCCCACCACTCCTTCGAACCGTTCCTTCACCGCTTGGTCGATGGCCTGCATGGTGACCTGCTTGGTGAGGGCGGCGAACCCGCCCAGTAGCACGGCGTTGGGCAGGGGGCGCCCGACGTGCTCGATGGCGATCTCGGTGGCGGGACAGGTCAAGAGCCGCTCGGGTCGAAACTCAGCGAAGATGTCCCCCAGGTCGAGTTCTCCAAAGGACCGCGAGGTGTTGATCAGGACGTAACCATCGCGAGAGAGACCGGAGAAGAGGTCGACGTGGTGCAGCAGCGTGACATCCTGCACGATCACGGCATCTGGCTCCATGACTGGCTCGCGGGTGCGAATCTCCTTGTCGTCGATCCGACAGAACGAGACGACGGGCGCCCCGGTCCGCTCGGAACCGAAACTTGGAAAGGCCTGCGCGTGGCGACCCTCGGCGAAGGCCGCAACCGAGAGGATTTCGGCGGCCGTGACCACTCCCTGGCCGCCTCTTCCGTGTATCCGTACCTGGAACATTCTCTTTTCCAATCCTTGACTCGTGAATGGTCACGGTGACAATGACCCGATTCCAACGCCCCCCGACCCCAATGCCGGAGCACGGGTTTTAGGAAAAATCTGGTATAAATCGACGGTACCCCACCCTCAAAGCCCTTGTTTAAGGCCTTTGGTCACGAAAAACGGAACCGCATGACCATTGGTCACCAATCGACCGCCCGCTACCTCCAGTCCCATCGCTCTCCTGGTTTCGTCACGTAAAATGTCTCATCTCCCCCGCGTCGACGTAGCCCACCCTCGTTTTGTTGCGTTGAACGATGTCCAGTAATGCGAGCAGTCAGTCCGATTCCGAAGTCGCCCAAGGTTTCGCTCGCTCCCCGCAACTGGGGATCCAGACACCGGTCTCCTTGGACGCCGACCTGCGACTCCTCGGATCAAGGTTCGACGACACCCTGCGCCGGCGGGCCTCAGGTGACTTCCTCACAATCTTCGAGCGAGTTCGCCTCACGAGTGACGACGATCTTGACGAGACCATCAAACAGTTGGTTCAACCCGACCTCGCCACCTCAAGCCAACCCGTACGCGCATTCTCCATGTACTTCCATCTCGCCAACGTCGCCGAACAGGCCCAACGTGCCCGTCAAGGACGAATGAAGCGCGGCGAGGTCGACGAGGTCCTCCAACGGGCCTTGCTACTCACCATCAACGGCATTGCGACGGGCCTTCGAAACACGGTCTGACCGAACGGTCCACGTGATTCGCTTGCAAGATTCGCAACGACAGCGACGAACCAGAGCAATAATGATGACATCGTGACCATCGCCCTCGTACCAGTGCCCGTCGAATTAAGCGACGTCCTGCCGTCACAGCGCCTGCTCGCGAACGGAATGGCGATCCCTGCGCTGCGCAGCGAATATCGCCATATTGAGGATTGGCGCAACATACGCGCGCTCACCATGGTCTGGTTCTGGACCGGGCTCATGGCGTATCTCGGCGTGCATTGGGGCATCATCGCCGCCGTTGTCGTCTTCGTGCTCATGGGCCCGATGCACGCGCGCTTCGCGATTCTCATGCACGAAGCCGCCCACAAGCTGCTCTTCACCAACAAGCGCACGAATGACTGGGTGGGCAAGTGGTTGATCGCCTACCCCGCCCTCGTACCTATCTCGATCTACCGGCGAAGTCACTTTGCCCACCACCGCGAGGAGTTCGGCCCCGAAGAACCCGATATCGCCTTCTACCGGGGCTACCCCTGCGAGCCGCGCGACCTGCGACGTCGACTCGTACGCGATGCGATCGGCATCTCGGGTTACAAGAACTTCAAGGCCATCGTCGAAGCCGTGATCAAACCATCGAGCCGCAAGGTGGCCGCGTCCATTCTCGGGGTGCAGGCCATCATGTTCGTTCTCTTCTGGCTCCTCACCGGCGCCTGGTGGTCGTACATCGTGTTCTGGTGGCTGCCGTGGATGACCCAGTGGCGCGTGCTCAACCGACTGCGCGCGATCGCCGAACACGGCGGGATGTCCAAGAGCGACGATCGTCGGCTCACCACCCATAATGTCCGCCAACACTGGCTCGCTCGTTTCTGGTTCGTCCCTTACAACACGGGCTGGCACCTCGCACACCACGTGGACATGGGAATCCCCTGGCACAATCTTCCCGCCTACCACCGCGAACTCGAGCGCGCCGGGTACGTCACCGACCAGATCACGTTCGACAACTACTTCGCTCTCTGGCGCGCCGCAACCACTCCTGGCTTTCTCAACGAGGGCGCCCTAGGCGACGACGTCTAGGGGCCGCCCGGAGGTCGCGTAGACGACCGAGTTGTTGCGGATGGTCGTCGCGTAAGTGAACGCGCTCGCTCTCGCGGCCCGCGACGCTCGGACGTGCGCACGTCCGCAGCGATGGTCCCAACGCAGACGAACTGAATCAGCAACAGAGTTAACGAGTTGCGAGATACGCCTCACCAATAGCCTTGAGCCGTTGGTGGATGCCGTTCATCGGATTGATGCCCGGCAGGTAGGCCTTCTTCACTTTCGCCACCATCGTGTAGTTGGTGTCCACCACGTTGGCGACGGGCGTTTGCACTGCCTGGGACACGAACTGGTACGAATCCATCACTGAAAGACCGGTGAGTTCAGCAACCCAGTGGACCATTTGGGCGTGGCTGATGCGAAAGGCGTCCTCGAGCGGTTTGGTCGAGCCGGTGGTGATGATGTCGGTATCGCTCTCAATTCGCGGCCACAGCACGGGCGTGACATTCTTGAGCAGATCGATCACCATCACCGTATCCATCGCTGTCTCCACGGCGACGCCGCAGGTCTCGCCTTCGCCTTGGCGGGCGTGTCCGTCACCGAAACTGAACAGTGCGCCTTCGACGTTCACGCCCAAGTAGCACGTGACGCCGGTACGCATTTCGGGCGTATCCATGTTGCCACCCCAGTCACCCGGCGTGAGAGCGGAGCGCGCTTCTCCGAGCGCTGGTGCCACGCCCACCGTCCCATGCATGGGATCAAGGGGAAGGGTGTACATGGCCTCGGACTCACGAGCTTCGTAGCGAACCGTGCGATTGTCCTTGTCAATGTCGTATCTCCACGTCATTTCGGGCAGGGGCGCGTGAAGCATTTGAGTAAAGCCGTTGGCGGTGAGGGCCCCAAAGAGCGGGACCGTCGTGGAGAAGCCGGTGGTGTTTCGAGGCTCGATGCGGGCAAAGTGGACCGCAAGGACATCTCCCGGCATCGCTCCTTCGACAAAGAAAGGGCCGGTTTGTGGATTCAAGAAGCGGTGGTCGCACACATCACTGACGAGGTCATGTTCTGAATGAATCTTTCCGGCGAAGCAGTCAAGACTGCTGGTGTCAACCACGGTCCCGGGCTTAATGGAAACGCGACCTTCAACGCCGCCAAAGGTGTACACGAGTTGACTCACGTCGCCCTCGTGATCCATTTCATACTTCAGGACAGGGGCAATGTCGTTGGTGCTCACGCTGGACTCCGTTGTTCTTTGGTCCAGATTATCTGGCCACGTTCGCCATGGCTGGTCAACGATGAAGGGCCCGCTCAGTGAAGCGAGCGGGCCCTTCATTGCTGGTTCCTACTCGTGAACGATTGCGACCGCTTCGATCGCCGCTGGTGACTTGCCTCGAAGTACCAGCAGTGAAATAAGTCCAACGACCATCCATACGCCCATAGCCCACGCGCCGTAAGAAAGTGGCGCCGGGAGGGCGGCGATGAACTTGAGTCCCGGAATACCTGTGATGCCCGCCGAGTTCAAGAAGCCCGGCACCAAGAAGATGAATCCAAGAATCGGAATGATGATGTGCAGGCCCAAGTGACGCTCTTCGCGGCGGTGCTTCGAGAAGTACCCAATGCACGCGAGGTTGGTGACGGCATACACGACGACGACGACGACGACAAGCCCAGTGGCGACGATCCCGAAGGCTGTCGTCGCGCCATACTTCGCCCCCAAGATGAGGGCAATGGCCAAGCCCAGGATTAGCTGGAGTATCAAAGCGTTCTGAGGTGAACGGTGCTTGGCGTTGAGACGGGCAAGCGACTTGGGAAAGACACCCGCGCGAGCGAAGGCGTACGCCGTACGGGTGAAGACGTTGGTACCGGCGATGGCGTTGGCGAGCGTTGAGTTGATGATCGCAATCAACACCAGGGCCCAGAACACAATGGACACCGAGTTGGCAAGGCCGTCCCATGGCACTCCATTCGCGGAAGCGGCGAAGCCACTGAACTTGCTCGGCCCGTACGCCACGTCAGCCGCGTACGTTGAGAAGGCGTACAACACCCCAATGCAAACCGTGGCAATCATGATGGCCTTAGGAATGTTCTTGCGAGGGTTCTCGGTCTCTTCTGCCATTGGTGCGGCCGCTTCAAACCCAGAGAAAGCGAGGAGGGTGAAGACCGAGCCGGCGATGACGCCGCTCCAACCGTGGTAGCCCGGAGCGTTTGCATACTTTGGCGTGAAGACGGCCAGCGTGTTGTGACCGCCGGCCTTGAAGACCAACACGATGGAGAGCAGGCTGAACACGGCAATCTCGATAAAACCAAAGATCGTTGCTGTCTTGGCAGAGGTGCGAATACCGAGCCATACGAGGTAGCAAACGAACAGCGTACCCAGGGTGGTGAAGACCCACCAACTCGACAGCGGGAATGAATGCACCTTGGAGTTCCACTCACCGGCCACGGTGTAACCGAGTTGCAGCATGACCAGAGGAACGATCAACACCTCCACTGCGGCGTAACCCCAACCGACGAGGAATCCGACCCAGGGTCGAAGACCAATGGCGCTGTAGGTTCCGACGGAGCCCGAAGATGGGATGTGCTTCGCGAGCTGGCCAATGCTGGACGCGGTAAAGAGGATTCCGACGAAGGCGAAGATGACTGCGAGGGGCAAAGCGCCGCCACCGAGCGGCGAGCCGAATGGAATTGACGCCGCGATGGCCGCACCAGGCGCCATCGAACAAATGGATTGGAACACAACATCCCGCAATCCAATGGCGTTGCGCTGGAGCTCTGTTGATGGACTACTCACTATTATCATTCCTCCTGGTTTTGGTTTGGAACATGGTAACCCTGTTGAACAGGTAAATCGCGCCATTGCGGTCGTTCAGTCCACGTAGCAGGAACTCCCAGATTCCTTGGAAGGAACGTCGGGCATTCTTGACCGGGCCTTCCATGGCTGCTCTGGAGCCTTGGCCGGGTGAGCATCTCGGCGAGTGCGAAGTTGACCAAGATCGAGCCACGCGCGCGGTTCGACCTCCGGTCGGGGGTAGGGGACCTCCTTCGAGTTTTGACCCTCCATGATGACGAACAGTTGCAAGAACCCGCGAGTCGGACTTCCAATTATCTCCTCTGTCATTTGAGAAGATTGTTCACAAATTTCCTATGGAATTCGTCCAATTCACGTGTAGCATTTCCAAAGATTTCGATACGGCCATACGGCGGTAACGAGGGTTCGTAAAAGGACAGGTGACGTATGGCTGAGATGCAGCGAGAGGGGTGGCGCTATGCCGCCCCCGCAGATACGACGACGCCCGAGGCCGCTCAACAGTTATGGTCCGCCTACTTCGCGAATCGCTCCGTCAATGAGCGCAACCGACTCGTCATCTTCTATGCCCCTTTGGTGAGGCTCGTCGCGAATCGTGTGGCGCGTCGCATGCGCTCATTTCAAACAGTGGAAGAGTTGTGTTCGTGTGGCCAGTTTGGCCTGATCAACGCCATAGAACGATTCGATCCTGCGGGCGGATTTCAGTTCGCAACCTACGCCACGATCAGGATCCAGGGCGCGATCATCGACGAACTTCGTCGCGACGACATCTTGCCCAAGAGGATGCGCGCGCGAGTGCGCACGTACCAGGTTGCGCGCGAATCGCTCGAGGCTGAATTCCGTCGCACGCCAACCCTGAAAGAAGTCGCCACGTACCTCGGTGCGACAGTCGCAGAGATTATGGAACTCGACGACGTGGCGGCGACGTCAAGCTACCTCGTGCCGCTTTCGATGGTGGGCGAAGGCCCCGCGGGTCTCCTGGCCGGTTCGGGCATCGAGCCGAGTGACGCCGCCGATCTGGCCGCGATGCGCGAGGCCGTCAAGGCTGCGCTGTTGCGCATCACCGAGCGCCAGCGACAGGTTCTGGTGCTGCACTTCCTCGAGGGCTTCCAGAAGAGCGAGGTCGCCGACACCTTAGGCATCGATCGCTCCAGGGTGACCCAACTTATCCAACAAGGCCTACGCAATCTCCGAGTCGAACTCAAGAACGAAGTCGAATAGCCAGCCAGGTAGGGCTCTCTGAGTTCGGCTCGGTCGTCCGGCGCAACAACCGGTACTCGCGAAATCCTCAGGGAATGCGCCAGGGAATCGCCCGGTTACCACAGCGGTCCTTGCACCTGGGCGTGCGCTACTCGGGTGGTTTGGCCCGGGCGTTGGCCCTACGAGCGCCGTACGCTGCCCACGCCGCGGCGTCGACCGCAACCTCGGGAGCGGTGTTCGCGGAATCCATGTTGGCCTGACGGATCCGATCGAGCACCTCTTTGCGATCGATGCGAACCTGCTTCGGAGCTTCGATCCCGAGTCGCACTCGACCATTCGCCGATACCGAGAGAACCGTGAGCACCACGTCGTCACCAATAAGAATCTGTTGTCCGACTTCTCGGGTCAATGAAAGCATGCGGTGTCAATCATCTCATTCATTGGGAAAGGGTGCACGAATACTCCAACCGACTTCTTGCTCGCTCGCCGCGGGCACCAGTTGGTCGGCGGCTCCGGTTCGACGATTGTAGACAATTGGTGAGTAAAGATTGACCGTGGAATCAGTCAGTGGATCCTTAGGGTGCACAATGACGAGCAATGCGGCGTCATCGGGTTCGGTCAGTTCGAGTTCGCCGACCAACGCGTCCTCGACGCGAACTTCGTAATCGTGCCAGAAAGCCCCGGGTGACATCACGAGCAGTACCAGATTGTCCACCGGCATGCCCTCCTGCACGTAGACCGTGTCGGAACAATGAAGGCTCGCGAAGACCTCGGCATCCGGCTCACCAAGTGGCTCGATCATGAAGTGGCGTGCACCTTTGAACCCAGGCAGGTCATGGTGAAACGTCAACTCCATCCTCGTGATGTGAATGGGAGCGGTAGCGGTGAGCATGCTGGCTTCTCTCTCAAGTTCAGTCATTGTAGGTCGCCGCCCGACGAGGGGCTGCGGGGCAGCGAGAGTGGCCGGATTCGATCATGCGATGAACTTCATCAGGGTCTCGGGAATCGCTTGGGACGCCGCCCAGAGCGCTGCCTGGTAACTCGTCGTGTCGAGGCCCAACTGCGACGTCGCTTGGGCGATGTTGACGTCCTTCAGGTTGGCGGAATTGGCCTGCACGTTACTGAGTTGAGTAGTCAACGAGGCGTTCGCCATCGATGACTGCTGCGTGGCATTACCGAGGATGACGCTCGCCTGCTGGGCGGAGGCGATGTTGCCGGCGAGTGCGTTGATCGCCGTTGAGATCTGGGCCGTTGTGGGGCTACCGGTCATGAGAGCGTTCGCGACGGTGCTCAACGTGGCAAACACGTTCGCCGCGCCCGACCCGAACATCGCGCTCCCCGGTACCGAGAGGGCGACCTGCTGGCCCGCGCCGGCGCCGGCGCCGATGACGACGCTCGGGGTGTCGGCGTTGCCGAGGTAGTTGCCATTGGCGTCGTAGGCCGTCGGGGAGGCTGAGGTGCCGGCGAACAACGCCCGGCCGCCGTACTGGGTATTGACCAGCTGGAGCAGGTTCGAGACGACCCCCTGCAACTGGCGACCCACCGCTTCATAACTGGTCGCGCTCTGGGTTCCCTGGTTCGAGGCCTGCAGGAGAAGGGTGTTGGCCGACCCCATGGCCTGCAGGGCGCTGTTGGCGGTGTTGTTCGCCGTTCCCAGCCACGACGACGCCGTTTCGGCGTTCGCTTGCCAACTCGTCAGCTGCGCCGCTTGACTCGAGAGGCTCAGCACCTGGGTGACCGCGGCCGGATTGTCGGACGGTTGGTTCAACGCTTGACCAGAAGCGATCTGCATCTGGAGAATGGCGACGTCGTTGTACTTGGACGAGAGTTGATTGTCGAGTGTCTGCGTGAGAGCCAGGTCGGACATGGACACGTCACACCGCCGCGATCAGCGCTTGGAAGCACGAGTTGATGGCGTTCATGACCTTGGAGTTGGCCTCAAACGCGTTCTGAGCGGCCAGGATGTTGACCTCCTGGGTGTTCTGGTCGACGCCGGTAATAGTCGAGAGATTGTTCGACGCGGTCGTCAGGAGACCCTGGGCCGAGTTCGACGTGGTGAGCGCGCTCGCGGCTTGGGTCCCCAGTGCCCCGATCATCGATTGATAGGTGGTGTCCGGGCCGGTTGTCGATGACGCGAGCGCCGCCATCGCCTGGGCGTTCGAACCATCCAGCGTTGCGGTCCCGATGACGTTGGAGTTCCCGGGCCCCGGGGCCGCAGCGGTCGCCACGAGCGAAGGATCGGCGACCAGCGCGGGCGCGACCTCGATCGTTGACGCCGAGTTCACGGCGGGCGGACTCGTGGTGTAGGTGCTCGATGATCCGTTGTTGACGAAGATGTTCGGCAACGCCGTACTCGCGCCCGCGATTGCCGATCCCGCGATACCACTGGCGCTCAGGCCATTGGCCTGGGCAGCGTTCACGCCGGTCGCGAGAGCATCGGCGACAGCGTTGAGCTTCGATTGATAGTCGGGGATGGTCGTATTCACCGCGGTCAGGGTCGCGCCGATGGACCCTCCGGCGTTCACCGTCACACCGTTGGCGGTCGTGATCGCGAGATTGGCCGTCGCGGCCGAGCCGGTGGTACTCAATGTCTGGGCGACGTTGCCACCCACCAACTGCACGCCGTTCATGTAGAGCGCGACGGTCCCGTGGGGTCCGTTGGTGCTGGTAAGCCCGAGGAGTCCCGCCAAGTTATTGACGGCCGCTGTGCTCTGATCGACCAGCGCGTTCGAATTCTGACCACTCACCGCGCCCGCGACGATACTGGCGTTCAGTGTGGCCACTTGTTGCAGCAGTGAGTTCACCTGGGCCAGCGTGCCACCGTCGCCGGCACCCGAGCCCACCGCGGCCTGCAACGAGTTCGACAATCGACTGAGCTGGGTCGAACTGCTGTTGAGCGATAGTGCAAGGTTCTGTGCGGCGCCGACCACCGCCTGTTGCGCCCCCACCTGATTCGGATTCGAGGCGAGTGTCGCAACGCTCGACCAGAAGGTGCTCAATTGTGACGCGATGCCATTGGTGCTGGGTTCGGGAAAGGTCGTCTGAATCGAACTCATGACCTGGTTCGTCTGCGACGCCGCGCCCTGGACCCCTGCGGCGGCGACGCTCACTGCGGCGTAGACGGCATCACTCAGGCGCGATACGGATCCCACGAGTACGCCCTGACCCGTGCTGAGCGGCCCGGCCGCAGCCTCGGGCGAGAGGTTCACCTCTTCGGTCGCGTACCCCGGTGTCGAGACGTTCGCGAGGTTGTTGGAGGCCGTGTTCAATTCTGCGGAACTGGCCGCGAGCCCGCTCGCGGAGATCGACAGACCCATATCGCTCATATCGCCCCCTCCACCAAGACCCCGCCACGCGGCGTGGGCCGACCGTAGGTCGCTGCCGTGTCGGTACCCAGGAATGCGAAAGCCTCTTCGGCCATCGCCACCCGTCGACCCATGGCCAGGGCGACCGTGTGCGAGAGTCCCTGAATCTCCGAGACGGTCTTGATCAGATCCCGACGTCGTTCCAACAGCAACTCACTCCAGCCCGCGCTGACGTGCTCGGCGATCTCGGCGACCCGCGGCGTTGGATGGATTGCGAACTCATCAGCGATCTTCTCGGTCACCGTCGCGCGAATGATCTCGGCGAGGCGTAAGGCGTCATACGCCACCTCGATCTCGCGCACCGCGAGTGGAAGCGAGGAATTCTGGTCCGCGCCAGCGAGGGCTCCGAGAACCACCATCCGGTAGCGCAGGACTGTCATAAGCTCGAGGTCCTGGTCAAGGGCCTCAACAAGTTCGACGAGAAGGGTATCGGTATCCACTTCAATTGATAACGACCCAACGGGAGCAGGAATTGAGAGGTCAGACCCTCATTTCGTCCTCCCAACTCGGCCCCCTCTCGGCTCTCGCCTGCGTACGGGCGTAGCGCACCAGCACGGCGGTCACGCACCACACGAGCACGCCCACCACGACCAGCGACTCGGCGAAACGAGACAGTACCTGGATCACCGTCAGATCTTGATGGACGAGCGCAATGAAACTCGGTATCACGACAATGATTGACAGAGTGATCACGACGGCGGGACGGTACCGGCGAATGTCCGCGATGAAGGCATGGTAGGAGCGCTGTTTCAACTTTGTCCCAGCATTGATTCGAGCACCAGCGCCACCCACTGCAGCGCTGAGGACGGCAGGCCATCAACGAGCAGGATGGGCAGATCCCCGAGTAACTCGCCCGGCGACGTGGTCTCGCCCACTCGCGACAACGCCAGGGCGTCAAGGCCGTCGAATTGATTGCGCCAGGACTCCACGTCGGCCCGTTTGGAGGTGGCCGCCACCGCGCCCACGACGTAGTCGGGCTTGAGGCTTCCAATCCAGGTTGCCACCTGGGTGAGTTCTCGTGAGCGCAATGGCGCCGCCACAGCAACGACGCTCACGCGCGACGATCGTCGTCGGGCCACGCGTTGTCGCTGCGCGCTCGTGCATTCGGCCTCTATGAGGTCCGAGGGATCAAGACCCATGAGCTCGACCACGCGCAACGCCGCCACCTGCGCGTCGCGCCGAGCCCCCACCACCACGACGACCGATCCGATCTCGGTCGGCAGAGGCCTGGCGATCGGCAATTTCGTGAACGAACGCACCAGGCCATCGAGGCTGGATTCAGACTCGTCGGGCCAGTAGTCGCTTGGTACCCCGAAGTCGGCCACGCACGCCCGCAGACCCGCGATCCGCTCTGGCCCCGCGGCGGGTCCCTGCGGTGTGGAGGGCATGGCCGGCGTCGGCGTCCACGAGTGCCCACGAGTTGCGACGTCCGGATCCGGTGGTCCGAGACTCAGTGCCGCCTGCGCCTGTGCGAGCACATCACTGAAGGCCGCCTCGAGCACGATCGCCGAACCAAGTGTCAGTTCGTCCCTCGTCGCCTCCACCAGTTCGGTGATCGAGTCGCCCTCGAGTGAAGTTGGTGTCGCGGGGTCGGGAACGGTGACGTTCCGAGACCCGCGCGACCACGCAAAGTGCCTCGAGCTCGCCGCCACGGGTGGCGGAGCAGCATCCACTGGCCCAGTTCCCCCCGGGGCTTCTACTCCAGCCACGAACACCTCCCTGGCAAAGAAACCGAAAAGCCCCCCACGACGCGCCTTCCAACAACGAACCGGCGCATAATCCCCGAACTCCAGGCGCGCGAGGCGCACCGCTTCGTCAGAGGTACGTCCCTCGAACCTCATGACCGGACTCTCAGACTGACGCGGCAACTTCACCATTCACGCTCCCTATCGTTGAAATCGACATCGTGGGTCCAATCTCTCCAATGCCGATCACCCCGAGCCTGGGCAGACTCGGGGACAGCAGACGCTTGAGGGCGGGACGGAGTCGCGTCGCGCATACCAGCACCGGATTATGACCCCTCGACTCGGACTCGCGGACGAAATTGCTCACTTTGTGTGCGATCTCCTCCGCCTCACCGGCCGCTATTGCGAGGCTGCGTCGACCGCGGTCGCTCACGCGCAACGCGCTGAGGAGTCCCTGTTCGAGCACCGGTGACAACGTGATCGCCGAAAGTCGACCATCGCGTTCGAAGAGCGAACCAATCGTGTTGGCGAGGGCGATGCGTGACGCCTCAAGGAGGCTGTCGGCATCCTTCTGCGGGCCCCGGGCCTGTTCGGTCAATGCTTCGACGATACGCACGAGGTCGCGTACGGGCACGCCCTCCTCGAGCAGTCCTCGCAGCACCCCTTGGACGTCACCCAGGGTCAGATTCGCAGCGGCCATCTCGTCGAGCACGACCGGATTCGAGGCCTTCAGCGCATCGAGCAGGAGCTTCGTGTCTTGTCGGGAGAGCAATTCGCCCGCGTGTTCACGCACGATCTCGGCGAGGTGCGTAGTCACCACGGCGGACCGGTCGACGACCGTGATGCCGGCGACCGCCGCTTCGTGGCTCAAGCTCACGGGGATCCACTTCGCCCGACCGCCAAAGGCCGGGTCGCGCGTGTCAACACCACTCAAACCGTCGAGATTCTCGCCGATCGCGAGCAGTTTGCCTCGCGGGGCGCGACCTCTCGCGACCTCCACTCCGTGCACCCTGATGGCGTACTCGTCATTGGGCAGATCGAGATTGTCGCGGGTATGTACCCGTGGCATCACGATCCCGAGTTCCTTGGCCACATTGCGACGCAGCGCCTTGACTCGATCGAGTAGATCACCGCCTCGTTCCGGTTGCACCAGGTCAATCAATTCAACACCGAGTTCGAGGCTGAGGGGTTCGACCGCCATCCCCGCGGCGAGCGTTTCCGCCGACTCGTCCAGGACGTCGAGCGACGAGGTCTCCTCGCTGTCGCCCGTAGTACTGAGTACGTCCTTGGGCAGACGCGTTCCGAAGAAGTAGACCAACCCACCGACGACAATGAAGGGGATCTTCGGTAGTCCCGGCACGAGAGCCAATGCCGCCATGACCACGCCCGTGGTACGAACGATGCGCCGAAATCGCGAGAGTTGCTGGACCACGTCATGACCGAGGTCGTGTTCAGTGGCCGACCTCGTCACGATGATGCCCGTCGACAGCGACAGCAGGAGGGCGGGAACCTGGGAGACCAGGCCGTCGCCCACGGACAAGAGACTGTAGGTATCGATGGCGTTGCTCACCGTGAGGTGGCGTTGCAGGATTCCGATCGCCAGGCCACCGACCAGGTTCACCATCGTGATGATGATGGCGGCGACCGCGTCACCGCGAACGAACTTGGAGGCGCCATCCATGGCTCCGTAGAAGTCAGCCTCGTCGGCGATTTCTCGTCGGCGCCGACGCGCCTCGATCTCACTGATCGCACCCGAGGCGCGGTCGGCGTCGATGGCCATCTGCTTACCCGGCATCCCGTCGAGGGTGAAGCGCGCCGCCACCTCGGCGACCCGTCCCGAACCCGACGTGATGACGACAAACTGAATGATGATCAGGATGAAGAAGATCACCAGGCCAACGACGATCGACCCGCCGACGACGAAGTGACCAAAGCTCGCCACCACGACGCCGGCGTACCCGTGAAGCAATACCTGGCGGGTGACCGCGACATTGAGCGCGAGGCGAAACATGGTTGCGATAAGCACCAACGTGGGAAAGACCGAGAAGTCGAGGGGACGCTTGACCTGCATCGCGGTCAGCAGCACCAGCACCGAGCCCGTGATATTGCCAGTAATCAGCAGGTCAATCAAAAAGGTGGGCAGAGGTATTATCAGCACGACGACAACCGCCACCACCGACAGGGGGACCGCCATATGCATGGCGTGCGTCCACCGGCTCGCTTGGGCCTTAGGGGATTCGCGCGTTCGACCGACTAGGGGCATTGAACTCCAGGACATCTCGTCCGCTCGTGTCCGTCCCTGGACGCTCGATGGCCTTCCCAGCCTGGTAGTACTACGACCAGTTCCCGCCAAGAATTGAGAGGGACTGAGAATATTCTTGCGAGGACGCCAATCACGAGAAGTCGGTGTGAGGATTCAATTTCACGTGGTTCCACGGCAATTCGAAGGTCGTTGACGGTCAGTCGGCCATGACGTGCACTTCACGGAACACCCGCGCGGTCGGCGAGAGGGAATACACCAGGGCCAAGAGCCGTGCCACGGACCCGTAGAGGCTCGGTGGCACCACGTCGTTCACCTTGCACGACCTGTGGAGGGTCCTGGCCAACGGGGGGTTTTCGACGATCACGACGCCACAACTGCGCGCGTGTTCACGGATGAGCACCGCGTTATAGTCGGCACCCTTGGCCACGACGCGCGGTGCCCGATCGTCACGGCGGTTGTAGGCAATGGCGACCGCGAAGTGCGTCGGGTTCGTGACTACGACATCCGCCAGGCTCACCGCGGCCATCATGTGCATGCGCGACAGACTCCGGGCCTTGTTGCGAAGCGCTCGGCGTACCTCAGGGTTGCCCTCACTCTGGCGATACTCGTCACGCACCTCCTGCTTGGTCATGCGAAGGTCCTGTTGGTAGGTCCGACGCTGAAAGTAGTAGTCGAACGCGGCGATCAACAGGGCCAGCACCCCGATGAGGCGTATGAGTCTGATGACCGTCGACGAGGTCGCCGACAGGGTCGCCTGCAGTGGAAGGGTCGTGCCACCGAGTACGTTCTGCACCAACTGGTGCAGGATCGTGTAGCCCACAACCGCGAGCACGACAATCTTGAGCACGGTCTTGGCGAGCGTCCACGCGCCTTGGGCCGAGACCATTCGCCTGAGTCCCGCCTTGGGCGAAATCCGAGAGATCTCGACCCGCAAGGCCTTCGGCGTGACGCGCAGGCCAACCTGGGCAACGGCGATGGCGATGGCGATGGCGCCTCCCGTCGCCAGGATCGGCAACGCGGTGAACGCCGTCGTCTGAAGTCCCGTCGCCAAGACCCCTACGGCGGTTCCGATGCTCGGATGACTCATGGCCTGGGTCGTATCGACCACGAAGGCGCTGATGCGATTCGCCGCCACACCGCCCAACCACGGCAGCAGCGACGCAACCAGGAGAGTACTGGCCCAACCCCCCAGTTCCTGTGACCGGGCGACCGACCCCTTGTCGCGCATCTCCTTACGATGTTTGGACGTCGACTTCTCTGTGCGATCCGACTTATTCGCCATCACGCACCTCCGAACAGCTGGGAGACGGCCCGCTCCACGAGGTTGGTCACGTCATTGGGCAGGGCGACGATGGCGACGCTGACCGCGATGATCGCCATCAGGATCTGCAGCGGCATGCCGAAGACGAAGACGTTGATCTGCGGGGCCGCCTTTGACAAGAGGGCGAGCAGTATCTGAGTACAGAACATCACGGCGATCAACGGGCCCGCAATCTCCAGGGATGCGGCGAAGAACGCCGCCACGTCAGCCGTCACACTCTGGGCCAATGAGCTCATCGCAACCCGGGGGAAACTCGTACCCACTGCTTGAAAGGACCTTAGGAAGCCCCCGACGATGACGGTCGCCGCACCGGTGGTGAAGAGCAGTGCGGTCACCACCAGGTTGTAGAACTGACCGAAGATCGCCGACTGCTGCTGTGAGAGAGGATCAATGGCCTGGGGAAGGTTGAGGCCCGAGAACAGGTCGATCAGCCGTCCGGCCGCCACCGCCGCGGTCGCGAAGAGCGAGACGACGTAGCCGAGCATGAGGCCAACGAAGACCTGCACTACCAACTCCACCATCACCTGGACGTCGCTCTGGGGAAGCACGTCGTGCTGCAGTATGCCGGCGGCGAAGAACGCAAGCGACGCCGCGAAGCCGATCTTGACCATCTTCGGAATCGCCGAATTGGAGAACGGAGGGCACAGGCTCACCCACGCGATTGATCTCGCGAACGCGAGGGCCAGAGCAACCACGAAACTTGAGGAGAGACTGAACGACATCAGTTCCCGGTCGTGAGGCTCGGTATCGAGTTGTAGAGATGTTCGGTGAACGCCACCGAGATACCCAACATCCAGTGACCGAGCAGCAAAAGGACCACCCCGATGGCGACCACCTTGGGTAGGAATGTCAAAGTGAACTCTTGGATGGAAGTGACCGCCTGGAAGAGAGCCACGATCATTCCCACCACCAGGCTCGTCACCAGCACCGGACCGGCCAATTCGGCGACCAGGACGAGCGACTGCGAGGCGAGATGGAGAACGGTCGAGTCGTCCACGCGTCAGTGGTTGAACGAGAGCAGGAGCGAGTGCACCACGAGGGTCCATCCGTCGACGAGGACGAAGAGCAGGATCTTGAAGGGCAGGGCGATCAGCGTGGGCGGGAGCATGTACATACCCATCGACATCATGATCGCCGAGACAACCAGGTCGATGATCATGAACGGGATGAAGATCATGAACCCCATCAGGAAGGCCGTCTGAATCTCGGACAGGACAAAGGCCGGGATCACCGTGGTAAGCGGCAGCGATTCGGGATGCTTGGCATTCTCGTGACGGTACGACGTGAAGAGACTGAGTTCTTGGGTCTTGGTCTGCTCCAGCATCCATTTCTTCAGCGGCACCTCACCGAGGGTGATCGCCTGGGTGGCCGTGACCTCGCCGTGTTCGTAGGGCTGGATCGCGACATGGTCAATGGTCGACATCACCGGCGCCATGATGAAGAGCGAAATGATCAGTGCCAAACCAGCCAGCACCTGGTTCGGAGGGACGGTCTGGGTGCCGAGCGCGTTGCGGGTGAGCGCGAGCACGATGAAGGTTCGCGGGAACGCGGTCATCAGCACGAGCACCGAAGGCGCGATGGCCAACACCGTCAGGACGATGATGATCATCACCGATGTCGACGGGTTCTTCAATCCCCCGACATTGACGTTGAAGTTCGAACCCGCAGCGAGGAGCACGCTGTTCATCAAGCGGCCCCGCGAAGTTCATATTCTAGGTACGGCATGAGCATCCCTAAGGGAGTGCCGGGGCGTTAACGCCGCACGGTCATCTCCCGTAGACGGTCGACGAAGGCATCCCATGCCCCTGATGCATTTGCTTCGGTACCTGACGCCGTCCCTGGCGTCAGAAGATCTTCGGTACTGGTCATCGTGCCCGAGACGTTCACTTCATTAGATTCACCTTCGCCGAACTCAGCCAGCATGGTCAATTGTTGTGCGCTCTGGCCTACAAGAAACGTGCGATTGGCGACCCGTATGACCAGCAACGACATGTGCTTGCCCAGAGAGCGGCGCGATATCACTTCCACCTGTCCGGTCGGCTTCGCAACGAACTTGCCCCCGCTCACCTGGAACTTGCGGGCGAAACGGGCCATGAGCAGTAGCAGGCCTATCACGAGCACCAGGACGAGCATTGTCCTCACGAAGTCGAAGATGGACGCGCCCATTGCTTAGTTGCCCTTGTCCGAGAGGATCTCGGTGATGCGAACGCCGTACTCGTCGCCAACCTCGACCACCTCACCTCGCGCGAGCACCACTTCGCGATTGAGCACGATCTCGATGGGCGCGCCCACCGCCTGGTCGAGTTCGATGATGTGTCCGGGTCGTAGGTCGCCGAGTTCTCCAAACGAGAGCCTGGTCTTGCCGATCCACGCCGACACCTCGACCGACACATTGCGAAACTGGGTCTCGCGCACGCGAATCCTCTCGTCATCGGTCTGCGAGTCGACAACGTGCACATTGGTCAACGAACCATTCGTGTCATCGATGGATGTCATCTGGTGATCTCCTCTTTTATCTCGCACGCCTTACGCACACCCGAACTGCAGATGTCCGCCAGCGCCACTAGCAGTCCTTCGACACGGACCTCGAGCGGCCGACCCTTCGGGTGTCCGAGGCCCAGACTGTCACCGACCCGAAGCGTCATCAGCTGCGCGGGTGTGGTGATGAAACTCGGAAATTGAAACACGACCTCTAGTGGTACTTCGCGAAGACGAAGGTGGGTGTCGAGGGAGAACGTATCCTCGTAGTCCTCGCCACTCGATACCGAACGGGCTTGCAGCAGGTCAATCATTAGGCGTGCCATCGAATACGGGAGACAGAGCACCGCCTCGCGAACGGGCCGATTGGCCGTCGAGAGTGCCAATCGAATGACGACACACGTCTCCAGAGGGGCCGCAATGGAAACCAATTCAACGTTGTCGTCCTGACCCTCGAGCAGAGGAACGATCGTCTGGATCCTGGTCATCGCCTTGGCAAACTCGACGATGAGTTCGCTGACAATCGGTGACAGGAAGGCCTTGTCGATCTCACTCGGCGTCCGACCGGTGAAGTCATCGTCGCCGCTACCAGCCAACCGAATATCAACGAACGCCAGGACCTCATCCTTGGGAATCGCGAATATCCCTCGGCCGACGAGGGGGGCCATCGAAAAGGTGAAGAAGTGCATCTGGTCGGCGAACTCTTCGGCGAGGTCTCGCCACAGGACCTGGTCCAAAGTCCCCAGTTCGAATGTGCACGACCGGTGCAAGATCCCGGTCAATCGCTGGGTAGCCGCCCGAGCGAACTCCTCCGAGAGTCCGTATAGGGTCTGGAGGTCCTGGCGCTCGAGTAGATCGGTGCGACGAAAGTCATGCGTGCGGACCTCCCTCGCTGACGGTGTCATGGTGCGCCCACCTCGGCGACTTGCACTAGGACCTCAACTTCGCGCCAGGGCTCACGATGATGTTCACTCTTCGGTTCTGCGCCTGGCCCGCGGTCGTGGCATTGGAGGCCGAGGGGTGATACTGGCCGTAGCCCAGCAACATCAGTTGGGTCGGCTTCACGCCGTCGCCCGTCGACATGCGCACGACCACCGTCGCGGCTCGAGCCGCCGAAAGGGCCCAGTTGTTCGGATAGGGTCCGCCCGCAATCGGCCGATCGTCCGTATACCCGGCGACTTCGATCGCGTTGCCGTATCCCTTCAGGACATTCGCGGAGGTGTCGACAATCTGGAACCCCGTGTCGGATAACTGCGCCGAGTTCGAAAGGAAGAACGTCGAGTCGGCGACCAGCCCCTCGACCAGCCCCTGTGAATTGATGCTGAAGGTCACGTCCTGCAATAGTCCCTTGGACTTGAGCGCGGCACTCAACGCCTTCTCGATCTTCAGTAGTCCGTTGGTCGGGTTCGGCTTCGAGTTGGTAGGAGCTTTGGTGGTGCCCTGGGGTATGTGAAAGAGTTTCGTGTGGGTCACCGACTGCTTGAACTCCCGGAATTTCGCCTGGTTGATACTCGAGATCGCATAGAGCACGATGAACAGGACCAAAAGCAAGGTGATCATGTCCGCGTAGGTAAGAAGCCAGCGCTCGGCACTTTCCACTTCGTGCGATCCGTGCGTATCGCCGCGACGACGATTCGCCCTTCGGTGCGGCTCGGGGTTGGTACCTGACTGTCCCATAGTCACGCCGCCGCATCCGGGGCCTCTCTCCCGCTAGACCGAGTCGACGTCTCGGCTCGCTCCGACGGCGACAGAAACGCGTCCAACCGGTCCCTGAGTTCAGTCGTCGATGCGTTCAATTGCATCGTCAATAGACCTTCAATCACCATCTCGCGATAGGTGACCTCTTCCTCGGAGACCCTCTTCAATTTGTTCGAGATTGGGAGCCACACGGCATTGGCGAGCATCACGCCCCACAGCGTGGCGGTAAAGGCCGAAGCGATTGCCGGACCCAACTTTCCCGGCGAACTCAGCTGCCCGAGCACACCGATCAGTCCGATGACGGTGCCGATGATGCCAAAAGTGGGCGAGAATCCGGCCATGTCGGAAAAGAACTTCGTCGCCGTCTGGTGACGAACGCGTAGACCATTGATCTCCGCGGCCATCAACTCGTGGACCCGCTCCGGGTCCGAGGTCGAGACGATGAGCTGGATCCCCTTCTTCATGAAGGAGTCCTCGGTCTCCAGTTCTTCGAGCACCAAGGGATTCGAGCGGGCCTCCTTGGCCATGGCCAGCAACGAGTCAATGGTCTCTCGAATATTGGGTCCCTTGCGGGGTTTCAACACAATAAGTAACGCCTTGGGTATCGTCTTCAGCCGGCGCATCTCGAATCCAGCCATCGAGGCACCGAGGCTTCCCCCGACGACGAGCAACATCGACGAAATCTTGATGAGGGACCCGGGATTTCCCCCGTCCATCGTCATAGCGCCCATCACCGCGACGAGCGAGAGCAGGATACCAATCGGCGTCATAGCCCGCGAACCTGGCTCAGTACGGTGACGTCACGCGCCATTGCGAGTGTCGGTGACGTGTCGGCTCGTTCCTCGGGACGATCGAAGACTCGACGTAACAGCGCAGTCTTCTCCGCGCGAATCATCTCCACCACGGTGTCGGGATCGTTCGCCAGGATCATATGAGCCCCGTAGCGTAGGTACACCGCGGACTGTCCCCCCGATGCACTTTCGACGCGTTCGATGAGGTCCTCGTTCAGGTGCATAATCGCCCCGTTCAGTTTCTCTACCGCGATCACGTGTGCTCCGTTCCCACCGAGGGGTTTGTCTGTATCTGATAACGGACCAACTCGACGGAGAATTGAGAGGTAGGGCGAACTGAGCACCACGACCCTCGCCTGCGGCCTCAACTCAATGACGTTGGAGGGCAGAGCCTTTGCTCGTATCCTCCCCGCTCGGCCGACGATTGACCATCTCATGATCAGGGTCCTGATGACCAGGGTCTTAATGATGTGTCCCCCACCTCAATCAGCTGCTAGCCGACCTGCATCAATGACGACAACACCGTTTGGGTGGTGCCGATCACCTTGGTGTTCGCCTGATACGCGGTCTGCGCCTCGATCAGGTCCGTGAGTTCGGTGGCGAGGTCGACGTTCGAGCCCTCGACCGCACCGCCCTGCAACATGCCCAGACCATTCGATCCGGGTTGTCCGATCTGCGCATTGCCCGAGGCGACGGTCGAAGTGAAATAGGTCTGACCCAGGTCCGCCAAACCGTCGGGGTTGGCGAACTGCGCCAGAGCAATGGTCCCCAGCGTCGCGCTCCCACCGTTCGAGTACGTGCCCGTGATCACGCCGTTGGCGCCAATGGAGTACGACGACAAGGTACCCGCGGAATTACCATCCTGGGACGTCACCTGCAGAGTCTGATCACCGGCGAACTGAGTGACCGCCGTCTGGGAACCAACCGCTGGCATGTCAATGCTGGGTAGCGTCGTGCCGGTCCAGCTGAAATTGCTCGGCTTGTTGTCGATTGCGATCGAGGTCTGGCTCGTACCGACCGCCGTGCCGTTCAGCTTGCTCAGTTGACCGCTGCTGTCGAAAACCAGTGTCTGCGCCGTGTTCCACAGGTTCTGCGTAGCCCCGGTCACCGTACCCTGCATGGCCCACGCCGTCGCGGTACCGTTCGAGTTCAAAGTCGGTGTGAGCGTCAATGTTAGAGGAACAGGATCACCCAACGAGTCGTACATCGTGGTGGTGATGGTCACCGGTCCGGTGGGGTTCGAAGGAAGGTTCCCACCGAGCACCACGTTTTGGGTTTGCGCCGGACCTCCGGTGGAACCAACGATGATGCTGAGTGGCGCAAGTGCCGCCGTAGTGGGACTGCCGGGTGCCCACCCTTCGACCAGTCCCCCGCTGTTGGTGGCGAGGTGTCCGTTCGAGTCAATCTGAAGGTCCCCGTTCAAGGTGTAACGGGTCTGACCGCCCTCGGTCACCACCATGAAACCGTTGCCTTCAATAGCGACGTTGCTCGCGACCCCGGTCTGGGTTATCGGTCCGGCGGCGAAACTCGTCCGGATCGTCGCGATCTCCGCTCCGGCACCTACCGCCGATGGATTGGTACTGGCCAGAGTGCCGCCCACCGCTCCGCCAGCGGGCTGAAGCTGTTCGGTCAACACATCAGAGAATTCAGCGGTCTGCGCGGCAAAGCCGTCAGTCTCCGAGTTGGCAATATCGTTACCGATCGTGTTGAGGTCGGTCTGCATGGTGTCGATGCCCGAAGCAGCTGCTCCGAGTGAAGGGATTGGCATGATGTCTTCCTTGTCTGTTAGTTGGATTGGAGTGATCGGCGGTGCGTTACTTGTATCTCGATGCTGGTGAAACGTATTCAGGCAGTGGTCGTTGTTGATGTCGTCGAAGTCGTCGTCGTTGTTGCTGAGGTCGCAACAGCAATCTCCATGACTGAGGTCAGATTGATGAAGTTCCCACCCACGTCCAAGGTGGGTCCATTGGCACCATTCGTGACGCCGGTCACCGCGCCGGTAATCACGGCCCCGTTTGCATCGACGCCGGTCACCGTCTTGCTAAGCAACGAAGCCGCCTCACTGATCTGCGAACTCGATGAAACGGACTGCAGTTGTTCAACCTGGGAGAGCTGCGCAATCTGATTCATGAAGTCCGATGAGCTCGTTGGGTTTAACGGATCCTGGTACTTCAGTTCATCGACGAGCAGATTCAAGAACGTCGTGGGCTGCAAGAGGCTCGCCATCCCGGTAGAAGCGCTGGCCGCCGCTGGCGCGGCAGCGCTCTGACTCGTTGCGGAGGAACTGGCGACGGGGCTGATGGGCGTTGTCATGATCGTGATCCTTTCGTAGAGAAGACGAGATGCTTCGCGATGGTGGGTGGGTCTTCATCACTGGCGACGAGTCGTATCGAAGGGCGTCCTTCGATTGTCGCTTCGATGGTTCTATGGGCCATTTTCATCAACCTCTCTCTCACAACATCAAATGGATTTGGCCCGCATCACGGGCAGTCGAGGTGGGTGTCACAAAGGTCGCGGTGCGCTCCGTAGGTCGGGCCTGGGTGTCGGACGTCTTGGGGCGCCGATCATCGCTCGACGTTTGAGACTGGGAGTGGCGCAGGTCAATGTTGACGTTCACACCGCCGCGGGCCAACTCGTTCTTCAGATCGTTGACCGCGCCAGCCAATGCTGCGTGTCCGTGATCGGTCTCGGGCGTGAGGGATACTTGCAACTCGCTCCCCGTTAGCGACATCACCGCTTGCACGTGGCCAAGCCCGGCCGGATGCATCGCCACGGTGACGCTGTAGGTCCCGTCACCCCCACTCACAGGACGAGAAATCGCACTCGAGAGTCCGCTCACGTCCAAAGTCGACCCTTCCCCAGTGAACGAAGGCGCGGCGAATGCATGAGCAGCCGCGGTCGAGGACGGGTCAATCGATTTCGAAGCCTCAGTCGGGCTCGAAGCTCCGGGGGCACTGGTATGAGCCGCACCCGGAGCGCTGCTCGCTATTGCCGTGGTCGCCGAGTGGTCAGTCGCCCCTTGGGAAAAGGTGAGGCCCGTGGCTTGGTTGAGCGGCACGACGCTGCTCGATGTGGTCGAACTTCTATGACTCGACGCGTTGTCTTTCGCGGAACTCACCGTTGCACGGCCGGATGGTTCGGGTTGCGCGAGTGCGTTGAGCCCGCGATTCGAATCCGCCAGCGAAGAGAACGACGTGCTGGTCACTTGATCACGAGCAACGAAGTCCTTGGTCGCTGCGCTGGGGAGCGTCAGCGATGGAATGAAAGTGGTCTCTTCCCCAACAGCGCCAGATCCAGAAGAAGCGGCCGCAGCCGTCGTGATGTCCGGGTCGGTGACCGTCACGTGGCTGTTGTGTGCAGCAGGTGGTCCACCAGCGTCGCCCAGGTCCGCGGTTCCTTGCGACGCGCCCGTGCGGGCGGGGGACCCCGGCGAGACGACCGGGTCAGAACTCGCATTGGCACCGCTCGTGGCCCGACTCGCGACTGGTGATGTGGCCGGGGTGACGACCGGGTCAGAACTCGCATTGGCACCGCTCGTGGCCCGACTCGCGACTGGTGACGTGGCCGGGGTGACGACCTGAGCGCGCGCGTCAGTCGTGTCGCTGACGTAGCTGGTGACGGTGTCGTGTGTTTGCCTCTTACCGCCGCCGGACGTCGATTGCTTCGCTGCGCCGGGCCTCGCGTCTCGCGGCGCGTCGATCGAGTTCTTAGCCTTGGATGGCGTGACGCCCTGCGTATTCGCATCAGCGGTGACGGCGATCTCCGGCACTGGCATCGTCTCGGCATCGGTCGCAGGCACCCGGAGATTGGTCGATGTCATCTCTTGTATCGTGCCCGCCGGTTGCGCGACACCCGACGCTGCGGCGGGAGTCTGTCCGGAGAGGACGTGCGTAAAGGACTCCTGAGTCTGGTCGTTCACATCGCCCCCGCTGACAAGTGGGGTCACGACGGAATTCGGTGTGGCGACTGCGGCAAGACTCGAAGTCAGAACAGTTGTCACGTCAGGCTCTCTTGGGTCGAAGTGGTGAGCCCAGCCAGCGCGAGCACGGTCGGGACATAGGCCTGGGTCTCGGGATAGGGCGGCACACCGCCGTAGCGCGCCACCGCCGTCGGTCCAGCGTTGTAGGCGGCCAAGGCATCGGCGTAGGAGCCGAACCGCGAAGCGTACGCGCCAAGTAGTTTCGCCGCCCCATTAATGGCCTGAGTCGAGTCGAAAGGATTGACCCCCATGCCCGCGGCGGTCGACGGCATGAACTGCGCGATACCTTCGGCGCCGGCGGAGCTCATCGCATTCGGGTTGAACCCACTCTCGTGCGAGACCAACGCCGCCAATAGTGGCGCCGGAATTCCATTGCTCGCCGCAGCGCTTTGGATGGTCGACACATACTGAGCGGGTACCGTCACCTGGCCCATCACCGTATTCGTCGCGGCGACATTGGGAAGTACGCGACGAATAGCCACCACCGGTTCGCCTCCCGAGACCGACTGCTGGCGGACGTCCGTGCCGGTATAGGGCGCGTCGATCATCTGACCATTGCCGACGTAGATGCCAACGTGACCGGGGGAACTCGCGGTGCCATCGGATCCGGCGAAGAAGAGTAGGTCACCGGGCTGGGCGGCAGCCAGACTCTGCACCGGTGTGCCGACGGTTGCCTGTTCCTCGGACGTGCGCGGGACGTTGATCCCCAACTGGCCGTATACGTACTGAACGAGCCCCGAACAATCAAAACCCGAAGGTGACGTACCACCCCAGACGTAGGGAGTCCCCTCCAAACTGGCCGCCAGACTGACGACGTGCGCAGCTTCGGTCGAACTGGGTGCCTGCTCGCCAGTGACCGCAGTCACCTCGGCGTTGGACGTCGCAGCCGGGGTCGAGATCGGGAGTGAAGAGGCGCCACTCGTCGCGCCATCCTGCTGTCCGAGCAAGAGCAGCGAAATGAGATTCAACTCGGCGTCAGCGCCGGTCACGGACGACAACCCGGCACCACCGGTGCCCATGCCCACATCCAAACCCTGGGAGTCGAGCGACGATGAATCACCCGAGAGAGTGGCCGAGAGGGCACTCGCGGCCTGGCTCAACGTGGTAGCAAAGAGCTCGTTCTGCTGGGCCGTCGAGGTAGAGGACGCCACCGAGGTTGGCGGATTCTGCAACTCTGCCAAAGTCTGGGTGATCTCGGGAAGACTGACCGCGCTAATGCTCATTCGCCACCCCCCGAGACCTTAAAACGAGCGTTCGCCAGGTCATCGGACTCTGCCACCTCAGCGCGCATCGCGGCCTCTCGCCACGTCACGACCCCTTGCGCGTCGAGGCGCTCGAGCACGCCGGCTCGTTTGGTCGCCACACCCCACGCAGCTCTCGCGCCAATGCTGGTCACCTGGGCGAGTGCCACCTTCTCTCCACAGATCCGCAACGATTCCGCAAGACGCTCCCTCTGATCGTCAATCCATCGCAGGTCCGCCATCGTCACGACGCCCGTCGCCGACGCCATCACCCGCAGCTCGTTGTACGCCGCTTCGTTGGCCGACTGCGCCTTTCGAAGGTCGCGCAGCGAGGCGACCAACTTCTCGCGGGCGAGACGCTCCTCGAGCAAGCGAATTCGCTCCACGGTCGCGAGGCGGAATTGGTAGACCTTCACGCGTGGTTCCCTGGCGCGGACAACAAGGCCACCAGACCATCGCGTGCCGTGTTCAGATCGGACCGCTCGTTCATCGACTGCTTGCAGTATGCGTCGATAGCCGGCTTCAGTGCGAGGGCCCGGTCGACGACCGGATTGGTTCCGCGCACGTACGCATCAATCTCAATAAGATCCCTGCTATCGCGCCACGCCGCCAACAGTTCGCGAACGTCGCCGCCCGCACTGTGCTGCTCGGGCGTCGCCACCGCCGGGGCCACTCGGGAAATTGAGCCGAGTACGTCGACCGCGGGGAAGTGGTTAGCCTCCGCCAGGGCCCTCGAGAGTTGCACGTGTCCGTCGAGTATCGACCGAGCAGTGTCGGCAATCGGTTCGTTCATGTCATCACCCTCGACGAGCACCGTGTAGAGACCAGTGATGGATCCCTTCTCACCCAGGCCCGCGCGTTCGAGAAGACGCGGGAGGAGTCCGAAGACACTGGGCGGGTAACCCCGTGTGGCGGGCGGCTCGCCCGCCGCGAGGCCGACCTCGCGCTGCGCCATAGCGAATCGCGTCACCGAGTCCATCATCAACACGACGTCGTTGCCCTCGTCCCTGAACCATTCCGCGATGCGCGTCGCGGTAAACGCCGCTCGGATGCGCATCACTGCGGGTGCGTCAGAGGTCGCCACCACCACGATCGCCCGCTCGAGACCCTCGGGTCCGAGGTCACGCTCGATGAACTCGGCGACTTCTCGCCCGCGTTCGCCGATCAGAGCGACGACCGTGACGTCGGCGGAGGTGCCGCGTGCAATCATCGACATCAACGAAGACTTACCAACGCCCGATCCCGCGAAGATGCCGAGTCGCTGACCCTTCCCGCAAGGGATGAGACCATCCAGCACCCTCACGCCGAGGGGCAATTGTTGGCTGACCAGACCGCGCCGCAAGGGATGCGGTGGCGCGCCCGCAACCGAGACGTCGAACCCCATCATCGCCGGTCCACCATCGATCGGCCGTCCCAGTCCGTCGAGGACCCGCCCGAGGAGACCGGGACCGACACGGACCGGTAGTGGCCCCCCGAGTGACGCGACCCTTGTGCCCACGCGAATTCCCGTAGTCTCACCTAGCGCCAGACACACGACCCGGTCATCACGCAACGCCACCACCTCGGCGTAGACCCGACGTTGGGACGGCATGAGCACCAATCCCTCGCCAATGGCGGCGGGGATTCCGACAACCTCGATGGACATCCCCACCATGTGGGTCACCTGGCCGTAGCGCAGAGGGCGGGCGGCGGCGTGCGCGGAGGCGCTGAGGGCGTCAAGCAACTCGCTCATCGACCACCCCATACCCTTGCGTGCCCAAGAGCACCTGGCGCACCCGATCGAGTGCAGAACTGAGTTGGCCGTCGAGCGTCGCGCGGCCGACTTCCACCATCGCGCCACCGCGCTCAACCGACGGATCGGCGACGACGTTCACCTCTCGGCCAAGGCCAATGTCGGTGAGCTCGCCCAGTGATTCGATGTCGACGGGGTGCATCCACACGGTCACCGGATCATGGCCCTTGTCGAGGCTCATCACCCGGGCAATCGCCTCGTAGCCTGGATTGACCGCAAGCGAGACCTCGCGCGCGAACAGCGTCTCGAGTAACTCGAACGCTAACTTGGGCGCGGCCTCTTGCACCTCGGTGCGTACCTTGTGCGCTGATGCCTGAGCTGCGCATACGGCTTCGGAGAGTGCCGCGAGGGCCAAAGCGGCACGCTGGGACTCTTCGGCACTCTTGCGGGCGAGATCGGCAACGGCCCTCTCTAGACCCTCGGCGTAGCCTTCCTCGTAACCCTGACGAGCCGCCGCCGCCCGCTCGAACTCCATCGATTCCAACTGGGGACCCCGGTTTTCATAGGTCGTGGGCACGACCGCCGTGTGGGTGAGACGACGAAGCTCGCGCGCGCCCGGTGCTGGAAGATCCGACGGATCAAACACACTCA
Organism: Acidimicrobiaceae bacterium; assembly: GCA_003132165.1. Classification (GTDB taxonomy): domain Bacteria; phylum Actinomycetota; class Acidimicrobiia; order Acidimicrobiales; family RAAP-2; genus RAAP-2. The sequence goes on along the minus strand of PKWW01000045.1, from coordinate 14,835 downwards.
TGCGACCACTTCCTCTTCGCGGGCGATGACGATGACCCCCTCCTCGTCGAGTTGACGCGCCACACGAACGATCGTGCTCTGGGCGACGTTGATCTGAGAACTCCGCACGGCGCCCATCACTTCGATCTCCTCGTCGATCATGGTTGTCACCCGCTCCGAGAGATTCGTGCGCATCTTGGAAAGAGCATCGTTGGACAGGTGCGGATCTTTCATCGCCAGAGCCAGGGTCGGTGCGTCCAGCTTTCGAAATATCTGCTGGAGCGCCTTGTCGTCGAGCTTCAATACGTCATCGAAGGTGAAGAGTTTGGCGCGAATCTGCTGGACGAGGGCCTCGTCCTCGAGTTCGAGCCCTCCAAGGACCTGCTGTTCGATCGAACGGTCCGAGTGGTTCAAGATCTCGGCCATCGCGGTCGTGCCGCCGGCCATGGTCGTCGCGCTGCCACCTTCGGTGTCGCGCAGGCGTTCTACCAGGAGCCCGGTCGCCTGACGAATGGCCACCGGATCCACTCGGGTGAGCTGCGCAATCCTCTTGGCGACCTTCAAGCGGAACTCGGGCTCGAGCACGCTCAACAGGCTCGCCGCGTCCTCGGGGGGAAGATAGGCCAAGAGCACCGCCACCACCTGCGGTTGTTGTCCTCCGAGCACGGCGAGAGCCTGCTCGGGATCCACGTGCGAGAGTCCGATCAATGGATTGCTGGCTCGTTGGTCCTCGATCTGATCCATGATCTCCTGCGCGCGAGACTGTCCGAGACGTTCTTGAAGGAAAGCCCGAGCCAATTCGAGACCCCCCGCGCCCCCCATATCGGGACGACCCACTCGTTCCATGAACTCAGCGAGGACCTGTAGCAATGTCACGCTGTCGAGCGCGGGCAAGTCGATCATCTCCTTGCTGAAGTCGATGGCCTCGTCATCGGAGAGTTCCTTCAAGATTGGCGCAGCTCTCTTCGCACCGAGGTGGGCCAACAGCGTCGCCACCTTCTGGCGATTGGTGAGAGCGATGGGCTTGATCACCTCCGACACCTCAACGGCCGAGCTCGATCTAAATTCCGTGGCGGGGCCGTCTTGTACCTTCGTCGCGTCCATGTCGCTCACAGCGCTTCCTTGCTCTTCTCGTCAGCCCAGACGCGTAACATTCGTGCCACCTCGGCGGGGCGCTGCTCGATGTAACTGTTGACCTGCGAAAGAACGGCGTCGGGCGCCACAGTGGCGAATGAGAGTGGTGCGGGCGGCAACTCGACATTCGCGTACGAACCCTCCAGCGACCGTGGTGAGGAGAAGTCCGCGACCTGAACTTCGTCGTACTGCGTCTTCTTCGCCGCCCGCAATGCGAAGAACAGAAGCGCCAGGATGAAGAGCACGAGGGCGAGTCCCTCGCCGACGCGCGTGTACAACTGCATCGAGCTGCCCGTCACAGCGGGCAGAGCAGCGGGCGTGGCGAAGCGTAGCGCCGTCACTACCAACTGGTCACCGTTGGCCGTGTTCAACCCGGCCGCGGCGGCGACGAGTGCCTTGAGCTTGGACACGCTCACCTTGGGCTTGGCGGCGGAGTTGATCAGGACCGCCACCGAGGTCGTCTGCACCTGACCCGGAGCTTGACTGACCGTTTCGGTCACCTGGCCCACCGCATTGGTGACCTGGCTGCTCGTCGAGGTGTAGTTTCCACTCGTTCCGGCAATCGTCGTTGGCGTACTCGAACCGAGTACGCCCGACGGAGGAGTCCCCGCGCCCGTGTAGCTCGAACTCGTCGAACTCGTCCCCGTGGGTGCGATGATCGGCTGGCCGTTGCTGCCGACCTGGATCCCCTTGGTCGTCGTGCTCTGCTGGTTGAAATTGAGCAGAGCGTGGACCTGGACCTGCGCGTTGCCCACTCCGACGAGCCGGTAGAGGAGCGTCTCGAGCGACGTTGAGAGTTGCCGGTCGTACGCGGCAGTCTGCTGACTGTCCGAGTTCCCGGTCCCGCCTGACGCTTGGCCCGGTGCTGAGAGGACATCACCGTGGTTGTCCACCACCGTGACGTTGTCGGTCGTGAGGCCCGGGGTGGCGGACGCGGCCAGATGCACGATCGCCTGCACCTGGCCCGAACTCAACGCGACTCCCGGAGCGAGATTGACGAGTATCGATGCCGTGGTCGGAAGCTGGTTGCCAATCGCGAAGGTGCTCTGTGTGGGCACGACGAGATTGACCTGCGCGGACTGGATCCCCTGGATCGACTCGATCGTCTGCTGGAGTTGGCCTTCGAGGGCCTGCTGGTACTCGACCTGCTGGACGAACTCCGACGTCGTGATACCACTCTTTTCTAGGTTTGAGAATCCCACCGTTCCCGAGTTGGGTAGACCCTGCTCAGCCAATGCGACGCGCTCTTTATCCACCTCGTTCGCCGGTACCAGAATCGTCGAACCGCCGTTGGTCAGCTGATATGGGATCTGCGCCGTGGTCAGTTGTGTGACCACCGCGCCCGAATCCGATGCCTGGAGGTTGGTGAAGAGTGGTTGAAAACTCGGCTTGGATTCCACGTTCATGAATACGACACCGCCGATGATCAAACCGACGAGCGCGAGGACCGAGATCACCCTCTGGCCGGTCGTAAAGCCCGAGATGGCCGAGCGGGCTCGACCACTGACAGCACTCAGAGCCTCGGCGTTGAAAGGAAGAAGGGCCATGGCGCTACATCGGCATATTCATGATCGAATTGAGTGCGTTGACCGCTTTGCCCGTCACCGCGCTCGCCAACTGGGTTGCCAAATCGGCTTCGGTCGAAGCGACGGTAGCGTCGGCGACGCTGGCAGTTCCCGCTGCCGCCTGTAATGAGAGGTTGGTGGCGTTGTTCGTCGTGCCGTTGAGCGCATCGATCGCCTGGCCCAGGATGTTCTGGAACGATCCCCCACTCGATACAGCGACTGCACCGACAGTGCTCGCCCCAGCCGTCACGGGCGCCTGGTCGATACCGAAAGACCCGGCGACGCTGATCGAAGGGATGGGGGGAATCGCGGGAATCATGATCAGGCCTTGATATTGAGGATCGCCTGGTACGACGTCTGCGAGTCCGCCATTACCTTCGCGTTCGCCTGATAGGACGTCTGCGCCTGGACGAGATCGGCCAGTTGTGTTCCGATGTCGACCACCGGATAGGTGACCTCACCCTGAGCGTTCGCTTGAGGATTGGTCGGTTCGTACTCATTCTGGCCCTGCGCCGGGCCGAGGTCGATGGACTCAACCTGGACGCCCGTACCCATAGCCGTCTCGCCCGCCGTGGCGGGAGAGACTTGCTCCCCGGCGACCACGTACTGGGCTTGGTAGACGGGCGTTCCCGGAGTGACCCCGTCGTTCATGTTGGCAACGTTGCTCGCGATGGTGTTGATCCAAGTCTGGTCAACGTTGACCCCAGTACCCGCTGCATCAATCGAACTCCAGATTGAACTCATGGTTCCTCCTACGCGGTGAGTGCGTCGGACAGGATCGTGAATTGGCCACTCAGGGCGTTATCGACGGTCTGATTTGCGAGATTGTTCTCGACCATGGAGGTCATCTCCGTAGCGAGCGACACGTTGTTACCGTTGACCCCCGAGGGCAGCCCCTCCGCCGAGGTCTGAGCGCTGGCTGTGCCGCCCGACTGGAGCGCCTGGGCGAGGGAGGACTCGAAAGTCACCTGATTGGCCTGATAACCACTCGTATCCTGGTTCGCGATGTTGTTCGCGATTACCTGCTGTTGTTGGACGACGGCATCCAGTGCAAATTGCAGGATACCGATGGCTTCGGTGGCATCAGCCAAGGCCCGCTCCTCTACGCTAAGGGAATGTAAGCCTTCCTGGCGCGATGCAGAGCGGTCCTTGCTCAGATGTAGTTACGTCCCCCCCACGAGCAGAGTTGAGGGGGTTGGCAGAATTTCTTTTAAAATTAAATTTTTTGCAGGCCCGGCGATTCCTTGGTACTTGATCTCAGATCGGGGTATCGACGTAACGGGGCGGCAGCAGTTCTTGATGAGGATTCCTCGATTGGGAGACGGGTCGGCGCTGATCCATTGCCTCCATTCGAGTGATGAGCTCGAGGGCCAACTGGTCGTAGCCAATGGCCAAGTGGCGGACCTGCCCGCGACACTCGTCGGGCATGGGATCCACCGGGCGCTCCGGGGGGGCGGGAGGTGGCGCACCGACCTCGCTCAGCGCACGCAGCGCCGTGAGATGGGCCGACGCCTCGGCGAGATACTCATCCCAGGTTGGCGATGACATTCTCTCGCTCACTCGCATTGACGGCTCGACGCCACGCCTCATGGATCGGGCGCACCAAGTCGGCGCACTCTTGGACCATCACGACGCTCTTTTGAAGATTGGCTTTGACGAGGTGATCCTCGAGGAATACGTACACCGCGAGAAGTTCGTGCCCCCCGCTGAAACCGTCGGGATCAAGCGAGGTGCTGAGCATCCTGACAATCTTCTGAGCGTGCTGAAGATTCTCGTTCGCTCCTTCGAAGTCGACAGCCTCAATCGCCTTCTCGGCCCTGGCGATGTCGACCGCGAGTCGGTCGAAGAGCATTATCAGAAGCTGGGGACTATTGGCGGTTTGAACCGCTTGGCTCTGGTAGGCGGAGGCGGAGTTGGTGGTGGTCACGAGCGTTCCTTAACCGAGCTGCGTCGAGGTAGTGGAGCTTGAGGTCCCGCCGAACACAGTGCTCGACGAGCCCGACGAGCTCGACGAGCCGGCCCAACTCGTGAGGAACTTGCTCTCCGAGGAGAGCTGGGCGAGCGTCTGTTCCATGATCGTGAACTCCTGAGTGAGCGTTGCCTGCATCGTGGCCACGAGCGCCTGCTGTTGGGTGATCTGCACCGCTACATTGGCGAGCGTGTTCTGCAGACCCGTCATCGTGTCGGGCAACTGTCCGTAAGGGGCCATGGTGACCTGCTCGGCGAGATTCGCGAGACCCTGGGCGATCCCCGGGGCGTAGTTCAGGGTGCCGAGCGTCGTCAATGAGCTGATGCCCGGTGTGGCGACCTGAATGACCAATCCATTGGCGGGATCGGCTGGGTTGTTGAGAGAGAGAATCTGACCCGAGCCGGTCGCCGTCTGGCCGTTGATGGTTCCCGCGACGTCAACACCGGTATAGCTGGTGGCCGAGGTCGTGAGCCCCAATTGATCAGCACCCGAGGCGCTGACGCTGAAGGTATCGGCGGAACCGTATTCAGCCGAGTTCAACTTGAACGAGTACGAGGTTGAATTAGGAGTAAGCGAAGCGGAAACTTCGATCCCCGATGCCGCGAGTGCGCTATTCATTCCGTTCACCACGTTCGCGATACTCTCACCGGCGGTGGCGGCGTAGTTGGCGGTATTCGAACCCGAGGTCACCGTGTAGGTCTCGGCCGAAGCGAGTATCGAACTCGGTGCACTGAACAATGTCGAACCAGTATCGGTCGCCTGCGTCGCGGACCGGCTGACGGCGACGCTGTAAGGACCCGGCACCGTGGTGTTGGTCGCACCCGCGATGCTGACGCTGCCGTTGAAGGCGGAGTTCGCCGCGGCAAAGGTCCCACCCTCGGTGAACAATGCTTGAGCGCCGGTCGGGTTGGCATCGTACGCACTGGTGAAGGCGCTCTGGTTGAAGGTGATGGTGCCTGTCGAGGTGAGTGCGATACCCGCGGTCTCACCGGCGGTGCCGTCCGAGCCAACGGCTGACGAACCAATGACGTTACCGATCAACGAGAGTACTTTTTGCGACAGCGCGGTGAGTTGCGTATTGCCGTTGAGTGGGCCCGCAACATTCGTCGACGCGTTAAAGGCCGTATCAGTCGCTATCGTCGAGAGGATCTGATTCGCCGCCGTTACCAGTGCCGACACCTGTGCGACCACTTGGGATCCGTCGGGTTTCACTGTGAGCGTTACGGGGTTAGTGGTCACCTGACTGAGATTCACCGTGATACCCGGAAGCAGCCCGGTGAGTGCGTTCGAACTCGACGTCACCTGGTAGCCGCCGTTGCCGCCCACCGAGACAATCGAGTCCTGGGCCTGCGTGGTCGTCTGCAGCACCCCCAGCGAGGAGCCCGCAAAGGCCTGGTTGTCAATCGTGGTCGCGCCCGACGTTCCGGTCTGGTTCGAATTGAGCTCGAGGGCGTACTGATTCGCACCTACCTGCAGGGCTGTCGCCGACACCCCCGCGTTGGCTCCGTTGATGGCAGCGACTACCGAGGCGAGAGAACCGTCACCGGTCGAGACATTCTGCGCGGTAATGCTACCCACACTCAGACCACCGGTAAGGTTCGCGACCAGCGTGCCGCCGCTGCCCGACGTGAGCGAGACCTGTGTAGTTCCAGAGCCCGCTATGTTCGCAATCGTTGCGACGGTGCCATCAACGTTGATCTTTCCGTCGACGCCGTAGACGACCGAACCGGACGCGAGTCCGAGGCTCGCGAGTGCGGTACCACCAGTGACCTGAAGTGAAGCGCTCGAGCCCTGTTGGGTCGTGGCGAGCGACAACGCCCCACCGGCGTCGATTGTCGCGCTGAGAGCACCGCTGGATGCCTGGGTGATCGCCTGGGTCAGTTGCGTTGGCGAGTACGTGCCAGCGGCGATCGACACAGTCGAAGCGATTGCGCCGATAGTGACGTTCAAGGTGTTATTCGAACTCGTGATCGTGGTGCTCGCCGCGATCGGCGTACCCGCTGACACGCTGGCACCGGCCGAAGCCTGGGTCACGCTGATCGAGTGAGCGCCCAATGTCAAACCGGTCCCGACACCAAATGACGCGATTCCGAGCGCCGCGCCGCCCGAGCCCACCATCAGGTTGCCGGAGGCGACGACGTCATTGGTCGCCGCGACGCCACCCGCAGAGATCTGCGTTGAACCTGTCGCCAACTGGTTGACGGCGAGCGTGACTGATCCGGCCGAGGTGCCCGAGGACACCGAAGCCGAGACTGCAGAAGAGTTTGACGAGCTTACGGAGAAGGCCTGATCGAACGCAGTGGGCGTCGCCAGAGCGTCGGCGGACTGCTGCAGGGCCAGAAATTGCGTGTCGAGGGTCTGGAAATCCGAGATCTGGGTGTTAAGAGTGGTCTGTTGCGCCTGGAGGGTGGTCAGAGGCTGCTGATAGGTCGCCAACTCGGCAGTGATCACGGCCGAAGTGTTGAGACCGGAGAACAGCCCTCCAAAACTTACGGGTCCTAATGTCATCTGCCACTCCCCACTCTTGACTCCGTTGTTGTGGTCTTGCTGATCGTGGTGCACATCGCGAGTGCACCCCTCTCAATGAACCGAGATCGGGGATGCACTCACGATGTGACGATTGTCGAAACCCGGACGCTATGTGCCGGGTATTCTGCTTACGGCAACAGCTTCTGCGCCAGGCTCGGCAGCTGACTCGCTTGGGCCAGAATTGATACACCCGCCTGCTCGAGAATCTGTTGGGACGTGAACTGTGATGTCATCTGCGCGACGTTGACATCGACGAGGTTCGCGTGTGCTGACTGGATGTTCTGCTGGGCGGTGGTGAGGTTCGCCGATACTGCGGTGACTTCATTCTGAGTCGCACCCACACCAGCGGCCATGTTGGCAACTGCGGCGATTGCGGTCTGAACCGCACTCATCGCAGCCTGAGCACCCGTCAACGTTGTGAGGCTCAGCCCATTAACGGAGAGAGCCGTTGAACCCGCGGCGCCAATCGAAACGGTGATCTGGTTCGACGTTGAATTGTATGGCCCGACCTGGAACACCTGACCCGTGTAACTCCCATCCAACAAGTTCGTCTTCGCGTAGTTCGTGCTCGAAGCAATCTGGTCGAGTTGATTCGTCAACGACGTGAACTCCGCCTGGGTTGCCGTCAACGAAGTGGAGCTCTGCGAACCACCGTTGGCGGCCTGAGTCGCCAGGGTGTTCATGGTCTGAAGAATGGTTGCTTCCTGACCAAGTGCTCCTTGCGCGGTCTGCAGCACGGAGACTGCAGACTGGGCATTGCTGATCGCCTGGGTGTAACCATTGGCCTCCATCTGCAGTGATTGACCGACCACGTACCCCGCAGGGTTATCCGCAGCCGACTGAATCTGCAAGCCGGACGATAGTTCGCCAACTGTCTGAGTCAAACTTGTGCTCGTTGAGTCCAAGTTGTTGTAAGCCGCTACCGCAGCCGCATTGTAATTAATTAAAAGTCCCGACATGGGCTCTGTCCTCCTGATGACGTTAATACTTCCCTAAGGAAGCTGGAGCTTCCTTGCTCCAACTTCAACTACGGACCACTCATGATCAGAGTTGAGAGGGTCGCAGATTAAATATTCAATTCGTGACTGGCAAGATCTTCGCGCCACGATCCTGGTCGCTCACGGTGTTCGCGTAGCGAAGATCATCAATCGCCGAGAGCCGCTCGCGCATCGCTCGAACTGACTGCGAGGTCGAGACCAGTCTCTGCCTTATTTCGCGCATCCTCCTCGCTTTGAGCTTGGCGAGCTTGGTACCTTCAGCCACCGAGCGCATCGCGCTCGCTGCTCGCTCGAGGTCCGGCTGCACCCACTGCTCCCCCGTGACTGGATATCCATCAATCGCAGGAATCTTCTCCAGCGTGAAAGGAACTTGATAGCTGTCACGTTCCCCCAGCATCTCCGCACCGTACGAATGTGCCGTGACTATTGCGACAACTCCCGCGTTGATGGCTCGTGCCAACGCGAGTCCCGTCCCCTCACTGCGGTGCAGTGACACGAAGCACGATTGCTCGGCTCCCCATTCATGGATAATTCGCCCAGTCGCGCCATCAAACCTCTCAAGCACGGCGATGTCAGATCGATCAGCGACGGCGTTCATCAGCATCTCGTGTTCCAACGGATACTGCGCCGCGTGAGCGGTTTCGATGACTAGATGGGGACCCTGCGCCCGACGAAACGCCTTGCAGAAGGACTCCACCACACCCAACGGGTTCTGACGATGGAAACCAGTGGCGTAGTCGACACTCGCCAGGAACACGGTCCCCGTCGGCTCGAGAGGCGGTCGAGACTCCCCCCAAGTCGCACCCACGGGGAGTGGCATCTTGACGATGAGGCGATCGGTCGCTCGCGCGACCACTTGCGCCGCGAACTTGCTCGGCACCCAGATCTCGCGAACCAATTGAGCGGTGAGCGCCATCATCGGCGTTGGACTATCGAAATCCGACCGCCATACACCGATCACGTAGCGATCCTCAAATGGCGACGTGCCGTTATCCAGCACGTAATCGGCGAGTTCCTCGGGCGTGATGACGAGCAGCGTCTTGTCAAAGGGGTGATCCCCGTCATCGTGGTGGCTCCACTCCACCGGTCCCGCGAGGTCACCAGGGCTGTAGTTCGTCGACGAGACTGAGTAGCCGTGATTGGCCAGCGCAATCGCGATGGCACGGGCAATCTCGCCTTCCACCGAAGCACTCTGAAAAGCGCCGACAATGTTGACACCACCGCGTTTCGTGACCGCACACACTGGCACCAGAGGCGAGCGCGAGCGCATTGCGCGTCCGCGCGCGACTGAACCGGTGGCGGCGAGTGGCGCGTCATCGCTCGGTGTCGCCAGTTCAACGTGCTCGGCCTCCAGTAGTCCCGGGGCCAGGCGAAGAATCTGCTCAGTTGACTCCTGGAGAGCCAGCGGCTCGAGCTCGCTACGCGCTTGGTGCACCGAGTTGACGACTGCTCGCTCGCCAAAGCTTCCGAATGCCACCGCTCCTGCGAGTATCCGCACTCGAGGGTCCAGGGCGACATCGTTGCTCATCGCCACGAGAGGGCAGGCGCTTGCCAGGCCTCGTATGCGCAATCTCGAGGACCAGACGAGCGCTCTCTCGATGGTGAGGCGCGGAGCGATGCGGCCCGCCGCAGCGAGCGGTTCGAGACGGTCAGGAAATCTTTGGAACACCCCCTCCAGAATCGCGTCGCCGTCGGAGGGTTCGAGACGCAGCGCTCGCCCGAGGACCGTGATCAGATCGTCAATATCGAGGGCCTGCGCTATCTCTGAGGCGTGTCGGCCGGCCGTCACCAGCCAAAGGACGAGTTCGCCAAGGTCCGCCTCCAGCACCCCATCGGTGCGTACCGCATCAAGCACGATGTCCGCGGCCTCACTGAATCGACCGAGTGAAGCGAGGGCTTCACCTCGAATTGCCGCGAGCATGTGGGCGGCGTATTCCATCGCGTCGTCGTCACGTCCCCGAAGCGGAACTCGTGCCAATATGGCAAGTCCTCGCTCATTTTCACCCATGCCTATGCGCGCACGGCCTTCAACGATGTCGGCGGCAATCTGGCTCGTTGAGATGCGTCGTAACTCGGTGACCTGCCCGAGCGCTTCTTCGAAGCGTCCGAGACGCACCAGGATATTCGCCAGAGTCAGATTGACCATTCGCAGAATGAACAAATTCTCCGACAACGTCGCCGTCTCACGGAGCGCCTCTATCGCCTCTTCGCTTCGACCCGCCATTGCGAGCGAGCGGCCGTAGTTCATCAGCGCGTACGGCCTGCCCAACTCATCATCGTCTAAAGCGGCCTTCGCGAGTGCGAGATTGCGCTCCGCTTTGTTCTTCGATGCCATTACCTCAGGGGTGTACCCTCGATGAATGATTCGAACGCCGCTCAGGTAGCCCGTTCGCAGGTCACGGCCCGAATTATCGCTGGATCCAATCTGCTCGTGCAATCGATGGCGCCACGTTCCGGCGGTACGTCGAACCACTCGAGTCGAGGTGTGGACCGATCGAGCGTTTCCCGCACCCTCAAGGTTCTCGATAGCCACAAGGAACGCTTCCAGGTCCGAACGGCGGTCGGACAAGATGTGCCGTATGGACTGGGGATCGCAAATGAAGGTCTCATCGGCGTCAAGCGTCAGTACCCATTCGCCGATCGCATGCTCCAGCGCTGCATTTCGGGCTCGGGCGAAGTCGTCATCCCAATAGCCTTCGATCACCTTGGCCCCCGCGCTGCGAGCGATCTCGATAGTGCGATCGGTCGAGCCCGTGTCGTAGACCACGATCTCGTCAACCAGACCCGTCACTGACTCGAGACATGCGCCGAGCATCTCCTCTTCGTTCTTCACAATGAGACACACTGAAAGAAGAAGTTCCGGCAGAATCTTGCTCAACTTCCCGGCCCCCGTGAAATCCTCCTGAACACCTGACCGTGGCGTACCCCGTCTTGATTGTTCGCGATGTCGACGAAATTGCCGCGCTCGAGCGCTCCACCTCGGTGACTGGCGGACTTGAACGCTCTATTTACCTGGTGATGGGCTACTTCTGCCCCGGAATCGGTCCCCAATCCCGCCCCGGTCGCGCCGCTCAAGAAATTACCCAGCGAAATGACCAGATCCGTTGGCCGCACGGTCGATTCAAGTGGCTTCAAGGGCGCGCTGATCTGGTCCGACGCGTTGTACGTCTGAATTGCCGCAGTCACGCGCTGGTCAAGAACGTCGGTGTGCACTAAGGCAATGACGGACCACACGTGAAGATACTTGAGAGTCTCACAGACAAATTATGAGAAATTTTCACCAATTCCCCTATTATTGCGGTCTATGGATGACGACCTCGATGCGATAGACGAACTTCTTCGTCACTCGGCAGACGTCAACGTTTCGATGCCTACGCAGAAACTTCGCCAGATTCGCGGCGAACTCGTTCGCCGGTCGGTATCGGTCTCCTACGCCATTGGTGTGCTTTCACTCGATCTGCGGATACTGAATCGATGTTGGGCGGCGTCAACAGAAGAAGTCCTGCAGGGGCTCGTCGATGAGATGCCCGAGATGCTCACAACCGCGTGGGTAGGTGGAGGATGGTCGCTCTCGCCCGACGCGTCCGCCTCAGTCGCCGCAGCGGACAAACTCGTCAATGAAGATTCGACACAACTGCTCAATCTGCACGCCGAGCTCGCCAGCAGTGACCTCGCAGACCTTGACGTTGTTTCCAGTCTGCTCGTTCGCGTGAAGGAGCAACGACGCGCGCTCTGTGAGCGAAGAGACCAGTTAGAGAAGACAATTCGCCGTATTCAGGACATTGTGCGAGATCACTACGCCAGTGGCGTCGCTTCGGTCGATGACTGGCTCGTCTGACACGGGGCGCCAAGGGTGCGACGAGTTTCGCCGTACCATGGGCCGACTGCTGACCCCGGAGTTATCGACCGGTAAGCAGAGACGTTCGGCGTCGGGGTTCGCTAGTCCCTCGGTTCCCAGGTACTGAGAACTTCAACGATCTTCGCCTTCTCCTCGATCGTCAGCGTCTCTCTCACAGGTATGGACAGCACAACGTTGGAGAGGTCGTCGGCGTTCTGACAAAGGGATCCAATCCCAAGGTTCTCCACCACTGGGTGACCCGACAGGGAGTAGGGGTAGTACGCCCTCGTCTCGACTTCGTGTTGTGATGCCCACGTCTGCAGGTCGTTTCGATGAGCCTGGCTCGAAAGCCTGATCGTGTACTGATGGAAGCAACTCGTGCTTTTCTCGTTGTTCACTGGAGGCAGCAGTATCGCGTCATTGACAATTGACTCCTGATAATACGCCGCATTCAACTGACGCCCCTCAGTGACCGTGTCGAGAGATTCAAGTTGGACGCGAAGCACGGCGGCCTGGAGATCCGTCATTCTTGCGTTGTACCCCACGATCTTGTGACGGTAGGTCTCAATCGAACCGTGACTTCGAAGCAATCGAACCCGCTCTCCAATGGATGAATCGTCGGTTGCGACAAGGCCCCCTTCGCCACAGGCAATATTCTTGCTTCCGTAAAATGAAAACACCGCAGTACCCGAGCCACCAATTTCGCCAGTGTTTGCGTCTGACGAACCGATCGCCTGGCACGCGTCCTCGAGAACTGGAATCCTGTAATCCCTGGAGATCTTGCGAATTGCCGCGAGGTCTACGGGGCGCCCATAGAGGTGAACGGGCAAGATCGCCTTGGTCCTGTCCGTAATCAACGGTTCGATGTTGTCAACATCGATATTCGCAGTGCTGAGATCAACGTCAGCGAACACCGGCTTGGCTCCCAGTTGGATGATCGGCTCAATGGTCCCGATGAAGGAAAACGCCGTCGTGATGACCTCGTCGCCTGGACCCACGCCCATCGCCGCCAACGCGAGTGTTATCGCCACCGTGCCATTTGACACCGCGATGCAATCGGCGCCACCGAATCTCTTCGAGAATTCGGTCTCCACGCTTTGGGTCTCTGGTCCCATCGCGAGTTGACCCGTCCGCAGAACCCGCAACGCCGCATCTTCCTCGGCGCGACCAAGGGACAATTTGGATATCCCTATCATGGCGAGCTCCACCCACAGCTTGAACACACACCTTCAACGCGCGATCCGCAAAAACATGCCCAACCGATCTGGCGGGCCGGGTTCCCGACGACCAACGCATGGGGTGGTACCGGGCGCGTCACGACACTTCCAGCACCCACGAGCGCCCAGGCGCCGACGCTCGTGCAAACTATTACTGATCCGGCCCCGATTGCGGCACCCTCCTCGATGACGCAGCCAGTTGCCGTCCAGTCTTCTGCCCCTATCGTCGATCCGTCCTGGGCCATTGCGCGCGGATGAAGATCATTGGTCAGCACAACGTGGGGGCCCACAAACACCCCCCTGTCAATTGATGACGGTGCGTAGATCTCAGACCCATTTTGGATCTTCGACCCTTCACCTATCACGACGAACTCGTCGATGAAGCAGGCTTTCCCGATGATGGTGTCGTTCCCGATGGTTGCACCCCTTCGGACCTGGGTGAAGTGCCAGACCTTGACGCCCACGCCGAGAACCGCCCCCTCCTCGACAATGGCCGTAGAGGCCACAAATACGGAGTTCTCACCTTCAAGAAGGCGGTCCGAGCGCGCAACGCTAGCCATTGAGCACCATTGACGTCCTGGGTATCGCTTCACGAAATTGATCAGTCGCGCTCTGGCAGGCCGCCAATGCAGCGAGCGCTTGCTCGGTCGAAATGGCCGGGGCGCACGTACCGCGTACGCAATCGGCAAAATGGAGCAGCTCCCTCGCCAACGGCTCGCCTTGCGCCACCCACACCTGCTTCGCTACGGCTGTCTGCCACACGGCGCTGAAGTTTGTCGTGGGGCTCTCAACGGGATCGATCCGAGCTTCATAGACCGTCACCTCTTGTCGAACATAGTCAACATCCACGAATCCGCTCGTCCCCGTCACGCTCAGGCGACGACTCTTCAATGGTGTTATCCAATTCGCCTCCACCGCTGCCGCGACCGGTCCATACGAGAGCAGCACAAAAGCGAAGTCCGTCTGGCTATTGCCGGGCAGAGCACCGCCGGAAGCCCCCAGAACTACTGGGGCCATACCCGTCAGCAATTGCATAATGTCAATGTCGTGGATTGCTAGATCGGTGATGACGTCCGTCGTGGGTATCGCGGGTCTCGCCACACCGACTCGACGAGCGGAAATCGAGAGGACCCTTCCCAGATTTCCATCCGTGATCAGAGACCTCAACGTGTCGATGGCCGGGTTGAATCGCTCGACGTGACCAATGAGCAACGTAACGCCACTTCTGTTTGCGGCATCCACCAATTCCGACCCGCTGACAACATCAGGCGCAATCGGCTTTTCGAGCAAGACATGAATCCCAGCCCGGAGATACTCCTTGGCCTGAGAAACATGCATCGAAGTGGGGCTCGCAATCACCACCGCGTCCAAGTCTTCCTTAAGGAGTCCCTCGGGTTCTCTATAAGCAGCAATTCCGCCTGGGCTATCTACCAGAGTGCCAAGCTCATCAATCCTTGGGTCGCACACCGCAACCAGCTCGAATTTGCTCAGTCCACGTAGCACCCGCAAATGTTGTCGACCCATAACGCCTAGGCCAACCACTCCAATCCTGATTGGCTTCATGATCGCTGGCCTCTCTAGAATTTCTACCGAGTGAAGTCAAGTT
>PKWW01000049.1:3276-4161 GCA_003132165.1 Acidimicrobiaceae bacterium | reverse complement strand
ACTCCCCGCGGCGCCACCGTGAACACCAAGAATCACCGGATCACCTTCTCGGGCTCGACCGTCCATCTGGTCGTCCTGGCCAGCCCGTCCAGCAGGGACGAAACGTTCCGCGCGGCCGGAATGGTGAACCCCGCCATCGTCGTACCCAAGGGTGCCCGGGTCACTATCGAGGTCATCAACGNNACGCCGACCCCGACATGGCCCAAGGACTGGTCGTCACTAACGGGACGTCGGCATCCACACGAGTGCCCATGATGTCTACCGCTCGAGCCTTCCCAGGGTCGGCGTTGTGGTTTCTCGGCGAACCGACCTCGGCGGGCATGCACTCGGGCACTATTACTTTCACGGCGTCTGCGTCGGGGACCTACCAGTATCTGTGCGCCGTCCCAGGCTACGCCCGAAACGGCATGTTTGGGAAGTTTCTGGTCATCGGCTGACAAGACCCGACATGTTTCATAATGTCCGGCTAAGACCCCTGATGGCTTGTGTCGAAGTGTCGGTCGTGGACACTCAACGGCAGCAAGCAATCAGGTCTGCACGGCGCGGGTTCACCTAGGTGTCAACGACCACAATCGACTGGAGGCTCCTATCGTGCAGTGGGGTCAAACAAGTCCGTTAAAACTTTGGTGAGAGGGGCTGCTGAAGTTCACTGCTCACTTGGAGGCGTGAGCGGTGAACAAGTGCCCCTGTGATCAGGACTTCATTTGGTGGACCTTGGGTCACACATTAAGAACCGGCATCTCACAGTCAATCGGGTCGTTGTTACCCTTTGATGGGGGTCCAGCAGGCGGCCAGATGATTGAAGCAGCTAAGGACAAGTCCAATGTGCCGACGAATGTCGCGAAAATACGATATCCGAACCGAAAGTAGTAAATGTCGTGTTTT
>PKWW01000049.1:0-3255 GCA_003132165.1 Acidimicrobiaceae bacterium | reverse complement strand
CGAGAACAGACCCAACTCACGCAAGCTCAATTGGCAGAACGGGTAAGAGCAACGCGCCAGGCGATCGTCGCGCTGGAAGGCGGTAACGAAACCCGGGCACTCGAATTGATCTTTGACGCTCTGGCGGTGCTCGGCCTTGAGTTGGTAATCCGTCAGAAAGGGCGATGATGGAGCTGGACATCTGGCTAGAGGACCAACTCGTAGCCCGTAGCCGAGAGCGAGATCGTGGCCGAAAGTTGACGATCGTCTATGACGAGAGTGTCGTCGCGGCCGTTGGTGATGAAGTTCCATTACTTTCCTGCTCGCTGCCTACACCCGGACCGTCGACGCCATCTCATGCTCGCTCGTTCCTCGAGGGACTACTTCCCGAGGGACGGGCACTCGAAACTATGGCGGCAAACATGCGCAACGTGCGCCTGCAAGAAGGTGCTCCCGCAACACCAGCCGATGCAGTGTCACTGTTGGCGCAGTACGGCAGGGAGTGCGCCGGAGCGGTGGTAATCGTGCCATCCGGTACCGAGTACCAACCGCGTCAAGGCGACTACCGACCGCTCGACCAGGAAGACCTTTCCGAGATCCTTCGCGATCTACCCGAACACCCTCTCGGAGCCAATCTCGATCGCGGGATTCGAATGTCACTAGCCGGCGCCCAGCCGAAATTTCTCTTGGCACGATTCGACAACAAGTGGTTCGAACCGTTGGGCGGAGCCGCGTCCACACACATCTTAAAACCGACGACACGCTGGCCCTACAGTGCCGAAAATGAAGCACTCGTCATGCACTTCGCCCGTGCGGCAGGATTAACCGCTTGGTCGACATGGGTGGAGAGAATCGACGGAACTTCAGTCTTGGCCGTCGAGCGCTACGACCGGCGCGTCGAAGGCGAGCGAGTAGTACGCACTCACCAGGAGGATCTTTGTCAAGCACTGGGAATCCGTCCGCTCAACAAGTATCAAATAGGCCGTCCGTCCACATTGATGGCCCGCCTGTTGAGGAGATTCGCAGAAGTGCCGGCCGAGGCGGTCACAAAGCTGTTTGGGCAGGTGGCATTTCGTACCGTGGTGGGCGATGAGGATGGGCATGGAAAGAACTATTCCTTGCTTCTCAACAATGGCAAGGTCGAGTTCGCACCTCTCTATGACTCAATTTGTACGCTTGCCTACCCGGAGCTGAGCGGAAGGATGGCTGCACCGATTGGGAATCAATCGAGTCTCGCCAAAGTCGATCGGACAGCGTTGATCGAAGAGGCTGTCGCTATGGGCATTCTCAAATCAGAAGCCAATTCGATCCTGGAAAAACTCGCCGCTGACATCAGAGCATCCATCTCGAGCCTCGATGCCTCCTTTGCCTCAGGCTGGCCAAGCGAATCAGTGACTGACATCATTACCTCGCGGCTGGATCGGCTGGAGTCCGGCGAGCCGATGAATGGCTCTGTGAAAGGATCACCGACGAGCCGACCTGGGAGAGCGACCGATATGACAACTCAAACGGCCAATCCTGAGGGTCAAACAGCCCTGTAGGTGGAAGCCTCCGATGACCATGCCCGGAATTCGCCCGGTGAAGGAATTCGGTATCAACGGACTACCGATCCGTTAAAATTCGGTGGACCTTGAGGGACACAAAAAGAACCGAAATGATTCTAAATAGAGGTCTCATAACTGGTTGGTAAGCAATTCGCCCACTTGCACCACTTGGTCGGCAACCGCGCTCGGACGTAGTGATCCAGACTGTAGCAATTCGTCGCACAATGTGCTACACTTTCCTCATGGCAAAGACCATCGCTCAACGTGAACTGCGCAATGACAACGCCAAGGTGATCGATGAAGTAGTTGCTGGCGAGAGTTTCGTTGTTACCCGCAATGGAGTCCCAGTCGCTGAATTGCGCCCCCTTCGTGCGCTACGTCGCACCGTGGTGCCGAAATCCAGCATCGCAAATTTCATCGATACAGGGCCCGGTATCGATGCGAAGCTCTTTCGGGCCGACCTCGACAACCTCATCAATCAGGATCTCTAGATGACCACGGGGCTACTTGACACTTCGGTAGTCATCGACTGGGATGATCCTTCGGTCCAAGGAGCCCTNNTCAATTCGTCAGGCGCGCCTGCAGCAAACCGAAGCGACCTTCGAGCCAATCCCCTTCGACGCAGCCGCCGCGCGAAGTTTTGGCCAGATTGTTGCGGCCGTTGCGAGTACCGGTCGCACGCACCGATCGCGCATGGCGGATCTACTCATCGCGGCAATCGCTCACGCCAATGGTCTGGAACTCTATACGCGCAACCCGGGCGACTTCGTCGGCCTCGAAGAACTGATTCACGTCATTACCGTCTGAGCGATGTGAGATTCGACCAGGTTGACTTCGTGGAGGTACGGGGATTCGAACCCCGGACCCCTTGCATGCCATGCTCTTCCGCCCGCCCGCCCGCCCGCCACGGTCAGGTCGGGTGGGCCATCAGCAATGCTCCGGAGCCCTCGTGCACCCTCGCCTGGTCGCTGACCATCAGGCGACCGAACCAACCCGTCGCCAGCGTTCGACTGTAACAATTGTTACACCTCCGCTACGCTGTAGGACACCATGCATAAGACCAAGGAGTTGCAAGAAAGCGATCAGCGTTCAGCTAGTGAGCTCGAGCGAAAGAGTTCGACGCCACTGCTCGAAGAGAGTGTCGGTTTCCGTCTGAGCCGACTCGCGAGGAGCCGGAGGAGCCGATGGGCCGGACAGCTTCGCTCCTTGGGGCTTACGCCACCTCAAGCCGCGATTCTTCGTGGCGCGACCGAGCGCTCGAACGCTTCACTTCGAGCTCTCGCCCGCACAATGGGCACTGACCCGATGTCGGTGAAGCGCTGCGTCGACGCTCTCGAGGCACGCGGCCTCTTGCGCAGCGCGATTTCCCGTGAGGCTCGGCGCGCGCGCGTCGTGCGTTTGACACCCGCCGGTGAACGCCTCATGACCGAGCTCGAAGAGATGGCGCGTCAACAAGAGCAGGAAATCCGCGCGCTCCTCTCGACGAGCGAGTACGCCCAGCTCCTGGCGGTGATCGATCGGCTCGAGCGAGGAATGCACCTATCGGGAAGCGATGACGACTCGAGATGAAAAGAGTTGCAACGAAGAAGAATACGACGGATGAGGGGCCGGGTGCGACGTGGGATCAGCGCTACGCGCCGCGGGGATGGTCGCTCGTGCCGGACGTGAGTCTGGTCGAGAAAGTGGCCCCGCTGACTCCGGGTCGGGCATTGGACCTCGGCTGCGGCACCGG
>PKWW01000046.1 GCA_003132165.1 Acidimicrobiaceae bacterium | reverse complement strand
CACGGTGGATCGAGGCTTAGTGCTGACGCATCCGTCACGACCGGTTCGACGTTCAAGATTCGAAGTACACGGCCGGCCCCGACGTACGCCCTCGTCGTGGCGATGACGTATTCAATGGCGGTTCGCAGTGGCGTCGTGAGGAAGGTGGCGTACCCGAAGAACGCGACGAGTTGACCCGCCTGCAATGAGCCGTTCATGACGTCGCGCGCTCCGAGGTACGTGATGATTGCGGTGAGCACTGCGGGAAGCAGTACCTGACCTGATTCCAGACCCGCTTGGGGGCTCGCGATGCGCACGCCGGCGCGCCGCACGAGGTCACTCTGACGTCGGTAGTTCTCGAGGAAAACGTCCTCTCCGCCGATGCCGCGCAGAATACGCAGTCCCGCGACCGTGTCCGATCCGAGGGCCGCGAGCCGTCCGGCGGCCTCTCGCTGGGCGGCTTGGGACGCGTGGAGGGGCTTCATCAATGGCGTCGTCAGTGAGGCGAGCACGGGTACACCGATCAGCACGATTAGTCCGAGTTCTGTCGATGTCGTGAGCAGGATCACCGAGACGACGAGCCAGGAGACGATAGCGCCCATGAACCTCGCGAAGACGTCGTAGGCGCCGCCGATCCTCATGGCGTCGGCGGCGACAGTGTTCACGATGTCGCCCGAAGGGATCTCGTCAGTAAGTGCGGTCCCCGTAGAGGCGATGTGGTGTCCAATGACTTGGACGGTGCGGTACGAGGCGTTCATCCAGTTGGTCACAGCCAACTGGTGGCGCAGCGCGCCGCACATGGCTTGGAACAGACCGAGACCAATGACGATGGCTACCCAGCGCATCAGTTCGGCCTGACTGTGGCCGGTGATGCCGTGATCGATGGCGGCCCCGACCGCGGCCCACAGGAGCGCCTGGCTCACCATCCAGCCGATACCGAACAGGGCGTTCAGCGTGAGTAGGCCCTTCTGTTGGCGCGCGAGCCACATTAGATAGCGCAGCGGTGACCTCGTGTCGGGCGTGCCGGGGTCCGAGACGGGCAGCTCGCGGTAGGGCAGGTGCGGCACGAATCGGTCTTTCCACTAGGTAGGAGATAGCGAGCCGACCTGTAAGCGGGGTTCTGTCCACCCTCCTCGCGGAGGGATGGGTGGCCATCCATCTAAGCGATCTACCTCGGAAGTGTCTCGTTTCCGAGACATGCGGGCCACGCGCTCCCATGTTTGATCTTGCTCCGGGTGGGGTTTACCAAGCCATCTCGATCACCCGAGATGCTGGTGCGCTCTTACCGCACCGTTTCACCCTTACCTGTGCCCGGTTACCCGGACCATCGGCGGTCTGCTCTCTGTGGCACTGTCCTGCACGTCACCGCGACTCACGTTTCGCGAGCACCCTGCCCTTTGGAGCCCCGACTTTCCTCACGCCCTGTTACCAGAGCGTGCGGCCACCCAGTCGGCTCACTATCCCCGTCAATTGTGACACACCACAACGCGCTCGACAAGAGGTGTCTTCTGGCCACCCATGGGCGATAGCCTCGCCACGTGCCACTTGACGACTCCAGCAGTGACCAGACGATCCTTGAAGTCGGCCAGTTCTACGAACTCTTGACGATCCAGCTGGAATCGGCCTTCGGTCGGCGCCATCCCCGTTGGGTGCGCGGCGAGGTGGCCAAGGTCTACGAGAAGGTCCACCTCTACGTGGACCTCGTGGACGCCGGCTCGACGTCGTCGGACACCAAGCGGCCCGTACTCAACGCGCACTGCTGGGGTTCGCAGTGGAATCCACTGAAAAAGAAGTTGGCCGAGGACGGCATCACGCTGAAACCCGGGACAATCGTCAACTTCTTCGGGTACGTCGACCTTTACGCCCCCCAGGGCAAGATCGGATTCACCGTCACCTCGATCGACGTGCAAGGTCTGCTGGGCGACGTCGCGCGCCGCCGTCAGGAACTCATCGCCCGACTGCAGAACGAGGGACTGCTCGAGGCGAACAAGCGCCGCGCGCTTTCTCCCGTGCCATTGCGCGTGGGACTCGTGGCGAGTCCGGGCACCGAGGGTTACAGCGACTTCACCGGCCAACTCTTGATGTCCGGGTACGGTTTCGAAATCACATTGGTGAAGACGGCAGTGCAGGGCGAAGCCGCGCCCGCCCAGATCGTCAGCGCGATTGAGACGCTCGACCGCCGCGGCGTGGACATCATATGCCTCGTTCGCGGCGGGGGATCCAAGGGCGACCTCGCGTGCTTCGACGACGAGAGGGTGGCGCGCGCCATCGCCTCATCGTCCACGCCAGTCTTCACCGGCATCGGCCATACCGGTGATGAGTCAATCGCCGACCTGGTGGCTCACACGAGAGCGATCACTCCCACGAAGTTGGGCGAGGAGATTGCCAACATCGTCGCTCAGTGGGATCAGCGCTATCTCCGTGTGCCCGCCCAAAAAGTTCTCACCGCCACCGAGGCGATACTCGACGAGGCGGCTGAGTACGTGGCCGAACGGCGTCGAACAATGATCCTCGCCGTGCGCGACCGCCTGCGGGCCGAAGAGCGCCAACTCGTCGCCACGCGCCAACGCCTTTGGTTGCAGGGTACGCATCTACTGGACTCGGCGTCCCAGATGCTTACGAGTACGCGTCAACTGCTCAGTGCTTATGATCCGAAGCGACGTCTTGCCCAAGGGTGGTCGATCGTGACCGGCGCCGATGGGTCGGTGGTCCGTCAACTGGCCGACGTGCGCTTGGGCGAGGTCGTTCGTGTCATGGTGAGTGACGGGTCCTTTGAATCAACGGTTAATGAGAAGAATGGGAAATCGGCATGACAATTGGTGACTGGAACGAAGCAGCGAATGAACTGAATGCCATCGTGGCCTCCTTCGACGAGGGCGAAGTTTCGGTGGACGACCTTTTCGTAAAACTGGAGCGGGCGACTGAAATCATTGAGTCGCTCGAAGCGCGCCTCGACGCGACCAAGGCAAGAGTTGAGGAGCTCGCTCCTCGGATCGCCCGCGTCGCCGAAGAGCAATGAAGGATCGCTTCTACTTTCGCCAACTCCTCGGAGGGCGCGACTTCGCCGTAGGCGATCAGATGGCCCGTCAGATGGTGAACTTCGTCTACGCCTTGGGTGATCGCGAGACGGGAGAGGCGGTCCTCATCGATCCCGCGTACCGCCCGCGAGAACTCGTTGAGCTCGTTGAGCTCGACGGCCTGCGGGTGACTGCCGCGTTCGCCACCCATTATCACTTCGACCACGTCGGTGGCAATTTCATGGGCCACGAAGTCGAGGGGATCAAGGAGCTACTCGAGGTGGCCGACGTACCGGTACACGTGCAGGCGGAGGAGCTCGAATGGATCACCCGGGCTACCGAGGTCAGCGGTGACTCGCTCGTCGCACACCGCTCCGGCGACCACGTGAAGGTGGGCGACTTCGAGATCACTCTCATCCACACTCCCGGACATACGCCGGGCAGTCAGTGTCTCTTGGTCAACGGCCGCCTCCTCAGCGGTGACACCTTGTTCCTCGAGGGATGCGGGCGAACCGACCTACCGGGTTCGGACCCCCGTGAGATGTACACCACGCTCACCCAGCGACTCGCTGACGTCAGCGATGAGACCATCTTGTTTCCTGGTCACTTCTATTCACCCGAACCCGATGCTCCGATGAGCCAAGTACGCAAGTCCAATTACGTCCTCGCGCCGGCCACGGCTGACCAGTGGCTGGCGATGTTCGGCCAATGACCCGGTTACGCGAATCCGACCACGTCGTCATCGTGGGCGCCGGCCTCGCGGGTTGGCGATTCGTTGAGGCCGTGCGCCGCGACGGCTACGAGGGTGCGCTCACACTGATCGGCGACGAGCCCTACGCTCCGTACGACCGGCCGCCGCTCTCCAAACAGGTGCTGGCCGGCAAATGGGGCGTTGACAAGACGACGTTGGCGACGCCGGAGTTGGTGGAAAAGAACCGGGTCACGATGCGTCTGGGCGTGGCAGCGTCGAGTCTCGACGTCGCGACGACGACCGTACATCTCAGCGATGGCGCGACAATCGCTGGCACCCACGTTGTCATCGCCACCGGCACGCGCGCCCGGAAGCTTCCCTTCAGCGCGAGCGACCTTGTGCATACCGTTCGACACCGTGATGACGTCGAACGACTCCGCCTCTCCATGTCGACGCTGGCGCCGGCGAGCACCGTAGCGGTGATCGGTGGTGGCTTCATAGGCGCTGAGTCGGCGACATCGCTGCACGCGAACGGCTTCGTCCCATTGGTGCTCGAAGCGGCCGAGCGGCCACTCATCAGCATCCTGGGCCCGGACGTCTCAGCGTGGCTGGAAGATCTTGCGTCAAACGCGGGGATCGAGTTACGCAACGGGCAGATGATTGCCGACGTCGAGCACGACGGCAACGAGTTCATCGTTCGCTTCGACGACGGTGGTGAACTACGGGCACCGATGGTCGTCGTGGGCGCGGGAGCCGTGGTGAATGACGAGTGGCTCGCGACGTCGGGGCTCACGATCGATAATGGTGTCGTCGTCGACGCCAACCTGCTCGCCACCGACCGGGTCGGCGCCTTGGGTGACGTTGCCCGATTCATGTGGCAGAGCCCAGCGGGCGCCGAGCTGGTGCGTATTGAACACTGGCAGGTGGCCAACGACCATGCCGCGCATCTGGCGCAGTTCTGGGCAACGGGTGACGCGCCTACCTCGATGTTGGTGCCCTACTTCTGGTCTGATCAGTACTCCAAGAAGATTCAAATGCTCGGACACGCCAAACCGACTGATGAGGTGCATCTCGTCAGTGGCTCGGTGAAAGAGGGAAAGTGGACCGCGCTGTATTCACGCAATGGCGTCGTAACCGGTGTCGTCGCTCTCAGCCATCCTCGAGCGCTCATGTTGTCCAAGGTGTTGTTGGACCGCACGACCTTGCTTGACGAGGCGCTGTTGCGTGCCCCGTGGGCGAGTTAGAACTCGATCGAACTGAGCTCGGGAATCGTCTTCTCGACCCGTCGGACCACGTCGTCCCACTGGGAGCGGATTTGCTGGCGCTCGTCGTGGTCGAGTTGGGGTGCGAAGACCTCGGTGGGGGACCACATCTGCTCCACCTCATCGAGCGAGAGGTAGCCGGCACTCACGAGAGCCATAAGCCCCGCGCCTCGGGTCGTCGCCTCCCGCTCGGGTGACACCGTCACACGCAGACCGGTGAAGTCCGAAAGACACTGCACCAGGAACTTGTTTTCGGTCATGCCACCGTCGACGCGAAGTTCGTCAATGGTGGCACCAGTCTCTCGCTGGGCCGCATTCACGAGATCGGCGCCGCGGTGCGCGATACCTTCGAGGACGGCACGCACCATGTGAGCCTTGCCCGAGCCCCGGGTGAGCCCAAAGAAGCCCGCGCGGGCGCCGAAGTCCCACTGAGGAGTGCCGAGTCCCGAGAGCGCGGGCACGAACCATACGCCGTCACTCGACGGCACCGATTGCGCGAGGGTCTCGGAATCACGGGGCGCCTCGATGAAACCCAGGTCGTCACGCAGCCATTCGATGCACGAGCCGGCCGAGAGCACGATTGCTTCGATGCCCCAAACGATGTCGCCGCCTTGGCTGCGCGCCACGATTGGAAAGCACCCTGACGCGAAACGGGTCATCACCGACGGAGCGCTCGCCCCACGAACCATATTGAGCATGGCACCGCTCCCGAAGGTGATCTTGACGCCCTTGGTGATACAACACTGTCCGAAGAGCGACGACGGCTGGTCACCAACGAGAGCCGTGATGGGTGGCGATCCGGGCAGGGCGGTTGCGCTCCCGTGCGAACCCATCGTGTCGACGATGGTGGGCATCATGGCGCGGTCCAGCCCCAGGACCTCAATCGCGTGTTGGTCCCAGTCGTCGACGCCGACCGTGACAAGGCCGTTGACGCCGGCGTTTGACCGGTCGGTCAGGTGCGCGACACCTTCGGTGAGGTGCCACACGATCCAGGACTCGATGGTGGCGAACTTTAATTCGCTCGCTGGCCGTCCCGAGGCGGCGACGAGCCATTTCGCCTTGGTCGCCGATTGGTTGGGCGCTAGTCGAAGCCCCTCGCCCTGGAGGATCAGGCAGTCGATCACCGTGCGCAGGTCCTGCCAGCCGAGTGCCGGCCCGACCGCAAGTCCAGTGTCGGGATCAAAGACGATGGTCGTGGCCCTTTGATTGGTCACGCCCACCACGTCGCAGGGGCCGCCTTCGTCGAGCGTCCGGCGCGCGAGCTCAAGAGCCATCGTGGCGATCTCGAGGGCGTCGAGTTCCACTTCGCCCGGGTTCGGGGTCACGACGGTCAACATGCTTTGGTGGATATGTGCGACAACCCCACGCTCGTCGACGAGGGCGGTCCGGATCGACGTGGTGCCGACATCGATGGCGAGGGCCTTCACCATGGTTTTCCTCCGATACCGAGTGCTCCGGGGTTGAGCACGTCGAGGGGGTCGAGTTCGCTCTTGAGCGATGCCAGGAGTGGGTAGCCGCTTCCGAGCGCTGCCCGTACGAACCGTGCGCGGTTACGACCTACGCCGTGATGGTGGCTCAAGGCTCCGCCGCACTCGAGCACGGTGGATGACGCCGCGTCCCACGCCCGTCGGTAGAAAGCGGTGTGGTCGCCCTCGGGTTTGCCCGCGAAGGTGAAGTAGAGACAAGCACCGTCGATGTAGGCGTGGGACTGGTGCACCGAGGCGATCAATACGCCGTCAATGGATTTCAGCGCCGCGGTGACTTTTTCGTACATTGGTGCGAGCGTGACCCACGGTCCAGCCACTTCAATGGTGTCGACCACGATGCCGTTCTCCCACAACGGCGCGAGCTGGCCGACGTTGTTGCGGTGCTCGAGCCACCGGGCCACGAGCCCAGTGTCGAGTCCGGTCGCCGTTCGGCACTCGTGGTCAACGATCTTCATGGTCGCCTCGACGAGGAGCTGGTCGCCTTCGTCGAGCACTATCAACGCGCACTCACCAATTTCGAAGTTACGTTGTGATTCGACCTCGTCGTAGAGGCGAAGGACCGCCGGCCGCGCGTCGCGCTGCATGATCCGTCGACAAGCGTCGAGTCCCTCGGCGAACGTTGTGAAACTGTACGCCGCGCGCTGCTCATAGGGCGCGAGCGGGTGCATGGCGAGTGTCGCTTCGGTGATGATGCCGAGGGTGCCCTCGGAACCTACGAAGAGTTGCATGAGATCCGGTCCGACGGCTTGGCGGGGTCCGCGTCCTGCGAGCTCGACGACGTCACCGTTGGCGAGCACGACCGTCAGTCCCCGCACGATGTCCTCAATCTTGCCGTAGCGGTTCGAGTACTGACCCGCACCACGGCAGGCAATCCAGCCGCCGACGGTGGCCAGATCGAAGGACTGGGGGAAATGGCCCACGGTCCAGCCGAGTTCTTGGACGTAGTGCTCGAGTTCGGGCCCGAAGACGCCCGCCTCGACGCGCACCGTGCCCGAGACCGTGTCAACGCCGACGATACGACTGAGCCCCGTCATGTCGAGCGCGATGGCACCGGTGGGCGCGACGGCGCCGCCAACGACGCCCGACCGTCCGCCCTGGGCGGTGACACTGATTTGGAGATCGCTGGCGATCTTCATAACGGTGCTCACGTCACTGGTGGACGTTGCGCGTACGACAACGCCCGGCCAGTGCGGCACCGTGCCGTGGGCAACGTCATAGATCGACAGGGGCCACCAGTCACGACCGTGCGATGCACGTGTGAGCGTCGAAACGTCGTAGGCGATCGCCTCGGTCTCGAGTGCGCCGAGCAGCGCGTCACTGGCTGGCGCGGGGACGTCAGCGCTGAACGACCCCTCGGGGTAGTCGTTGGGCATGGTTGGTTCGGTCATGTGTGCACCTTAGAAAGGGAGCCCGGCTGCCGATAATTCCTTCTGGACCAAGGAACGGTACTGCGAAACTTGGCGGTCGGTCTCTTCGTCGCTCCAATTGAGGACGGGAGCCACGATTCGCGCGATGCCCGGCGCGCCGGCCAGTGTGGCGCGTGCGTCGTGAAGATGAGCGCGAGCCCGACGGGTGAGGAGGTCAGTGAGTGAGGTGGCCATCTCGTGTCGCGCGCTGTAGACGAACTCCGCCCCGAGATAGGGCTGGCCCTCGATCATCGTCTCGCCCAACGACGGTTCGGCATCAATCAGCGCCAACAACTCGCCGGTATCGGCGCCGAACCGCCGATACAGGTGGGTCTCTCGCTCGTTGCCCGGGCGCCACGAACTCACGCCGTGCAGCCGGAGGTTCTTGGTACGCACTTTCTTCAACCCGGTGAAGTAAGGACGCAACGCGTCTACGGTGTCCTCGGCCATCTGACGGTACGTGGTCCACTTGCCGCCAGTGATGTGTACCACGCCGTCCTTGGAGTCAGTGACTTGATGGCGCCGCGACAGATCGGCCGTCCGTTCACTCAACTTCGCGCCGTCCTTCGGGGCGAGGAGCGGCCGGAGCCCCGCCCAGACACCAGTGACGTCATCGACGCTCAAGTGTGAGGTCGTCCAGGCGTTTACCGCGTTGAGAAGGTACTCAACGTCCTCGGGCGTGCAGTCGGGGCTGTCCAATTCGCCTTGGTAGGCCGTATCGGTAGTGCCGATGAAGGTGTAGGGAGCTTCTTCGAAGGGAACCACGAAGATGCTGCGGCGGTCGCCCGGGACGTTGAGAACCGCCGCGAGGTCGGCGGGAAGACGGTTCCTCGGCACCGAAAGATGCACGCCCTTCGCGGGCGTAATCCGGTGCGACGACTCCTGCTCGGCCATGGCGAAGATGTCGTCCGCCCAGACGCCCGTGGCGTTCACGACGGTCTTGGTGGATATCGTAAAGGTCGAATGGTCGAGTTCATTACGACAGGTCACCTGGGTCACGCGCCCCCCAGGACCGTGCGTAAAGCCCATTGCCCGGACGTAGTTTGCGACGTCAGCGCCGAAATCGAGCGCGGCGGTGCGTGCCAGGGTGAGCGCCACGCGAGCGTCGTCGCCCCGCGCGTCGAGATAGATGAAGCCCGCAGCGAGGTGCTCAGGATTCAATGTCGGTAGGTGTTCGACAGCCTCCTGGGACGTGATCCGGCGGTAGCGCGTGCCGATCCGCCAACCCCCGGTGATCTCGTAGAGACGAAGGGCCGTCGAGTACCCCTTCACCAGTGCCTTGGTGCCGACCGGGTTCTTTCCGAAGAGCGGTATCAGGAAGGGGAGCGGACGAACAAGATACGGGGCATTCTCCAAAAGCCGTTGACGTTCACGAAGGTTCTCGTAGACCAGTCGGAACTCCCTCTGCTGAAGGTATCGAAGTCCGCCGTGCACCATCTTCGAGGACTTCGAACTGGTACCCGAAGCTATGTCGCCCGCCTCGATCAGCGCGACTTTGAGGCCCCGCGAGGCCGCATCGAGGGCCACACCCGCGCCGGTCATCCCGGCACCGACGACGACGACGTCGTATTGCCCGCCGGCGAACGCCGCGAGAGCGTCGTCGCGTTCGAACAGGGCCATCCGCCAATGTTGGCACAACGCTGGCGCTAACTTGAGTGGTATGGATTTTGAACTGACAGAAGAGCTCCGCGGGCTCCAAGCGACTGTGCGTCGACTCGCCCAAGACAAGATCAAGCCGCGTGCGCGAGAAATCGACACGACAAGCGACTACCCCCAAGATATCTTCGATGAATTCAAGAAGGCGGACCTCCTCGGACTCTGCATCCCTGAGGAATACGGCGGCTCTGGCGCCGGCATCATGGGCCTGACGCTGGCCATTGAAGAGGTGACCAAGTATTCGAACGTGCTTGGACTCATGCTGTTGCTGACGCGCCTTCCGACGGGGCCCATCATGATCGCCGGCACTGAAGAGCAGAAGCAGCGCTACCTGCCTGGAATTGCCAACGGCTCACGCCGAGCCGCGTTCTGCCTCTCCGAGCCGGGCGCGGGGTCCGACGTCGCCGGCATGCAGACGAGGGCGACGGAGGATCCGGACGTGAAGAGTGGCTACATCCTGAACGGTACGAAGTGTTGGATCTCGGGCGGCATGCAGGCGGACTGGTTCATCGTGTTCGCCAAGACCGGTGACCCGTCGTCGAGATTGCACTCGGACATCTCGGCGTTCATCGTCGACGCCGATACACCGGGCGTGACCCGTCCGCGTGTCGACAAGAAGATGGGCGTCAAGGGAATCGACACCGCCGAAATCAACTTCGCCGACGTGAAGGTGGCCCCGAACAACGTCATTGGCGGCAGCTTCGGTCTGATTATGCAGTCACTCAACGCTATGCGTCCAGTGGTTGCGGCGCGAGGGATCGGCCTCGCCGAAGGCGCACTGATGTACGCGACCGAGTATGTGAAGAACCGTCCCGCCTTCGGCAAGACGATCGCCGAGTTCCAGGGGATCCAGTGGGAGATCGCCAAGTGCGCCACCGAGATCGAGGCGGCTCGTCTCCTGACCTACCGCGCGGCGTGGCTCGCCGACCAGGGCAAGTTCACCAAGGAGTACGTGCCGATGTTGTCGATGAGCAAGTACTACGCCTCCGAAGTCGCCGTCAAGGCGTCGGGACTCGCGTTGCAGATGCTGGGAGCGGCCGGGTACATGGAAGATCACCCCATGGAGATGTACTACCGCGACGCCCGTCAGTTGACCATCGTCGAAGGAACGAGTCAAGTCCAGCTCGGACTCATTGGCAAGGGCGTGCTCGGTCACGACCTTTGGTGGGACTGAACGAATTCACTGGTTGATGGGGCGCTGACATCATGAGTGGACCACTTGAGGGCCTGAAGGTACTGGAGTTGGCGGGGATTGGACCTGGCCCCTACGCTTGCATGTTGCTCGCCGATCTTGGCGCGGACATTCTGCGATTGGAGCGGGGTGATTCCACAAGAGAGAGGGACGTGTCGTGGGATCTGCTCAACAGGTCCAGATATTCCGTCGCGGTCGACTTGAAGAATGATGCGGGTCGCGAGCTCGTACTCGAACTCTGCGAACAGGCTGACGTGTTGATCGAAGGATTTCGCCCGGGCGTGACTGAACGGCTGGGGCTCGGGCCCGACGAGGTGTGGCGGCGGAATCCTCGTCTGGTCTACGGCCGCATGACCGGCTACGGCCAGGAGGGTCCGCTCTCGCAGCGCGCGGGACATGACATCAACTACATCGCGGTGTCGGGCGCGCTGTGGCCGGTCGGACGCGAAGGCGAACGACCCGTGCCCCCGCTCAATCTGGTCGGCGACTTCGGTGGGGGCTCGATGTTCCTCGCCCTCGGTGTCGTCGCGGCAGTCCTGTCGGCGAAGACGACGGGCCAAGGTCAGGTCGTCGACGCCGCCATGGTCGACGGGTCGGCCTCATTGTTGAGTATGACCCACGCGTTCTTGAACGCCGGACTGTGGAAGGAGGAGCGCGGAGTCAATCTCCTCGACACCGGTGCCCATTTCTACGAGGTGTACGAGACCAAGGACGCCAAGTACGTCGCCGTCGGGGCGATCGAAGCGAAGTTCTACGCGGAGTTGCTGAAGGGTCTCGGACTTTCTGAGCAGGAGCTGCCCGCACAGATGGACCGGTCGAAGTGGTCCGAGACGAAGGGACTCTTCGCGTCGCTCTTCAAGGCCAAGACGCGCGACGAGTGGACGGCAATATTCGAAGACAGTGACGCCTGCGTGACACCCGTCCTGTCGCCGAGTGAAGCGGCGACGCACCCCTATAACGCCGAGCGCGACGTGTTCCGTGCTGACGGTGCGCTCCAGCCCCAGCCGGCGCCGCGGTTCTCCAAGACGCCAGGAAGTATCGGCATCGCACCGCACAGCGCAGGCTCAGGAACGCGTGAGGGCCTCGTCAGTTGGGGCGTCGACGTGCAACAACAAGAGGCCCTTCGGGCCGCGGGAGCCTTCGGCTAGATGTTAACGACGGGGCAGGTCAGGGTGCGCGTGATGCCCGGCACCTTCTGAATTGCGCCCACGATGAACTTGCCGAGGTCGTCCACGCTGTCCGCGCCGCATCGCACGATCACGTCGTAGGGACCGGTCACTTCGAACGCCTCAACCACGCCGGGCACCGCACGGGTGGCGAGAACTACCGCTTCGCTGGAGCCAATCTCGGACTGAATCAAGATGTACGCCTGGACCGTCATGGAAAACCTTTCGTTTCAAGTCCTTCCATACTGCCGGTTTTTGCAGGATTTCGCTAATCGTCGCGAAATCGCTTGCCGATATGCCATTGGAAGCAATAGTCGCATCGGTAGGAATTGAGGTCGACGCCGTTCATCGTCCAGGCGAACTGAGCGGCGCTCTGCGCTTCTGCTTCGGTACGGTACGAGTTCTTCGGGGTGCCCTCTCGTGTGAAATGCGACGCCACGCGCCCGATCGGCTTGTGCGGCGGTGTCGGGCGTCGGCGGCTCTTCATGGCACTACGAGACTACCCACGTGGATAAGGTTTTAACCGTGAGCATCCAAGCTGATACTGAAATACTGGTTACGCCGGTATCCACGTTGGACGACGGCGACCATGAGCGCTTCACCCACATCGTCCTTGAGGGGTACACGCCCAAGGATGGCGAATTCGTCCCCCTGGACAATTCCGTAGTGGGCGGGATGATCAACGCCACGCCAGTGAAAGCCCTTTGCGGCAAGGTGTGGGTTCCCGGACGCGATCCCCAGAAGTACCCGATCTGCCCGACGTGCAAGGAGATCGCTGCATCGATGGGTTGGTCGCTTCCGAACGGCTGAACGTCCGAGAGTTTGAATTCAGGCTGGTCGATCTTGATGCCATCTGCGCTGCCAGCCCGTGGGTTCGAGACAATCCATGCGATTGTGTCGACTATCGCGGGTTCGAGCCGACATTTTGTAAAGTCGTTGGGATAATGCCGCGCGCACTCTTTCTCCGTCACCACACCGAGGACAGGCCGGGATTGATCGGTGTGGCCTTCGAAGGTCGAGGCTATGAACTTGACGTAGCGATGATGGACGAGTTCAATCCGACACCGTCACTCGACAACGTCGATGTGCTGGTGATCCTCGGTTCGAAGAGCGCCGTCTACGACATTGACGTGGAGGCGGCCTGGTTCGGTCGTGAGCTCGGCCTCATCGCGGATGCGGTGCAGCGTGACATCCCAATCTTCGGCATCTGTTTCGGCGCGCAGGCTCTCTGTCAATTCCACGGCGGCGTGGTCGAGCCGTCAAGCGAACCCGAGATCGGCTGGTACGAGGTGGAGGCGCTGAACGGTTCGAGAATTTCATCGGGACCCTGGTTCGAGTTCCACTTCGACCGTTGCACGCTGCCCGAAGGCGCCGAGCTGTGGGCGAGCACGCCTCGCGCGATTCAGGCGTTCGCAATCGGTCGCAACGTCGGCGTGCAGTTCCACCCTGAGATCGACGACGTCCAGTTGAGGGAATGGTTCTCGACCGGCGAGGAGTATGCGCGTGAGTTCGGAGCCGACCCTGACGAACTACTCGCTCAGACAGCGAACGAGACACCGGCGGCCCGAAACCGCGCGGTGGTGCTCGTCGACCTGTTTCTCGACCACTCGAGTCGTTAGAACCGCCGACACACGGTGATTGGTCGCCACGCTGGCGACTACCGAGTCCTAAGTAGGCTGCAATGGTGAGTAGTGAGCCCGATTTCCTGTCCCCGACACCAGTTCGCATAGAACGACCAGCGACGGGCGGGGGCGTCGGCCGCCTCGACGACGGGCGGGTCGTCTTCGTTCGACACAGTCTGCCTGGTGAACTCGTCATGGTCCAGGTCACCGAGAGCACCGCCAAGTTCTCGCGCGGCGACGCGGTCGAAGTCCTGGAAGCGAGTGCGGAACGCGTCATCGCACCGTGTGCCTACGCGCACCCCGGGGGCTGTGGAGGTTGCGACCTGCAGCATGCATCGACCAGCGCCCAGAGTTCGTGGAAGTCCGCCCTGGTCGCAGAACACCTCAAGCGCATCGCCGGGATTGAGCGAGAAATTCAGGTAATCCAGGCGCCATCGACCGCCCGGGGATCTCGCACGAGGCTTCGTTGTGCGGTGAATGAGGAAGGTCAGCTCTGCCTACGTGGTGCCCGTTCGCACGACCTGATCGCCGTCGAAACGTGCTGGATCGCCGACGAGGCGTTCGCGCCGGCTTTCGCGACGTCCTGGGATGGCGCCGAGGAAGTTGAGCTGCGCGCCATCGGTGACGGCGAGCCCTTCGCCGTTGTTCGCCGTGACACGCATCGCGGGACCATGTTCGAGTTGTGTTCGCTCCAAGGCGAGCCCCTTGAGCCGTCGACGCAGTCGCGCGTCTCGGTTCAGGGACATTACTTTTCGGTGTCGCCCCGTTCGTTCTGGCAGTCGCATCGGGCCGCGCCCGAGTTGCTGCTCAATTCGGTTCTCTCGTTCGCTGACGTCGCCGAAGGCGACCACGTCGTCGACCTGTTCAGCGGCGTCGGTCTCTTCGCGGTGCCGCTCGCCAAGATCGTGGGCCCCGGCGGGCGCGTTACCGCGGTGGAGTCATCGCCATATGCGGTGCGCGACGCGCGCCAGAACGCTGACACGCTGCGTCACCTGAAGGTACGAGAGTG
This sequence comes from Acidimicrobiaceae bacterium, assembly GCA_003132165.1. Classification (GTDB taxonomy): domain Bacteria; phylum Actinomycetota; class Acidimicrobiia; order Acidimicrobiales; family RAAP-2; genus RAAP-2. Next base: position 14,233 of record PKWW01000046.1, on the reverse strand, counting down.
GGCCGTGAGCCCCAGGGCGATCAATGACTCCGTGGGCGAAGGTGACGTCGTGGTGCTCGACCCGCCGAGGAGTGGTCTCGCCAAGGGCGTCGTGGAGGCACTGCTGCGGCGTGCGCCAAGACGGCTCGTCTACGTCTCGTGTGATGCCGCAACCTTCGCTCGGGACCTAAAGGCCTTGTCCACGGGTGGTTTTGAACTCAAGGGAATGCAGGTCTTTGACCTCTTTCCGATGACTGAACACGTAGAACTTGTGACGTTCCTTGACAAGGCCCTCTAGAGGAGTCAGAGTTCTGGTGAGGGCGGAAAACCTCGGCCCTCTGTCAGGGGGTTGATTATGTCGATCAAGTTGGATCACCACCACCGCATCACCGCCCAAAAAGTATTCGGTCACCCGCTCTGTCGCAACATCCAATGGCATGACGTGTGTTCGCTCCTCGCCCGATTCGGTGAGGTGCACGAGACGCATCGAGGTAACTGGGCCGTGACCGTTGAGGGCGACACCGTCTCGTTCGGCTCGACTCGCACACGTGACCTCACTGAGGACCAGGTCATCCGGGTCCGCAACTTCCTTCGTTCTCTGGGACTGTCGCCCGACGTGTTGCGCGCGGCGTAGGCCGCAGGGAGTTGTACCGTGTGAGCCGTGACCGGCTCGCTCTTCGTGCTCCTCCCGCCGTCTGAAGGGAAAGAGGCCGGTGGTTCGCGGGCTGTAAAAATCGGTGCGTTCGATGGCACCTTGGGTTCCTCGCGGCTTGAAGTGGTTGGAGCTCTGGCGCGGGTTCTGGAATCTGATGACGAGACAATATTGATCAGGACGCTCGGCGTGCGTGGTCCCCTCCTCGAGAGGGCGTTGGCGGCGACTCGTTCGGTGGTCGAAGGACGTGCGCCGGTTCTGCCTGCGTACCAGCGCTACAGCGGCGTCGTGTGGTCGCATCTTGATCCGGCGTCGATCAGCGAAGCGACCAGGCGCCGAATCCTGGTGCCCTCGGGCCTCTATGGTCTGAGTGCCGGGACCGACCTGGTGGCCGATTTTCGCTTGAAGATGAATGTGAATCTTGCACCGCTCGGGAACATCGCCCGGTATTGGAGGCCCCTCGTGACTGAGGCGATTTGCGGGTACGTTCGCCGCGCGACTGTCGTGAACCTGCTGCCGAAGGAGCACACGGCGGCCATCGATTTCGAAATGTTAGGTGCCGTATGCGATGTCATCGACGTGTCGTTCGTCTCGCACGACGGGACTCGGGCGGTTGGTCATGACGCGAAGGCGGTCAAGGGTCTCGTCGCGCGCGAGGTGCTGACGAAGGGTGAGGGTTCGATTGCTTCCTTTCGTTGGGAGGGCTGGAAGGCGTGCGTGCGAGGTGAACGGATTGAAGTGGTGGCCCCGAAATGAATTGTTCGTCCGCCTCGGTTAAACCTGGAATAGTCTGAGCGCATGAGTACCGGACAGGTCGTGATTGAGGAGCGTCTGAATACGGCGAGCCTGACCGTGATTACTGGGCTGGTGATGTTCCTCTTTGTAGGTGTCGGCGTCACTTTCGCCAATACGCTCAGCGGGGGAAGCGTGCCCGTCGTGGCGCAGGCGGTTTCGTATGCCGCCCTGGTGCTGTTGGTCGGTGTTTTTCTCCTATCGCTTCGAGTCGTCGTTCGCGTGATCGAGTCACCCGATGGTCGTTCCCTGGTCATTGTCTACGGCGTCGGCAGTCTGGTTCGCCAGTCATTCACGTCCGACCAGATCCAATCGGCGTCCGCACAGAACTTGTCCATGTTGCAGATGGGTGGGTGGGGCTACCGGGGTAGTCTCAAGTTCTTCAAGCGGGCGGCCCTGGTGACGCGGCGAGGAGATGCGCTCGAACTGAAGCTCGCCGGTGATCGCCGCTTCATCGTCACTGTCGACAATCCGGAGGACTTCGTCGTAGCGCTGGGTCAGGCGAACTGACGCATCGTCACGGCCGCCGGCGATGAGTTCACGCCCAAGGTCCTTATGGTGGCGGTCGAATGCAAACCGTACTCAGTTCTCTGCCTGCTTTGCGTGACCGTTGAGGTCGCGGTGGTTGTCGTCCTCTCTTCGTCGTGGTTACGACCGGGATGAGTCCATGCCGCCGGCGCGATTCGCGTTGGTACGACGAGCTTGTTTGCGGTGCGTCGCAATCTGAACCTTGAGCTCCACATTCACGTTGACGGCTAACGGATTGGGGGAGCCCCCTAAAGGTGACACCACGTGCAGCACTCTCGGGCGTGGTTCACCTGCTTCAGTGATCGGACACCGTAGAATCAGCGTCGTGCAGATCGACGCCCCTCACGCAGTGTCAATGTGGAAGTGCCGCACCGACTCAGCTCGTCGTCCGACGAGACTGTTTGTTGGCCGGGGGCGATCTCAAGGTCCACGACGTTGAGCAAGATATTGATTGTCGAGGACGATCGTGAGATCATCAAGTTGCTTGATACGTTTCTGACGTCCGAAGGGTACGAAGTAATCGTGGCACCCGATTTTGCGGGCGCCTTGGCAGCCACCTCGGGCGAAGAGCCCGACCTCGTGCTCTTGGACATAGTGCTCGGTGACGAGGACGGCCGCGACGTCCTGCGAGAGTTGCGTCTCATCAGCGACGTACCGACGATTTTTCTCACCGGCCGCGGCCTCGAGTCCGAGCGTATCGCGGGACTAAAGATGGGCGCGGATGACTACATTGTAAAACCCTTCTCGCTCGGCGAAGTGTTGGCTCGAATCGAGTCGGTGCTTCGTCGCTCGAGTTCAAAATCCGCCCAACGTCGGAGTAGCGGGCCCAATCTACGATTCGGCAATCTCGAGATCAACGAGAGCACGCACGAGATAAAATTGGCGGGGACGACGTTGGAGTTGACCTCCAAGGAATTCTCGCTCTTGGTGTTTCTCGCCTCGTCGCCACGACAGGTTTTTTCGCGTGATCAACTGCTTCAGCACGTTTGGTCGTCCTCGAGTGATTGGCAGAACGAGGCTACGGTCACCGAACATATCCGCCGTATCCGTACCAAGATTGAAGTCGACCCGGACCGTCCGCTCTGGATCAAGACCGTTCGCGGCGTCGGCTACCGCTTCGAACCGGGTTCGACGGACGCGAAGGCCGTCGCGAAGAGCGAGTCAGCCGGCGAACCCGCCTGAGGAACTCTCACCTCGCCGGCGTCGTTCGACTCGGGCGCTAGGAGAGAATCGTGAGTATCCGATCGACCAACTCGCTGGGTCTGAAGGGTTTGGCGAGGAATTCTGAGGTTTCCGGCGCAAGCCCGTCGACTACCTCAGCGCCCTCACTTCCTGACATCAGGAGCACTCGAAGATGTGGGTTCATCACCTGGAGGGACTGCGCGAGCTCGATCCCGGACATAGTGGGCATGACTACGTCACTCAACAGGAGGTCAATGTCGCCATCCTGCTCCAGGGCCAACTGCAGAGCGCGCTCGCCCGACTCCGCTTCGATGACTTGGTAATCATTTCTCTTCAGAATTTGTACGATCAACCTTCGAATGTGGTCCTCATCCTCGGCCAAGAGAATGGTGGCCGCCCTGTGAGCCCGAGCGGGTACCGCCGCCCGTACGGCATGAATGTCGGTTCCATCGCCAGCATTGGTGTAGCCAGCGCGCGGGAGCAGTATTTCGAAGGTGGTCCCGACGCCCACTGTGCTGGAACAGCGAATTCTTCCGCCGCCACCTTCGACGAGGCGACGTGCGGCGGCGAGGCCCAGCCCGGAGCCCTTGAGCGGTCCCTTGGTCGTGAACATCGGCTCGAAACACCGAAGTCGGGTCTCTTCATCCATACCGCGGCCCGTGTCGGTGACGGAGATCCGCACAAACTCGCCACCATCGAGATTCGGAGCGAGTTCGTTCGCTGCGAGTGAGATGGGTTCGACCGAGATCCGCAGTTGCCCGCCTTCGGCCATCGCGTCGCGGGCGTTGATGGCGAGATTCAGGATCATCTGCTCGAACTGGTCGGCGTCGATGATCACGTTGCCCGATGCCGATGCGAGCTCCAAGACGAGCTCGATATCGACGCCCAGGATGCGCTCGAGGACTTCGGCAATCGACTGAATGGCCGCCACCGGATCGAGCACGACCGGCTCGGCGGGCTTGGTCCTTCCGATAGACAGCAGTTGACTCGTCAGTCCCGATGCGCGCGCCACCGTCGCCTGGATGTCACCGACCATCTGGAGCGAGCTTTCGTCGGCGTCAAGGTTCTGCGACAGCATCTCGGCGTAGCCCGAGATCAATGTCAGCAGGTTGTTGAAATCGTGTGCCAGATTGCTTGCGACCTGGCCGCGAATCTCCATACGGTGGGCGTGGCGAATCTCGGTCTTCATCTGATGCGCGTCAGTCACGTCATCAATGAGCGTGAGGATGCCTCCAGAACCTCCCGCATCGGTAGGCAGAAGGACGGCTGATGCGGTGAGGTCGCGTCGTCGCTCGCCAACCTCCACGTCTAGGAATTCGCGCCCTATGGGCGCTTCGCCTCCCAGCACGTCCGCCCAGAGCGAGTTGAGTTGGTTCCGGGCGGATTCGGGGATTGGCGGCTCGACACCCTGAAGATTAAAAGAGAACTTGGGCCAGGCGAAGATCCTCGCCGCAGCCTGGTTCCACCAGCGAACCCGACTGGCGCTGTCGATTTCGATGATGCCCACCGGCGCCGTTTCGACGAGCGCGCGCCAGCGTGCCTCACTGTTCTGGATGGTACGGCTCATCTCAGCGGCGCTCAGGGCGGTCGAGGCCGTTTGGGCGAGAAGCGTGAGAATCTCGATATCCTCTGCGCCGTACTGCGCACCCAATTCGCGACGAATCGCGACGATTCCCCTCGCCCTCCTTCGGTTCTCGAGAATCGGAGCGATCAACCAGTCGTCCTCCCCCCAAGGTGCTGTCTTGCCAGATCTGTAGCTCGGCAATTTTTCGAACTGGGATTCCCCGTCGCGCTCGACGATAATGGTCCGCTTGGACCTCCGGGCGAGGACACGAAGCGGCGAGACCCGATCTGACTCGAGCGAGACCACGGCGATGTCGGCGCCGAAGACGCTCTGGGCGCTGCCGGCGACGCTGATCGCGATGTCCTGCTCATTGGTGAGGGAGTTGACAGTGAACGACGCCGCGATGAGTTGGTGGAGTTGGCTCGCGACGCGCTGGGTCCGTCGCGCTGCTTCTCGGGTTTCGCGACGTAGCCGCATTCGTTCAATCGCGCGCCCGGTGTTGTCCGTCATTAGCGTGGCCGCTTCGACGTCGAGTTGATCAAATCCGTATCGTCCGGCGTCGCGAACGAATGTGATCGTTCCGAGAGGAACATTGTTCACACGCAGGCTCGCCACGACGCACCAAGGGAGATCAGCGTCGGTGCGCTGGGGCCAAGCCTCGGCCACTCCATTGGTGAGAACGCGGGAACGAATCGCCGCGAGCTCGGGGACCCGCGCGAAGAGCGAGGGATCGCAACATTTGGCCAAGACATTGACCTGATTTGCATGATCGGACCCCCGGTGTCGAAACGCCGCGGAGCGTAGGTCGTTCTTGTCGCTGATGACGTCGACCGCACACCAGTCACTGAACTCCGGGACTGCGAGGTCGAGGAGGGGAACAAGAACACTCTCCACGTCGAGTCCAACGCCACCGAACACTCCTTCGGTTTCGACGAGCGCCGCAGCGTGCAACCTGGCCAGATCCGATGATGACTGCGCCCGTGTCTGAAACGCGTCCGTGCCGCTACCGGTGTTTGATGAAGGGTCGAAGTCCGCGTGCTCATCAAACTCTGGGGCCATCACAACTCTTCCCGTCCACGCTCTTCATATTGAGACTATTCAGTCGCGTGAGCATCGTTACTCCTCCGAGTCCTTCAGTGGACGAGCGGTACACGTCGTGACCCGCGAGCGTGCGCCACATTCTCGTGACCTCAGAGGGGCTTACCAGAAAATATGGCAAAGTTCTCGAGAAACTGATCGATCTGTTCGGCCTCGTGGGGGGCGGAGAACAGGAAACCCTGTCCGAATCTGACCTCGTTGCCCTGCAGCCGGCGACGTTGTTCAATATCCTCGATGCCCGATGCGACAATCAGAAGATTGAGGGACCTGCCGAGGACGACCAACGGATGTATCAGCTCGACGTTGTCGGGTGACGAGGAGATGCCATTGATGAAGCCTCGGTCGAGTTTGATGATGTCCACGGGAAATCGCTCAAGACTCGTGAGCGACGAGACGCCAGGTACGAAGTCGTCGATCGCGAGATGAATGCCGAGCCCTCGCAATTGCGACAGCGTGTCGTTCAGAGCAAGGCCCGTCGTGAGCAAGACCTCTTGTGAGAACTCCAAGACCAGAAGAGCCGGATCGAATCGGCTGGATGCGAGTGCGTCATTGACGTTGTCGACGAATATCGGCGACTCAAGCTGCTTGATCGAGATATTGACCGATACCGAGAAGCGATAACCCTTCGCGTGCCACACCGCTCCCTGTTGGCACGCGGTGTCTAGAGCCCACTTGCCAACCGACGCGATGAGTCCGCTGTGCTCGAGTTCAGGGATGAACATCTCGGGTTTGACAACACCTCGAGCAGGGTTGCGCCAGCGGATAAGCGCCTCCACTCCCGCGAACGCATTCGATTCAAGGTCGATGGTCGGTTGGTAGACGAGGAAGAACTCGTCGCGCGACAACGCCTGGGACAGGTCATCAACCAGTGCCGAGTTCCCCGGGTCCGCCTCGAGATACGTGCCTTTGTTCACCGTTGTGCATCACTTTCTCGAGGTTCCTGGTAGAGCCGAGTCTCAGAGTCGCTGTGCAGCACTCCACGAAAGTGACATTACCAGTTGTATCGAAAATTTGGCGAGAGAATTTCAGCCGGGCCAGACGAGTACGGGTGATCATGTTGATGATCGAAATGACACTCGCAACGACCATCACGTGCACTATCTCTAAGGTTGCCGAGTGTGAACACTCGATGACAGCGGTGCACGAAGAATCCGAATCTTGGGCAACGCGAAGGGAAAACGCGGCAACAGTTTTACCTGCGGTACGCGCGCGAGATGCAGTGAACGTCGCGACGAAACGTGCGAGTGATTCGACGTCCCCGTCTTTGTTTTCGAGCGAATTGACGTGATAACAATTTTTCGAATTCACTGTTGTTGAAAATTTGATATCCGATCGTCGATAACCACGATAAATATGGGGTTGGGCGAACTTCGCTGTTTGGCTAATGGTTTAACGACCCGCTTACATTGGTTTTAACTACTCTTTTGAGTTTTCTGCGAGGCGGATATGGCGTACAAGAAGAATGAAAATAGGGCTTTCCGCATCTCTCGGGGTACTCATAAGGATGCCGACGGACTCGGCGACGACGTCGCAACAGCAACCGGCGGTGACGTCGGCCACCCGGCAGCCCCTGGCTCGCTGGCACCACCCGGTTCGGATTCCGGCACTTCGCTGTCCTCGCTGGCAACGGTGGTCGCGGAGAAGAGCGCAGACGAACACGTAGTTGAAAGTGACGACTCGAAGGCTTTGTCGCGTCGCGGTGCCCGCCGCGGAGGTCGCACGGATGGTGCGATTGCTGTGCAGCCTCCCGAGATGCCGTTCGCCAGGGAAAAAGGGAGGCTGGGTGATCACCTCCTCGATCGCCACCTCATCACGCAGGCGCAGTTGGATCAGGCCCTCGCCGAACAGCGTGAATCCGGCCAGAAGCTGGGCAACATCCTCGTCGGCATCGGAGCTCTCGACGAACAGGTGTTGGCGGACGTGCTCGGTTCCTTCTTCGGTCTCGTTGCGCTCAATCTGCGCCGTGAGAACGTCGATCCCGAGGCGCTCGCTCTGATTCCAGAGAGCGTGGCTCGCGAGAACTTCGTCATCCCCATTCGATTCGGCGACGGCGGTCTACAGATTGCCGTCGCCGAGCCGAGCGAGGAGTTGGCGGCGCTGCTGACCCGAACGAGCGGTAGGCCGGCGCGGCTGATGATCGCGCCGATGAGTGATATCCGTTGGGCGATCGACAGCAATTACCGTGCGCTTCGAAGCGTGCCCAAACTCGTCCAGGCGTTCGAGGCGGTTGAAGAGGCACGTAAGCGTAATATCAACGGTCAAGAGTCTGAGATCCTCGGCGATAACGCGCCGGTCGTGCAGGTGGTCGACCGCATTCTCACCCAGGCAATGCGCGACCGAGCTTCCGACGTGCATATTGAACCCTCGGATGATGTCGTTCGGGTCCGATTCCGAATCGACGGAGCGCTCACTGAGGTCTTGCGGTTACCAGCGGCGATTGGCCCGGGGCTGGTGAGTCGCATCAAGATCATGGCGAACATGAACATCGTCGAGCGCCGGCGGCCTCAGGATGGTCAACTCTCGATCAACATCGACGGCAAGAAGGTCGACGTCCGAGTGGCGACCGTAGCCACAATCATGGGCGAGAACTGCGTCATGAGAATCCTCGATAAAACCCGCTCGGTACTGCGTTTGAGCGATCTGGGCATGCCCCCGGACACCCACGCGAAGTACTCAAAGCTGGTACGGGCACCGTTCGGCATGGTGCTTTGCGCCGGACCGACGGGCAGTGGCAAGACGACGACGCTCTACTCAACACTCGGCGAGGTCAGCGATTCCAAGCAGAACGTGATGACCATTGAAGACCCGGTCGAGTACGTGTTCCCGGCCATCAACCAGATCCAGACGAACGAACAGGCGGGGTTGAACTTCGCAACAGGACTCAAGTCCATTCTCCGCCAGGACCCCGACGTGATCCTGGTTGGCGAGATCCGCGACGTCGAGACTACTCGGGTTGCCGTGCAATCGGCACTGACGGGCCACTTCGTCATCTCTTCCATGCACGCCACCGACTCGGTGTCGGCGCTGCACCGCTTCCTCGACATGGGCATCGAATCGTTCCTCATCGCGTCCTCGGTGCTCGGCGTCGTTGGCCAGCGCCTCCTTCGCCGAATCTGCCCCTCGTGCAAGATGACCTACACGCTGAGCGAAGAGGAGCGTCTCTTCTACGAGGAGAGCGGCGGGCCGCCCAAGGAGGTCTTCTACCAGGGAGCGGGTTGTAATTTCTGCAGTGACACCGGTTACAAGGACCGAATCGGCATTTACGAGCTCCTCGTCATGTCACCGGAGATCAAGCGGCTGATCGTCGGATGGGCCACCCAAGAGGAACTTCGCGCGCTCGCTGTGAAGCAGGGAATGCGCACTCTCCGCCAAGAAGCCATCAACCTCGTCGCCCAGGACATCACGTCGGTGGCCGAAGTGATCCGGAGTGTGTACACATTATGAGCATTCAAGGCATCGCCACCAAGACCCGTAGATCCGAGGCGAAGGATTCCAAGTCCCAGCCCAAGGGGCCCAAGGTCTCGAGGGCGAGCAGGAAAGCGCAATCCAAACGCCGCAAGGCCGCCGCGACCCCGAAATTGGTTCCAGCAAAGTACCGCTTCCTAGCATTGGACGATTCGGGCAAGAAGATCAAGGGAGTGCTGGTCGCCGACTCACTGAGTGGAGCCCACGTTGCCTTGCTCGAAAAGGGGATCCAGCCCCTTGAGGTCAGCAAGAAGAAGAACATCCTCAAATTGGAGATCACCAAGAAGAAGGTGCCGCGCAAGGAGATCATGAACTTCTCCCGTCAGCTCGCGGTGTTCATGAAGGCCGGCATCCCGATCATGGAGGCACTGGAGGTGATCGAGGAGGAGACTGACGAGAAGATCCTCAAGGGTGTGCTGTTGGACATCGTGGAGAGTCTTCGAGGAGGTGACACGTTCGCTGGCGCCGCCGCGATGCACCCCGAGGCGTTCCCGAACTACTACGTCGGCATCCTCGAGTCCGCGGAACTGACGGGGAATCTTGATACCGTGCTCAATCAGCTCGCCGATTACATTGACCGCGACAACAAGGCTCGCGCCAAGATCAAGGCGGCGCTCATCTACCCGAGCGTCGTGGGGGGAATGTCGGTTGTGACCGTGGGTATCCTCGCCGTCTTCGTGCTGCCGCGCTTCGTCGTGTTCTTCAATGCGCTCCACGCGAAACTCCCGCTGCCGACGAGAATGATGCTCAACGCCTCGAGTTTCCTCTCCCAGTGGTGGTTCGTCATCGTCGCGGTGATCATTGCCTTCATGGTCGGCTTCACGGCCACTCGAAAGTCCCAGCGCGGCAAGACATTGCTCGACAGCCTGATCTTGAAGATGCCCGTCGTGGGCGACCTCACGCAGACGGCCATCCTGGAGAGAGTCTGTCGGATCCTCTGTTCCTTGCTGCGAGCGGGCGTTGATCTTCCGCGCTCGATTGCGGTGACTTCGGAGTCGGCCAACAACAACGTCTATCGTGACGCGCTCAACAAGGTTCGCGAGGAAATGCTCGAAGGTCAGGGGCTCTTCGGACCGGTCTCTCGAACGGGACTGTTTCCGGGCGCCGCCCAGCAGATGTTCCGGGTGGGCGAGGAGACCGGGACCCTGGACCAGCAGCTCGAAGTCGCCGCGGACTACTACAGCCGCGAGCTGGAGGCGAAAGTCGATAGGGCGACCGCCCTGTTCGAGCCGGCGATCATCATCCTCATGGGCCTGGTCGTCGGTTTCGTGGCGGTCGCGTTGGTGTCGGCGATGTACGGCATTTACAGTCAGGTGAAAGTGAGTTGAGGCAACGTCCTCTCCGGATCGGGCCACCGAGGTGGCGCCCGGGCACGAGGTCGTGGTGGCCCGTGCACGAGAACCGGTTCGAGGACCAGCGCGAGGACGGCTTCACGCTGATCGAGCTCTTGATTATCTGCGTCGTTCTTCCGATTGTCGTCGGCGCAATCGCGGCGGGTCTGCTGTCGGTGTTCTCGCTGCAATCGAGTGTCGCGAGTCGAATAGGGGACTCGGGCGACGCCCAGATCGTCTCGGCCAATTTCGTCCAGGATGTTCAGAGTGCCCAGCAGATGACCACGAGTAGTTCAACGACCCAGTGCGGCACCGGCAATCAACTACTGGGCCTCGAGTGGAGCCTCGGTCCGCAGTCGAGCACGTATCAGACCGTCGTCTCCTACGTGGAGATTCGAACGGGATCGACCTACTCACTGGTGCGCCAGTACTGTGCGTCGGGTGCTTCGCTGACGCCGACGACGTCAACGACAGTCTCCTACGACATTCCGAACACGCAACCGTCGCCCAGGTTGACACCGAACCTCGATAACACCGCCGCGCGGTCCAGCTGGGTGGCGGCCCAGAGTGTCACCGGCGTGAACTTTGTCTTGACGGAACCCGAGTCCAATTACACCTACACCCTGGACGCCGTTCCCGACGCCAGCCTTCCGGCCGGCGAGCTGGGATCGACGTCGACGACGAAGCCGACCACGAGCTGCGGTTTCGCAACCGCCGGGACCGGCACCTACGCCTCGACGCTCTGCTTCGTCGACTTCACGTCCTACAACCAGACCATGGTCACGTCGGGTGGCGAGAATTTCGCGGCGGCCGTGACGGGTACGCCGTTCACCATGACGTTCACGATGACCGAGACGGGTGGAGCCCTCGCGGGAGCGTCGTTCCCCACCTATACCAACGTCCCCACTAGTGAGGCATTCCTCGGAAACAATGGTTTCTACACTGGTGTGCCCAATCTGCCCGCGCTCTACCAGACAACAACGGCGACGACCAGCGTCGTCACAATCAGCAACATCCAGGTGCTGGACTCACAGGGCAACCCGGCGACCGACTGGGAGCTCGTGACCGGTGACGCGGAATCGACCGACTCCGGTGAATCGATCGCCTGGACCTCCGACCAGGATTTGAACCTGATCCCCAACAGTCCGACGTCGCCGGTGGGCAACGCGTGCAACAGTGTGCCTCCAACGACGAACTCGACGTACTTGACGGGGCTCGGCACCCAGGCCGTCAAGTGTTCGGCCACCTTGAGCTCGGACAAGACCGGGACGGTGATGCTTGACGCGCTCACCCCGAAGACCCTGACGGTGACGCTCGTCGGGGCCGGTCTTCAGGCCATGTTCTTGGGACTCTTACTTCCGTGACCGAGCACCCGACGATATTCTTGGTCAGGAAGATCGCGCGCGAGGGCGTGATACCCGGGGCGACGGGTCCGGTCTCGGCATGAAACGGTCCCCGCGCTCGCCGTGCAGTGATCAAGGGCGATGGAGTCGCCGCTACGTGTCGCGTCACTCCGAAGCGGGGGACACCCTCGTCGAAGTCCTGATCGCGCTGGTTGTGCTCGGCCTCGCGTCGGTGGCCATGATGATGGCCTTCGCCACGACGATCTCAGCTACCGCGGAGCAGAGGAATCTGGCGACATTTGACACGGTGCTGCGCAGTGCGTCCGAGGAGGTCATCACCCAGATCCAGCAGCAACCCGCCGCCCTCTTCGAGTCGTGCTCGGGCGCCGCGCAGGTGGCGTTCAGTCTTCCCTCCGGATACACGGCCCAGATAACGACGGTGAAGTACTGGAATGGTTCGATATTCGCCGCAGCCTGCACGCCGAACGCGGCCCAGTTGATAACCCTTACGGTCACCGACGCGACGAGCGGTCGGACGTATACGAACAACTTTGTCGTGGACGATCCGCTGGCTCGACCGGTTGTGACGCCCGGTGCGGCGGCGCAATTGGCCTTCGTGGTGCAGCCCGGGAACTCGACGATGTCATCGACGCTCTCCCCCGAACCCGTAGTCGCCGTGGAGGACGCTTCGGGCAATATCGTCACGACCGATCTTTCGCCGGTCACGCTGACGATCACTTCGGGGACCGGCACCAGCGGGGCGTCGCTGTCGGCGAGTTGCTCGGGCACCGAGTTCTACGGAGTCGTGACGTTCTCGGGATGCGAGATCGCAACGTCGGGCAGCGGCTACACGCTTACGGCAACCGACAGCAACCTGACGTCGGCCATCAGTAATTCGTTCAGCGTCTCGACTGGTCAACCAACGCAATTGGTCATTACGACCCAGCCGGGCAGTTCGAGCGGTGGTTCCTCCTTGTCCATTCAGCCGGTCGTCGCCATTGAAGACGCAAACGGAAACCTCGTGACGACCGACGCGTCGGTCGTCACGCTGGTGATGACACCGGGAACCGGCTCCAGCGGAGCGATTATCTCGGGGTGTTCGGAGGCGGAGTCTTCGGGTGTCGTGACCTTTTCGGGCTGCACCGTCAACTTGGCGGGCAGCGGGTACACCCTTAGCGCAACCGACGGCAGCCTGAGGTCGGCGATTAGCGCAAGTTTCAACGTGGCCGTGGGTACCGCAGCACAACTCGTCTTCACGACCCAGCCTTCGGCGGGCGCTTCGAGCTCGACCTTGAACACTCAGCCAGTGGTGAAGGTCGAGGACGCGAGCGGCAACGTGGTCACGACCTCGTCGGCGACCATCACACTCACCCCCTCGGGCGGAACTCTGTCGTCCTGCGCCGGACTGTCCGCCTCGTCGGGTGTCGTGACGGTGAGCGGCTGCGCTTTCGCCGGCTTGGTGGGTAAGAGTTACTCACTCACCGCTTCGTCAGGTATTTTGGTCTCGGGCGTCAGTGGCTCGTTCTCACCCACGATTCACGGTCCCGCCGCCAGGCTGGTCTTCACCACGCAGACGGCTGGGGTCGCGAATTCTGACCCGTCCACGCCTTTTTCGACGCAGCCGGTCGTCAGCATCGAAGATTCAGCTGGCAATCTGATCACCAATTTCGTCTCGCCGGTGACCCTCTCTGTGAGCACCGGTTCGTCTCTAACTTGTTCATCGGGCTTCGTTCTGACACCCGTTAACGGTGCTGCCAGCTTCACTGGTTGTCACGTCGTCACCTTCGCGACCGGTGTGACGCTGACAGCGTCCACGTCGAACCTTCCAAATGCCACCAGCCCAGCATTCAATGTCACCAATGTGCCCACTCAGTTGAGTTTCAGTGTTCAACCATCAGCAACAGCTGACAACTACCCGATTGCGCCGTCCGTCCAAGTGAGCGTGGAGGACTCAGCGGGGAGAGTTGTGACGACATCATCATCGGCGGTTGCGATCGCCATCGGAACGAACCCAGGTTCAGGGACTCTTTCCGGGACCGCCACCGAGACGGCCGTTGACGGTGTTGCGACATTCGCGGATCTCTCGATCAACCATCTAGGAACTGGTTTTACGCTCACCGCCGCTTCGACCGGTCTTACACCAACGATCAGTAATCCGTTCAATGTCACCGTCGGACCGGCGTTTCAGCTGGTCCTCACGACCCAGCCGGTCTCGACCAACTCGGGTTCGGCGTTCACGACTCAGCCCGTGATCGATGTCGAAGACGCCAGCGGCAACGTGGTCACCACGTCGTCGGCG
>PKWW01000006.1 GCA_003132165.1 Acidimicrobiaceae bacterium | reverse complement strand
CGATCCCCACCGGCCCTACCAGGGAAAATAGTAGTTTTGGAAGTGCGGATTGCGAATCTTTTGCTACTCAAAAGGAGTAGCAAAACGACCGTCAACCATGTCGTCACCTAACGAGAACGACTTATCTTCGAATGGATTTTCTCTCCATCGAGCAGTTGTGCGACTCGCTGGTGAGAAAGCCCAAGAAGGTAGCCGGTATCGCGAAGGCTGATTCCACAATCGCGAAGTCGATGGACAGCCTTCAGCGTCACCTCAGTGGCAACTTCTTGAGCTGCGTTCCACCTGCCACGCGCTTCAACCGCCTCTGAAACCGCCTCTGCTGCGCCTTTTGGCAGACCAATGATGTTCGAGCGACGCACAAGAACGGTCTTAGGAGAGACGTTCAAATGAAGTGAAATTATGGATGTTGCCATTCGATCGGTATCCCGCAGATGTTCGGCCTGGGTCACGAGATCGAGTTCGGGAATATGAACAACCCATAGTCCATCTTCTTGAGTGATGTCATATTCGTAGAGTTTGACCTTGCTCATTTCAACCAATCCTCTCCGAGTGCCGGGGCCAAGGCATCACGAATGCTCCGACAGACTCCCGCCGATACTGTCTTGTGCTTAGGAACATACGTTTGACAGTTTTCGATTCGCCACACTTCGTGGTCGCCGTCTTGGCGAATCAGCTGAACTCCATTGCGCTTCAGCAACTTTACGAGTTGTTGCTTTGCCATAGACTTCATCCACAATGTCTATCATACTAGACACGTATAAGTCAAGGCAACTAGACAGATTTCGATATTACTAAGAGGCGGTTTGCTACTCCTTTGCTACTCCAATTTCAGGACCACCTGGACTCTCGTGCTACTCAGCGGACCTTGAGGCGGACTGAGATCAACTGGATGGACGCAAAAGACGTACCGCACTGACTGCGCGCATCTCATAATCCCTCGGTCGTGGGTTCGATCCCCACCGGCCCTACCGATAGCGGCATTCACGGACTTACTCGACGCCACGTGCGCGAGTAGCGTCACCTCAACGGCGCTGAATCTGTAGAACCAGCATTGGCTAGAACGTTTCCACAAGGAGGTGAACATGACTTACGTGACGAAGAATCGATCATTTTTCCTTGCGTCACTGTTCGCACTGGTCATCATTGTGGCAAGTGTGTCATCGGTCATTACCTGGTCGCTCACGAATCAATCAAGCGTCAAGACGACGCTCAAAAGTGTTCATCCTTGTTCGGGTAATTCGCTATCCGCGTTCGAACAGCATCAAAGCGCCGGAGGTTCGATGTACGTCAGCGTCATATTCCTCAATAACTCGAAGACGGACTGTTCGCTGGTCGGTTTCCCAATCGTCAGCCTTTACAACGCCGGAGGGTTTCCGATGATTCATGAGTCGCAGAGGAATTCTTCGTGGATCTCGTCGCGAAGAGTGATTGTGTCGAGCGGAGGCGTAGCGGGATTCGTCATACAGTTTGCCGACGGTGCGGTCCCCGGGGTCGACCCACCACAGGGTTGCCGTGCGGCCACGTCGATGGAAGTGAAGTTGCCAAATGTCCTTCAGTATGACCTGCCGTTCATGACTTACTTTTCCATGCCTTTAGCTCCTTGTGATGGTGGAGGATTTGAGGTAACTGCGATTCAAAAGGGCGAACCACTTCCATGAACTGAACGGAAGTGGAATCTAGGGACTCAATCCACTTATTTCAAGATGGCTGTGGACAGGAGCGACTAACCAAAAAATCCCACGTTTCATCCCACATACCGAACCGACGCCAGCGGACCAATCCGACACCACCGGACAAGTTTTCTTTCGAATCCGGATGAATCCGACACCACCGGACCATTCCGACTATTTGCAGCCACCTCATAATCCCTCGGTCGTGGGTTCGATCCCCACCGACCCTACTTTAAAAAACACCTGATAAGACCTAATATGTGGTTTAATAGAGAAGCAATTTCTCTAGTTATGACTTGAGATAGTTTTAATTTAGTTCCAGTTATAACTAGAGAATATAACTTGAAATCTCTAGTCATAACTGGAATAATGTGTCTATGCCCACACAGAACAGAACTCAAGCGCGTCGTCAACTGGATAAGCGATTCACGAACCTGAGACCGCTAACTGAAGAACCTCGACCACACCAGGGCTGGATACGAGCCATCCGCGAAGCACTCGGAATGTCAAGTACGGAACTTGCGGCACGAATGGGCGTCGTCCATCAGGCAATTCGAGAGTACGAAAATAGTGAAATTCA
Organism: Acidimicrobiaceae bacterium; assembly: GCA_003132165.1. Classification (GTDB taxonomy): domain Bacteria; phylum Actinomycetota; class Acidimicrobiia; order Acidimicrobiales; family RAAP-2; genus RAAP-2. The sequence continues at coordinate 347 of PKWW01000006.1, read as the reverse complement.
CGAGACCATCAAACTCGAGACGTTGCGGCGAATAGGCGAGGCTCTCGACTGTCAAGTCATTTACGCACTCGTCCCGCGCACCACGCTCGAAGAAGCCGTCGAGTCCCAAGCGCTACGCAAGGCCGCAAAGAAATTGGCTCGGGTGTCTCACCACAGCCGGCTCGAAGATCAAGAAATTGGAGTTGCCGATGCTGCAGTGCAAATCGACGATATGGCGAAGAAGCTGATTGATCGGCGAGGCCTCTGGACGGATACCGACGACTTCCAATGACGTTCGAGATCCTTCCGATTGGCGATGGCCATACTGCACTGAGTGACGAAGATGCGTGAGTGTGCTTACCTGATTT
>PKWW01000009.1 GCA_003132165.1 Acidimicrobiaceae bacterium | reverse complement strand
GGCGCTGGACCAGTCCATCACCGCGAGCGACGAGGCCGCGGGAACAAGCGAGCAGATGATGGGGCTCATCGAGACAAACGCTCCGATCGAGCCGGGTGACTCGGGTGGGCCACTGGCCGACGCCTCCGGCAACGTCATCGGCATGGACACCGCCGCGTCGAGCAGCTTTCAGTTCCAGTCCGGCGCCAACGTGGGATTCGCGATCCCGATCAACACGGCGGTGTCGATCGCCCGTCAGATCGCGACCGGGAACTTCTCGGGCAACGTCCACCGAGGCGCGACGGCATACCTCGGGGTAGAGGTGGGGAACTCGGGCTACTACCAGAACGGCTCATTCCTTACTGGTGTAGTCGTGGTCGGTGTCGTGCCCGGATCCGCGGCCGAAAAGGCGGGACTCAGCTACGGCGACGTCATCACCTCACTCAACGCCAAGACGATCACCACGCCGACGCAACTCGTGAACATGCTGCTCGCGATTTCGCCCGGTACCAAGGTAAGTCTCAACTGGGTTGATCAGTACGGCACCACCCACCGCACAGTCGTGAAGCTCAAGAGCGGACCACCGCAATGAGCGTCATGACATATTGCACGCATGCAAGTCATAAGGCGCCCCTGCTGACGTCGCGTGCGAAGTTCGTCGGTGGAAGTGGTGAAGACAAGACCGAACTTTTGGGCGATNNATTTCCTTTAGCAACGCCTTTAGCAACGCCGGCGGTTACGTGCGGTCGCGCCTGAACGCCGGCGAACTAAAACCCCAATATTGCAACCAAATACGGTCACCAACGAACGTCAGCGAACTGAAATCGACCGCATGGCATGCAAGGGCGCCCAGCCTTTGGAATCAATCCTCACATCGCACCGTATCCCTCGTCGACACTTACGGTCGGAGCTGGCAAGAGAGCACTTCTCTTCACGCACCAAGAAGTGATGATTTCGCCAACTCCAACAGCTCCAAGGAAGACGACCAGGAGTGGACCGGTGTAGCCCCAGACGATCGGGGAGCCGGGCGTCCAGAGGAAAAGGACCAGGGAGGAGAGGACTCCGCCAGTGGAGAGAACCACGCAGGTCCATAGCCCGACGCGCCCCCCGGGAATCCGAAAAGGCCGCTCAAGGATTGGATCGAACTGGCGCAAACGCACGATGGCCGGATACATCAGCAGGCGGGGCAAGATCGTCACCGCGGAAGCGGCGGCGAACAGCGCGTAGAAGAGGTTGTTCTCGGTCTTTAGGAAGATGCCGGCAAAGAGCAGCACGCCGGTCGTAACGATGCCCATCAGCACCGTGGCCCCCGCGGGCGTGCCCGACGAATTCTCCTTCATGAAGATCTCGGGGAGTTCACCGTTGCGAGCAGCCTCCGCCGCCATGCGATTCGTGCCGAGCGACCACGGAAGAATCGCGGTAAAGATTGTGCCGATCAGGATGATTCCCAGTATCCATGGGATGATGAAGCTCACGCCGCCAAAGATCGACCGGTACATGACGACCATGCCCGTCGTGAGCCCGAGCACCTTGAGCGGGATCACCAGCAAGAGCCCGACGATCGCGAGCAGTTGAACCACCGACAACGTCACGCCGGTCACCGGGACCGCCCACAGCATGTCCTTCTTGGGGTTCTTACTCTCACCGGCCAGTGACGAGATGAGCTCCATGCCGAGGAACGACGACACGATGGTCGGAAGGTAGACCTTGGCGGAGCCGAAGTTCGGCAGCATCGCGCGAACCGAAAAATGGTTGGCGGCAACTCCGCGATGAAAGTAGAGCACGAAGGAACCGACGATTGTGACGATCAGGAGCAGCGCCACGGCGGCGGCGCTGACATCGGTAATCCGCTTTCCGACCTTCAGATTCATGAGGCTGATCGCCACGGTGAGCCACACGAGGACGATGCAGACCAGGGACTGCTGGAAGAGCGTGGCGCTCGACCAGCCGAGGGCGACGATTCCCCCGGTGCACAGTAAGTATCCCGACGGCAACCACAGCGCCACGTTCACCCAGTACCAGTAGCTCGTGCGCGCCGCCATGCGCCGGCCGAATGCCCGATGCACCCAGTCGTAGATCCCGCCTTGATNNCCCGAGGACCCACCACCCGACCACCGATACCCCCATGGCCGCGAAGTACGTGACGGTGGCGCCGACCATCGTCAAGAAGATGAAGGACACGAGGTCTTGACGACCAAGCACTCTCCGTCGGGACGGATGAGTCAGTCCCTCGTTGAGAACGCTCGATGGCTCTTCGGTAGTACTGCTCATCGCGCTACACCCTGACCGAAAATCCGACGTTGCGATTGAACGGCGACAACCCATCCACCGGCCGGGATGAGATCGACGCGTTCCGAATGTCCCGGTTCAGCGTTTGACGAGAGCCTGTCCGAAGCCATCACGACCCGTCTGAGGAAGTGGCTTTCACATCCGCCGGCTCTATGGACGCCTCGAAGGCTGGGGTGACCGTGCCACGGGATTCAATCTTTCGCAGGGACCAGTAGACCACGGCCCCGACGACGAAGCCAACGTAGAACGAGATGTCGGCGCCGTCCATTGCCTTGGAAATTGGTCCGACCACGAGAGAGGTATCCATGAACGGAATCATGGCGCAGAATCCAACGACCAGCGCAACCAGGGCCGACCATCCCTGGACCAGTCGGCGAAAGTCCATGAGGTGCAGAAGTCGCTCGTGGGTGAGCGACTTACGCACGTAGAGCCAGTCGATCACGAGGACTGCACAGAACGGGGCGATCCAGTAAGAAGCGAAGAGAAGGATGTTCTCGAATCGTCCTGATGTATCACCTTGATGCAGCCAAAGAATCAGGAAGAACGCCAGAATCGTTGAATAGAGCGCGGTCCAGTTTCGCTTGATCCGTATTCCGCCCGCCTGGATGGCGAGTGAGCCGGAGTAGTCGTTCATTGCGTTGCTGACGACGGCTCCGAACACAATTGCGAGAAGGGCCAGGACTCCGAGGAAACCGCCACCCAACAGCTTCTGCACGCCGGCCGCTGTCTGGTTGGTTAGCCACTTTGCTCCCGCTAGTCCGATGGTGTACATCCAGATGTAGGAAATCGCAAGTCCCCCGAGGGTCCAAAGGAAGATCGGAACAGAAGGTGTGTCTTTCTTCTGGTAACGCGAGTAGTCGGCTGCGTAACTAGCCCAGCTGAAGCTACCGCTGAAGGCGATGGTTGACATCAGAACGAACATTGCCACTGCGAGATTCCCGTGCACTGTGCCGTGCATGGGGAGGTTCCCCTTGTCGAGAATTTTCCACGAAAGAATAACGTAGAGCACACCTAGGACGAGGCTTCCCCATTTCTGCGCCTGGTGGATGACTTCGTAGCCGAGAAAGCCAATGGCACCCTCGAGAGCGAGAACGATGAGGACACCGACAAAGAACGGGACACGGAAGAAGAGCTGTGCGGCTTCACCTCCAAACAGGCCCACCAGCCCGTCCCAGGCGACGGAACTGAGCCACTGCACCGCAGCGGGGACTGAAATGGTCTTGCCAAATGGCAGGCGAGCCAGCGGCAGCTGGCCCATCCCGGTCTTGGGACCCCAGAGCGTCAGGTACGCAACCGGAAGCGCCCCAAGGATGATGCCGATCACGATCGCAAAGAAACCGGACCAGAATCCGAGGCCCAACGTGATCGCCAGCGTTCCGACGAATACTCCGGAGAGTTGCATGTTCGGGGCGAACCACACTGTGAAATTACGCCACGAAGCGCCATAGCGCGCATCTTCCGGGATGGGAGCCATCCCCTGAGACTCCGCTGCCCACTCGCCGTCGCGAGTCGGCCTCGAACCTTCGAATACGCTCTCTGACATCAGACCTTCAGGATAACCGCAGTGTAAAAACATGGAGAATTCGTAGTGAATCGTAGAACTTAGGTGAGGATGCTACTGGCCCTGAAAATAGTGCCTGGAGTTGGACTGCCCACGCCTCTCGCCCTTTTCAACGGCTGCCTGGGTGAATCTGCAGACTTGCATTCGGCTGACTTACTAGGTTTGCGGCGGCAGCGCTTCTTCAACTTACCTGGCTCGCGACCACGTCCAAGTCGATGACCGTGTCAATCCTTGGTTGTACTCGGAGTATGGATCAACTTCTTGTTCACGAACTCTTCGATGCCGTAGGGACCGAGCTCGCGACCCACGCCGGATCGCTTCGTGCCACCGAAGGGCAACTCGGCGCCGCCGCCCTCGGGCGCGTTGATCCACACCATGCCGGTGTCGAGGCGGTCGGCCACGTCGAGCGCCAATTCCTCGTTGGCGCTGTAGACACTCGCGCCGAGGCCGTAGGGCGTGTCGTTCGCTAGGGCCACGGCTTCGTCGGCGTTAGCGACACGGTAAACCACTGCGACTGGTCCAAAAAGTTCCTCGCGGAACGCGCGCATCTCGGGTACTACGTCAGTGAGCACACTCGGTTCGAAGAACGCACCCGGTCCGCTCACCCGACGTCCGCCGGTGCGCACGGTCGCGCCCTTTTTGACGGCGTCGTCGACTTGCTCTTGCAAGTTCCGCGCGGCCTGCTCGGAAGACAGTGGGCCGTACGAGGTGTCCGGGTGAGTCGGGTCACCGGTCTTGCAGGACGCCATCGCGGCGGTGAACTGTTCGACGAACTCGTCGTAGATGGCGTCGGCAACGATGAAGCGCTTTGATGCGTTACAGGCCTGACCGCCATTCTCCATACGCGCGCCGACCGCCTCACCAACTACTTTTGCTAGATCGTCAGTGTCGAGGACAATGAACGGATCTGACCCACCGAGCTCGAGGACGACCTTCTTCAAGTTCTTTCCCGCAATGGCCGCGACGGCCGTTCCGGCGCGTTCACTTCCGGTCACGGACACGCCACAAATACGAGGGTCGGCGATAATCTCGGCGACTTGTTCGTTCGTGGCGAAGACATTGATGTACACATCGGCGGGAAGTCCAGCGTCGTGAAAGATCCGCTCCATCGCGAGCGCCGACTCGGGACACTGTGGCGCGTGCTTGAGCAAGATGGTGTTACCAATCATGATGTTGGGTGCAGCGAACCGAGCAACCTGGTAGTACGGGTAGTTCCACGGCATGATGCCCAGTAGCGCGCCGACTGGAGCTTTGCGAACCCACGCGGTGCCGCCGGTGTTGGATGCGAGGGGTGCGTCGGCCAGCAGGGCCGGCCCCTGGTCGGCGTAGTACCGGTAAATATCGACCACAAAACTAATTTCGCCCAGTGCTTCGGCGGTCGTCTTACCCATTTCGCGCGTGATGACTGCGGCGAGCGCGTCGGCCCGGTCACGATAGAGATCAGCCACTCGATGCAATACCTTCGCGCGTTCCGTCTTCGCCGTTGTGCGCCATGATTGGTAGCTCTCGTGAGCTCGAGCGAGGACGTCGGCAATCGTGGCGTCTGTCGCAGTCGGGTATTCACTCACGGTCTCGCCGGTGGCGGGATTGACGACTTGGTACAGGCTCATGGTGAAACTCCTCTTTCAATTGTGGCAGGGGGTCAGTAACCCTCATACCCGCCGACGCTATAGCAATCGATCTACTTACTTCACGACACCGTGGACGTCACGTCCACGTACTCAGGAGCATGGTGGCGCCGCTCCTCAGTTCAGTGTAACGACGTCAATCGAGCCGGGTCCCCTCGTCATGAAGGGCTTCAGACTAGCGCCGGCGATTTCGTTGCGAGAGGCGTTTCGGAATCTCCACAGGCCTCATTGTAGGCCTCATATTTCTGCAACACCACG
>PKWW01000023.1 GCA_003132165.1 Acidimicrobiaceae bacterium | reverse complement strand
TCCTTGGTGCACGTAGCCGACCATCCTCGGTGAAATCTGGTCGTGAGGGTCTTGGTCTCGACAGCAATAAGCTCCTGGCTACTGATGGAGAGCCTCTAGTTTTGGACGAATGGCAGCGAGGTAGACGATGGCGGCGACGATCCCAAATACGAACGGGAGAACCACCCACAGCGTCTTGTTGCTGTCAGCGGCAAGGAAATCCTCAGAAGATCTGTTTACGGCATCAATGATGCAGTAAAGCGGAAGACCAACCAAGAGGATCAGAAAGATGGTGACGAGAATTATTATCATATTGCCGCTCCCTGCCGGTGCTCTGATTTGACGGTAGTCGTGGGGGAGCAGGTCGGTCGGAACCTTGGACGCTCATTTTCTCGGCGTCAGTTCTCTGCTTCGTGGCGGGCGACTCAGGATGGGAAATCTATCTCCTAAAGCGATGTTTCACGTGAAACATCTAGAACAGAGGCTTCTTCCCCGGCGTACCCACTTCACGGGGATACTCCTTCGTGGTGGAACGAACCTTAACGAGGACCTGAAATGCGGCACCGTGTCGTACCCGACCCTGGCTTTCCAGTCCAAGCTTGGCCAGCCCTTCCTCATTCCAGCGGGTGGTGTCGGTATCGTCCGGTGGTTCTGAGACGACCAGCATCCCCCCAACCCTCAAGAACCGCACCGCACATTCCGCAACCACCGCTGGTGGTCCAAAGGAACGCGCCGTAACCAAATCAAATGCACCGTCGTACTGGGGCTCCCGGGCAATGTCTTCGGCTCTTCCAGTCACAACCTCACCTCCCACAGGAGCGCCAGGCCATTCAAGGACCTCCCGCAGGAAGTTCATTCGCTTCTCCATGGAATCAATGAAGACAGCCCGGCAATTCCAACGCTCGAGTAGAACCAAACCGGGCAGCCCTCCGCCACTCCCTAGATCGACGAAGGCCGCTGGCGGAGTAGGGGAGCGCTCCTCCCAGCAGAGCGCGAATCCCTCCGCGTGGGCTATGTGGGGCTCGATGGCACTTGGGCCTAAAAAACCCCGCGCCCTCGATTCCTCGAGGGCGCGGGGCAACCAGTTATTCTTCACTGCTCAATTATGCCGGAGCGACTACCACAAAGCGGCGAGGCTCTTCGCCTTCGGATCGAGTGACCACGGAATCACTGTTAGTCAAGGCGTCATGGACAGCCTTGCGGTCAGCCGCAGACATCGGCTCAAGCGCGCGCTCTTCGCCGGAGTCAACGACTTCTTGCGCCACCTGCTGAGCAAAGCGACCGAGGGCCGCAACACGGCGCTCACGATACTGCGCGACATCGACGAGGATCCGATCCGTGCGGGCCGGGCTCTTCGATTGCACGACAGTGCGGGTGACTTCCTGCAGTGCCTGCAAAGTTGTCCCGCGCGGTCCAACGAGGACACCGAGTTCGGTGGGGGGGTTCGCATTGACAGAAATCTCAACGGTCTCCTCATCCAACTCCTTGACCGATACGTCAGCGTTGATGTTCATCGACAGAAGGAGCCCCTCGAGGAACTCCTTCGCAATCGACCCTTGCTCAGCTAGAGAAATTCCCTCAGCCATGGTGTCCTCCTTTATTGAAGCCTTTTCAGTTCTTGGGCTGCCGTTTGGAGCTCCCTGCTTGGGGTGCTTAGCGCCGTTTGACTTATCCTTCTCTTTACGCGGAGCATCTCCTTCGGAGGCCTTCGGCGTACGTGACTTTTCGGCGCGGGGCCCAGCGTTGCGCGGACGGTCCTCCCGTCCACCCGAGCGACGGGATCGCTTAGGCCGCGGGCCCGTTGGGCGTACACGAGCTCGAACTCGAGCTTCGCCGCGGACACGTCCAAAGAGCCCGGCCTTTGGCTCTTCTATAACTTCAACCTCTGCGTCGTCGCGGTGGACACCTAAGTGCGCCAAAGCCCGGTCGGTAGCTTCGTCTATTGATTTTCCTGTGGTTTCTACCCAGTCCATGGGTTAACGCGCCTTTCTTTTTCGCTTCGCTTTAGAGCGAGACTGTGCTTGGGACTTGAAGGTTGAGGGTTTTGGCTCTTGCTTCGATTCCTTGGTCGTTGCTTCTTTGGTCTGTATTTCCTTTGGTTCTGGCGCCGGAATCATTCGTTGGCCGCCCTTGTTAGGGTTCGACACACCGGCACGGAACATGAGGTCTTGGGTAATTATGCGAATCAAAGTCGAAATAATCATGTACAGCACTACCGCTGCAGGGATGACGAGATAGAAGTATGCAAAAATAATCGGGAGGAAGCGTTGCATGGCCTGCTGTTGGCTCGGCATCGCCTGGCCCGTCTTCTTGTTACGGTTGTTCATCTGAGCCATCTGGAAGTACTGCAATACGACCGCTATCGCGACGAAAACGAAAAACGGGATGGCTGCGGCTACTGATCCATGGGCGCTGAAAGGTTTGAGGTTCAGATCCATACCAAATGCCTTGATCTGACCATGTGAGGCGATCAAACTCTTGTACATCTTTGATGACGTGGGAATGTAGCGCGGCTGGGCAACGGCGACACCGTGAATTAAGACCTTGTTTGCGAGCCCCTTGATAACGCTGTAGAGGATGAACAGGAACGGCGCTTGAAGCAGCACGGGAAGACAGCCGCCAACCGGGTTCGCGCCCTCTTCGCGGTACAACTTCATCATCTCCTCGTTGAGAAGCTGGCGGTTCTCGGGGCCCTTGTACTTCTGCTGCAACTTCTTGATCTCCGGCTGGAGCTTCTGCATAGCCATCATCGACTTGGTGCTCTTGATCGTGAATGGGGTGAGGGCACCCATGATCACGATGGTGAGCAAGATGATGGCAATCGCGTAGTTCGGGATCAATCCGTAGAAAAAGGCCAAAATCGCACCGAAGAGGTGGAAAATTGGCTGAAACACTGAGCCAACGGCGTGACTAAAGGATTTCATGAATGCGTGCTCCTAGCTTTCTTTGGTTCGGGTACGAAATCAACACCGTGCGGTCCAAGGGGGCGACAGCGGCTTAGGCGCCGAAGCGCCAGCCCGGCTCCGCGAACCGCTCCGTATGTGACGATCGCTTCGCTCGCATAATTCGAGCACGATGGGTAGAAACGGCATGGAGAGGGACGACCCGAGGTGAGTCGCTGATAGCCGGTGATTGCCTTGACCAGGAATCTCGCCGCGGGAGACGGGTCAGCGCGCACTGGCTCGGTCGATTGCTTGGTGGAGGTGGTGCTGGAGTTGGTCATAGGAAAGGTTTCCTGTCTCATAACCACATCTGATGAGATACAAACCAGATGGTGGTTGAGGGTTAAGGTCATCCACAAGAGCCCGTAGCCGCCGGCGGATCCGATTACGAATAACCGCATTACCGACTTTTCGGCTGATCGCGTACGCCACATCCACTGAAGGGGTTTGACCTGGTTGGGCTACGAAACTAATTCGTAGTGGCCCACTCTGGCCACGCCCCGAAGGTGCGGTGAAGAGAGCGAACTGCCGTCGGGTTCGAACCCGACCGGGCACGTTCTGCTCAGACCGTCAGCTCGTGGCGGCCCTTGTCACGACGGGCCTTCAAGATGGCACGACCCGCGCGGGTACGCATACGAGCGCGAAAACCGTGCGTCTTGGCCCTTTTACGCTTATTTGGCTGATAGGTACGCTTCACAAAATCCTCTTCTCAAACTGTATTTATGCGCTTCGCGGTACCCCCTGGGGGTCGCTGGCGCGCTACTGGGAACAATCTTACCCGACGGGACGACTCCCTCGGTGAGAGCCACTGATTGGGTGTAGGGTGACACTCCCTAAGTGAAGTTAAGGTGATTTTTCGCTGATTCTGCTTGTGGATAATGTCAGTGTCTGTCTGTGGAGGAAGATTGTGCAGAGCGGTGAGGAGATCTGGTCAGCGCTGCGTGAATCCTTACGTGGTAACGCTTCTGAGGCGACCTGGGCTGCCGGACTTAACACACTGCAGCTTGTGGATTACCACGATGACCAGTTGGTGATTGGCGCACCGAACCAAATTCAACTGCTGCGCATCCAGCAACGTTTTCTTCCCTTCATCACCGAACAGGCGCAGCAACTCGTGGGTTCACAGGTGACGGTTTCGTTAACAGTAAGTGAAGTATCCAGCGTCATCACCGAGGTGAAGAGTGACGGTGACGAACCACAGCCAGTAACACCTGCGGTGGTTTTCGCACCCAGCGTCGATCGCCCTGCACGACTTGATCCACGAATGACCTTTGATTCCTTCGTACCGGGATCGTCCAATCGCCTGGCATTCGCCGCTGCGCAATCAGTGGCCGAAACACCTGGTCGTGCGTATAATCCCTTGATGATTTACGGCAATTCGGGCTTGGGTAAGACCCACCTTTTGCACGCCATTGGTAACTACGTGCAGGAGAACTATCCGGGGCGCAAAGTACTCTACGTCTCAACCGAGACATTCCTAAACGACTTCATTCGTGCGATTCAGACGCGTACACAACTTGCGCTCCATGATCGCTACCGAGAGAATGACGTGTTGTTGATTGACGACATCCAGTTCATGGAGACGCGCGGCGAAACGTTCCACGAGGAGATCTTCCACACCTACAACGCCCTGCACGGTGAGGGGAAACAAATCGTACTGACCTCGGACCGTTCGCCACGCGACCTCGCGGGACTACAAGAGAGGTTCCGAAGCCGCTTGTTGCAGGGGCTCGTCACCGAGATCGATCAGCCGGATCTCGAAACCCGAATCGCAATCTTGCGGTCTAAGGCCGAGCGTGAAGGAATCGACCTTCCTGGCGACGTCGCGGAGTGGATTGCCCAGCGCGTTCGCGACAACATCCGAGAACTCGAAGGGTCGATCACGATGCTGCGCGCGTTCGCGAACCTGCGCCAGGAGCCGATCTCTTTGGAACTCGCGAAGAACCACTTGACCAACCTGGGCCAGGAACAGATCATCTTGAAGCCCGAAACAATTCTTACGATGGTTTGTGAGTTCTACGGTCTTGCGGTCGAGGACGTCCGTGGCTCGAAGCGGCTGCGACCTCTGGTTCACGCCCGCCACGTCGCTATGTATCTGATCCGCGACCTTCTCGACAACTACTCCTATCCGATGATCGCGCGTATCTTCGATGGTCGCAACCACACGACAGTGATCAGTGGTGTTGAAAAGATCAAGGACCAACTCGCTGTCAACGCCGAACTACTGGCCCAGATCAACCAACTGAAGCGACGCCTGCAGGGGGATGGCCGGGATTAGTTTGTGCGCAACCTTGGGTCCTGGTTGTTGATTACGAGTTGATAAGTGTCTCGTACTCCACATCACTTCAAAGTTGAGATCAGAAGGTTGAAAGAGTTAGCCACAGAGGTGTGCGCAAACCAACAAACCAGAAGGCACTTCTGATCAGGTATATCCTCGGACAACCCACAAAAGCACAGACCTACTACTACTAACAGTTCTCCACATACAAAAACACACCGTAATCTCAGTAGTCAAGGAAAGGCAGTCCAATGAAGTTCAAATCAGAACGCGACATCTTGGTCGAGGCGCTCAGCGCAGCCAGTCGTGTCGTTGCCACCCGTCTTATTGGAGCATCCTCCGGCATCCTCCTTTCGCTTAGTGGCAACCACCTCACCGTGACGGGAACCGACCTCGACATCACTGTGCGCACCACAGTCGACGTCATCGGGCTCGAAGACGGCTCATGCGTGGTGCCCGCGAGATTGATCGTCGACGCCGTCCGCTCGCTCGAGGCCGGCGCGGTAACCATCCTTGGTGGTGAGGAAAATGTAGAAGTCTCGCTCAGCCGCGCGAAGTTCTCGTTGAGGACATTCTCGGTCATGGACTACCCGAACCTCCCGCCCGTCACCGGTTCGCTTACGACGATTGCGGCGCTCGACCTCATCCAGGGCTTGAACCAAGTGGTGCGCGCCGCAGCCAATGATGACGCTCGCCCCTTGCTCACTGGTGTTTTATTCACTACCGAGGGCGGATCACTACGTTTAATCGCCACTGACTCCTATCGTTTGGCCGTGCGCGATGTCCCGGGAGTACAGGGGATCGGTGGAAATCACGATCTACTGGTTCCCGCCCGGGCACTCCAGGAGCTCCAGAGGGCCGCCGCGTCGCTCACCGCAGACGCCGAGATCGGCGTGACCCTCACCGACGCCGAGATCTGCTTTGTGGTTGGCACCACCACCATCGCGTCGCGACTCATCGATGGGAATTACCCGTCGGTGCTGCAATTAATTCCGGCGAGCTACCCAAATCAACTGCGAGTTGCCAAGGACACACTGCTGACCTCGCTGAAGCGAGCAAAACTTCTCGCGAAGGACTCGACGTCATCAGTTCGTCTCACCATGAAGGACAAGGCCGTCGAAATTCGCACCCAGAGCCACGATGCGGGTGACGTCGAAGACAATGTGGACGCCGACTACAACGGCGACGAGATCACCATCGCGTTCAACCCAAGTTTTCTCATTGACGGAATCGAAGCGATACCCGGCGACGAAGTGGTGCTCGAGATGTCGGACTCGGTACGCCCCGCCATGGTGCACGGAGTGGACGACACCCGGTTCCGCTACCTGCTCATGCCCGTACGCGTCCAGTAGTTCGGATCGATCGTCGTGGGTCTCCACGAGTTGAAGATACGAAATTTCCGGCTCTTCGACGAGCTGGTCTTCCATCCGGACCCCACCGCAGTTACGGTGTTGTTGTCACCGAACGGGACCGGCAAAACGTCGGTCCTGGAGGCGGTGTACGCACTCGCCACCGCCTCGTCGTTTCGAACGAATACGGCGAGTGACATGATTCGTACCGGTGAGCCACTCGCCGAGGTTCACGGGATTCTCTTTCAACACGAGCGGCGGATCCAGGTGGACCTCACCCTTTCGAGGGGTGCACGAAACACCACCAAACGGATGCTCGTGAATGGGCAGCGACCACCCTCGCGCGCAGCACTCTCCGACGTACTGCCGTTGACGATCTTCACGCCCGAAGGTGTCGATATTGTACGACAGGGCCCAGAGAATAGAAGGGTTTTCCTCACCAATCTACTGACCGACGTCGACCTCAGCACAGGGGAGATCGTCGAACGATTCAACCAGGTGTTGAGCCAACGAAATGCATTACTCCGCGCGCTCCAGGGAGAGCACCCATCGTCAAACCAACGAGACGAACTCGAGACATGGAACATCGAGTTCTGCAAAACCGGCCTTCAATTGGTCGAGGCTCGACTGCGCGTAATCGAAGCACTCGCCCCCTTGGTCACGCGGTACTACCAAGAACTCGCACACAACGATCTGCGGGTCGGCGTCCACTACGAGAAGTCGTGGAACGGTGAGCTCAGGAACGCACTTGAGAATGCGCGACGTGACGATCTGTATCGTGGCCACTCGACGATCGGTCCCCAACGCGACGACATTGGTTTGACCCTCGACGACCGTGACGCGCGCCGACAAGCGTCACAGGGGGAGCAGCGCTCACTCGCCCTCGCGCTACGACTCGCCGGCCACGAATTGGTACGAAGAGAACGCGGACTCGACCCACTTCTCTTGCTCGATGACGTGTTCAGCGAGCTCGATCCCCTACGAAGCGATCGCTTATTGCAACTGCTGCCTGCGGGACAAACCCTGGTCACCACCGCGTCACCACTACCGAGTGGAATGAATCCCGCGGTGGTTGTTGATCTCTCAAAGGGCTTATCGTGAGGTATCGCGATGAAGCCCCCAAGTCGCTTGGCGAACTGCTGAATACAGTCGCAGGCCGCCTCAAAAAGGTCGATCTTCGTCTCATCGACGAGGTGCGGGAGCTTTGGCCGCAGGTGGTCGATCCAATCCTCGCCGAACACTGCCGGCCGGAGTTCGTGAAGAACGGCGTGCTCCTCATCACAGTGCCGTCTGGCGCGTACGCGCAACGAATCATGCTCGAACACGACGCGATTTTGAGTGGTTTGGCACGTCTTGGCGACCGCGCGCCGACCGCACTTCGAACGGTGCTCGCCAACGACTGAGAATGGTCTGTAAAAGGCCTCTAATGCGACAGTTGGGCGTCGGATTGTCACAGTGAAGCGGGTAGGATATTGCAGTCGAATTATTGCTATCGGCTGCGCGAAATGCGCCAAATTTTTTACCGAAAGGAACCCTTCGTGGCCGAGAAGACCAAGGGATCAGCGAGCTACGAGGCCGGCGACATCACCGTTCTTGAGGGTCTTGAGCCAGTCAGGGTTCGACCAGGTATGTATATCGGTTCGACGGGTCCCGCCGGACTCCACCACCTCGTGTGGGAGGTCGTGGATAACGCCGTCGATGAAGCAATGGCTGGGTATTGCACGAGGATCGACGTCACGATTCTCGCTAACGGGAGTTGCCGGGTGGTCGACGACGGGCGAGGTATTCCCGTGGAGGAACATCCGCAATATCCGGGAAAGTCGGCGGCAGAGGTCGTGCTGACGGTCCTTCATGCCGGCGGAAAGTTTGGCGGTAGCGGCTACAAGGTCTCCGGCGGTCTGCACGGCGTCGGTGTTTCGGTGGTGAACGCTCTGTCGAAGGAGCTCATCCTCGAGATCGATCGCAACGGCGACCACCACCAGTTGACGTTCAAGGACGGCGGAAAGCCTCAGGGCAAGCTTCAGGTCACCGGATCGGCACCAAAGGACCGTACCGGAACGACAGTGACGTTCACACCAGATCCGACAATCTTCGAAGAGGTCGAGTTCCGCGCGCAAACCGTGCTCGAGCGCTTGCAGATCATGGCGTTCTTGAATCGCGGTCTCGAGATTCGATTCGAGGACCAGCGAAAGGGTCGCGAAGCGAAGGAGACATTCAAGTACAACGGCGGCATCGTCGACTACGTCCGCCACCTCAACAACTCCAAAGAGTCGCTCTTTCGCAAGGTTGGTTCCTACGACCAGTCCGAAGAGAGCCAGGAGGTCGAAGTCGCCTTCCAGTGGAACACCGGTTACTACGAGAGCATCCACTCGTTCGCGAACGGCATCGCCACCATCGAGGGCGGGATGCATGAGGAGGGGTTCCGAAAGGCCATCACCAACGTCGTAAACCGTTATGCACGCAAGCGCAATCTTTTGAAAGAGAAGGAAGACAACCTCCTCGGTGAGGACATCCGCGAAGGGCTTACTGCCATCATCTCGGTGCGTCTGGCCGAGCCTCAGTTCGAGGGTCAGACCAAAGGAAAGCTCGGCAACGTGTCGATTCGATCACTGGTGGAGCGCGCGACCAACGAGAAGCTCGCTGAGTGGCTTGAAGAGAACCCCAAAGAGGGTGGTCAAATCGTCGCGAAGGCCGTTCAGGCATCACGAGCGCGAATGGCTGCACGCCACGCCCGCGATCTCACGCGGCGAAAGAGCGCACTCGACGGAGCCGGGCTGCCCGGCAAACTCGTCGACTGCTCGTCGAACGATCCCCGCGAATGCGAGTTGTTCATCGTGGAAGGGAACTCCGCGGGCGGCTCGGCGAAGGACGCGCGTAATCCGCGCAACCAGGCGATTCTGCCAATCCGTGGAAAGATCCTAAATGTCGAGAAGGCGCGCTCTGACAAAATTCTGAAGAACACCGAGATTCAGGCGCTCATATCGGCCATTGGCGCGGGCGTCGAAGCGGACTTCGACGTGACGAAGGTCCGCTACGACAAGATCATCCTCCTCGCCGACGCCGACGTCGACGGGAGCCACATCCGCACACTTTTGCTTACGTTCTTCTTCCGCCAGATGACCGAGATGGTGAACAACGGACACGTCTATGTCGCCCAGCCCCCCTTGTTTTCGACACTCGTGGGCAAGGAGAAGGTCTATCTCCGCGACGACCTCGCCAAAGCGAAGTTCCTCGAAGAGAATCCCAACCACAAGAATGACTTCCAGCGCCTGAAGGGCCTCGGCGAGATGGATTTCGATGAACTGCGCGACACCACGATGGACCCGAGCAAGCGCGCGCTGCTGCAGATCACGGTCGAGCAGGCCGCGCTGGCCGACCAGGTGTGTTCAATTCTCATGGGCGACGACGTTCCCCAACGCCGTCACTTCATTCAAACCAACGCGAAAGACGTTCGCTTCCTAGACATCTAGGAAAGAAGGATTCATGGCACGTAAAAATTCAAGTTCCGGCTCCGATACACCGAGCGATGACGAGGTGATTGGTTACATCGAACCGATCGAGATCAACCTGGAAATGGAGCGCTCGTTCCTCGAGTACTCAATGTCCGTGATCGTGTCACGCGCGCTGCCCGACGCGCGCGACGGGCTCAAGCCCGTGCACCGTCGCATCCTCTATTCAATGTTCGACCAGGGCTTGCGACCGGACCGGCCGCACACCAAGTGTGCCAAGGTCGTCGGCGAGGTCATGGGTACGTATCACCCCCACGGCGACAGCGCGATCTACGACGCGCTCGTTCGAATGGTCCAGGACTTCGCGATGCGCCACCCACTCATCAGTGGCCACGGCAACTTCGGAGGAACGGGTCCAGACGAAGGGGCCGCGGCGATGCGTTACACCGAGTGCCGCCTCGCCCCGCTGGCCCTCGAACTGCTCGACTCGATTGATGAAGATACCGTCGACTTTGAGCCGAACTACGACAGCTCCACCCAACAGCCCACCGTGCTGCCGTCCAGGTACCCGAACCTTCTCGTCAACGGCTCCCAGGGCATCGCTGTCGGCATGGCGACCAAGATTCCGCCGCACAACCTGGGCGAAGTAATCGACGCCACGCTGCACCTCCTGGCACATCCTGAAGCGACGTCGGACGACCTGATGGCTTTCGTGAAGGGACCGGACTTCCCGACGGGTGCGCAGATTCTCGGGCGCCAAGGAATCCTCGATGCCTACCGCACCGGACGTGGTTCGGTGAAGATGCGCGCCGTCGCCGAGATCGAAGAGACCGCGAAGGACGTGCGAATAGTCGTCACCGAGTTCCCCTACGAGGTCTCGGTCGAGTCAATCGAGGAGAAAATCTACGACCTCGTGAAGAACGGCGACCTTGAGGGCATCGCCGCAGTGCAGAACGACTCCGCCGGACGCAAGGCGCGACTAGTGATTCGCCTCAAGCGCGACGCCAACGCCAATGTCGTGCTCAACAAGCTCTACAAGAACACGTCGCTGCAAACGACCTTCGCCGTGAACATGCTGGCCCTGGTGGACAGCGTCCCGCGCACACTCACGCTCGCCCAGGCGCTGACTCATTACATTGCCCACCAGGTCGAAGTGGTGACGCGTCGCACACAGTTCCGTCTGCGGAAGGCCGAGGCTCGGGCGCACATCGTCGAAGGGCTCTTGAAGGCCATCGACATGCTCGACCAGGTCATCGCAGCGATTCGGGCATCCGACGATCGCGGTGAGGCGCGAGTCGCACTCATGGCCGCGCCATTCGAGTTCTCCGAGGAACAGGCGAACCACATCCTGGACATGACCCTTGGTCGACTCACTCGGCTCGGTCGTACCGAGCTTGAGGACGAGATGGCGAAACTCCGCGAGGCCATGGCCGAACTACAGTCAATCCTCGCGAGTGACACCAAGTTGCGTGGCGTCATCGCCGACGAGATGGGTGCGATCCGCAACAAGTACGCGAACGACCGCGTTACCCAGATTGTGAATGACCCGGGCGAACTCGGCGTCGAGGACCTCATCGACGACGAGGACATCGTCATCACGATGACCCAGGCCGGCTACGTGAAGTCGGTAGCGGCTGACGCATTCCGAGTTCAGGGCCGCGGCGGCCGTGGCGTCCAGGGAGCGAAGTTGAAGGACGAGGACTTCGTCGAGCAGATCGTGCACACCACGACCCACGCCTACGTACTCATGTTCTCCAACCGCGGCCGGGTGTTCCGTCTGCGTGGCCACGAGATCCCCATGAAGGATCGCACGGCCAAGGGTACGGCGATCGTCAACTTGTTGAACCTCCAACCCAGCGAGAAGATTCAAGCCATCGTGACCACGACCGACTTCCCGAAGGACAAGTTCCTCGTGTTCGCGACTGCGAACGGCACGGTCAAGAAGACCGCGTTCAGCGAGTACGACAAGTCGCGGCGCGAGGGTTGGATCGCCATCAATTTGCGCCAGGGCGACGAAGTGGTTCGCGTCGTGGCGACGAGCGGCACCGATGACCTCATGGTCGTCACTTTCCGCGGAATGTCGATTCGCTTCAACGAAGAGGAAGTCCGCGAGGTCGGTCGCGACTCGATGGGCGTTCGTGGCATCAAGTTGAAGGACGACGACAAGGCGATTTCGCTCGACGTGATTCGAAGCGACGCCGACCTGTTCCTGGTGACCGACACTGGTTTCGGCAAGCGCGTGAAGACCGAACGCTTCAATCGTCAGGGCCGCGGTGGTCAGGGCGTTCGCGCGATCAGGCTCACGGCGGCGCGCGGCTTCGTTGTCGCGGCGTTCATGGTGAGCCTCGATGACGAATTGCTGTTGGCTTCGAGCGGGGGAGTGCTCATTCGCACACCCGTGCGCGAGGTCTCGTCACAGGGTCGTGACGCGACGGGCGTTCGCGTCATGAATCTCGATGAAGGACACTCGGTCGCCACGGCGGCGGTCGTTCCTGCCGAGGACGCCGACTGAGCATCGCTCGACGGACTACTAGAGATGTGGGCCAGTGTGGCCGCTTAGTGAGTACGTTCGCTGAGTAGTTTCGTCAACGTCCGTAGCGCGCCAGGCGTGATCAGACGCTTCGACCTCAGCACGTAGAGATCGCTCACGCAGTCGGGTTCGAGCTTCGAGCGGAACTGGTTGATGCCGTGGAACCGGTAGTGATCGTTGAAGAACCTCAAGGCTCGTTGACCAACGAAGCCCAACTTCTGTTGGCCCTCCGATTCGCCGCCCGGGCGCCAAAATGGCAACGGACCGTTGGAGACGAAGCGGTAGCCGTCATCGCGAAAGACGTCGAGGGCGAATGCCATCGCTCCCTCGAGCGCCCCACGCGGGGCGCTCGGGAGTCGCACGATGTCCTGTAGGTACCAGCCCTCGGCGTTGACGGGGGTGCACGTCACGAAGGCGACGATGCCCTCAGGCCCTTCGCAGACGAAGTAGCGCCGCAGCCGAGCGATCTCGCCGAAGTCGGTGCGCAGGAAGGAGTCGGTCTCTCGTTCAGTGCGCTCGGCCTTCCAGGCGTGCTGCACGTGTCCGACGCCGTGCTCGTCGAGGGTGTTTGACAGCGGAAAGGCTTCGCGCCATTGAAGGCCGAGCTTCTCAGCGTGACGACGGGCCCAGCGGATCTTCTGGCGCCGTCCGCCGAGCAACGACCAGGTCGCGAGGTCAAGGAAGCTCTCCGTTCCAGTCCAGATCGACGTCATGCCGAGTGCAACCCCGGCGTCCTTCGTGGTCGCGTTGACTTCGATGGCGAAGAGGGTCTTTCGCTTAGTCCTCGCGTGGCGTACGAGTCGACCGAGCAGGAGGGCCTGCTCGTGGGGGTGGCTGACTGGTGAGCGCCAGGTGAGGAGACCTCGTCGACCCTCCAAGAAGGCGATGAAGCCGCTTCGGTCGTCATTCCATAGAACCCACCAGGGGTCGGGACCCAGCACGGCGTATTGACCCGCTTCGTGGCCGAACGATGACAGTGCGACCTCGAGGTCCTCGGTGATCTCGGCGGCGCGTTCGGGCGAGGGGGTGCCGAGCAGGGACTCCGACGCGTCAATGGGCCTCCTGGCTAGCACAACCTCACCCGTGAAACCTCTCTTCCCTCGCTCGTGGACATCGCTGGACGGACTTTGTACGGCGCCTGAAGCTCAAGCCGGTGTCGCCGCCGTCTGACGTTTGGCCCAAGCACGCTCTAGGACGTCGAGGATCTGGTCAGCTCCCTGCGCGCCGACGATCATGAACTTCCCGTCGACGAGCATGGAGGGCACTCCGGTGACGCCCAGTTCCTGCGCCTCGGCCTCGTCGAGACGCACCTCACCGCTGAAATCGTCACCGTTCCACAGGTCGTTGGAGCCAATGACCCCGACGTCGCTCGCGAGCGCGTCGAGGAGCGCGGTGTCACTCACCAGTGCGCCCTCGCAGAAATATGCGCGAAAGAGGCGCTCGCTCATAAAGTCGGCGAGCCCCTGCGTGGCGCTCAATGCGACTAGTCGGTGTGCATTGAAGGTGTTGCCGGGCCGAGCGTCCTCCATTTTCCACGTCATGCCGAGTGCCGCCGCCTCGGATTCCATACGAGCATTCAGCGAAGAGGCTCGCTCGACGGGCATCGAATACTTCTTCGCCAGAAGCTCGTTGAGCGACAGGTTGTAGTTCGCCGGAGCCCCTGGGTCGAGTTCGAAAGCGCGGTGGCGAAGCGCCACGTATTCGGCGTGTTCGAAGCGATCAAGTGCGGACTGCAGTTGACGGGTGCCTAGATAGCAGAAGGGGCAGACGACGTCGCTCCAGATATCTATTGAGAATGATTCGTTCATCAGATAATCGTGCCACAGCCAGTACTTTCGGGCTGGGTTCGGCCGAGATGTACGAATTTCTGCACGAAAAGTCGACGATCGGCTTCGCCCCGGTGCAACACGTGAACGACCCGACCGTGATCGCGAGCAACCCGAGCATGGCGTCGATCAACTCGGCCGTTGCAACCGAGTGATCTCTAGTGAGTTCACTCATGCTGCACTCCTCACGGAGTTGTTCGGCCCGACAAGTGCCGGGCTTCCCTTCCGCGTGTCATCGCCAGCTGCTGAGTGAGACTCAGTCTGATGCTCGGCTCCACGCTTCACCGGGGCTCCAACTGAACCCAGGCTCGCCCATCGGGCGAGAT
>PKWW01000055.1 GCA_003132165.1 Acidimicrobiaceae bacterium | reverse complement strand
CCGAACTCTCCCGTGTCCGCCTCGAACGCGCCATCGGTGTCATCTACCGGCCGGAGACCGAACTACAAAGTCACTACTTCCAGGCGGACCTCGCGCATCAGTTTGACGTAGTGATCCATATGGATCACACGAGGGCGCTCGAACCGCTGGAACTGACCACTCTTTGGGACGAGGGAGAACCCGCCGAGACCTTCCCGTCCGGCCTCTAGATCAATGAAACCTCGGGAGCCCACCCGATTCAAGGACCGCGTCGCGGCTGGCCAACAACTCGGACACTCCTTGGCCGACTTGCGCGAGGAGGATCCTTTGGTGCTCGCATTACCCCGAGGTGGCGTGCCAGTCGCGGCCCAGGTGGCATCTGCACTTCATGCGCCGCTCGACATCTTGCTGGTGCGCAAACTCGGTCTTCCCTCGCATCCGGAAGTGGCCTTCGGAGCGATTGGCGAGGACGGTGTGCGCATCCTCAATGAGGACGTGGTTCAGCGTTTCGGACTTAGCGAACGTGAGATTCTTCACGTCGAAAACCGAGAACGCGAAGAACTGGCGAGTCGGCTCGTGAAGTACCGCGGCGGCCGACCTCCTCTTTCACTCGAGGGACGAACGGTCATCATCGTCGACGACGGTCTCGCCACCGGTGCGACGGCACGCGTCGCGGTGCGCATCGCGCGTCGACGCGGTGCGCGCCACGTCATCGTGGCGGTGCCCGTTGCGTCGCTCGGCGCTTTGCGCGACATCGCGTCGCAGAGCGAACAGACGATCAGTTTGCTCGTGCCTCAATCGTTTCGAGCGGTGGGCGAATGGTACGAGGACTTCGATCAGACGACCGACGAGGAAGTAACAACGCTGCTCGACGCCGCCGCGGCATCGTCGAACGACACGTCGCGTCTCATCTCGCCAATATGACTTTCAACTCTTACTTCAGAGTAAGCCCAGTAGTACTGGTAATGCGTCGCAATGGCTGATTCCAACAAAATTGTCGGCCAAACAGCCATGCAATACTGGTCTCTCATGGCTAATCGCAAAGAAAATAGCCCGTCGACCCCAGAAGAAGACTTCGAGTCAAGACAGTTCGGTGAGGGTTTCCCGGCTGGTCTGCCCGTCTTCAAGAAAGAGGTAAAGCCTCATCTGCGCAATCGTCGGAAGGTAAACAGTCCCAGCGAACTGCAGAACTTGCAGGACCTCGTCAACTTCAAGGCGAGCCACGGACACTGGAGAATCGCGAAGGACTTGATCGGACTGGTGCGCCGTGGTCACGGCAACGAGCGCGACGAGTCCTATTCGGACAAGTTGCGCAGTGAATCGCGCAAGGGTAAGTCCGAGTCGTCGAACTTCGGCCTCGCCACCTTCAACGGCCACAAGGTCGTCATGTACTCAATGAACTGGGACTTCTTCGCAGGATCCCTCGGCGTCGTCTCGGGCGAAGCCTTCCAGGCGGCGTCGGACCTCGCGATCTCGAAGAAGCTTCCCTTCATCAGCGTCTACGTGTCAAGCGGCGTGCGCCAGCACGAGAACTTCGCCGGTCTGACCCAGATGACCCGCATGGTCGAAGCGCTTCGTCACTTCAAGGACAAGGTCGAACAGCCCCAGATCGCGGTGCTCCTCGGCAATGTCTGGGGTGGTGTTTCAGCGAGCGCGGTTCCCAACGCCGACCTGATCATCGCGACATCGGGAACGAACTACGGCTTCGCCGGCCCCAACGTCATCGAGGCCTACGAAGGCGTCTCGGTGCCCGAGAATTCCCAGAGCGCCGAAGCGAACCTGCTCGACCGCAACATCGATGTCGTCTTGCCCGACGTCATCGAACTGGTCAACTACATCGGCGAGTTGCTGACCGCGACGACGCTGCCCGACAAGCACCACGAACTCAACCGCGAGACCCAGCCACTGATCCGCAACGTGACCGTGCCGGGACAGCGCCGTACCTTCAATTTTGGCGCCGTGGGCATCCAAGGTCCCCAGTTCGATCGCGAGAAGCATCCGACGTTGCTCCTGCCCGCCCCGGCGAGAGTGTGCGACGCGGTCGAGAGTTCGGACGCTCTCGTCGAGCAGTACCAGGACCTCATGACCGACGCGAACCGGCTGGACCTCGAGTTCATCGCCCGCTACGCGTTCAATGACGCGACCGCCGTCTACAACTACGTCCAAGAAGGCGACTTCAAGCGCTACCCCGCGATCGTGGGCGCCTTCGCGAAGATTGGCGCCCAGCCTTTCGTCATCGTCGGCACCCAGCCCTCGTACCAGCGTCTGGGCGACACCATCGTGAAGCGGCCGTCGAACCCCGCGCCGGAGGACTTCGCCTTCATGGAGCGCATGCTCGAGATGGGTGAGCGACTTCATCTCCCCGCCCTCTTCATCACCGACACCCTGGGCGCCAAGCCCACGCTGGAGAGTGAACGGCGCGGTCAGTCGCGCGCCATCGCGCGCTCGATCCTGAAGGGCATCGACTACTCCGAACCGGTGATCACGTTGGTGGCGGGCGCACTCGGTAGCGGCGGCGGACTCGCGACGACTCCGATGGCCGACCACGTCATGATGTTGGAGAAGGCCATGGCGTACGTCGCCGAACCACGATCGGCGGCGTCGATCCTCTACAAGACCGCGAACCCGACCCACGACCAGATCCGCATGACGCTCGCGACGATGCGATCGACCGCGGCGGACCAGTTGAGCCTGGGCCTGATCGACGAGGTCATCCCCGAGGACCCGAATCCGTTCGTCACCGTCGAGCGCATCCACGTGTCGATCCTGAAGGCCTACGCCGAACTGTCGGCACTCTCGGAGCGCAAACTCCGCAGCCGTCGTCAGGAACGCATCCGCGGACTGCGGGCCTTCGAGATCATCCAGAATTAGTCCGGGGCACCGGCCCCGGATTCGCCGCTACTGCTTAGGGTGAACCACCTGCTCCACGGCGGCCGAAACGGCTTTGACGACCGCGGCGTTGAACACCGTCGGCACGATGTAATCGGCCGAGAGTTCCGAGGGCTTCACGATCGCGGCAATGGCCTGGGCCGCCGCAATCTCGACTTGCTCGGTGATCTTGGTCGCGCCCGCGTCGAGCAGACCACGGAAGATGCCGGGGAAGGCCAGGACGTTGTTGATCTGGTTGGGCTCGTCGCTGCGTCCGGTCGCCACGATCGC
Organism: Acidimicrobiaceae bacterium; assembly: GCA_003132165.1. Taxonomy (GTDB): domain Bacteria; phylum Actinomycetota; class Acidimicrobiia; order Acidimicrobiales; family RAAP-2; genus RAAP-2. The sequence continues at coordinate 2,452 of PKWW01000055.1, read as the reverse complement.
CGCGTACTTACGCGCGAGCTGCGGGTCGACTTCGGGGTCCGGGTTCGCCAGCGCGAAGACAATGGAGTCCTTCGCCATGACCTTGAGGTTCTCCTCGGTCACGAGGTTCGGGCCGGACACGCCGACGAAGACGTCAGCACCGACCATCGCGTCAGCGAACGAGCCGGTCACCTTGTTCTTGTTGGTGTGCGCGGCGAGCCAACGACGGTCCTCGTCAAGGCGCGGATCGTCCTCCGCGATGATGCCGTTGCGGTTGCAGCCAATGATGTCGCCGACGCCCTCGGCGAGCAAGAGCTTGCTGATGGCGACACCGGCGGCGCCCACACCGAGCACGACGACCTTGATGTCCTTCATCTCTTTGCCGACCACGCGCAATGCGTTGAGTAGCGCCGCGAGCACCACGGTCGCGGTGCCGTGCTGGTCGTCGTGGAAGACGGGGATATCGAGCAGCTCTCGCAAGCGGGCTTCAATCTCGAAGCAACGAGGTGCCGCGATGTCCTCGAGGTTGATGCCGCCGTACACGGGGGCGATGCATTGCACGATTCGCACGATCTCGTCAACGTCCTGGGTGTCGAGGCACACCGGCCATGCGTCGATGCCAGCGAAGCGCTTGAAGAGCAGCGCCTTTCCCTCCATGACGGGAAGCGCTGCTTCGGGTCCAATGTTGCCGAGGCCCAACACCGCCGAACCGTCGGTGACGACGGCAACCGTATTGCGCTTGATGGTGAGCTTTCGCGCGAGCGACTTGTCGTTCGCGATCGCCATTGAGATGCGTGCGACGCCCGGTGTGTACGCCATCGAGAGATCATCACGGGTCTTGAGGGCGACCTTGGGCTCGACGGAGATTGTCCCGCCGAGGTGAAGCAGGAACGTGCGGTCACTGATCGCGTGGACCCGTGCGCCGGCGACCGCGTCGACTGACGCACGCAGCTTCTCGGCGTGCTCGTCGTTGGACGCGTTGCACGTGAGGTCGACGACCATGCGGCCCTCGATCGGCTCGGTGACGTCAAGGGCGGTCACGAGACCACCGGCGTCGCTCACGGCGCGAGAGATCTTCGCGATCTCCGAGGCGCTGTCGAGCGACACGCGCATGGTTACCGAATAGGAAGCACTGGGGAAACTCATGACGGGAAAGAACTCCTCTTGAAGGACGGTCCAACGAACCTGCCGATCGAATGACCGATGTCGCTGAAATTTCGGATGCTAGGCACTGCTTCGATGCTAACCAACGCTCGACACTCACTCGTTGGGCCCTAAGTCCCTAGTGGCAAACCTGCACACGATTACCGAAGAGTATTCCATCCAACTGCGCTCATCCGCACGAGACCGTCTGCTGTCGCGACACTGCTGGTCTTNNGGTTCCGCCCTTGCGATGCGACACAATCGCTTGTCGATCGCGATGCGTTGGGCTAACCCGATTGTTTGGCCTTTGCGCGCGTCAAGACAATGCAGCCATCGTCGGGCTACCGTCCGGTACACCCATATCGTCGAGCACTTCGCGAATTGCGCCAAGCGCGGCCCTGATCTGCTCCTCGCCCAGGTGACCAATGCAGCCAATGCGAAAGGAATCGGCCACGGTGAGCTTTCCGGGGTAGATGAGGAAGCCCTTGTCGCGAAGGCGGTTGTAGAAGTCTTCGAATTTGAAACGGTCACTGATCGGCGTGTGGAAGGTGACGATGATCGGTGCCTGCAGGGAGCGCTCGAGCAAGCAACGAAAGCCCATTTCCTCCATCCCGTCTACGAGTACCTGATGATTCCTCCGGTAGCGCGAGCCCCGACCGCTGACGCCACCCTCGTCCGCGTGCTCATCGAGCGCCCGACTGAACGCCGCGATCACGTGAGTGGGCGGCGTAAAGCGCCATTGGTCGTTCTTCTCGAATCCCTGCCACTGGGCGTAAAGGTCCAAGCTGAGCGAATGAGCGTTGCCCGCAGTTCCGACAAGCGCGTCACGCCTGATCAGCGCGAAGCCGACGCCCGGGACGCCTTCCAGGCACTTATTGGACGAAGCAACCACCGCGGTGAAGGGCGTGACCAGCGCGTCAATCTCGATTGCCCCAAAAGCACTCATCGCGTCGACGATGAGATCACGACCGTGTCGATGCACCACGTCCGCCACATCTTGGAGCGGGTTCAGGATTCCCGAAGTGGTTTCACAGTGCACGACCGCGACGTGGGTCACGCTCTCATCATTCGTCAAGTACTCATCAACCGCTGCGGGGTTGACGGCTTGGTCCTCGGCCCACTCGAGGGCCTCCACATTGCGCCCTGCGACCTCGCAGATTTGGACCATGCGCTTACCGTACGCGCCGTTCACGAGCACCAGCAACTTGCCATCGCGAGGCACGAGCGTACCGATGGTCGCCTCTATCGAGAAGGTGCCCGATCCCTGCATCGGTACGCAGACGTACGTCTCGTCACCATTGATCATTCGAACGAGACGACTACGAACTTC
>PKWW01000050.1 GCA_003132165.1 Acidimicrobiaceae bacterium | reverse complement strand
CCACTAACAGGGGTCCCCGCAGTACAACGGAAAGAATTCGACCGCCTACGGACTGAACTTCAGCTCCCTGCTGCAAGCTCTCGGAGCACGACCCGGTCTCCCCCAGCCTTTCGGACCGCCGGGTTCCCTGCCCTCCAGTTGGCCCACGTGGTGATCCTCAACTAGATGGTGTGAATCGCCTCGAGAAAGTCGGGTGGCGCAGCCTCGATCTCGCGAACGACGCTGCGCTGCACTACTTGACCGCGGGCAACACCTCATCGGCGATAAGGCGAACGTGATCCAAATCCTTCATGTCAAGAACCTGGAGATAGAGCCGCGAGATTCCCAGTTCAGCGAAATGGAGAATCTTGTCCACCACCTGAGCGGGCGTGCCCGCGAGCCCGTTCTCAGACAGGTCATCGACGTCGCGCCCGATGTTCGTCGCACGTCGTGCCACTTCCGCTTCGTCTCGCCCGCAGCAGACGACGAGTGCCGCCGAGCGGATGATGGAATCGGGGTCGCGTTGAATCGCTTCGCACGCCTTATCGACGAAGTCGTATTGAGACCGGCAGACTTCATACGGAGCGAAAGGAACGTTGAACTCATCTGCGAATGCTGCGGCGAGGCGCGGCGTGACCCTGGGGCCGTGGCCGCCCACAATGATGGGTGGCCCCGGCGTCTGGAATGGCTTCGGAAGCGCGGGCGAGTTTGACAGTGAGTAGTGCTTGCCCGAGAAGTCGAAGGTGGCGCCGACCTCCGTAGCCCACAGACCCGTGATGATGGTGAACTGTTCCTCCAACTTCTCGAACCGCTCTCCAAGTGAGGGGAAGGGAATCCCGTACGCGGAGTGTTCTTCTTCGTACCAGCCCGCTCCGAGGCCGAGCTCCACCCGCCCGCCACTCATCGCGTCCACTTCGGCAACGGCAATGGCCAGCGGACCCGGGTGACGAAATGTCGCGGCGGTCAACAGCGTGCCGAGGCGAATCCGGCTGGTATCGCGAGCCAATCCAGCGAGGGTGATCCACGCGTCCGTCGGCCCCGGTAGGCCGCTCCCTGGACCCATCTTGAGGTAGTGATCCGATCGAAAGAAGGCGCCAAAGCCGCCCTCTTCTGCCGCCAGCGCGAGAGCCAGTATCTCGACGTACGTGGCACCCTGCTGTGGTTCGCTGAATATCCGAAGTTCCATGTGCCGATCCTCTCACTTCGCCTCGATCGATGTCGCGAGACAGTGCGCGCGAGGCTCGTTGACCCCCAATAGCTGCACCCAATTCAAAACTTCGCGGAACGCCCGCGCAATTTCGCCCCGGAGACCTGAAGCACACTTCTCATCAACCTGGTCGACGCTACGAGGAGAATGCACCGCTTGACCTTGCCAGGTCCTCCAATGGACATGGCTCAGTCGGTGGCCGAAGGATTGAGTGGGAAGTGCACGCCCGTCAGCTTCTCCGAAAGTTCCCACAGGCCGCGGGCGGTGGCCGCGTCGAGAGCCTGAGAGGCGGGGCTGTCGACAGCGGGGTGACCGCGCATGTGCCGGAAGCCGTCCGGGCCGATATACGTGCCGCCGGGAATGTCAGCCGAGGCGGCGTAGAGAGTCGGCAATGCTCCCATTGTGTCGCTCTGTGCGATGAGCCGGTTGCCGATCGCAGTGACAAGGTTGATGAGTGGGTTGCTGCTTCGTCCTTGCAAGTTGGTAGCGGCGTAGCCCGGATGGGCGGCGGTCGCGCGAATTGACGATCCGGCCTCGGTGAGGCGCCGCTCGAGTTCGAGTACGAAAAGCAGATTGGCCAACTTGGACTGCGAATACGCCGCCCACGGCTTGTAGGGACGTCGTTCAAAGTTGAGGTCGTCTAAATCGATCTTCCCGTTGCGGTGTAATTCCGACGACACGACGACGACTCGATCGGTGATCTGTGGAAGCAGCAGGTTCGTCAGTGCGAAGTGACCCAGGTGGTTGGTTCCGATCTGCATCTCGAACCCGTCGACGGTGCGCCCCTCGGGGGCGGCCATGATCCCTGCGTTGTCAACCAGGATATTGACTGTTCCGTTGGTACCCGCAGCGAACGAACGCACCGAACTGAGATCGGCGAGATCCAGTTGGCGAACTGTCACGTCGCCGGTCATTGACGTGGCGGCGCCATCACCCTTCTTGGTGTCGCGCACGGCGAGAGTGACTGCCGCGCCCGCGCGGGCAAGTTCTTGCGCCGCCACCCGACCGATACCACTATTGGCTCCCGTCACGATGGCCGTGCGTCCGTGAAGGTCGGGTAGGTCAGCGGCGGACCATGGTGACGTTGTCATAGCCACAATGTAGACGCCCGACCGATTCTTTCTGTTCGGTTCACGGTTCGACCCCGCACGCTGCAGTCGAAGAGGTTGTGGTCGCGATTGAAGTTCGGCTCGATACTGCCTGAGCAAGCGGTCTCGAAATACGGTTGCCTCCGCGTAGATTCACACGGGCATAGTTCGCGCCGTCGACAGTGGCCCCGGCCCGCGCAACATCGTACGATTCGCTCCACTCTGAAGCCGACAATCGGGATCAGGGTTGGGGGCGATTCAACTCCTCGAGCGGCTGCACTCCGGCCTCGCCACGTTGGAGGCGACGAAAGAGCACTGTGCCGTACCAAAGCACGGCGAGGACCGCACCCATTGCGAGGAACTGGTCGGCCCCGTTGAAGACCGACGAGAGCGTGAGTACGCCGATGATCAGCATCGTCCAGACGATGACGATTCCAATGACGGGCTTGGCCCAACGGCCGAGGCTGAAGGCCCCGGGAAACGACTCGATCTGGTTGCGCCGCACGGCGTACGCGACCGCGATAGCGAAATAGATGATGTAGGGAATCGTCGCCGTCGCTCCGACCAGCGTGCCGAAAGAATTTGGCTGGGTGTAGCCGTAGACGAGGATCGCGATATCGATGACGCCCAGCACGACGATTGCGATGATCGGTGTCTGCGTGCGCGAGTCGACCTTTCGCAACGTCTTTGACGCCGGAAGCATGTTGTCGCGGGCCATCGAGAACATGAGACGTGATTGCGCACCGGTACCCACGACCGCAATGGCGAACATCGAGAAGACGACAAAGGCAACGAAGACCTTCACCAGCCAGGGCGACATCCAGAACTGGGCGATAGTGAGCAACGGTAACGGTGACTTCTCCACCTCGGCCAGATTGGGGATGGCCAAGGTGAAGCCCACCAGCGCCACGAAACCGAGCACGGCGGAGATTGCGAGTCCGTAGATCATCCCGCGCGGCACCGAGTGGCGGGGGTTCACGGCATCTTCGGACATGTCCGCCGCCAGTTCGAAGCCGATCAGTGTGAAGATCCCGAGCATGCCCGCCATGGCGAAGGAGTAGATCATCGGGCTGTGGCTCAGGCGTGTGGTGTTGGTCAGGATCGACAGACCGTAGGGGGTGTGCTTGGTCTGCAGCCCCCACAGCACGATCAGCAGGACCGAGAAAACCACGGTGCCGAGAATCTCGGTGAAGACCGCGATGTTGTTCACCCGGGCCGAGAACTGCACGCTGATGATGTTCGCGACCGCCGCGACAACCATGAAGATGATCGACACCGCCAGGTTGAGGTGCGGATGAGTCACCGAATTGATGCCGAACTCCGACAAGGTCAGCGGTCCCGCCGCGACCAGCATGACTGCTCCCCCACCCACTGCCATGTAGAGCAAGCCGGCGAAGCCCACGAACCATCCATACGTGGAGTTCACAAGGCGCGAACTCCACTGGTAGGCGTAGCCGGCCAGCGGGATCCGCGTGCCCAGTTCGGCCACGATCAACGCGATCAACATGTTGCCCACGGCCACGACAGGCCACGTCCAGATCGCCGCCGGGCCAAACCAGGTTAAACCGAAGCCGTAGTTGAGGAATATCCCGGTGGTGATCGAAATCACCGAAAAGGCAATGGCGAAGATTGAAAACGAGTGCAGGGATCGGCGCAGTTCCGGTCGGTAACCGGCCTGGACGACGATGCCTTCACCGGTTCCGTCGACTTCTTCGTCAGCCGGGCCGCGATCGCCAGCCGTGTCCTTCTCGTCACTCATAATTCCCCCACTTCGCTTCCTTCAATGTCCCGGTGCACTGCACGAAACGCTGCACTACGCGCGTTGTGCACCATTCAGACCCCGAGGCTTCCCCGCGCGGCTTTCTGGAAGACGCGAAAGGGCAGCAGACGCTTCGCGACCAGACCGATTCGCTCGTCGAACTTTCCGACCGAAACCCGACGCGCCGGACGAGCAGCAAGCAAGATCTGCTCGACCAAGAGCGCAATCTGGTCCGGACGCGCTCCGTTCACCTCGTCGTCTTCCATGACCTTGATCGCTTTCTCACTCGCGGCGGCGTAGGGGCTGTCGGGCCCACTCACCACCGTGCGTCGGCTCGAGGTGAAGCCGGTCGCGAAATTCCCCGGTTCGACCATCGTCACGTGGACGTTGAACGGTGCGACCTCGTAGGCCAACGACTCGCCGTACCCTTCGAGCGCGAACTTCGACGCACTGTAGAACGCCTGGTACGGAATTCCAATGACGCCGCCGATCGAACTCATCAGGACAATGCGCCCGCCCCCGTGAACGCGCATGATCGGCAGGACTGCGGTGACCGCGCGTACCGCCCCCCAGAAATTGGTCTCCACCTGGGCGCGGGCGTCGCCCATCGTCGACTCCTCGGCCGGACCGGCGAGTCCCCAGCCCGCACACGCGATCAACGCGTCTATCCGGGCGAATTCGGCAACTACGTCGGCCACTCCTTTGGCGACTGAGGCGTCATCGTCGACGTCCATGACGATCGAGCGCCACGCCACGTCGTTCACAACCCGTCGGCTCGCACCGATGACGGTCCAACCACGCTCCTGCAGCAGATCGGCGCAGGCCCGTCCGATACCTGATGATGCCCCAGTTACCAGTATCACTTTGCCCATTCGCCAACTCTTACCGATGCCCTGTCGCGTGGTCAAAACGGCGGTACAAGGCATGTCGCGCCACCCGCACCAGCCAAAGCTCTTCGACGGCTGGCCACCCGAGTACTTGACCAGTACCCATAGGACGAACATCGGATCCTTCACTGCCTTCGGTCCTCGCCGTTGGCGTCCGGCCATTCAGATTGTCGCAGGTCACCCTTCGAGCGAACCCACCATGCTCCTGACGGCGGGCGCGATCTCGTTGGCGAAGCGTTCGATTGACGCCGCGACCAGCCCCTCGGGAATCCCGCCCCAGTCGACCTGACCGAAGAAACGATCGATGCCGAGCGCTTGATAAGCGTCCAGGATCTTCTCAATGAGCTCATAACTCGAGCCCACCATGATCGCTCCCTGTCGCTGGGTGCCGACTGCGAACTGGTCCTCGGTGACGATCCATCCGCGACCACCGGGCGTCTTCGGCCGCAAGTACTCGTGGTAGTAGGGATAGACCTCGCGTGCGCTCCCCGATGATGCGCCCGCGTAGAAGTGCGTCGAGAGCCCGACGCGAAGTTTCTCCGGGTGGCCGGCCCTCTCGCCGGCGGCACGGTAGATGTCGACAGTCCGGCGAAGGTGACCCAGGGAACCGCCGATGTAGCCCAGCGTCACGGGAAGTCCGAGGCGCCCGGCGCGCTCGGCGCTCTCTGGTGAACCACCGACGCCGACCCAGACTGGCAGCGGATTCTGAAACGAACGAGGGATAATCGGCGCGTCGCGTAGTGGCGGGCGGAACCGGCCCGTCCACGTCACGACATCACGCTCGCGCAACTGCAAAAGGAGATCGAGTTTCTCCTCGAACAGGGCGTCGTAGTCCTCGATTCGCTCACCGAAGATCGCGAAGGGCTCGGGAAACGCGCTGCGCCCGACGGTGATGTCAACGCGACCATGGCTTACGAGGTCCACCGTCGCGAAGTCCTGGTACACGCGCACGGGATCGAGTATTGGCAACACGGTGACCGCACTCGTGAGTCGGATACGACTCGTTCGCGTGGCGATTGCCGCCAAGACCACGGCGGGCGAGGACACGGCGTACTCGGGCGTGTGGTGCTCGCCGAGCGCAAAGACGTCCAGACCGAGTCGGTCGGCCAGCGTCGCGTAGGCAATCGCCTGGTCGATCCGCACGCCCGCCAATACCGGTTCCCCCGTCTCGAGGTTCCTCTGGATGTCACTCAATGAAAGAATGCCAAGTTCCATAGCGACTCCAGTCTTGTACAGATCCGAACGAAGCCGATAACGAGTGCTCGGTGTTACGCTTCGCCTGAAGTCCGATACCGATTACTGGAGAGACCATGCCTGTTGTTGTGCTCGTCAAAGCAAATGTCACAAGTTACGATCACTGGCGTACGGCCTACGACGCGCACGCGGGATTTCGCCGCGAAAGCGGCGTCAACCGTGACGAGGTCTACTGCTCGCCCGAGGACATGACGTTTGTCCTCGTATTGCACTACTTCGACACGGTGGAAGCGGCGACGACGTTCGTCTCGGACCCCGCTCTCGCAGAGGCCATGCGCGCCAGCGGCGTCATCGGCGCGCCCCATATAACGATTACCCAGATTATCTAGCCTCTCCCCCGGCGCAGCATCGCGCCGATTGACGAAGTCTTCGAACGTCGTCTCGAAATTCGACTTCGCGCCGTGACCAACGACGCGCTCTGGAAAATGTCGGTCACCTTGCGCGTGGGTAACGTTGATCAACATGGACGTTGAACAGATCCAATTCGCTGGTTTCGAAGGGCTTCGACTCGCCGGGGACTCCAGAGGGGACCCCGAGGGCTGGCCCGTTCTGTTCCTTCACGGCGGCGGTCAGACCAGGCACGCGTGGGGCGCCACCGCCGACGCTGTGGCGACCCGGGGCTGGCGAGCTGTCACCATCGACCTCCGTGGCCACGGCGACAGCGAGTGGGCTGCCAACGGCGATTATTCCTTTACTGCGTACGGCGCCGACGTGATTTCGGTCGCGGATCAACTCGGCCGGCCCCCGGTATTGGTGGGTGCCTCGCTGGGCGGGATGGCCGCGATGCTCGCCGAAGGAACGAGTGATCGAACGGTGTCGTCCGGACTGGTCCTCGTGGATATCGCGCCAAAATCGAACCCGGAGGGGATTCAGCGAATCAGGGATTTCATGCAGTCCGGGATCGAGGGATTCGACACCCTCGAAGAGGCGGCGGCGGCGATCGCGGCGTACACACCCCAACGGACTCGGAGGTTCAACCCGGAGGGCTTGAAGAAGGTCTTACGCGAACGAGACGGGCGCTGGTACTGGCACTGGGATCCGCGGGTCCTCGACTCGAGCAGGACCGAAGTGGTCGCCGCGCGTTACAGGGAACTGCTCGAAGCGGCGATTAACAACATAGCGGTGCCGACGATGCTCGTGCGTGGGCTTCTCAGTGACGTGGTGAGCGATGAAGGCGTCAACGACCTCGCCTCGCGTATCCCCGGACTGGTCGTGGTGGAGGTGCCAGGCGCCGCTCACATGATCGCGGGTGACCAGAATGACGCCTTCTCCCACGCGGTGATCACCTTTCTCGACGAACGGATCAGGCCGGTTGTTGGTCAATGACGGGCTCAAGAGCCGTGGGAATCCGCTGATCGCCTGGCGCTCAGAGCCTTCGTCTCGGGTGAGCCGTCGGCAATTGAGTGTTGCCCAACAACCTCGCGAGTCATCGGGCCCGCGAGGTTGTTGAATAGTCACGTGAAGGTACTCATCGACGGGACGTGTTCGCGCGAGTTCGAATCCGTTCGCGGCGCGTTCATCGACAACCTCGAACAGCGCGGCGAGATCGGTGCGGCGGTCGCAGTGATGCTTCATGGCGAGACCGTGGTGGATCTCTGGGGCGGCTGCAAGGATTCCTCAACGGGCGAACCCTGGCGCGAAGACACCATTGCCGACTTCTATTCCGCGGGCAAGCCACTCATCGCGACATTGTTACTGCGTGAGCTCGAGAAGCACTCGATTGATTTGGACGCGCCTATCGCGACGGTGTGGCCGCAGTTCGCGCAAGCCGGTAAGGAACGTGCGACGATTCGCCAAGCACTCTGTCACCGCGCTGGCGTTCCGGCCATCCGTACGGAGCTGACCAATGACAACCTTTGGAGCTGGGACACGATGACAACGGCACTCGCCGAAACCCGTCCGTGGTTCGAACCCGGGAGCCGCCACGTTTACCACACCAACACCTACGGCCACCTCGTTGGTGAGATGGCGCGGCGCCTCAGTGGATTGACGCCCCATGAACTGCTCGCCAATCTCTCGAGCGACCTCGGTCTCGACCTGCACTTCGGTGTGGCGTCCTCTGACCTCGAACGCTGCGCGGCGATCGCCTGGGACTCCGCACAGTCGCCCGTGGCTCTGCCACCGGACGACGGAGGCGAGGGATCGATGATCCTTCGGGGCTACTTCAATCCCCCGGGCTATTCCTCGATGGGCGTCGTGAACACCGAAGAATGGCGAAGGGCGCAGGTTCCCTCAACCAACGGCCACGGGTCGGCGCGAGGATTGGCCGGGTTCTACGCGGCTCTCCTCGAACCTGGAAAACTCCTGAGCGAATCAATGATCAGGGAGAGCACGTCCGTCCAATCATCTGGTCCGTGTCCCGTCCTGGCCCAAGACGTCTCGTTCGGTCTCGGTTTCCAGCCCTCCACCTCGAAACGACCCTTCGGCCCGGATCTCACGAGTTTCGGCCACTTCGGTACTGGTGGCGCAGTGGGATTCGCCGACCCGGGCCGAGGGCTCGCCGTCGGCTACGTGATGAACCGTGTCATCCCCCGATGGCAGAGCACGTGTAACCGGGCACTGATCAGCGCCGTCTACGCGTCGCTGTAGGGCGTCAACGAACGGGTGAAGGACACCGGCCGCCACCTCCTCACCCACTTCGTCGAGGCTGTCACCAACCCCGTCAGCGGTGCAGCGTGACGGTGGCGCTCTGGCGCACGTCACGCGACGACGAGGCGAACAGCAACTCGAAGTCGTGGCCCGCCACCTTCCAGTCGTGAGCGGCCTCGTCCCAGTAGCAGAAATCGCGGGCGCTGAGTTCGAACGACACGTCGATCGTCGCTCCGGCCTCGAGGTGAACCTTCTCGAATGCCCTCAACTCCTTGTCGGGGCATTCGATCACGGGGTCGAGCGCGCGAACGTAGACCTGCACGACCTCACGCGCTCGTCGATCACCAGCGTTGGTGATTGCCACCCGGGCCCGTACGACGCCGCTGACGATCTCGATGATTGGCACGCTGTACTCGAACGATGAGTAGGAAAGACCGTGGCCGAACGCGAACTGCGGCTCGACACCGCGCGAATCGTAGTGCCGGTATCCGACGAAGACCCCTTCGCCGTAGGTGACCTTGCCGTTCGTTCCCGGGTACCACTCCCCGAAGGTCGGAGTGTCCTCGATGGCCTTGGGGAAGGTTATGGGAAGGCGCCCACCGGGGTCCTCTTCGCCACTCAGTATCTGGGCGAGAGCTCCGGCGCCTTCTTCGCCCGGGTACCAGCAGTTGAGGATCGCCGCCGCTCGCGAGGCCCACGGTGTCTGTACCGGCGCACCGACGTTCAACACCACCACGGTTCGAGGATTCGCGTCGACGATACGACCCACCAGTTCGTCCTGGGCGCCGATGAGGCGTAGGTCCGTCCGGTCGGCCCCTTCGGTTTCGGAGGTGCGCGATGAGCCCACCACGACAATCGCCACGTCGGCGTTCGCGGCGGCGCGAACGGCGCGCTCCAGCAGGTCGGCCCGGCGCGGGGGTCGAGCACCCAACTCGAAACCCGCGATGGGGAGTCCCGTGGAGCGCAGTTCCACGACCAGCTCGTACGAGTGGCCGACTTCGAGATCGACGGTGACGTTCTGCGCGGCGGTGCCAAGCCCGTAGAAGGACTCGCCGGGGCCCGCGGCGGCGTTGTCGAGCAACGCATTGCCGTTCAGCAGTACGCGCGTCGGGCCGGTCGCACTCATCGCGAGTTGCCACGGACCGGACGTGTCCGGAGAGAGCACTCCGGTAGCGCGAAGTGAGAAGTCCTTGAAGCTGACACCTGGTGCGGGATCGCCCAACGTGATGAAGCGCCCGAGTAGCAACGTGTCGCGGTGCGCGACGTCGGCGTTGAACTCACCGTTGTAGTACTCGAGGAGCATCCCTTCACCGAGCAGCGTGGGATCGATCGGATCAATTTCGTCGCCGAGAGCGCATCCGGGTTCGTGCACGATTGTCGCTTCGGGGAAACGGGCACCGAGCTCCTTCAACAGCGATCCCGTCCGGTGCGCGAGCACCTCGGAACTGCCGCCACCACCGGTGACAAGATGGTCGGCGCTCGGCCCGATCACCGCGATGCTGCGGATCGTCGGATCCAGTGGCAACAACCCGTCGTTGGCAAGCAGCACCGTCGCCTCGACACAAAGCTCACGGGCCAGCGCCCGGCGGCTCGGGATGTCGGGGTCCTGGGGCTCGTCACTGCGCGTACTCGCACCGAGGATGCCGGTGTGACTAGCGATGCGAAGGATGCGACGGACTTTCTCGTCGAGCATCGTGACGTCCAGTTCACCCGCATCAACCGCCTCGGCTAGACGCTGACCGAAGAAGCGCGGAGGTCCGGGCATTTCCACGTCGAGTCCCGCCACCGCCGCCGCCACGGTGCTGTGGGTGCCGAGCCAATCGGAGATCACCGCGCCGTCAAAGTCCCATTCTCCCTTGAGGATCGAACCCAAGAGTTCGCCATGTTCACCGCAGTAGACGCCGCCAACACGGTTGTACGCGCTCATCACCGACAGCACCCCGCCGTCGCGAACGGCCGCCTCGAACGCCGGTAAGTGGATCTCTCGGAGCGTGCGCTCGTCAACTTCAGCACTGATCGTCATTCGCTCGAACTCCTGGTCATTGCAGGCGAAGTGCTTCACACAGCAGGCGACCCCACCGTCCTGTACGCCGCGAATGTAAGCGACCGCAAGGGTGGCCGCGAGTTTCGGATCCTCGGCGAAGGATTCGAAGACGCGGCCTCCGAGCGGAGTGCGCGGTATGCCAACGGTGGGTCCGAGCAGCACATGCACACCCTTGGCGACCGCCTCTTCGGAAAGGACTCGGCCATAGCGCGAGGTGAGTTCTACGTTCCACGTCGCACCTACCGCCATGCCGCAAGGGAACGAAAGTGATCGTCGCAGGCCGAAGTGCTGACCTCGCACACCCGACGGCCCGTCGGACATCTTGAGACTGCCGATGCCGAGTCGTTCGATTGCCGGCAGGTGCCACACGTCGCCACCGCCCGTGAGCGACGCCTTCTCCTCGAGTGTCATCGCGTCGAGCAGCGACTCAATCCTTGATTCTTCGTTGAGATTCAACACGATGACTCTCCAATTCTGGAAACTCTGTGGACCAGCTTCGGTGTTCGCTGTGAATGCTACGTCGCGACTTCGGTCGCGACAGGACCACCAACCGCTCAGAACCAAAATCCTCATAGGAAAGCGTGAGGTCCCACACCACGCTGGGGTCCGAACCCAGCCGTTCCGAAGTCACGGCCAAGTAGCCTTCGCCAATGGACCCACGCCTGGAGGCCAATCGATCGAACTGGGACGATCGCGTCGCGATCCACACCCGGTCGCGCTTCTACGACGTGAACGGCTGGCTTGATTCTTCTCCGGGGCCTTCGCCCGAGGAGATCGAGGCCCTCGGTGACGTGACCGGCCTCGACATCATCCATCTCCAGTGCCACTTCGGCATGGACACCCTGAACTGGGCCCGCGCGGGCGCCAACGTGACCGGCGTCGACTTCTCACCCGCGGCCGTCAAGGCCGCGGTCGAACTCGCCGAGCGAGCCGGACTCGCCGAGCGCTCCACGTTCATCTGTTCGGATGTCTATGACGCCCCCAACGCAGTCGCGGGCCAGCATTTCGATATCGTCTACGTGAGTCTCGGCGCGCTCTGCTGGCTCCCGGACGTCGCGTCGTGGGGCTCGGTCGTGGCGCGGCTCCTCGGACCCGGAGGGCGTCTCTACATTCATGACGTCCACCCCTTCGCCGCCGCGTTCGATGACGGCGGCGACCAAGTCGAGTTCAGTTACTTCGAAGAGACCGATCGACCCATGGTCTTCGACCAGGACACCACGTACACCGACGGCGCGAAACTCTCGTCCACGACGACCTACGAGTGGAACCACTCATTGGGCGAGATAGTCAGCTCCCTGCTCAGCAATGGTCTCGTGCTCGACTCGCTGCTAGAACACGATTGGACGGTCTTCCAACAGTTTCCGTGGCTGATCGAGGGGACGGGCGGTCGTCGTGTGATTCCCGCTGGCCGGCCCCGGATTCCGCTCACCTTCACGATGCTCGCCCACCGGCCGAATTAGAACGTACGTTTTCAACTTCTCGAGGTGTTACGAAACGAGCGGCATCGACGGGCCACGTCTCGATCCTCGGCGTCGTCGACGCTACGAACGGGCGGGGCGACGACGGGGGCGAGCCGCGCTGGCCCGCTGCTCGGCCGCGCGCTGCAGTCGCGGAACGATCAACAGCACGTACAGCGTCGAGACAGCACCGAGCACCGCGATCACTGCGAACGGCGCCACGGAGAATCGTCGCGAATCCTTGGGGTCAGCGAACGCCGTCGCCACGAAGAGGACACTGAAGAGAACGGCGCCGATACCGGCCAGCGGTACGCCCGCGAAGAGCTTGAAGGGACGTTTGCGATCCACCCGCGACCGCAGCCGCAACAGGCAGAGCGATCCAATCGCGTAGATGCCGCACTCGATCGCCGCACCCACCGACACGAGCAGCAACCACTGGCCGGTGGCGAACACGATCGCGGCCACGATCGCCGACACCCCCGCCAAGGTGGTCACGGCCAGCCACGGCACTGCGTTCATGTTCAGACGTGCGAACTGGCGGGGCAAGTTGTTCTCGCGGGCCGCCGCGTAGATGAAACGCGAGGCGACGAGAAATCCGCCGTTGAACGTGTTGAGCGCGGTGAGCACCGTGAGCGCCAGCATCCAAAGTTCACCCACCGTGCCGAGCGCCGCCCTCCCGAGCAGGAGTTGGGGATAGGCGCTCGAGTGAAGCGTCGAATAGCGAACTAGATGCGAGAGCGCCAACGCGAACACTGTCGACACGATCCAGATCAGTACGGGGGCGATGAACAGAGCCCGGGTGATGACCTTCGGTGTCCGTGCTTCCTCGGCGGTGGTCGTCACCCACTCGAAGGCGGCGTACAAGAACAGCGCGAACGCGATCGCCTGAATGCCGGAGAACGTGCCGCCGCCGAAGAGATCCAAGGGACGCCGGAAGGATCCCCCGACGTGAAACAGCGCGAGCACTGAGAGGATCGACGTACCCATCAGCACGGTGTAGGTCACCACGGTCTGCACCCATCCAGCGATGCGCACGCCGCGCAGGTTGGCGCCGAGCGCCAACGCCAGCAGGACGACGATCCACACGTAGGCCAGTGCGGCGGGTTCGTTCAGCACGTGGCGAACGGCCGCGCCGATCAGAAAGGCGTCCGCCGCAATGACCAGGATGACCGTCGTCATGTAGGTGAACGTGACCGCCAACGCCGTTCGGTTGCCAATGGCGCGGCCGAGATAGAGACGGATACCCGCCGCGGTCGGAAAGAGCCCGTTGAGCTCGGAGAAGATCGCAGCGATCAATACGACGAAGATCCCCCCGATGAAGATCGCGAGCGCGGCGGTCGCACCGGGCGCGTAGGCGAGTATCGACACGACGCCCAGGTAGTCGATCGCGGCGAAGGCCAGCCCCGCCGAAGTGGCCGTGGCGGTGGCGGTGCCCACGGAGCGGCGAAGCGTTATTGCTTCGCGCTGGGCGTCTGCATCGCTCAAGATTCGGGCCAGATCACGTAGCTGATGGCGTCGAGGCGCATCACATCCTCCTGCGAGCCCTTCACGACGATCTCGCCTCGCAGATAGCGCTGTACCGGATTGAGGTCGCCCCAGAACATGTCACAGAAAGTCTCGGATGTCGTCGTCACCACGATGTCGGGCACCCCCACGTGCCCTTCGACCGTCGCGACGATTTCGCCGTGGTCGACGTCCATCGTGAAGGGTTGCCCGGTGTCAGAACAGATGAAGTGGAGCACGCGCGTCCAGTCGCGCTGCATCTTTCGAAGCCGCTCATTGCTGTTGCAACTGACCGTGTAATCGTCAAGCGCCTCGCTCAACTCCTGCCAACCCGCCATAGCCGCTACTTTCCACTCACGATTACGATCGAACCGGTCGACGTTTGGCCCGTGTCGGTGACTCACTCGGACCCTGGCCCTCTTTCAAATCCGCCAGGGCGGAGCGGAACGCATCGATGAGGTACTCGACCTGGGGCTCTTCGATGACCAGCGACGGCATGAGCCGCATCACCGATGGCTGATTGCCGCTGTAGATCGCGAGTACGCCGTGCTGGGCGAGGTGGTACGACATCCTCGGTCCGAGCGAGTCCTCGACGTACTCGACCCCCACCATGAGACCGAGTCCGCGGACCTCTCGAATGTACGACGGGTTCTCCTCGGCGATGGCGCGCAACCTGGCGAAGAGCAGCTCCCCCATTGCGGCGGCGTGCTCGACGAGTCCGGTGTCCTCGATCACGTTCAGCACTTCGAGCGCGACCGCGCACGCGACGTCCGAACCGCCGAATGTCGAAAGGTGGATGAATGGATTCGGGATGAGAAATTCACGCAGTTCCTCGGTGAAGATCGTCGCCGAGATCGAGAACAGTGAACCGCCCAACGACTTGGCGACGGTCATGATGTCGGGCACGACGCCGTAGTGCTCGCTCGCCCACCACTTGCCGGTACGGCCGAGACCGGTTTGGATCTCATCGAGGATGAGCAGCGCGCCGACGCGGTCACACTCTGCGCGCACGGCGGCGAGGTAGCCGTCGGGGGCGACGATGATCCCGCCCTCACCCTGGATTGGCTCGAGCAGGACCGCGGCGGTGCTGTCGTCAATTTCTCGAACAAGTGCGTCGATGTCGCCGAAGGGAACCCGCTCGAACTGTGTCATCAACGGCTCGAACGGCTCGCGGAAGGCCGCGCGGCCCGCCGCCGAGAGGGCGAAGCCGGTGTGGCCGTGATAGCCGTTGAGCGTGGAGATTATCTTCGGTCGCCGGGTGGCGCCGCGGGCCAGTTTGATGGCGAAGTCGATCGCCTCGCCGCCACCGGTGCCGAACATCGTGCACGAGAGATTACCGGGCGCGAGTTCGGCCAGACGACGGGCCAACTCCGCCTTCTGCTCGGAGCAAAGGAGGAAGTTGCCGTGGTCCAGGTGATCGATCGCTTGGTGGGCGGCCGCGACGATCCGCGGATTGCGCCTCCCGACGTTGAACGAACCGGCCGACGTGAAACAGTCGAGGAACCGTCGACCATCGAGGTCCCAGACCCAAGGGCCACTTCGTTGAGCCTCGATGATGTCGAGACCGGCGCTGCGCATGACGCGAACCTTCTGGGGATTCAGATAGAGGGCGAACTCCTCGAGCGCTCGCTGTTTCGCCGCGGGGTCGGGAATGAAGTCGATCTCGTCAAGCCACACGTTGTTGACGAGCTCATCATCCATAGGCGGAACTTACTGCCAATCGCCGAGGGCTCGCAAAATCGAGGCGGCGGTCCACTCGCAGTGATGGCGAGGTGGCAAAACGACGGAGCCGACGACGCGTCGGGCTTGGCCAAGAACTAACCTCATCGTCAAAACGGGGAGCGACATGATCGAAGACGTCATTGCACGGTGGCACCAGCATCTGCGCGGTGAGCTCGAGGGCGGTCTGGACACCCTGCTCGACAACGACGTGGTGTTCTATTCCCCCATTGTCTACACACCCCAGCGGGGCAAGGCGATCACCGCCCAGTACCTCTCCGCGGCGAGCGTCGCACTTCCGGGCGAAGCATCGTCCGCTCCCACTGCGAGCGAATCGAAGTTCCACTACACGAAAGAAGTCATCAGTGGATCACACGCGGTGCTGGAATTCGAGACGTCTATCGAAGGCAAGTACGTCAACGGGGTGGACATCATCACGTGCAACGAGAAGGGTCTCATCAGCGAGTTCCGAGTGATGATCCGCCCCCTGCAGGCCGTGAACCTCGTGCATCGACAGATGGGCGAGGTTCTCGAGAAGATGAAGGGCTGATCGCCCTAGATGACGGGCGACATGCCCCCATCGATGCTGATGCCGACGCCGGTGATGTAGCTGGCGCGCGCCGACAACAGGTACGTCGCCACGTCGGCGAACTCGTCGGCACGCCCAATCCTCCCGAGCGGGATGTTCGAGCCCTCGGCCATCGTCGCGTAGAACTCGTGCATGTCCGTGTCGAGTCCGCCCGCCACGCGTTCCCACTGTCCGGACTCGATGAGTCCAATGAGAACCGCGTTCACCCGGATACCCCTGCGTCCCACCTCGTTCGCCAGCGCCTTGGTGAACGCGAGGCCCGCGGCCCTGGAAGCGGTCGTGGGCGTCGAATTCGCGTGCGGCGTGCGAGCCATGACCGCGAGCACGTTCACGATTGCACCCCTCGTCTCTTCGAGAGCTGGAAGTACACGCCGCGCCACGTGCAGCGCCGCAATGACCTTCAGTTCGTAGTCGTCTCGCCACATCTGGTCACTGGACGTCGCAACGCCAGTGCCCGCCGATCGTCCCGCGTTGTTCACGGCGCCGTCGAGTCGACCGAAACGCGCGAGCGTCGCGTCGATGAAGGCGTCGATGTCGGGCTCTTTGGTGACGTCGGCCTCGAAACACAAGGCGTCACCACCGAGCAGATCCTGGGCGCGAGCCAGCCGCTCGGCGTCGCGTCCGCATACCGCCACGTGGGCGCCTTCGGACACGAGACGTTGGGCCAAGGCCAAGCCCAGCCCGTCGGTGCCGCCGGTGATGAGGTACGCCCGATTCTTTAGTTCCAGATCCATGACCTCATCCTAGGAAGGCCCGCCGGGCCTGCATCGAGAGCGGCCCAGAATCCAACAGGTGTTCCGCAACGAGTCCGGTGCATTCTTATTAGGGTGCCTTCATGAGTGCGATCGAGATCACCGACCTCACCCGCCGCTACGGCGACTTCGTCGCCGTCGATCGATTCAACCTGCGGGTCCAAACCGGTGAATGCGTGGGCATACTCGGTCCCAACGGCGCCGGTAAGACCACCGTCGTCGAAATTCTCGAGGGTTACCGCCACCGCGACGCCGGCGAGGTCTCGGTGCTCGGCATCGACCCGGCGACCCCTACGAGGTCCTGGCGACAGCGGATCGGCATCGTGCTCCAAGACGCCAACGACCTCGACGACGTCACCGTGCGAGAGGCGGTCACGCAGTTTTCGCGCTACTACGAGAATCCCCGACCGATTGGCGAGGCCATTGCGCTCGTCGGACTGAGTGAGAAGGCTGACGAGCGGGCGGGCAATCTTTCGGGGGGCCAACGTCGCCGGCTCGACGTCGCCCTCGGCGTGGTGGGTCGACCCGAGCTGCTCTTCCTCGACGAACCAACGACGGGTTTCGATCCCGAAGCCCGCCACATCTTCTGGGGGCTCATCGAGCGACTGAAGTCCGAGGGCGTGACGATCGTGCTCACGACCCACTATCTAGAAGAAGCCGACGCCCTCGCTGACCGGGTCATCGTCATCGCCCGAGGCCAGAAAGTGGCCGACACGACGCCGGCCGAGCTGGGGAGCCGTTCTCAGGACACGGTCGTCGTGCGTTGGCACGACGACGAGCAGGTACAGGAACGTCGTACCTCAACTCCCACCGAGGTCGTCAAGGAACTGACGGCGCGGTTCGACGGGGAGATTCCCGGGCTGGAAATCGTGCGCACGACTCTCGAAGAGGCCTACCTCGAACTCCTCGAAGAGGGTGACTCGTGACGCGCCTGTTCTCGCTCTACCTCAGTCGCGCGAAGTGGGAGATCCGCCTGCTCCTGCGCAACAAGCGGGCCGTCATGTTCTCGATGCTCCTGCCGATCTTCCTGCTCGTGATCTTCGGTTCGGTTTTCAACAACCGCGAACTCGGCGGCGGCGTCACCTTCGCGCAGTACTTCGTGGCGGGACTTCTCGCGTCGGGACTGCTTTACAGCTCGTTCCAGCAACTCGCGATCGCGATTCCCGAGGAACGCAGCAACGGTACCCTGAAGCGCATCGTCGGCTCTCCGATGCCGCGCAGCGTCTACTTCGCCGGCAAGTTCGCCGCCTCGAGCTTCATCTACTTCTTCCAGGTCGTGGCGCTCCTGGGGATAGGCCATTTCAGCTACGGGATCACGTTGCCCACGTCGCCCGAACTCTGGCTGGACTTCGCCTGGATCAGCGTGCTCGGCCTCATCGTGAGCTCGCTACTCGGGATCGCCTTCTCCACGTTCGCGAAGGACGGGCAGTCCGCTTCCGCGCTCGCTGCACCGCTCGTCCTGTTCTTCCAGTTCACCTCGGGCGTGTACTTCGTCTACGCCAACCTTCCGCGGTGGATGCAGGACGTCGCCACGATCTTCCCGCTGAAGTGGATGGCGCAAGCGATGCGCGGCGTCTTCCTGCCTCGTTCGTTCGCACGCGTCGAGGTGGCGCACAGTTTTGAATTACCCAAGGCCGCCCTGATACTGGGCGTCTGGACGGTCATCGGTGCACTGCTCTGCAGGTTCACCTTCCGGTGGTTGCCCAAGGATCAGGACTAGATCGATCAGAGCCCAGGGTGACTTCTAGGTGAGGCCGTTCAGCAAATTCGCTACCGGCGTCACCTGATCGGATGAGGGAACCGTCACCGACACGGGTGCGCCGTAGCCGGTCATGACCTCGGTCTCGACGACACCAAGGCTCTTTCCGGCCGCGCTGGCCGACACGTGAGCGACAATCCGGGCGAGTTGTCCCGCGTTGTCAATGTAGACCTGCATAGTGGCACCGCCGAGCGAGCTCGTCGATGCGGTCCGGGACAACCACGAAGGCAGATTCTTCAATGCGGTGGACGCTTGGCTCTGCGCCGCTGACGCACTCACGGCGACGGTGTACTCGTGCAGCGATGTCCCGCCCCCGTTCACCAGGCCGTCATCGGTGACCTGATCACCCTTCTGGGCCAACTCCGCCAGGCCCGCGAGCGGATTCTCCGAGGATCCGAGTGCACTCGACTGATTGATTGATTTCACGTTCAGGGGAAGCGAGACCCACTGGGTCGGCATCTGCGCGGCGAGCGCGCCGGAGAAGGAGATGTACGCGGTCCCGTTGGCGAAGATCGCCGTCGCTTGACCGATCGAGGCGAATTGACCACCGTAGTTCATCGTCATGTTGCAATCCCCCGACGAGAAGTCGCAGGCGCCGTTGCCGGTCACGTCGACGCTCACGGCGCCGCTGATCTGCTCGTCCAAAGTGAAGGCGACCGTCTTGTCACCGATGCTCGACACCAGCGCTGCGCGCACGATGGATGCGGCGTTCGCCAAGGAACTCGACGAGGACAGGCCCACGGCGAGCGCACCCACGACGAGAGCGAGCACGCCCGCGAGGACGATGAACCTCTTCGCGCCGCTCGGCGTGACTTCAGGCGACACCTCGTCCGGCGCTTGGCCCTCGACCACGATGTCTTGTTCCATTCGAGTCTCCTCTTGGTGGATACTTCGAACCTAGTTCCACCCGTCGCCCGGGCGGCGAACAGAGGTACCAGGCCCCAAATGGACAATGGGGTCAAGCGAAACCGGGCGTCCTACAGGTTCTGCTCCAACTCCACGATGACCGCGTGGCGGTCCTCTTTCGTGGGCGTGTCGAAGTAGGGATTGCCCTTGATCCAGTAGTACGTCATGGGGATGAGCCCGAGCGCCATGGCGCCGAGACCAACCGTCAGTGTCGTGCTGTTCAAGGTGGGGATCACCTCAACGAAGACGTAGCCCATGAAGATCGCACCGAGCAGTGGCCATAGTCCCATGAAGATGAAATTGCCCACCGACTTGAAGAGATGACGACGGTAGAGGACCACTACGGCAAGGCCGGCAAGCCCGTAGTAGATGCAGATCTGCAGGCCGATTGCGGCGAAACCGTCATTGAGGATGGTCGAGATCGACCCGACGTACTGGCTGCCCACGAACAACAGCACCGACACGACGGTCACGACGCCCGTCGCCACCAGGGGTGTCTTTCGGATCTGGTGCACCTTGCCCAGTGCTTTGGGCAGTGTGTTGTCGCGTCCCATGGTGAACAACGTTCGCGTCACTTGGATCAGCGTTGTCTCCAGGGTCGCAACAGTGGACAAGAGCACTGCGAGCACGATCAGCTTGCCCCCGGTTCCGTGCCAGACGGCCTGACCGAGAATTGCCAGGATGTCCGCCGCATTCTTGGTGTTCGTCAGTTGCGCTGGCGTGAGCACCAGATTGGTGGCGACGGTGAAGACCTCGAAGAGCAGGAACACGCAAATGGTGCCGAGCAGTCCACCCGTGCCCGATGTCTTTCTGGCGTTCTTGGTCTCTTCGTTCAGATTCGCGGTGACGTCCCAACCCCAGTAGTAGAAAGCCGCGAGCAGGGCCCCGGCAACGAAGCCGGCCGATCCGTGCGCGTGAAAGACAGATGGCGAGAACCAGTGCCACGAGAAGGCCTTGACGTGGTGCGCGTGGAAGATGGCGAGGGCCGCGAAGAGCATCAGGAGGAACACCTCGATACACGACATGACGATCTGTACCTTCACGGTCACGGTCACGCCCGCGGCGACGGCGCTGACCATCAAGAGGAAGAACACCGTACCGAAGATGGTGATAAGGGTTTTGTTCGACGCCGCCGACGTCGAGAAGAGGCTCAAAAGGTTCGACCCGGCGGGGAAGGTCGCGATGACCATGAAGATCAGCGCCGAGACGACGAGTGCCCAGCCCGAAAGGTAACCGAGCACCGGATGCAGGGCGCGACGCACCCACGAATAGGCGGCACCCGCGTGCGAGTCATCCCGACTGAGGTACTTGAAGGCGAAGACGATACCGAACATGAAGAAGCCGCAGTAGAGGAGAGCGGCGGGGCCGCCGAAGAGCACGGCGCCAAAGAGCGCAGTCGTCGTCGCGCCTATGGAGTACGCGGGTGCGGATCCCGCCACACCCATGATCATCGAGTCGAAGAGACCGAGGACCCCCGAACGAAGTGAGTTGTCCGGCGCGCCGGCATCGGGGGTCTTTAGGGCGTCAGACACGACTACCTCTTTCTTGTGGGTATCACCTTCAACAAATAAATAACGAGAGTCGAAATGTAACATGGTGGCGCAGCACCGCTCGGTCACTGCACGATCCCCTCGGGATCGACTGACTTTTCGTTCGCTTCGTTACGGCGCAAGCCCGTTTGCGGTGGGGACCACTCCCCTCACATTGGTACTAACCCGCTTCGTGCAGGTCGTCGACGACAGCCCAAGCCAGTACTCGCCAATACCCGCCAGTCCTACACTCAGACTCTCGAACTTCTTCGCCACGCAGGCCGATGGTGTGAAGTTTCCGGTGTCGGTAACGCCGAGCGCGGCGCTTGCACTGGCCCCGGGTGCGAGACGAATCGCATCGCCGTAACCGGCGGCGCTGTAGTTGGTCGCCGCCGACCTGGGCCCGATCAAGATGTGCGCCACGCCCGGTAACGCGCCGGTCGTCGGCTGCACGCTCGGCACGCCCGAGATGGTGCATGCCTTCGAACTTATGTTGGCGAACACCAGTGGGTAGTAGATGGTCCCCGCGGTACCGTTGGATTGGCCGAGCGAGATCTTCAAGGCGGACGCGACACAGCGCGACGACCTGGGGAATGACAGCGACTGGAGGCTGGTCCATCGCGTCGAACCGCTCACGCACACCCCGACCGTTTGGGGGAGCTTGATGCGCAGCGTACCGCCCGAGGGACCGGCGACCGCGACGTAGGCGGCGACCTTCTGCGTGCACTGCACCCCCTCCTCAGTCGTGAGGTTCTGGATGATTTGAAAGGTGTCACCAACCGTCCACGGTGTCGGCGGGAGGGTCACTGTCGGCGTCGGTGCGACGTACGAAATCGGCGTGCCTATGCCCAACCCGCCCGCGGTAAGAAATTGGAATGCGGTCAGGTTCGACCACGAGCACGTCGGAAAATACTTGCTCGTGAGAACGAGCCGGACGGTCGTGCCGCCCGGGCGCGTACTCAACGTGCTCGAACCCACGAAATGCTGCGTAGTACACACCGGCACCGTCGCCGCGTTCGCGACTTGCGTCGTGACACCGGCACCGCCGACGAATACTGAGGCGAACAATGCAACCACACCAACCCATCGAAACGACCGAAATGTTCCCATGGCTCCATAGTTGCACTCGCGAGAACCGCAAACGAATCCGGCGGGTCGAACGTCACGTCGCCGTAATCAGTGGGCGAAGAATCCTTACGGGCGACAAATTCTCGGAATTCCCTTGAAACTTCAGGCGTCCCGGCCTGCCATCGGGGCCACGACAATCGCTCAACTAAATTTGCGGGGACTCTGGTGGTTGTAGATATTGGGACCAGACAAATGAAAGAACTCACGTGTCAGGTTTTCCACGTTTTGACTCCGACGATACACCCGAGCTGACTCTTCGCGACATCAGGCGACGATGGGCGAAATTTCACGCCAGCATCCACACCGCGTCGGGCAACGTGCTCCAACGTGTCCTCGGGCGGATGCTCGGCGAGGACACGGTTCGCTACAAGGTCGCACGCGTGCTCGGTCGGCCCCTCCTCCAGATCGTCCGGTCGTTTCGAGGTACCCGACGAGTCAAGGACGAAAGACCGAAAGTGCGGCCCGATTACTTCCCGTTCAACTACCGTCCCGGTCTCGTTGAGTTGGTGGACGTCTCGGACGTCTCGTCATCGACGCCCGAGACCGTCGTCGTGTTCGCGCTCGACGAGACCGTTGACTCTTCGGTAACAATGATTGAAACTCTGAACGCCACCATCAATCGCTCCGACGCGATCTGGCTGCTGCTGGTGGATCACTCGACAACCGAAATCGAACGGCGCACCACCGCGCACGCACTGCTTCGGGCTGCGGGCGCCGACGATGACGTGGTGTTCGCCGACGAGGCCGGACCGGACCCCGCGCGGCCGATCTTGAAGAGTGCCGCCGTGGGACCGCACACACTGTTGAGCTACAACTGCGTCGGACGCCCCGCACTCTTGAGCGTCGCCGTTCTGCGCGCCCTCGGCGGATTCGATGCCGAGGCCGGATGGGCCTTCGAACACGACGCGTACCTTCGTCTCAAGGAGAGCGGGGGACGCTTCCACCACGTGCCCGCGGTGCTGCCCTGCGGTCGACCCGACGTCGCGTTCGAGCAATCGCACACGAGTGCGGGGGCCCAACGTGCGGTCGAGCGGGCGTTCGCGCGTCGCGGGTGGCACGGCACCGTGTCGCCGGGCGATTTCGGCCCTTCAGTGCAATGGAGGATCGACACTCCGACGCCCGCGCCGAGCATCGACATCATCATCCCCACCCGCGACCGCGTCGACCTGATGCGTCAATGTATCGACGCCATCGAGACCCGGACCACGTATTCGAACTACGACATCGTCATTCTGGATAATGACTCCAAGGACCCGGCGACACTCGACTTCTTCGCGACCACCAGATATCGCGTCGTCCCCTGTCCGGGCCCGTTCAATTACGCCCACATCGTGAACCGCGGCGTGAACCACTCGAACGCCGAGTACATCGTGACCTTGAACAACGATACCGTCCTTCAGACACCGGACTGGCTGGAACAGATGGTGTCGATTGCGTCGCTTGACGACGTGAGCATCGTCGGGGCTTGCCTCAAGGACCAGTTCGGCCACGGCGAGCACGAGAGCATCGTCATCTCCCCGTATCCCCAGCACCTGCGCACCGACTCCAATTACCCCCACGCCGACGAGTTCAGCGTCGCCACGCGCGACGTCGCCGCGGTGACCGGTGCCGTGCAGATGGTCCGTCGCGAATTGTGGCAGTCACTCGGTGGCATGGACGAACATCTGAAAGTGACCATGAACGACGTCGACATTTGCCTACGCAGCCAGACCGACGGTCGCCACGTGGTCTATGTCCCCGGCGTCCAACTCGTCCACCACGTCAGTTCCTCCAGGGGAACGCTCGACCCATTGGACGACCGGAACCGTTTCATTCAGCGCTGGGACATCTTTGGGACGTTCAAGGACCCGTACTTCCCCGAATCGCTCATACTGCTTGGAGAAACCATGTGCTACCGCAACCTATGGGACTAGGTAAAGGACGAGGAGGCGTCGCAGCCTCTTGTAGCCTGTGACGGTGAAGAGCGCTTGGGCGAGGATAAGCACCCGCTACCGGAACCTTCCCCCGTCGACCACACCGGTGCTGGTGGTGGTGCTGTCCGTGCTCCTCGGGAACATCCTGTTCCTGGTCGGCATGGCGAACATCGATCCAATCTCGTGGACGGCGCAGATTTCGCGAATCCTCTGCAACGTCACGTGCGGTCGCCCAGCCATCGACCCCAACGTCGGCTACATCACCCAATCGCTCGGACACCTCTCGGCGATGGACCTCCTCCACGGACACCTCCCCTGGTGGAACTACTTCGAGGGAATCGGCCAGCCACTGGCCGGCGAGATGCAATCGGCGGCGCTCTTTCCCCTGACGCTGTTCTTTGCGCTACCGAGCGGCTTGCTCTGGTTCCACATGTCGCTCGAGATCATTGCCGGCGTGTCCACCTACTTCCTCGCCCGCCGCCTTTCGATTCCCCTCATCTTTGCGACCGGCGCCGGTGTGCTCTTCGCCCTGAATGGGACGTTCTCGTGGCTCGGTAATGCGGTCTTGAACCCCGTTGCGTTCATGCCGATGCTCATCCTGGGGATCGAGATCATCTTCGACAATGCGAAGCTCACCAGTTCGAAGAAGGGCTGGTACGTCGCGGCAATCGCGCTCGCGCTGTCGCTCTATGCAGGATTCCCTGAGACCGCCTACTTCGACGGTTTGTTCTGCGCCGGCTGGGCTATCGTTCGGTTCTTCTCCCTGGACAAGTCGATCCGCCTCATCGCCGCTCGTCGTTTGGGCCTCGCCGGCGTCGTCGGCGGAGTGCTTTCGCTGCCGATACTGGTCCCCTTCTACGACTTCATGAAGGTCGCGGACATCGGCACGCACGCCGCCGGTGGTTACAGTGCATCGCAACTCAACCTGCACGGCGCGTCGATGTTCGTCGATCCCTACGTCTTCGGGACCATCTTCGCCAACGCCAACGCCGGGAATGTCTGGGGCGGTATCGGCGGCTACTTCACCGTCAGCGTCGTCGCGCTGGCCCTTCTCGGCCTGTTCGGATCGCGTCATCGCCCGCTTCGCATCTTCCTCGGCGCCTATGCGCTGATTGGCACACTCAGCATCTTCAACATCGAACACATTCGCCAGGCGTGGAACATCTTGCCGCTCGCCGAGAGCGCCGTGCTCTCGCGCTACATCATGCCGAGCTGCGAACTGGCGCTGATCATCCTCGCGATGTTCGGCATCATGGACTTTGCGAGCGAGCGGCGCGCGAAGCGACTCTTCACCACCGCGACCCTGGTGTCGCTCGTTCTCTTGATCTGGGCCGCACTCGAGGCCCATTCGTGGAACGTCGGCGTCACCCACTCCCACAAAACCCAGCTCGTCTTCGACGTCCTCGACACCATTCCGTTCATCGCCGTGGCGGCGCTGCTGGTCCTCGGACGCTTCTCGATGAAGAAGGTCACGCCGCTGCTCATCACGATCCTCATCTGCGGTGAATCCCTGGTGATGTTCCAAGTCCCGACTGGCGGCGCCGCGAAGCAGATCAATGTCGACATGACCCCAATTCAGTTCCTGCAGGCCCACTTGGGCGAAGAACGTTTCCTCGACCTCGGGATCCTGAGCGCGAACTGGGGCTCCGAGTTTGACATAAACTCACTCGCCGCGGTCGATCTCCCCTTCCCGAAGACCTTCGGCAACCTGATCAACACGCAACTCTTCCCTGGAAAAACGCCGCTCAACCAGTTTGTGATCCACGGCGGCGTGACGGGAATCTACGCGCAGGAGCAGGAGGTCGTCACCCACCTCAGCGCCTACGAAGACGCGTCGGTCAAGTACCTGGTCGCGCCGAACTCGCTCGCGCTACTACCGGAACTGGCCAAAGTCGGCGTGAAGCAGGTGTACGAGGACTCGATCGTGGTCATCTACCAGATGCCCACCACACGGCCGTTCTTCTCCGCGAAGTCCCCGTCGTGCACGGTGACGAGCACCGGCGACAACAGCGCCACGGTCAACTGCCCCTCGGGTGGCTCGACTCTCATACGCAGCGAACTCTTCATGGCCGGGTGGCACGCGTCGGTGAACGGTAAGACTGTTACCATCAACGAGTCCGACCACGCGTATCAGAGCGTTTCAGTGCCTGCGGGTACGTCCACCGTGACCTTCAAGTTCCTGCCGCCCCACGAAGAGCTCGCGATGCTCGCGGGACTGCTCGGCGGTCTCTTCCTCGTCTACTCGTGGATTCGTGAACGCCGCCCGTCCCAGCGCCCGCGCCACAAGCGCTGAGCCGTGTCGCGCGGCCAATCGTGAGCGTCACGCTCTTCGGCGTGATCGCCGTGAGTTTCATGATGCTGATGTACGCCCTGGAGTCGCGGGGCCGGCACTTCGTCGCAGGTTTCGCCCTGGGCTGTGTGTTGTCGAGCGTGTACGGGTTCGCGAGCGGCGCCTGGCCCTTCGGTGCCGTCGAGGCGGTGTGGACCCTGATCGCCCTTGAGCGGTGGCGAACCAGCAAGTAGCGAGCAACCGGCGGGTGAGTCACGACGTGGGCGCGGTCCGCTACGGTGAAAACAATGTCCTCCCGACTCGATGATCTCGATCTGCACCAGACGCTGAGCCACGAGCAGTCCGAGACTCGCGTCGCGGCAGCCCAGCTCCGCCTCAGCCAGTTACGTCTCTTCACGGCGGGACTGCTCGAGCCCAAGGTCGTCGGGCCCGGTTTGCTCGTGCTCTTCGAAGGAATCGACGCCGCCGGCAAGGGTGGCGCGATTCGCCGTCTCACCAGCGGACTCGACCCCCGCCACGTCCGGGTCGTACCCATTGGCCCGCCCACCGAAGAGGAACTACGCCACCACTTCCTCTGGCGCTTCCAGGAATCGATGCCCGGTCGTGGCGAGATGACTGTCTACGACCGGTCCTGGTACGGACGATTGCTCGTCGAGCGGGTCGAGGGAAATATTGACGACGACGCCGCCAAATTGTCAGCGGACGAGATCGTGGCCTTCGAGAAGATGCTCGTGAACGACGGTGTCACCATCGTCAAGTTCTGGCTCCAGATCTCCGACGACGAGCAGCTCGTCCGGTTCAACAACCGCCAGGGTGATCCCTTGAAGCAGTGGAAGTTGACGCCCGACGACTGGCGAAACCGCGAGAAGCGGTCCGCGTACGTGCGCTGCATCAACAGCATGATCGACACCACCGACCACGGGCACGCCCACTGGGACCTCATCGCCGCCGAGAACAAGCACTTCGCCCGCGTCGCCGTACTCGAGACGTTGATCGAGCGTTGGGTGCACGATCTCGGACGCCGCGGCTACACCGTTCCCGAGGCGACCAGCGGCGACTACCTCGACTGAGTCGCACGGAGCGCCTCATTTCTGGAACACTGAACAGATGACCTTCCGCTACGGCATCACCATCCCCTTCGACGGCGTCTCGCTCCCCGAGCACAAGGACTGGTTCCACCGGCTCGCCGACCTCGGCTACACCGACGTCTGGTCCGCAGAAGTCGACGGCGCCGACGGCTTCACGCCGCTCACGCTCGCCGCCGCGTGGGAGTCACGGCTCAACATCGGTGTCGCGGTGACGCCGGCGTACACGAGAGGCCCGGGCCTGATGGCTATGAGCATCGCCGCGCTCGCCGAAGTGGCCGGCGGTCGCTTCATCATGGGGCTGGGCTCGTCAAGCCAACCCGTCGTCGAGCGCTGGAACGGCATTGCGTTCGAGAAGCCCTACGCCCATACGCGTGACATGCTGCGCTTCGTGAAGAAGGCCCTCGCCGGCGAGAAGATCGACGAGGTCTTCGAGACCTTCGAGGTTCACGGCTTCAAGCTCTCACGACCGGTACTCGAACGTCCGCCGATCCTGCTCGGCGCACTGCGACCAGGGATGCTGCACCTCGCGGGCAAGGAAGCCGACGGAGCGATCCTGAACTGGCTCGCCGCGACTGACGTCGCCCAGTGCATCGGCGAAGTCGGCGAGGGAAAGACCATCGCAGCTCGTTTGTTCGTGATCCCCACCGAAGACGCCGATGCGGCACGCTTCATCGCTCGCCGGATGATCTCGTCGTACCTGACGGTCCCGACCTACGCCGAGTTCCACCGCTGGCTCGGACGCGGCGAGCTGCTGCAGCCCATGTGGGACGCGTGGGCCGCCGGGGACCGCAAACTCGCCAATTCGGTCATCCCGGACTCGGTGTGTGACGAATTGATCATCCACGGTTCCTACGAGAAGTGCCGCGACCACGTTACGCAGTACGTGGAGGCGGGCGTCCAGATCCCGACGCTCGCGGTCATTCCCTTCGGTGTCGAACTGAAGGACGCCGTCGAGGGGCTGGCGCCGCGCTAAAGCATCGCACCTCGTAGGGATTTACTCGTACTCCCTACACTGGTCTCATCACGGATCGGAGCACCATGACCAAGAAGAATAAAACACCAAAGTCGGACAAGAAGGTCCGCATCGGCGTCGTCGACACGATGTTCGCCCGCTACGACATGGGGGGAGCCGCACGCGCCGAACTCGCACAGTGCCCCGGTTACGGCGAGACATTCGAGGTCGTGGCGAAGACCGTCCCCGGCTTCAAGGACCTCGCGGTCGCCGCGAAGAACCTCATCGAGAAGGATGGCTGCTCGATCGTGGTCGCGCTCGGCATGCCGGGCTCGGCACCGATTGACAAGCAGTGCGCCCACGAAGCCGCCCAGGGGATCATGCAGGCGCAATTGCTCACCTCGACGCCGATACTCGAGGTCTTCGTGCACGAGGACGAGGCCGACGACCCCCAGGTGCTCGCCTCGGTGTTCGAGAACCGCTCGCGAAAGCACGCCCGCAACGCCTACTGGATGCTGTTCGAGCCCGAGCAACTCAGCCGACGCGCGGGTCAGGGCGTACGACAGGGCTTCGACGATGCCGGTCCCCTACCGCTCGGTTGAGCGCATTCTCCGAGCGGCCCGTGTCTTCACTATGCTCGCCAGAGTTACCTTGCAGTAACTACTAGGAGGAACTAATGCCCGAAGCCGTAATCGTCGCCACCGGTCGCACCCCGATCGGGCGCGCCTTCAAAGGATCACTCGTCGACATGCGTCCCGATGACCTCGCCGCACTCGCCGTGCGCGAAGTACTCAAGAAAGTGCCTCAGCTCGACCCACACACCGTTGAGGACCTCATGCTCGGCTGCGGTCAGCCCGCGGGCGAAGCCGGATTCAACGTCGCGCGCGTCGCCGCGATCCTGGCGGGTCTCGATAACGTGCCCGGCGTGACCGTCAACCGGTACTGTTCGTCATCGCTGCAGACCATCCGGATGGCCGCCCACGCCATCCGCGCCGGAGAGGGCGACGTCTTCGTCGCCGCCGGCGTCGAGACGGTGTCGCGATTCGCCTCGGGCGCGTCGGACAGCGGCAAAGCCATGAACCCCCTCTTCGCCGACGCGCTGCGCCGAACCGAGAGTCGCTCGGCGAAGTTCACCGAACCCTGGACCCCCCAGCCCGGACTGCCCGACATCTACATCGCCATGGGCCAGACCGCGGAGAACGTCGCCGAACAAGAGAACGTCTCGCGCCTCGAGATGGACGAGTTCGCTGTTCGTAGCCAGGAACTCGCCGTTGCCCACCAGTTGAACGGCTTCTTCGAGCGCGAGATCATTCCGGTTACCCTGCCCGACGGCACTGTGGTCAACAAGGACGATGGGCCGCGCGCCGGCACCACCCTCGAGAAGTTGTCGTCGTTGCTGCCGGTGTTCCGCGAAGGCGGCAGCGTCACGGCCGGCAACGCCTGCCCGTTGAACGACGGCGCGGCTGCGGTTGTCGTGATGAGCGACACCCGAGCGAAGGAACTAGGCATCAAGCCCCTCGCGCGCATCATTTCGAGCGGCGTCAGCGGGATCAACCCCGAGATCATGGGCCTCGGCCCGATTGAGGCGTGCCGCCAGGCCCTGAAGCGCGCTGGTCTCACCATTGACGACATCGACCTCGTGGAGATCAACGAAGCCTTCGCTGCTCAGGTGCTACCGAGCGCCAAGCACCTCGGCATCTCGCTCGACAAGTTGAACATCCGCGGCGGCGGAATCGCACTCGGCCACCCCTTCGGCATGACCGGTGCACGCATCATGACCACGCTGTTGAACTCGCTCGAGGACTCGGGCAAGCGTTACGGCATGGAGTCGATGTGCATCGGCGGCGGCCAGGGAATGGCCATGATCGTCGAGCGTCTGAACTAAGCGGGACTAGCAGCTGCGCGCGAGCGTGGCTGCTAGGACTTGCCCGTCGCGCGGGCCTTCGGATTCTGCACGTACGCGTCGTGCTGCGCGTCGCTCACGGGCTTCGCCTCGTCGGGCAGCAGCACCGGAATCGAATCACGAACCTCGTAGACGATACGTAGTCGCGGGTTGTAGAGGACGTTCTCATCGGCGATGTAGAGCAGCACGCCGTGGTCTTTGGGATCTTCTAGGAGATCCAGCAGGAAACTTTCGAGAGCCATCGCGCTTACGCCCCTTTGATCATTGCGAGTACTTCTTGCACCCGTTGTTGACACGCTTGTGAATCCGCCGCCTCGACGTTCAGTCGCAGTAGCGGTTCGGTATTGGACGGACGCAGGTTGAACCACCACGTGCCGTAGTCGGCGGTGATACCGTCGAGTTCGTCGACGCTCACGCCCTTTTCCTTCAGCGCCGCGGCGACTGCGGCGACCGTCGCGGCGGGGTTGGCGACGTGGGTGTTGATCTCTCCAGAGTCCGCGTAACGCTCGAGCGGTTCGCTGAGCTCCGAGAGCTTGGCTCCTGTCTGTCCCATGAGCTCGAGCACGATGAGTGCGGTGATGATCCCCGAGTCCGCGCGAAAGTTGTCGCGGTAGTAGTAGTGGCCCGAGTGTTCGCCCCCGAAGACGGCGTTGGTCTCGGCCATCACCTGCTTGATGTAACTGTGGCCGACACGCGTGCGCACCGGCACCCCGCCGGCTTCTTTGATGACCTCAGGCACGGCCTTCGAGCAGATCAGGTTGTAGAGGATCGTCGCGCCGGGATTGCGCTTGAGCATCGCAACCGCCACCATCGCCGTGGTTGTCGAACCACTGACCGGCTGCGCCTTCTCGTCCACCAGAAAGACCCGGTCGGCGTCGCCGTCAAAAGCCAGACCAATGTCCGCGCCGGTCTCGAGCACGCGGCGCTGAAGGTCGCGAATGTTGTCGGGATTGAGCGGGTCGGCCGGGTGGTTGGGGAACGTCCCGTCGAGCTCCTCGAACAGGATCTCGACTTCGAAGGGGAGATCCGCGAAGACCTTGGGCGCGACGAAGCCGCCCATCCCGTTGGCCGTGTCACACACGATCTTCAGGGGTCGAAGCGAAGCCAGGTCGACAAAAGAGTGCACGTGCTTGACCCACGCATCCATCAGATCGACGCTCGTCAGGCTCGC
The DNA here is from genome assembly GCA_003132165.1 of Acidimicrobiaceae bacterium. Classification (GTDB taxonomy): domain Bacteria; phylum Actinomycetota; class Acidimicrobiia; order Acidimicrobiales; family RAAP-2; genus RAAP-2. The sequence continues at coordinate 49,310 of PKWW01000050.1, read as the reverse complement.
GAGCGGCCCCTCGGCCGGGCTCTCGTAGAAGGCCTTGGTCATCTCCTCGATCGCCACCAGTCCCGATTCGACGCCAATGGGCTTGGCGCCGGCGAGGCACATTTTGATTCCGTTGTACTTGGCCGGATTGTGCGACGCGGTGAACATCGCGCCGGGGGCATCCAGGTGGCCCGAGGCGAAGTAGAGGAAGTCCGTGGAGGCGAGACCGAGGTCGACAACCTGGGTGCCGACCGCACGTGCACCGTCGGCGAAGGCCTCACAGAGGTTCACGCCCGAAGGGCGCATATCGCGCGCGATTACTATCCGCGACACCTTGGCGAAGGAGGCGAAGGCCGAACCCACGGCGCGCGCGACGCGCTCATCGATCTGGTCCGGGTAGGTGCCACGAACGTCATAGGCCTTGAAAATTGCAGTGGTGTCCACGAAGTCCCACTCTACTTGCGTAAATTTCTACGTCTCTTGATAACGAACCAGAGCACGCCGAAACCGCTCACGGTGGCGATATCACTGATGATGTTCCCCCACAGCAGCGCGGACGTGCTGGCGTAGGTGAGCGTCACGTTCTGGGACGTGGGCACGACGACCATCAGGTTCGGGCTCACCCGGTAGGGACCGGTCGCCCCGGTCACGTGCCAGCGGGGGAAGTACGAGATCTTTACGAGCACGGGCACCCCCACCCGACTGACGTGAAACGAGATCGACTGCGCTGCGGCGGGGTTCGAGGTGACCCTGACCTTCACCGCGGGCAGGGGCTTGGTCGCGCGGACGTCTCTCACCGTAGCGACGTGAGGCCACGAACTCGGCCCGCTGCTCGCGATCGGCACCTTCCAGGAGTCAGGCGAGAGCCACCACTTCTGGTTCGCATCGAGCCAGGCGACCCGGCTGTCCAGACCGGCGACGACGGTGGGCGACGACGTGAGGGCCTGGACCATCGGACTGTTCTTGATCAGGTAGATACGCCACGTCGCCGCCGGCTCGGGCGCGGTCCAGGTCCTCGTCGTCGCGACCAGTTGCAACTGGGGATCCGCGTTCGCCTGGGCGATGACCGTGGGCGAGAACGCCATGTAGTACTTGACGCCGAGCATCTGCAGGTGCTCGACGCCGAGCGCGACGTTCAACGGACCGTAGTCGAGCCCGACCTGCGGGTTGCTGGGCGACGCACTCAGCTCGGCTTGATCCAAGAAGTGGTACGGGGCGGTCGGCGATGACTCGAAGAAGAGGCCCTCCATCGAGTCCACGCAGTTGTCCGTCCAGTAGGGCAGCAGCATGAGCGCCATGGTGGTGCCGAACTGGTTCTCGACGTTGAAGTTGTACTCCCACATCGCGCGACCGCAACCGTAGTGCCGAGCGACTTTCGCCATCGTGTCGACGAGATTGTGGTACTCGGGCCAGGCGGTCTTGCCCTGGTAACCCGAGTAGTTGTACTCGGCCCAACTGCCCACCTGGTTGCCCGACGTGTTCAGATGCAGGTCGGTGGCGACCGATGGCATAAGTCCCGGCACGGTCGAGAGAAGCCCGATCAGCGCAACGCACACGGTGGCACGAACGGTGCGCCGCCTGGTCCGCGTTTCATCGTCCAGGCCTTCGATGTCGTCGATCTCGAAGTCGTAGACCACTTCGTCCGGCTTCTTCGCGGTCGTGTCGTCGCCGCCCAGGCCGTCGCCGCCGACTGACGCGGCATACGCCGGCGTTGGTTCGATCAGTCGAACGTCCATCCGTCTCTTTCGAGCTATCCAGCGCGCCAGGATATAGCCGAAGAGCCAACCCGCGATGAGGTGGATCGAGATGAACCAGAACGGTATGAGGCGCTCGTTCCAAATCGCGCTTTGCGGGTCGTAGACGAACGCCAGGAACGAGAGCACGGTCAGTGACGCGAGGACCATGCCCAGTCGGTCGCGCACGATGAACGCCGCGACCACCGCGATGCCCGCGAGGATGATCACCCAACGGTCCCCGCCCGCGCCCGACACGTTCGTCGACGTATTGAGCGTGAACCAGCCGAGCGTCGTGAAGATCGCGTGCAGCGAGCTGACATCGTCATTGGTGTAGCCCATTGAGTTCGTGAGGTTCTGGGTAGTGGCAAATGAGACGAGCCACCAGGCGCTCAGTGCGAACGAGATGATGCCCGCACCGACCGCGAAGCGGACCGGCCTCGCGTAGTCGCCGCGGGCCACGTCGAGATCACGAGGATCGCCGATACCGCGTCGCGCCAGCAACTCGAAGACCACCAGCACGCCCACCGCAACCAGCGTGAAGATCCACGGCAGGAGGTGCGAGGCGAGCGTCGCGCTGAGCGATATCGCCGCCAACCAGTACCCGCGGCCGGTCCTCACACCGCGCGCGAAGAGTCCGATCGTCAACAGGCTGAGCGCGAGTGCGAGAGAAAAGGCGTACTCCCCCGCCATCGTCGAGAAGAGATTGCCCCCATCGATCGTGAATGACGCATCAAACAGGAACGGCAGCGTCGCGAGTGCCAGGGCGATCGGCACCGGACGCGGCGCCCGGAACAACCGACCCATGGCGTACGCGGTGATCGGCATGAGTACCGATCCGAGAATCGTCGCGAGCTTGAACGCAACCGCGAAGCCGATCACGTAACTGGCGAGCACCGCGAGGATGTCGGGCAGCACGAAGTAATAGGTGTACGCCGGCATACCAGCGAACCATCCCGGGTACCACGGCGTCAGATTGAAGAGATTCCCCTGGGTCTTCAAGTAGGCGGGCAGCGCCAGATGCGCGCCGGTGTCCCCGCCGGTGATCAAGCTCGTCGAGAAGACAAGCGATGGATGCAACGACCACAGGATCACGTAGATGATCACCACGACGATCGCCGCGTCGAGCAGTCGGATGGGCGTCCAGAACCTCTTCAGGCGCTCCAACATCAGTGCCCCGCGCGCTGGGCGATCAGCGAGATGAACGCGACGGCATTGAACGAGACGTGAGTGATGATGCTTGGCGTCAGCCGCTGAGTCTGCTTGAGGACAATCGCCAGCACTACGCCGAGGAACGCAAGCCCGGCGAACTGCAGGGGCTCACCGTGGGCGAGTCCGAACAGACACGCGCTCACGAGCACGGCGCCGGCGGTTCCCACGCGGTTGAACCTGCGGCTCATGCCCGCGTCCAGCGCACGAAAGAGGGTGCCGCGAAAGAACCACTCCTCGACGATCGGCGCTCCGACGGTCGTCAGCACGCCGACGAGCACGAATGTGAAGCCGTGTTCGGCTCCGAAGAGATGGTTCACCGGCTTGTTGAGGCTCTTGAAATGGAAGGGCGCGTACATCAGGTCGACGAAGATCTGGCAGCCAACGCCGAGCAGGACGAAGTAGACATCCGACGACTTGATGCGCCACTGGTGATCGAGACTCTTCAGCCCAGCGTGTTCGCGCGCGTAGTAAATCGAAGCTCCAAAGCCCACCCAGAGCCCGACCAGTCCGCACACGTTCGACCACCACGGCGGCGTCGACAGGCGCGCCAGCGCCTGAAGTCCTCCGGGAAAATGGCTCAATTGGGCCGATATCTGGATCAAGAGAGTGGCGACGATTTCGCCCAACAGGAAGCCCACCAGACAGCCCACGAAGATAGCCACACTTCTTGGCTGATTCTTAGGATCCACCGCCGTTGTCGAACTCACAAGCCCTTACGCTAACAACTCAAGAGTTATACACAGGGCCCGGGACAGCGTGTCGCAGTTCGCCCCTAGATTGGAGAGCGTGAGTACACCCCCAGACGAGAAATCCGGCTTCAAGAAGTTACTACCCGGTGGCAACAAGCCCATGGCGCCCGAGTCGCGCCGCCGCTTCATCACGTTCGCAATCGTGGCCTTTGTCCTCGGTTTCCTCATCATCCACCCCCTCTTCTCCAGTAAGACCGTCAAGACCCTCTCGTACTCGACACTCCTGCACGACGCCCGCCATCAGGGGGTCATTTCGGCCAGCATCAACAACTCGTCGGGCATCATCACCGGCCAGTTGACCAGCGGGGTCAACTACAGCGTCAACGGCCCGGTGCCGGCGATCTCTGACGAAGTCAACCTTCTGCGCAACAACAACGTCAGCGTCACGTTCGCCAATCCCTCGAGTTTCGCCTCGACGTTCCTTCCCTACCTGATCTGGATTCTTATCTTCGCCGGCTTCATGTTCTACGCCAGCCGTCAAGCACGCGGGCAGATGAACGGAATGATGTCCGTCGGCCGCTCCAAGGCCAAGCAATTTAATCAGGACCGCCCAAAGACCACGTTCGCCGATGTCGCCGGGTACTTCGGCGTGAAACAGGAGATCAGCGAGGTCGTCGAGTTCCTGAAGACGCCCGCTCGCTACAAGGAGATCGGCGCGATGATCCCCAAAGGCATCCTTCTCGTCGGCCCTCCGGGCACCGGTAAGACCATGCTCGCGCGCGCCGTCGCCGGCGAGGCGGGCGTACCCTTCTTCTCGGTCTCGGGTTCGGACTTCATGGAGATGTTCGTCGGCGTCGGTGCCAGCCGGGTGCGTGACCTCTTCGCCACGGCCCGGAAGCAGTCGCCGGCCATCGTGTTCATCGATGAGATCGACTCCATCGGTCGCAAGCGCGGTGCCGGTGTAGGCGGCGGTCACGACGAACGTGAGCAGACCCTCAACCAGATGCTGAGCGAGATGGATGGTTTCGACCCCTCCGAAGGCGTCGTCGTCATCGCGGCGACCAACCGTCCCGACGTGCTCGACCCCGCGCTCCTTCGTCCGGGTCGTTTCGACCGCCAGATCGTGGTGCCACTCCCCGACCTCGACGAACGCCTCCCGATCCTCGAAGTGCACGCCAAGGGCAAACCCCTGGACGCATCGGTGAGCCTCGCAATGGTCGCACGTGGCACCCCGGGCATGAGCGGCGCCGACTTGGCGAACCTCGTAAACGAATCCGCTCTGCACGCCGTGCGTCGTCATTCCACGACGATTGGCATGGAGGACTTCGAATCAGCCCGCGACCGGGTCATGATGGGCCAGCAGCGCGACACGATGGTGCTGATGGACGACGAGCGCGAGCGCATCGCCTATCACGAGAGCGGACACGCGTTGCTCGCCTACGTGCTCGACAAGACTGACCCACTGCACAAGTTGACTATTATTCCTCGCGGCATGGCCCTGGGTGTCACCATGACCCTGCCCGAAGAGGATCGCCACATCATGGCGCGCGAGCACCTCGAAGACTCGCTTTGCATGCGCATGGGCGGACGCGTCGCCGAACTACTCGTCTACGGCGACCTCTCGACCGGCGCGGCGGACGACCTGCAGCGCAACACTGAGCTCGCGCGACGCATGGTCCGTGAATGGGGCATGTCCAAGGAAATCGGACCGATGGCGTGGGCCTCGAACAGCGAGGTCTTCCTCGGCGAGGGCCTCATGCACACACGTGATTACTCGGACCACACCTCCCAGATCATCGACGACGAGGTCGAGCGGATCCTTCGCGAGCAGGAAGCCCGGGCCATCGAGGTCCTGACACTGCACCGTCGCGGTCTTGAGGCGCTCACCCGCGCGCTGCTCGAGCACGAGACCATCGACGGCGAGACCGCCGCGCAATTGATCGACGAAGCCCACGGCGAGCCGGTCCACGCACACGGCACCAAGACCGTCAGCACGCTCAGGGGCGTGAGCAGCAAGAAGTCGGGCGAGGAGACCACGACCAACGCTCCAGCGGCGCCCGTTGCGGCTGCGCCGAACTGGCAGCCACCGACATTACCGGCCGTCTAACGGGGCCACTACTATCACGCCGACCGGTGTGGTGGGCAGTGTCGTGGCCACTACCAGGGATGGTTTGGAACTCGTCACGAACAACGTGTTGCCCTTCAAGGTCGTCAACCCGCTGAAGAGGCCGAGGATGCTCTCCGTCGCGCCACCCGCCAACTGCGTCGAAGCCTTCACGCTCGTGCGAGTCCCGGTCGCCATGGTTGCAAAGGTGACCGTGACCGGCTTGGGCGAGGTGTTCGTGACCGTGGCGGCGTCAAAACCCCTGCCCGAGAAGTCCGCGACCAGGAACTCGTTGGACGGGATCACCGGCGCGGACAGGGCCAAGCCCGCACTGGAGCCGGTCAACAGTGAGGTGGCGATGAGACGGTCCGACTTCAGTTGCACGGTCGCGTAGCCATGGGCGGGAATCGCCGAATTGGGCGTGATTACGATGTCGCCGCTGGAGTCGCCCGCGACCGTGATGGTCTGGGGCGCGACCTTGAAGGACGAGAGCGCGACGTCAACGACGACGTTCGCCGGCTCGGAACCGGGATTGGTCACGCGAATCTGCGCATCGGCTCCCGTCACCGTCGTGACTCGAGGGAACCAGGCGCTCGTCGCGAGTGAACTCTGACCGGAGTTGAACGAGGTCAGTGATCCCGAGTGCTGCACGCCCACGATGACGATCGAACCGCGTAGCACGCGCACGTGCACGCCGACGTTGGACGCGTTGACGATCTGGGCGCCGAGATTGACCTCGATCTGCGCGTGTGCGCCAATCGACATTCCCTGAAACAACGCCGGGGCGGCGAAGCCATTCGCGGTGAACACGGTGATGTTGAAGACGGCCGCCGTCGCGGTCGGGTTGTAAATGCTGAGAACGGCCGTCGATCCGACGGTCGTGTCGAATCCGGTCGCGTACCAGTCGGTGACGCCCGCCGAGGTGCACGGCGACTCCGCCGTGGCGCCCTGGGCCACTTCCTCGCCCACGACGCCTCCGCCATTGACCTGGGCGGCCACGGCGTAGGAAATACCCTTGACGGTGGCCTGGGGGCTCACTGATTTCGACGAGTGGGGCGCGAGCGTGAGCGAGGACAACTCGGACGATGCAGTGTCCGAAGCAACCTCGAGGTTGACCGTGCGCGTCGAACCGGTCGTGTTCAAGTAGGTCACGTGGCCAACCGCGGTTCCCGTAGTTCCCGAGAGACCGCTGCAGTAGAGAGCGGTCGACTCCGCGTTCTGCGTGAGCGATCCGGGTCCGACCGGGACGTTCGTCGACTTCTCGAGGGTCGCCGCGGTACCTACCGCGGCGAGTGCCAGGACTAGCACGAACAACAGGGGGATGCGCAACCTGGTCATTTCTCGGTCCTCGCGTGACGCGCCACGACGGAGCGTCGTCGGCCGGTGAAGAGCCATTCGAGGCGTTGGACGAGACCGAAGCCCAGCCAGACGATGGCCCACAGGCTCAAGGTGAAGCCCGCCAGGATCCCGTTCAGTGGGAACTGGTGCAGCACCAGTTGTCCGGTTGCGCTCGAGGAAACGGACCCGACCTCATAGGTCGGCGCCCATCCAAAAGAAGTCGTGCGCGGTATTGGCCGACCGTTCACGTCCAGAGCAAAGGCACTCGCCGGCGCGAGCCCCGCTATGACCGTCGTGTCCGCCGCGACGGCACCACTATTGGACGTGGGGGTGAAGATAGCCTTGGCGGGCCCTGCGGTACCCGAGGTCATCGGCGAAGCCGACACCAGACCGTGAAACATCGAATTGGAGAAGACCTCGACCGAGTTCGTCTGCAGCTCGAGGGAGAGGTCGGTCTGGAGGCTTAGTGCGGTCGTCAGGCCCACCGGCACCGGGTGCAGCGGCACGGACTGGACACCCGACAGCTCGGGTGCGCCGGCGTCCATGACCACGATGGTCGAGATTCCCGCGGGCGCGAGCAACTGACCGAGCCGCACGGTTCGACCTTCGAGGGCCATCTGTAGCGCCGAGAGCAGTACGTCGGTGGTGCCCGAGTCGGGCGGCGCGAACAGCGACGATCCGCCCGGTAGTCCGTTCATGGACGTCGCGGCTTCGAGTCCGGGGGCGATTGACCAACCCGGCACGGGGAGCACTGAGGGATCGCCCAGCCACAGCACGCGATATCCCCCCGAATTGGAAGGCGCCAACGTGCTCAGCGACTCGGCGACGCTCGTCGTAGGAAGATCGAAGCGTCCGCTCGCGAAACTGGCGAGGAACGGCACTGCCGCCACCACCAACGAAACGACGGTCGCGGCGGCGAAGACCTGACGCCAGCCGAAACCGGACTGTCGAAGGTCGAGCTCGATTGCGCTGAAACCCAGTCCAATCAGCGTCGCGACCATCACCATATAGAGCGCGAGCAGCACGTCGAGGTCGGGCGCGAACGAACCCATCCAGTGGTGCACGTCGAGCGTCGCAACGACCAGGGTGAGCGTGGCGATCGTGGCGACCTTCGAAGCGACAGCCCTGCGTTCGTTGCGACACAGAAGCATTCCGAGCACGGCCGCCGCCGGAAGCAGCCAGCCCAGCGCATTCGCCCCGAAGGTGCCGTCCACACCGCGCAGAAGATCGGTGAACGAAGGTGCCGACCACGGTCCACGGGGCAGGCCGAAGACCCCGAGCGCTCGACGGCCAGCGATGGCTACGTCAACGCTGAGCGGCAGCAGGAAGATCGCCGCGTTCAACAGCAACGAGCCGAGTAGACGCCACGAACGCACCAGCCCACGATTCTCGTCGGGCTCGAAGATCCGCGCGATCACGACGCCGGCGACCACGAGGACGACCAGCACGAGCGTCGCGGGTGCCATGGCGCTCAGAAGCGCGATCAGCATGATCGTGCCCATGCGTTGACCGGCTTCAGTGGAGCGCCATCCGCGATGTCCGAACGGCACCGGCTCGGGATACATCGTCATGCGAAAACCCGGCACGTACATCAATTCGAATATTCGCCGTACGATCAACGGAAGACCCGCGATCACGAGGAGCACGTCGACGTGGCCCTCACCAATCATGTTGAGGCCGAGCGGGAACGCCATGTAGGACACCGACGCGATCACGCGGGCCCGGTTGGAGACTCGACCGCGAAGCAGGCGACCGACGCCGGCCGCCCCGAAGGGCACCGCGCCGATCAACGCAAGTCGGGGAAGTATTCCCATCCGGCCGAGGACGAACGTGCCCGCGAACCCGAGCACGCCGTAACCGGGCGAACCAGGTGTTCCCGAGCCGAGCCCCGCGGGTGACCATGACGCGAAGAAGTGCCGCCACGTCGACCACCACGAATCGAGCGGTGCGAGGCGTCCGATCAGCGGCAGGTGCGTGGCCACCAAGTTGCGCGAGCCAATGAACCAGAGAACCAGCACCGTGATGACGATGATCGCCTGCGAGCGGAACGACGTGAGGAATCTCGAGGGTCGATTCCGCAGTTCCAGAGCGCCACTCTCGGGGATCTCGTCGAACTCCTCGTCTTCGGCGAAGGCCGCGGCGAAACCGACGCCCGAACTCTCGCCTTCGTCGATCTCCTCAGGTATCTCGTGCTCGGGCAAGATGCCCCTCGCGCGGTCGAGACCGTCGCGAAGCAGCGTCAAGAAGAATCGCTTCAGTCGACTCGCGCCACCTACTTGAAGACGACGAAGTTCCTCGTCCGAGAGCACTCGCGTGGCACGGAGTTGGCGGCGGCGCTCTCGGATGCGCTTGCGGTTATGCAACAACCACCTCCAGGAACCAAGAATCGCTCCGACCCGATCGGCATCACGTCCGAGTAGCGCGAGCGAGAACTCCATCAGGTCCATGGTGAAGAGCAGGAACAGCGTCGAGAGCGTCGCGCGCAAACTCCACCCCGTCGCCACCACGAGCAACTGGTGGCGGCGCTGCAGGTCCTGGCGGCTCGCTCGACGCGTTCCCACGGCCGTCACCAGTCGCTCGCCGGTCGCGATGGTCTCGCGGTGCGCGATCTTCGCCTGGGGCGCCACCACGACGCGTGCGCCCGCCACTTGCGCGCGCCAGCAGAGGTCCAGGTCCTCGCCGAGCACGGGGATCAACGGGTCAAAGCCGCGCAAGGTCGCGAACAAGTCCGAACGAACGAGCATCACCCCGCCGGGGGCCACGAACACGTCGCGTTCGAGGTCCTGCTGACCGTGGTCGATTTCGCCGGGTTCGACGCGCTCGTGCGCCACACCGAAGCGGTCACACGTCTGGCCGACGTGCAGGAGAATCATCGGGTCCTCGTACGCAACGACCTTGGGCGACACGATCCCGGCGTTCGTGCGAAAAGCCGCCTCGACCATGAGGTGCACGGCGTCGGGCTCGAGGCGGACGTCGTCGTGGCAGAAGAGGAAGAACGCCGAACCCTCCACCATCAACGACGCCTCATTGCACGCGGCGGCGAAGCCCTTGTTCTCGTCCAGAGTCCGCACGAAGGCACTCGGTGCCACTGCGGCGACCCGTGCCGGGACGTGCTCGGTCTCCCCGTTCGCGACGACGAGCAGGCTTAGTTCCTCATAGTCCTGAGCCACCAGCGAAGCCAAGGTCGCTTCGAGGCCGGGGCCTGGACCGGTGGTAACGACGACGGCAACAACGGCCGGAGCACGAGATTCCATCAGTCCTTTAAGGCTAGTTCCCGAAAGGGGCCCTCTCCGGGCGGGCGAGCATCCAAATCAGGGCTTTTGCAGGTATTTTCAGACTTTCTCCCGTTGCGATCGAATATCGGCAATGACGTCGCGTAGTGATTTCTCGAGCGTGATGACCGGTTCCCAACCGGTCGCCTCGTGGAGCTTCTCGAAACTTCCGCGCATCACCGGAATCTCCACGGGCCTCAGGAGCGACGGGTCCACAACCAGTTGCACGTCCGGAGCGATCTGCTTACGCAGCGTGTTGGCGATGTCGATCAGCGCCGTGTCGTGCCCTGAGGCGACGTTGTACACCTCGCCGGACTTACCGAGTCGAGCGAGCAGTCGGTACGCCCTCACGACATCACGTACGTCGCTGAAGTCGCGCCTGGTCGACAGGTCGCCCACCGCAATCTCGCCGCGGCGCTCGTCGCTCGCCTCGAGGAGTCGGCTGACGAGCGCAGGTACGACGAACTGGAGCGACTGACCAGGACCTACGTGGTTGAAGGGCCTCGCGATGATGACGCGTTGGCCCGACTCGCGCGCAGCGTCGCGCGCGAAGTGTTCGGCCTCAAGCTTGCTCGATGAATAAGGATTCGCCGGCGCCGTGCGAAACGACTCGACGAGCGGCAGGTCCACTTCTTGAACTATCCCGTAGACGTCAGCTGAGCTCACGAACACGACGGCGGCGTCGGGTACGACCGAGCGCGCCGCATCCAGCAGGTTCTTGGTGCCGAGGACGTTCACGCGCGTGTACTCCTTCGGGTTGGCCCACGAATCGCCCACGTGCGTAAGAGCTGCGAGATGGTAAATCACCTCGGGCTCGTTCGCGGCGAGGAACGCGCTGACGCTCTCCAAGTTCGTGACGTCGCATTCCACGTCGACCGACGCGACGTCATCACCCAGCGACTCAAGGTGCTCTCGCAAATGGCGTCCCACGAAGCCACCACCACCAGTGATAAATGCCCGCATTCTCTACACTCCGCTTTGCGCGAGATTGTAAGCCACCAGGTGCTGACGGAGCGACGCTCCCCAGGTGAATCCCTCAGCACGCTCGCGCGCGGCCAATGAGATCTGTGCACGTTGTTCAGTGTTCAGGTTCATACTTTCCAACAACTCGGAGGCCAAACCCTCGTGGTCGCCAACATCAACGAAGCGAGCGGTCGTGCCCGCCACCTCTTCCATGACCGTACCTCGCGAGGTGACGACGACCGCCCCGCAGGCGAGCGCTTCGAGTACCGGCAGTCCGAAGCCCTCGCCCCTCGAGGGGTAGGCCACCACCTTTGACTGGCGCAGCAGTGCCGGCAGCACCTCCTCGGCTACGAAGCCGAGTCGTCGGATACGCGCGCTGGCGGAGTGGCGAAGTAATTCGGCGTCGAACTCCTCAAGTCCCCAGCCCGCCTGCCCCGCAATCCACAACTCGACGCTGGTGTCGGTGCTGGCCACTTCGGCGAAGGCCGCCAGGAGGACGTCGAGACCCTTTCGCGGTTCTACGGTCCCCAGGAAGAAGATGTAGGGCACGCCGATCGGTAGCCCGTGATCGATGAACAACCGCCCATCGTCGGCTTCGATGGTCGTGAATCGTTCGAGGTCCACGCCGTGCGGCGCGACGACGACGGGGGCGTGGCCCGGAAGGAATTCGTCAATCTGGCGCGCGGTGAAGTCGCTCACGCTGACGAGCACCTTGGCGTGACGTGACGAGTACGCAATCGCTCGTCGAAAGAACGCCACCTTCGAACGTTCGTGCCAATCGGGATTCGTGAAGAACGTCAGGTCGTGGATGGTGACGACGGTGGGTGTAGCGCCCCGGCGCGGCATCGTGTAGTGCGGCGCATGCCAAACGTCGACCGCGCGAGCCGTGCGTGATGCGCCGAGTTGATATGCCTCATAGACGATTCTCGGAACTCGCGAGGACGGCACGATCGACGAGATCGTCGACGACGGTGACCACTGCGCCCATCGCAATGCATCGTCACTTCGCGTCACGAGGGTCGTATCGACGTCGTAGGAGGGAAGCCGTCGCGCAAGTTCGACGATGTATCGCCCCGCGCCGGCGAGGTGCGCGGGCACCGCTGAGACGTCGAGGCCGACCTTCACTGCCAACCCGCCAGGTGATCAAGCGCAGCGTTGCGCCACGTCAACTCTGCGACCGAGGCCCGGCGTGTGAACACGCTCTGCGCGTCGACTCCCTGCTCGAGGGCCTCGCTGAGTCCCTTGGCGATTGAGGCGACGTCGAGCGGATCCACCAAGACGACGCTGGGATTGCTCTGTACGCTCGGCGTCGTCGTGCTCGCAACGACCCTGGCGCCCGCGTTGAGCGCTTCGACCGGCGGCAGTCCCCAGCCCTCGGCCCGAGGGACGTAGGCGAACACCGCGGCGTCGCGATAGAGGCCGAGCAACACGGACCGGTCCACCATTCCGATCACCGTCGCGTCAGAAGTCGCAACCCCGCCCCACCCCGGCGGTCCCACCAGTACGAGTGGACCGAGGCCCTCGGATCGGGAACGCGCGATGCGGTGAGCTTCGATGAGGCGTTCCAGGTTCTTTCGCGGCTCCCTCGTTCCCGCGTAGAGCGTGTACGGACCAGTGACGCCGTTGGCCGCGAGCCGTTCGCGCACGGTCGCCGCGTCGGCCGCCTGCGCGGTGGCGTCGTCGACCCCGAGACGAACCGCGCGAATGCGCGACTCGGCGACCCCGAGGTCCACCAGACGCTCGGCCAGTCCCGGCGACGTGGTGAAGACGCGTAGATCACCTCGCCGTTTGATGAGCGACAGACGCTCCTCGTGGAACTTGATCCCCGCCCTGGTCGTAGCCCCGGGCTCGTCACGCCACAACAGATCGTGCATCGCCACCGAATGGACGGCTGTAGCCACTCCTCCCCCGAAGGGACCGGCCATGGAGGTGGCGTGCACGACCTGGGACTCCTTCGGTACGCCGAGTGGCATCAGGGGCCAGAGCCTGGTCAGGAGGTTGAGCGGAAGCGCCGCCGCGCGCAGTCGCAGCGGGAGGTCGAGCGCCTCGGGAGGTGTCGCGTCGCGAGGCGCGAGGCCCACCAGGTCGATCGGCTCGTCGAGGGCGGCCAGGCCGTACACGAGTCCACGCACGTACGTGGCGATCCCGCCGGGTTGACGCCGGTACAACTGGTCGACGCTCAGCGTGATAATCCGTTTCATTGGTGCCAGCCTCGCACGACATTTCGATACAGGGTCACGTAGGCATCCGCCGCGCTCGCGGGCTCGAAATCAATGGACCTCGAACGCCCCGCGCTCACCATGATCGAGCGACGGGCCTCGCTCGACCAGACGATGGGCAGCATCGTCATCACCTCGTCGTCGTCGAACGCCAGCGCCGCCGCGCCGCCGAGGAGTTCACGGTTGATGTCGGTGGCGAGCGCGATGGTGGGCACGCCGGCACTCAATGCCGCGATCGCGAACGATGGGAATCGGGCCCCGTCAGAGAGATGGAGTGCCACGCGCGCACGCGCGAGCGCGGCGCGAGCCTCCTTGCGACCGAGCAGCGTCACCGGGAGTCCGGTCGCGCGGATGCGCTGGCCGACCGCAGTGCTCGTCACCGCCACCAGATGAGCCTGCTCTCGTTGCACGAACTGCACGAGCGCCGGTGCCAAGGCGAGAAATCGATCGTCGAGACCCGTGATGTTCACGACCAGGTCCCGTCCATGCTCGGTGGCCGCGACGGTGGGTACCGCGGGCGGCACCACCACGATCTCGCTGCGTTGCAGCCCGAGGACGTCCTGCACTTCGTGGCTGGCGGCGCGGCTCGACGCGACCAGTACCGCACCGCGCCCGACGGCACGCTGGAGTTGCTTGATGCGCTGATGCTCACTCGACTCACCACGAAGTGGACGAAGGTCGTCGACCGAAATAATGAGCGGCACGTGCTTGGTGGGCGGCGTTACGAGCCCGGCGACGTGGATGACGTCGACGGGCGGCAGCTTGGTATCGATGGACGGGCCCAGACTGCGACGCCAAAAGGGCATCCAGAGTTGGTGAAAGGACAACGTCCGCTCCTGGTCGGACCGCGGTGCGCTGACGGTGCGAAAACGCACTAGTTGACACTCGCCCGTCGCGCTCAGGGCGTCGGCGAGATCTGTCATCGTGTTGTCGAGCGACTCGAGCGACCCGTCCAGGTCAAGCCCGACTCGCAGCGTCGTGGAGTCGCTCACGAAGCGAGTGCCAACTTACGCATCGCACTCGTCCACTCGGGCCACAACTTGACCGCCCAGGGACCGAAGTTCTCGGTGCTCGTCGCGACAACCCCGACGTTCTCCTGGACGTTCAAGAGCATCAGTGCTCCGCTCTGGCCAAAGTGACCGAAGCTCTCCGCAGGCCAGTCGCCCATCCAGTGCTGCTTGTCCCCGCGTACTTCGGGACCGAGACCCCACGGACATGGCGAGAACCTTCCAAAGCCGGGCACGATGCCGTCGAGCGTAGGGATGAACGGCGTGATGAACCGGTCACGCGTCTCTTTCGCGATGCCGTCGGGTCGCAACCACGCGACACCGAGACGTAGGAGGTCCTCGGTCGAACCTACGACCCCCGACGACGGCCGACCCTCGAGGCGAGTCGTGCTCATGCCAAAACCACCGAAGAGCCGGTACTCGAGCCACTGCGCGGGATCGTTGTCGCCCACGACCGCCTGCACCGCGCAATCGATTGCGTAGTTCGAGTACACGCGCTTGGTGCCGACGTCGACCACCGGGTCGTCCTCCTCGAGACCCAGACCGCTGCTGTGCGACAGGAGATTGGACAAGGTGGCACCACGCGGTCCGATCGACTCGGTGAGTTTGTGCAGTCCCCAGTCGACCTCGACGCCAAACGCCATGGCGACCGCCATCTTGGACACCGACGCCCACGGCCGGACGTCGTCGAGGTCGCCTTCCTGGACGACGCGCTGCACGATTCCCCCATCCAAGCGAAAGACGACGAACGAGGGGCTGCCGGGCCAACCGGCACTTAAGGAATTAGTGCTCACAGCAAACGATGTTACCCAAGCCCATCTATGGTTTTGGGGGTGATCACAGTTCTGAGCGGCGGCGTAGGCGCCGCGCGACTCCTGAAGGCCCTGAGCGACGAGACTGACCCGAGCGAACTGACGGCGGTCGTCAACGTGGGTGACGATATGGTCCTGCACGGGCTCACCATCTGCCCCGATCTCGACACCATTGCCTACACCCTCGCCGGGCTGAACAACGACGACCTCGGTTGGGGGCTCGCTGGCGAGACGTGGCGGGTGATGGACGAACTCGACGCGCTGGGCGGCGAGGCCTGGTTCCGTCTCGGCGATCGCGACCTGGCGACCCACCTCTACCGCTCTCAACGACTGAGTGAAGGAGCCACGAAGACCCAGGTCACTGCGGAGCTCGGCCGACATTTGAAGCTCAGGGTCAGACTGCTTCCCGTCACCGACGATTCAATCGCCACGGTCTTTGACACCGAAGTGGGTGAACTCAGTTTCCAGGAGTATTTCGTCAAGCACCGTCACGGCGTCGTCGCGCGGTCGGTGACGGTGCGCGGCGTCGAGCAGAGTTCGCCCTCACCCGAGGTGATCGATGCGCTCGAACGAAGCGAGCGAATCGTCATCGCTCCGTCCAATCCGCTCATCTCGATCGATCCGATCCTTCAGGTGCCCGGCGTGCGCGACATCATCACACGGCGCCGCGACGACGTGGTCGCCGTTTCACCAATCATCAACGGCGTCGCGTTGAAGGGCCCCGCCGACCGGCTCCTCGGCGAACTGGGCTACGAGGCGAGTTGCGTCGGCGTCGCCAACTTCTACGACGGCTTGATCGGCACGCTGATCATCGACGAGGCCGACGCCCGGCACGCCCCGAGTATCGAGGCGACCGGCATTCGGGTCATCGTCACGACGACGATCATGGCCGAGCGGGAAAACGCCCGACGACTCGCCCGAGCGGTGCTCGCATGAACGAATTGCGAGTCATTGCGGTCCAGGGTGTCGGTCTCGTGGGTGAGGGCGACGACCTCGTGACCATGCTGCTCCACGCCCTCGACCATCAGGGTCTCGCCCTCGAGACGAACGACCTGATTATCGTCACCAGCAAAGTCGTCTCGAAGTCCGAAGGCCGTGTCGTCGCCTTCGACGGCACCGAGGACCACAAGATCGCCCTCATCGAACACGAGGCGAAGAGGGTCCTGCGACGACGTGGCCCACTTCGCATCACCGAGACCCACCACGGCTTCATCAGCGCCAACGCCGGCATCGACCTCTCGAACACCCTCGACGGCACGGCCGTGCTGCTGCCCAAAGAGCCCGACCGCTCAGCGCGGCGTTTTCGCGCGGAGATCCGTCGTCGTCGCCACGTCGACGTCGCGGTCGTCATCACTGACACCTTCGGTCGGGTCTGGCGTCAAGGGGTCACCGACGTCGCCCTCGGATCAGCCGGCGTTCGGCCGATCCTGGACCTTCGTGGAACGACCGACACGAACGGGCGATTACTCGAGGCGACCGAGGTCGCAATCGTTGACGAGATCGCCGGGGCGGCGAATCTGGTGCTCGGTAAGGCGAAGGGAACGCCGTTCGCGCTACTGCGCGGGCTGGATGAGACCTATTTCGGCGAAGGTTCAGTGGGTGATGACATCATCCGCTCCGCCAACGACGACCTCTTTCGCTGACTACACGCCGCCCAGACGCACGTCACCGGACAACTGCGATTCGGGGGCGACGATGACATTGGCCCCGACCACGCAGGTGGCGCCCAAGACCGAATAACTCCCGATCACGGCACTCGGACCGATTATTGACGAACGCACTTTCGCACCGACCTGCACGACGGCACCCGGCAACAGCACCGCGTGGTCGAGCACGACATTCGCGCCAACTACGCAGTTTCGGTCGACCACCGAAGTAGTGACCACTGCGCTCGGATCCACCGTAGCGGAGGGATGGATCCATGCTCCGTCGGCGATGCCCGAGACCGCGCGAACGGCGTACCGGCCCTCGAGCACGTCGACGCTGGCCTGCAGGAATGCCTGGGGCGTGCCCGTGTCGATCCAGTAGGCATCGTCGGGCATCGCATAGAGCGAGCCCGCGGCCGCGAGAGCAGGGAAGGTATCCCTCTCGACGCTGACGCGTCCGCTCGAGGCGATTTTGTCGAGCACGCTCGGCTCGAAGACGTAGGTGCCCGCGTTAATGAGGTTGGTCGGTGCCTCGTCGCGGGGTGGCTTCTCGACGAAGGCGATCACGCGTCCGTCGGGCGCCGTCGGCACGACGCCGAAGCGCGACGGGTCCTCCACCGGGTGCAGCGCAATCGTTGCTTCGGCGCCATGACTGTGGTGAAACTCGATCAACTTTGAGATGTTCAGGGCGGTGAGGACGTCACCGTTGATGACGAGGAACGTCTCTTTGATGTCGGCAAAAGTCGCGGCGAAGCGAATCGCCCCCGACGTATCGAGGGGTTCGGGTTCGGTCACGTAGGTGACGTTCACGCCCGAGATCACCCCGCTCGGGTAGGCCTCGATGAACCGGTCAGGCAAATAGCCGAGCGCCAACACCGCATCGGTGACGCCGTGCTTGGCAAGGGTCTCAAGGACGCACTCGATCATCGGCACGCCCACGAGCGGCAACATCTGCTTGGGGGTCTGGTACGTCAAAGGACGTAAACGTGTCCCCTCCCCGCCGACCAGAATGATCGACTTCAAGCTCAGCCCTTGGCGGTGGTCGTGGTCGCCTTGGCGGTGGTGGTCGTTGACGAAGAACTTGACGGAGTCGTAGTCGTTGGAACCACCGTGGTGGTGACGGCGGTCGTCGTGGTGGTGCTGGTGCCTGCAGAACCGGCCTTCACCATGTCGTTGACGGTCGTCTGCGCCGGGGCAGTCGGTGTGACGCCGGTCGGCTCGAAGGCCATGGTGACGCGCAGGTACTCCGAGAATTTGATCGCACCGGGGTTTGTCGTGATCGTCGCCGACTTCTGACCGAAGGACGTCCAGTAGGCGAACTCGACCTTACCCGTCTGTCCGGCGTACTTAGACGTCGCCGGGCACGAATTGCCGTTGTGGAACGTCGTGGCAGCATTGGTCTTGCCGCCCGCCGCGGGCACCGCGAGCTCGGACGAGCTGACGATGAGGCCCGGGTACTCGTTGGCGAACTGGGCCAACGTCGCGTTCGCACCCGAGTCGGCTGCCGAGACGGGGCTCACCTTGATGACGTCGGCGGGCTGTACGGTGAGGCCACCCTTAACGGTGGAGTCAGTCGAAAGGAAGGGAAGGGTCTTGCCACAGGCCTGGATGGAAAGCGCGGCGTACCAGGTGGTACCAATCGCGGGCGGGGCTCCCTTGGCCTTCGAACCAGGGTGCTGGTACTCGTAGCGAGCCCACACCGTGGCGAGGAGGCCCAGCACCACGATGAGTACGAGGATGCCGTAGTAGTTCCCCGGACGCGTCTTCTTGTACGCCTTGCCGCCTCCCGACGACCCGACTCTGCTGACCCATTTACCTGTTGCGCTCTTAGCCA
The DNA here is from genome assembly GCA_003132165.1 of Acidimicrobiaceae bacterium. Lineage (GTDB taxonomy): Bacteria > Actinomycetota > Acidimicrobiia > Acidimicrobiales > RAAP-2 > RAAP-2. Next base: position 30,502 of record PKWW01000050.1, on the reverse strand, counting down.
CGGGGGCAACGCTACTAAAGAATTGGACCGGCCAGACACCGCGTAGGGGCGGAGGGACTCGAACCCTCACTGGAGGCGGTTTAAGCGCCTTGCCTCTGCCAATTGGGCTACGCCCCCACGCGGAACTATTGCGTTGTAACCGTAACGCAATCTAAAGCGTCCGATTCTCCCCGATTTCTTAGGTTCGCTAACTAGGCTGGACTTATGGTTCGCGTGCGTCGTTGGGGCACGACACAATCAATTTCCCCTTTGTTAATGGCTGGCCTAGTGCTCGTCACGCTTCTGGCCCCCACGAGCGCCCACGCCCAGTCCATCCAGGACACCCAGAAGGAAATCGCCAACCTCTCGGCCGAGCTCGCGCAGCAGGAAAAGACCTCTGAAATAACGGCCAACGCTTACGACGCCGCCAAGTCCAACCTGGTGACCCTCGACGTCAACCTCACCAATCTCCAAGCCAAGGTGGTGACGAAGCGTGCCGCCATCAAGGTCACCTCGGCCGCCATGGTGACGGCCATCGTGCGGGCCTACGTCTTTGGCGCCGCTGACGCCCAGATCCTCGCGCTGTTCGAGCAGAACATCACTCGCAGCGACGCCCGCACGGTCTACGAGGACCAGGTGATCGGGAATCTCAACCAGTTGAAGAACACCTACGAAGCCGAGAAGCATTCGCTCGACGTCACGATCGCCGACGTCGCGAACCAGCGATCGAAGGTCCAGGCCCAAACCGTGCAGATGCAGGCCATGCTCGCCCAGAACGTCCGCAACGAGAACGCCACCCAGGCCACGCTCGCCGTCGTGACCGCCAAATTGAAGACTGAGATCATCGCCTACGAGATCAAGGTGGGTGTCGCCGCGGCGAAGGCGCACAACACCAACGCCGAAGCGTCGGCGGTCGCCGCCGCTTCGGCGGTCGGCGGTCAGTCGGCGGCGAACTTGGTGATCGCCGCGATCCAAGCCGCGACACCGCCGGTGATCACCGGCACCGCGGCCGGCTCGGCCCAGGGTCTTGACGCCCTCGCATGGGCCAAGAAGGAGATCGGGGTCCCCTACGTGTGGGGCGGCGAGACCCCAGGGGTGGGATTCGACTGCTCGGGTCTGGTGCAGTGGGCCTGGGCCAAGGTGGGCTTCACGATCCCGCGCACCACCGAGACGCAGTGGGCCGACCTTCGCCACATCTCGCTCAATCAGCTGCAACCGGGCGATCTGCTCTTCTATTACAACCTCGACGGCGACCACCAGATCGACCACGTCGTGATGTACGCGGGCAGCGGGCCCTGGGGTACCGACACCATCATCGCGGCCGCGCACACCGGCACCAACGTCAGCCTCGCGCCCATCTTCACGTTCGGCCTCTATGGAGCCGCACGGCCGTAAGTGTAAAAATGTGAGCATCAAAACCTCGATTGTCATCCCCGCTTACAACGAAGCAGCGCGTCTAATGAACGGCTATCAGCGTCTGGCGCCGGTTCTCGAACGGCTGGGCACCGACGTGACCGAGATCATCGTGATCGACGACGGCTCATCGGACGGCACCTTGAAAGTCGCCCATTCGGTGTACGGCCATCTGCCCGAGACGCTCTTCGTCCAGCAGCCGCACAACCTCGGCAAGGGTGCGGCGGTTCGACTCGGCATCGCACTCGCGCGCGGCGAGTACGTGATCGCCGCCGACGCCGACATGGCGATCGATCCAACGCACTTCCCCGAGATCCTCGACGCACTGGTCGAGAGTCCACTCGCGCCCGGCTCAAGGACGAGTGAAGGAAGGATCAACTACGAATCGGCGTTGCGCACGGTGGCGGGAGGCGCGTTCCACCAACTGGTGCGCCACTACGCGGGCACCACTGTTCGCGACACGCAATGTGGATGCAAGGGCTTCCAGATCGGCCCAGCGCGCCTGCTGGCGCTGCTCGGGATGATTGACGGATTCGCCTACGACGCCGAGATGTTCTTTCTCGCCGAGCAACTGGGTCTCGCAGTGCACCCGATCCCCGTCGAGTGGGATGACGTGAGCGGCTCGTCGGTGAAGGTCAGCAGGGTCATGATGACGATGCTGCACGATCTGCGCGGTCTCTCGCATACGAACTACGAGAATCCCGTGGTGGAACTGGCGAGCGACGTCGACGCCCACCAGATCGACCACCTGGCCCGTCAAGCGCGCGTGCAGGGACTGGTCATCGCGCGCGGCGTCGAGAACTCCCTGCTCGTACTGCCGCGCGACGGCGCGCTCGCGGGACTGGGTATTGCAACTGCCCTGAAGGGAACCCTACGCACCGCGCGGCTCACCGAGCTGCGCGCTCGAACCTACGACGCCGTCTAGTGCCCGCCCGGCAGCAGCCAGTTGGTCACCAACTCGGGGGCCCGGTCATGCCATTCCTCTGCGGTGATCGCGTAGCGCGCGTGGTCCTCCCACGCACCGTCAATCTCCAGGTACCGTTCGGCGACGCCTTCACATCGAATCCCAAGTTTTTCGACGACCCGCCGCGACGGCGCGTTCCTCGGGATGATGTTGATCTCGATCCGGTGCAGACGTAGTGACTCGAAGGCGTAGTGCAGCATGGTGACCACCGCCTCGGGCATCAATCCCTGACCGGCCACCTTCTCGTCGATCCAGTAGCCGATGAAGGCCGACTGCAGAGGTCCACGTTGGATCGAGGAGAGGGTAATCTCGCCGACGAATCGTCCCTCGAAGAAGATCCCGAAACCGAAACCGGTCCCCATCTGGCGCTCACGTTCGCGAATCGCGCATCGACTGACGAAACTGCGCTGGTCCTCGGGGAGGTGCGACGAGTGCGCCGAGCGCGGCTCCCACTTGAGCAGCCAGTCGTGACAGCGCCGGCGCACGTCGAGCCAGCCCTCGTAGTCCTGCTCGGTCATGGTGCGTAGCACCACCCGCCGCCCGTGCAGCGAGATTGGAGAATAGATCGAACTTCTCGTCGTCACCATGAAGGTTCCCTCACCCCACCATCGTTACAGGTCAGCGGGGTCTGCGCACATCAGAACGCCAGCAGCGATTGCGTGATTCCGTCGAGGATGTCGTTCTCCGAGCTCAGCAGCTCGTTCACGCCGAGTCGAGCCATGACCGCGTCCAGGACGAAGAGACCGGCCGCCAGTACGTCTTCTCGCCCCACCACCATGCCCGGATGCGTCAAGCGGACATCGGGCGTCTCGCGAGCAAGCCTGTCACGCCATTTCAACACGGTCGCGCGGCTGATCGGCCGGTGGTGCACCGCGTCGCGGTCGTACGTGGCGAGCCCGAGGTCCAGTTGGGCCAACGTCGCGACGGTCCCCGCCAAGCCCACCAGGCGCACCTTGCCCACGACGCTGGCGAACTCGGGCACTTCGTCCCAGGCGCGGTCGAGTTCGGCGGCGATCATGGCCTGGGCGGCACGCGCGCTCTGCTCGTTCACCACCCCGCTGCCGAGCGCGCGTTCGGTCACGCGCACGCAACCCAGCTGCATAGAGAAACTGAACATCGTCCCCTCGAGGACCATCGCCAATTCGGTCGAACCGCCCCCGATGTCGACGATCATCGTCGGGCGCTCATCGGCGTCGAGACCCGACGTCGCGCCAGCGTAGGAAAGCGTGGCCTCTTCGACGCCGCTCAGAATCCGCGCACGCACGCCGGTGATCTCGTGGGCTCTCGCGAGGAACTGCTCTCCGTTGGACGCGTCGCGTACCGCTGACGTGGCGACGAGCAGTCCCCGCGCGACGCCGAGTTCGTCCATGTACTTGCGGTACTCGGCGAGAACATCGTACGACCGCTGCAGTGCCTCGGGCACGAGGCAACCCGATGAGTCAACACCCTGGCTGAGCCGCGTGATGCGCATCTCGCGCCGCAGGGGGCGGTTCTCTCCATCGGCAATGAGCAGTCGGGTGGAGTTACTACCGCAGTCGAGCGCCGCGACGTTCTCAGTCACGAACCGACTCGATCCTCAGTTCGGGCAGGCCCACCACGTCGGCGACCAGCGCACCCACGGGGTCATCGGCTCCCACGAGGAAATTCGCGAGGTGGGCGTGCAGGCACTTGATGCCGATGCGCGTGCCCCCGACGCCGCCCGACGCCTGGACGCCGTCGGTACGAACCGTGACCTCCTTACGCCGCTGCTCGTACTCGTCGTGGGTCCTCTGCAAATCGTCGGAGTCGACCATCTCTTCGAATCGGTGGACTCCCCCGTTGCCCTCGAGCCGGCTGACGGCTTCGTGTAGATCGCGGTCGATCAGCCAGTAGAGCGTGGGCATCGGCGTGCCGTCGCGCAGATGAGGCTCGTTTTCGATGACGACCGGTCGACCGTCGACGCGACGGACGACCACGGCGCAACGCCCCGAGAGCGTCCGACCCAGTAATTCCTCGATAGCGACCAGATCAGATGGGGAAGCGTCGCGAAATGTGCTCAACGCCAGAACTCGAGCGTGCGAACGAATCGCTTTAGGAACCCGCCGGACGCCTTGTGCGAACCCGAGGTGAACGACCGATCAGTGGTCAGCGACGATTGCGACGTGGGCGAGACGAGCGGCTGGAATCCAGGATCCCCGGCGTTCTGGGCGACGTACCCGGATCCGTTGCCGGGAAGGACCTGGATGAGACTTTGGCCGGGTGACACCAACTGGTACTGCTCGCGCGCGAGCAGCGTGGCTGCGGCCGTGGAGGACACCGACTTCGCTTGGGCCTGCAACGAGGTGCTCTGCTGTTTGATCGCCGAAATCTGCGCCGCCGCGTTGTCAATCTCACTCTGCTGGTGCCACAGCGCGGTCAAGGGGAACCACAGGACGAGCATCGTGACAGCCGTAACCAAGGCCAGAGGAAGCATCCAGTGGTTCCGATTACGAGTTGCAAAACTATGAGTAACTGACACCTGCCGCCCCCGACAAAGACGTTGCACCTAGAAAACGAGCCTGATCCCCTAATTGTTCCTCGAGTCTCAGTAATTGATTGTACTTCGCCACCCGGTCAGAACGCGCTGGGGCGCCGGTCTTTATTTGACCGGCGTTCGTCGCCACCGCCAAGTCGGCAATGGTCACGTCCTCGGTCTCGCCCGAACGGTGCGAGACAACGGTGCTGTACTGGTGCAGATTCGCCAGGCGCATGGTGTCGAGGGTCTCGGTGAGTGTGCCGATCTGGTTCAACTTGATGAGAATCGAGTTCGCGATGCCGCGGTCGATGCCCTTTTGCAGCAATTCCGAGTTGGTCACGAAGTTGTCGTCGCCAACTAATTGGAGTTTCGCACCCAACTTCGACGTGAGCGCCGCCCACCCGTCCCAGTCCTCTTCGGCCATTCCGTCTTCGAGCGAGACAATGGGATAGCGGCTGCAGAGATCGGCCCAATAGTCGATCATCTCGAGACTCGACAACACGCGGCCTTCGCCGTCGAGGTGGTAGGCCCCGTCACGGAAGAATTCGCTCGCGGCCGGGTCGAGAGCAATCGCCACGTCGCGGCCGGGCGTGCGACCGGTCGACTCGATTGCTTCGACGAGCACCTTCACCGCCGTCTCGTTGTCGGGTAGGTCGGGAGCGAAGCCGCCCTCGTCGCCGACTGCCGTCGACAGGCCACGCTTGACGAGCACGTTCTTCAGGGCGTGGTAGGTCTCGACGCCCCACTGCAGCGCCTCGGAGAACGAAGCGGCGCCGATCGGCATCACCATGAACTCCTGGAAGTCGATCGAGTTCTTCGCGTGTACGCCACCATTCACGACATTCATCATCGGTACCGGGAGGACGTGGGCGTTCACGCCGCCGATGTACTGGTGGAGCGGAAGTCCGGTCTCCATCGCAGCCGCCTTCGCGACTGCGAGCGACACCGCGAGAATCGCGTTCGCGCCAAGACGCCCCTTGTTGTCGGTGCCGTCGAGATCAATCATCGCGAAGTCGACCGAGCGCTGATCTTGGGCGTCGTAGCCCTCCAGCTCGTCAGCAATCTCGGTGTTGACATTGTGCACGGCCGTACGAACACCCTTACCGTCCCAGTCAGTGCCGCCGTCGCGCAGTTCGACCGCCTCGTGGATGCCAGTCGACGCGCCCGAGGGCGAGATGGCCCGTCCGAACGCCCCCGATTCGAGGTGCACTTCAGCTTCGACCGTGGGATTGCCACGGGAATCCAAAATCTGGCGGCCTAGGACAACTTCAATCGCGCTCATGGCTATCTCCTCTGGGTCTGAACCCAAGGCAAGGTTAGTAGGCCTCGGTGAATCGCTACTTGGCGCGCTGCTCGATAGTTCGTATCTCATCGCGCAGCCGTTGGGCACGTTCTCGCACCACGCCCTCGAGGTCGACGCCAGCCCACTGCGCGGCTTCGAGCACCGATACCAGCGCGTCGCCCCATGCGTTGTCCACGTCAGACGAAGACTGCGCATCGTCGGCCGGATGGTCGTCGAACGAGATCCCCGACAGCGCGTCGAGCGCCCCGTGAAGGGCATCGCTGCCCGTGCGCGAGGCGAGGTCGACGAGGGCTGCCTTGCGCAAGAGCTTCGTGTACAGACTCAGCGACGGGAGTTGCCAGGCGATGCCGTCGGTGACGCTCGCACGACCCTTCTCCTTCTGCTTCAGCACCTCCCAACGCGAGGCCACGTCGTTCGAATCCTTGACCTCGACGTCGCCGAAGACGTGGGGGTGACGGTAGGTCAACTTGTCGCGCACGGCATCAGCGATCGTGGCGAAATTGAATCGCTGCTCTTCATCGCCGAGTTCGGCGTGAAAGACGATCTGGAAGAGGAGGTCGCCCAGCTCCTCTTCCACGTGGGCGATCGCCTCATTGGTCATCTCGCCGCCTTCGTCGAGCCGCGCGAACGTTTCGAGCGCGTCGAGGGCCTCGTACGCTTCTTCCAGGAGGTGGCGAGTGAGCGACGCGTGAGTCTGCTCCTGGTCCCACGGACACTCGGCACGGAGCCGACGCATGAAACTGACCAGGTCGTCGGTCGCCTCGCCCGCGGTACGAAGTCCGTCCACCCACAGCGACGTGAGGTGATCAGCTGCAGCGAATGTGGCGAGTCGCGACGCGGGGAGATTGGTGACGACTTGGTCGGCCAGTCCGAGGTGGTGCAGCACGGTCACGTTGGTGTCCGGATCCATTCGGTCCGCAACCATTGCCATGACCTCGGGTGCGTAGGTCTGCAGGACGAGCAACGGACCCGGGCCTCGCAATGGCTCGAGTGTGTCGAGTGCGTCGATGATCCGCAATCCCGCGGTCATGGGATCTCGACCCAATGTGGCGCACGCGACGTCGATGACCGACACCGCCGGCTCGCAGATGGTCTCGACCTCCTCGCGTTGGCGGAGCAGTTCGACGGTCCTCTCAGCGACCACGGGCGATCCCGGTATGACGTAGACGACCTCGCCGTTTTCCGAGGACATTGCCAGCGACACCAGGTCGTCGGCGATACGCAGGTACAGCGTCTCGAAAGACTCGGCGTCCTCGTACCACTCGTCATAGCTCTCGATGTCGGACATGGAGCTCGCCGCTGGGTGCACGCGGGTACGAAGCCGAACGACCGGCGATTCGTGGATGAGCCGCAGCGACCGCTGCGTCACGAGTTCGAGATCACCGGGGCCGAGACCGACGACGCGAACGCGCGGACGTCTCACTTATACGTCGAGGAACTCGGCGTCGCGAGCACCGACGCGGCGCTCACGTCCGTTGATGATGGTGTCGAAGTGGCGAACACATCGGGACCCGATGAGTTGAGACCCCAACTCCCGAAGGCGGGGTCGATACTCACGGCGGCCGTGTAGAGGATGTTCTGCTTGACCGTGTTGGCCGAGCTCGAATTGATTGACTGGATGTCCGACAGCACCGCGCTCGCCGCGCTCGCGAACGGCGTCGTCGTGCGACTGGTGGGCGCCACGAAGAGGTAGTACTCACCGTTGTTGTACGAGATCATCTGGGGCGTCGAAGCGAAGTGGCCGATCGCCGTGGTACCCACAGCGCTGCGCACGCTGGCGAAGGAGCTGTCGCCAGGCGGGTAGCACCCGTAGGCGCCGCCGTTGGGCGCCGACGTGTCGACTGAGAACTTCCTCGCGAGTTCGGCGACGCTCGCACCGCTCTTCTGAGCGGAGGTGAACGCACCCAACTGAGCGGGCGACACGACCGCGACGCTCACGCAGAGCGTGTCGTACTGGGATACGTGTGAGGCGTAGTAGGTCTTGATCGACGACAGCGTGATCGGAATAGTGGTGTTCAACTTGCTCACGAGGTACGTCGACGCAGCTTGATCCTGCACGGTGGCATTCAGCATCTCGGTCGGCATCGACGCCAGCGCCGCCGCCGACGTCCCTGGGCACTTCTTCGAGGCGGAACTCGCGGCGGCGGTCATCTCGCCTTCGAGCGACGACTTCGCCTCAGCCAGCACGCTCGGTGTCGCGCGGTAGTCCAGGTACTTGGTCGCATACTGGTCGATGGCGATGCCCTCGACGCGCGTATTGGCCCACGCCGCGGTGGCCGAATTGGCGAGCGAGGAACCACCGGCTCCCTTGGAGAACCCGACGTTGTCGATCACCTGGAGATAGCACTGCAGATTCTGCGAGGACGAGATGGCCGACAACTCGGAGAGGAAGGTGGAATTAGAGACGTTGGTCCCGTTCACGCCCACCGCGGACGAACCGGCGAAGAGGCCGTAGGCCCCGGCTCCAACGAGGGCAATGACGAGTAGGGCTATGAGACGACGCATGATCCAATGCTACCTAGTGCCCACTACGGGCTTACCGCGTCAGTTACCAGTGCGCGCAGGAGCTCGAGGAGCGCCCGGGGTGAGACTTCACTGGCTCCGACCTCGATACGGAACTCCTTGGTGTCCTCGTCGAAGGCGCGAGAACCGTGCTTGCGACGAATTCGCATTTGCTGGCTGAGCGTCAGATCAAGGGGCAGAAGTCGCACGACCGGCTTCGAGCGAACACCGATCTTCGCCGGGAGTACCGAGAGCGAGGTGACACCGAGTTCGATGCAGAGCAGTCGAAGCTCACCGAGGTCGAGCAGCCCTTCGACGGCCTTCGGTAGCGCACCGTACCGGTCGATCCATTCGCTTCGAAGGTCGAACAACTCTTCCATCGTCGACACGCCGGCCAGACGACGGTACGCCTCCAGACGGGCGTCGTCGGCTTCGACGTAGTCCTTGGGTAGGTGCGCCTCGCCCGGTACGTCGATATTGATGGTGACGACCTCGGGCACGACGAAGCCCTTCGCGTCCGCGACCGCCTCGGCGACGAGTTGGACGTAGAGGTCGTAGCCCACCGCCGCGACCGGTCCCGACTGGTCGTGTCCGAGCAAGTTTCCCGCACCTCGAATCTCGAGATCGCGCATCGCGATCTTGAAACCACTTCCCAGCGCGGTATTGTCGCCAATGGTCCGCAGACGCTCGAACGCGGTCTCCGAAAGTACCTGTCCAGCGGGGTGAAAGAGATAGGCGTACGCACGCTGTCCACTTCGCCCCACGCGACCACGCAACTGGTGCATCTGGCCCAGCCCCAACCGGTCGGCCCGGTCGACGATGAGCGTGTTCACCGAGGGCAGGTCGATACCGGACTCGACGATGGTCGTACAGACGAGCACATCGAAGCGTCGCTCCCAGAAATCGATCATGGCGCGTTCGAGCGTACCTTCGTCCATCTGACCGTGGGCAACTGCGATGCGCGCGTCGGGTACGAGTTGTCCGAGCCGTCGGGCAACCTCGTCAATGTCGGCGACCCGGTTGTGCACGAAAAAGACCTGGCCCTCGCGCAAGAGTTCGCGCCGGATCGCCTCGATGACCGCGGGTTCGCTGTACTCACCGACGTGGGTGAGGATCGGTCGACGGTCCGCGGGCGGTGTTGTCACCATCGAAAGGTCGCGGATACCCGCGAAGGCCATCTCCAGGGTGCGCGGGATAGGGCTCGCGCTCAGCGTGAGCACGTCGACACCGACCGAGCGCGACTTGATCGCCTCCTTGTGGGTTACTCCGAAACGCTGCTCTTCGTCCACGACGAGAAGACCGAGGTCCTTGAAGGTCACGTTCTCGGACAAGAGACGGTGCGTACCGATGACAACGTCAATGGTCCCCTCCTTCAACCCTTGCAGTGTCTGCTTGGTCTCGGCTTCGTCGACGAAGCGGCTGAGCAGGGCGACTCGCACCGGAAAGCCCGCGAAACGGTCGGTCATGGTCGCGAAGTGCTGGCTCGCGAGCAACGTCGTCGGCACCAGGACCGCCGCCTGCTTATTGTCCTGTACGGCTTTGAACACGGCGCGCACGGCTATTTCGGTCTTGCCGAAGCCGACGTCCGCGCACACCAACCGGTCCATCGGACGTGGTTTCTCCATGTCAGCCTTCACGTCGTCGATGGCGACTGCCTGATCGGCCGTGAGAGTGTACGGAAAGAGTTCTTCCATCTCGTGCTGCCAAGCGGTGTCGGGACTGAACGCGTGACCGACTGCGACGTTGCGTTGACGGTAGAGATCGACGAGTTCCTGGGCGACGAGGAACGCCGCGGCACGGGCTTTGGCCCGGGTCTTTTGCCACTCCGCGCCACCCATTCTCGAGAGCGCCGGCGCGTCGCCACCCGAGTACGGCGTGAGCGCGTCGATCTGCTCGGTGGGCCAGTAACTACGGCCGTCCTTGAACTCCAGGATGAGGTAGTCGCGGGTCGTGCCGTTGATCGCGCGCGTCGTGGTGCCCGAGAACTTCGCCACACCGTGCATGCGGTGCACGACGTAGCTGCCGATCGCGAGATCGTCGAAGAATCCGTCCACGTTGCGCGCTCGCGTGCGAGCGACGCGGTGCACGGTGCGTCGTCCGGTGAGGTCGCTCTCACTCCAGACGACGACCTGCGGATCGTCAAGGCTGAAGCCGGCGGGCAATGAACTCTCGAGGACGCTGATGCGAACGTCGAGAACCTTGTCCGGATCGGTCGTAACTTCGAGTCCCTCACCTCGGAGTTGATCCGCCATTCGCTCGACGGCGGAGGCGTTCGACGTCAACACGACCCCTCGTCGCTGCTGCGACCAATTCCGGACGTGCGCCGCAATGCGAGCGGCGTCGCCCTGGACGACCGGCGGGGAGCTCAGATTCATCGATCCGCCACTCAACGCCCCGACGGTCGGCTCAAGAGCCACGTCGATACGCCCCTCGAGGGACTCTCTCCACGTCGTGTGCAGCAGTGGGATCTCGTTGGTGGCCTGCCAGGTCGCCGCGACCGCGTTCGTGAGTTCACGCTCCTCGTCGAGCAGGTCGTCCAGTCGAGCGTGCACGCGGTCGGGTTCGACCACGAGCACCGAGACGTCACTCAATTCATCGAGCAACGTCCTAGGTGCGTCGATGAAGAGCGGCATCCAGCCCTCCATGCCGTCGAACTGTTGGCCCGTGGCGATCCGGTCGAATGTCGACCTTCCCCACGGCTCGCTCGAGATGAGCCCTTCGGCGCGCGAGCGCGTCGCCGCATTGGCGAGCCATTCGCGCGCGGGCGCGATGCTCGCTTCGTCCAGGTCCAACAGGGAGCGCTGGTTCGCGATATCGAATGACGTCAGACGGTCGACCTCGTCACCGAAGAAGTCGAGACGAATGGGATCGTTCCCCTGCGCGGGCCACACGTCGACGATGCCGCCGCGAACGGCGAACTCGGCCCGGTGCTCGACGAGGCTTTCGCGGCGGTAGCCGAACGCCGCCAGGTTCTCGATGAACTGATCCCGATCGAGTTCGGCGCCGCGCTGGACCACCAGCGGTGCTCGCGCGGGCTCGGGCGGAAGTAATTGAGCGATGGCGCGCGCGGACCCGACGACGGTTCGGGGACGGTCGGGGCCCCCGAGACGCCAACGCAGCAGGGCGCGTGACGCCATGACTGAGCTGTCGGGGCTCACGCGCTCGAGGGGATGGGTGTCCCACGCGGGCCAGAGTGCCACCTCGTCGTCGTCACCGAGCAGGGCCGCCAGGGCGTCGCGCAAATGCTCGGCTTCGGTTGAGGTTGCGGTCACTACCAGGGTGAACGGGGACGCGAGCACGTACGCGCCGACCGTGAGGGGTGTGGCGTAACTGCCGGGCGTGAACGAACCCGAGGCGTTGGCGGCCCGAAGCGACGGGCTGACGAGCTCGAGGACTCGGCGAAGGCCCCGTGAATCAGTCACGGGCAGCGTTCACGCGGCGCTGAGCGTCGTCGAAGTCGTAGTCGAGCAGGTTTTCGAGCGCGTCCGCGGCGGCAGCGACATTGTGAGCGAGAGCGAGCTTTCGCGCTCCGGTTGGACGCTTCAGCACGTAGTCCGCACCCTGCTCCTTCGACGGGGGTTTGCCAATACCAATGCGTAGGCGCGCGAAATCCTGCGTGCCTAACGTCTGGGCGATCGAGCGAAGCCCGTTGTGGCCGGCGAGCCCGCCCCCCTGCTTGAGCTGGAGACGACCGGGCTCGAGATCGAGCTCGTCGTGGGCAATGACCAGACGCGAGAGATCATCCAACGACGTACGACGCAGCAGTGGCCCCAGCGCGGCGCCGGATTCGTTCATGAAGGTGATGGGCACGGCGATTGTCACCGGACCGCGCGTGGTCTGAATGGTCGCGCTCATCGCACGCTGACGGCTCTCCAGAGTGAGGCGTACGCCCCGGCGCTCGGCCAGCAGACGCACGGCATCGCCGCCTACGTTGTGACGGCTTCCCTCATACTGTTCGCCGGGATTGGCGAGGCCGACTATGACGAGCGAACTCGCGACGCCCCGACGGCTCTGGTCACGTGAGCGCCGAAGCGCCACAACGAACTAAACCGCGGTGGACTCGGGGCCGCCCGCCGGCTTGGCGATGCGACCTTGGCGAGTAGTGACGACCGACAGAGCGTGGTCGCCCGCCGGCTCGACACCCTCGGGCAGCACGACGTCAGCGATGCGAATCGCGTCACCCGGCTTCAGTGCCGAGATGTCGACGTCGATGTGCGTAGGAATCTTGTCGGGTCGGGTCTTCAGTTCGATACTGAACATCTGCTGATCGACCTCCCAGTCGGCGTGACGAACTTCGACCGCGTCGCCCACGAGGTGCAGCGGCACCTCGGCAATGACCGTCGAGTTGGGGTCGACGACTTGGAAGTCAATATGAGAGACGGTGCCTCGCACGGGGTGGCGCTGGATCTCACGGGCCATGACGAGGAACTTCTTGCCATCGGCCTCGAGCTCGATCATCGAGTTGAGGCCCTGCTCACCCGAAACCGCGGTGCGAAAGGACTTGGCGTCGACGGAGATGGGCAGCGGGCTGACGCCGGGGCCGTAGACGACACCGGGGATCGACCCCGATGAGCGCAGGCGACGCGAGTTACTTGAACCCTTCAATCGACTTGTCGACGCTTGCAACGTGACCTGTGACATAACTACTCCTCCAACGAATGGCTGCGCCCCAAACTGGGCCACGCGCAGGGTTTTAAGTCTAGCCGTACGCGGGCCAACTGCTCCCTCGAGCTACAGGAGGTTCTCGCCGCCAAAGATGTCAGATACCGAGGAATCCTCAAAAATTGCGGAAATCGCGTTTGCCACGATCGAAGCAATCGACAGGATCTCCAACTTCTCGAAACGCCGTTCGGGCCCGAGTGGCAGGGTGTCGGTCACAATGACCCGGCTGACCGGGGCATTGAAGAGACGGTCGACCGCTGGTGGCGAGAAGACGGCGTGGGTCGCCATCACCCAGATCTCCTCAGCCCCGTGGGCCTTCAACAGGTCACACGCCGCGACAATCGTGCCCGCGGTGTCAATCATGTCGTCGATCAGGACGCAGTGGCGCCCCGCGACGTCACCGACGATGTGGCGGGCCTCGGCGACGTTGGCTGTGCCGTGGGGACGGGTCTTGTGCACGAGGGCGAGATCGCAGCCGAGGTGCTGCGCGTAACGCTCGGCGACTTTCACCCGACCGGCATCAGGCGCGACGACCACGAGTTCGTGAGGGTTGGCGTTGGCCTTCAGGTAGTCCTCGAGCACCGGAGCGGCGACCAGGTGGTCGACGGGGATGTCGAAGAAGCCCTGAATCTGTCCCGAGTGGAAATCCACCGAGAGCACTCGGCTCGCTCCGGCGGTCTGGAGCATGTCGGCGATCAGCTTGGCGGTGATGGGTTCGCGGCCCGCGGACTTGCGGTCTTGGCGCGCGTAACCGTAGTTAGGGATGACGGCCGTGATGCTCTTCGCGGACGCACGCTTGGCGGCATCGATCATGATGAGCTGTTCCATGACCGCGACATTCACGGGCGACGAGTGCGTCTGGACAATGAAGACGTGTGCGCCACGGATTGATTCGTCGAAACGGCAATGAATCTCCCCGTTCGCGAATTCGCGGACATTGGCCTCAGTGAGCTCGATACCCAACTGCTCGGCGATGTCCTGGGCGAGTTCGGGGTGACAGCGGCCCGTGACGATGACGAGGCGACGCTTAGCGAGAGACTCCACAAGGCCAGCGTACAAGGTGTGGCGGGAACCGATTATCGAGTATGGAAATCAAACGACGCGATCACGTCGCCGGAACCCACGTGCGAGCCCTTGCCGATTACGACAAACGACTTGACGAGAGCGTCGTCACCCACGGTCGCCTCGGTCGCCTCGACGGTGCCCAGAACGGCGTTCTTGCCCACGTGGCAGTCGGTCAGCATCGCGTTAGGCCCGATCTGGGCACCTCGCTCGATCACGCAGCGCCCCTTCAACACGGTGCCGGGTAACAACGAGACGTCAGGCTCGATCTGCACGTCGGCGTCGATATAGGTGTGCGAAGGGTCCCACATCGTGACCCCACTCCTCATCCAACTTTCGTTGATCCGCTGGCGCAGGACCGCCTCCGCCTCGGCGAGTTGGGCGCGGTCATTGACCCCCGTCGCCTCGCTCGAGTCTTCCAGGACCATTGAACTCGTGAGGTGACCGGCATCGTGCAGCTGCGAGACCAGATCGGTCAGGTAGTACTCGTTCTGCGAGTTCTGGCGGCCGATTAGGCGCAGTGCAGGCCCGAGCAGGCTCTCACGCACCACCATGATCGACGTGTTCACCTCGTCGATCTCCTTCTCGTCATCGCTCGCGTCGCGCTCCTCGACTATTCGCGCGACCGAACCGTCCTTCGCGTAGATCATCCGCCCGTATCCGAAGGGATTGTCGACGAAGGCCGTCAGCACGGTCAGCGCTGCCTGACTTTCGCGGTGGCGTGCCAGCAGCGCACCAACGGTGGCGTGGCGCAGCAGCGGTGTATCGCCGGGCAGGATCAGGACGTCGCCGTCGGTGTCGCCGATCTCGTCGATCACGGTCGGCAACGCGACCGACACCGCGTGCCCGGTACCCAGTTGCTCGATCTGTTCAACGAAGGTCAAATGGGCGTCGGCGCGCTCGCGCTCCTTCAATGTGTTCTCCACCCACGATGCGCCGCTGCCCACGACCACGACCGTGGCGCGCACTTCGTCGTGCATTGCCGCGTCGAGTACGTAGGTGACCATAGGCCGCCCGCAGAGGTGGCGAAGAGGCTTCGGACGCGCCGAGCGCATCCGGGTTCCCTCGCCCGCGGCGAGGATGACGACACAAGTGGGACGAGTCACCCTCACATCTTTAGCAGTCATCTTCTACGATACAAAACGTGACCAATTCCCCTTACGACGAGTTCGCCCTCTTCCACGAAAACTTGAGCGAGTGGGACCTCGATGTACCGATTCCGACGGTGCGTCGTTTCTTCGTCGCCGTCGACGGACTGCGTCAGATAAGCGGACTGCAGTGGGGCGACGGCCCACCGGAACTGACGCTCATCCACGGGGGGGCCCAGAACGCGCACACCTTCGACACGTTGGCTCTGGCCCTGCAGCGACCGCTGATCGCACTGGACCTTCCCAACCACGGGCACTCGGACGCGTCACCCTACGGCGGGTCCGCGGCGAAGAGCCACGCCACCGACGTCATCCACGCGCTCGAACAACTGCTCGACGGACCGCAACCGCTCGTCGGTATGTCCCTCGGGGGCATCGTCTCGTTGATCGTCGCCCACGAACGGCCCGATCTCGTCAGTTCCCTGGTACTCGTCGACATCACGCCCGGCGTCAACGCCGACAAGGCGAGGCACATCACCGATTTCGTGAATGGTCCGAAATCCTTCGACGACTTCGACGCTCTGCTCGAGCGCACGGTCGCCCACAACCCCACTCGGTCTATTTCGTCGCTCCGGCGCGGAATCCTGCACAACGCCCTAGAACGCAGCGACGGCACGTGGGTGTGGCGTCATCAGCAGCACCCGCAGTCCGAACTCACCGCCCCCGACCTCGGCGACCTGTGGACTCAACTGAGCGAACTGAGCATGCCCGTGACCCTGCTCCGCGGAATGGCGGCCGGATCGGTCGTCGACGATGACGACGAGGCCGAGTTACTGCGCCGGCTCCCCCACGCGAGCGTCGTGCACGTCGTCGGCGCGGGCCATTCGATCCAGGGGGACGCACCGCTCGAGATGGCGGCCCTGCTCAACCGGTTTTGCCTCTAGATGTCCTGGCTGGCGGGGGAGGGCTCGAACCTCCAACCTACGGATTCAAAGTCCGGCGTTCTGCCAATTGAACTACCCGCCACTACATGTACCGTAACAATCTTCAGAGATTCTTAGCGAATGACTGGAGAAGGTTAATGCCAACAAGCAACACTAGAGCCTGAACACCTTTGCCGGAGAAAGTTGCATCGTGACCATATCGTCCACACCGAATTCCTACATCGCAATCGTCGATGACGACGGGGCGATCCGTACCGCCCTCGGAAGGGCACTGCGCATGGAGAACTACGACGTCGAGCTCTTTGAAGACGGCGCGAGCGCCCTTAAGTCGATCCAGCTCCGCGCGCCCGACGCAATCGTCCTGGACCTCCAATTGCCCGATATCGACGGGCTCGAGATCTGCCGTCGCATCCGCCGCTCGGGTGACGCGACGCCCATCCTCATGCTCACGGCGAGGGATGCCGTGAACGACCGTGTCGAGGGCCTCGATGTCGGCGCCGACGACTACCTCGTGAAGCCATTCGACCTCGCCGAGCTGCTGGCGAGGCTTCGCGCCCTGCTTCGCCGTCGAAGCGTCGGCGAAGGCGACGAATCGGTGCTGCGCTTTGAGGACCTCACGCTCAACCCCCAGACCCGTGAAGTCCACCGCGGCGCTCGCGGCATCGAACTCACGAAGATCGAATTCGACCTGCTCGAGCTCTTCCTGCAGCACCCCCGTCAAGTGCTCACGCGTGACCAGATTCTCGACCTCGTGTGGGGCTACAACTTCGACTCGGGCACTAATTCGCTGGCCGTCTACATTGGCTACCTGCGTCGCAAGCTCGAAGAGGACAGCGAAGCCCGACTCATCCAAACCGTTCGCGGTGTTGGTTACGCGCTTCGCAACTCGTGACATTTCGGAGTCGGGTCATCGCCGCCACCGTGGCGGCGGCCGCGCTCGCGGTCATCCTCGCATGTTGCGCCTCGTTCCTCACGACCCGCAACGCGCTCCTTCACTCGGTCGACGAATCGCTGCTGCAGGCCTCGCACCTGCCCGTCAACCCCAGCGACAACGACGGTCGCTTCACCGGCTCCTACACCGAGATCGTTTTCGCCAACGGCCAGACGTTCCCTTCATCGGGCGTTACCATTGACGCGACGATTCGCGCCTACGCCAATGGCAAGTCCGGCGACCTCCTTCGCACCGTCGAGATCAACAACCAGTCGTTCCGTGAGCTCATCGTCGCACTCCCCGCCAATTCGCTGGTCCTCTGCAAGACGGGACTTTGCGATGTCCCTACAACTTCCGCGCAGCTCTTCGTCGTCAACGTCACCGGCCAGGTGACCGAGCTACGCAACCTCGTGCGCACGCTGTTGTTCGTCGCCGCCGGAGGACTGCTCCTCGCGCTCGTCTTGGGTCTGATACTGGCACGAGCGGCGCTTCACCCTCTCGAAGAGGTCACCAATGAGATTGAGACGGTCACCGAGACCAACGACATGCGCTACCGCATTGCAGAGGGCGGCGCTGACGAACTCGGACGCCTGCGCCGCGTCTTCAACCGACTCCTCAGTTCAGTGGAGAACAGCCAGACGCTGCAGCGCCAACTCGTCGTGGACGCCAGCCACGAGCTGCGCACTCCCCTGACGTCGCTTCGCACGAACGCCCAGGTGCTCTCGCGAGCGAGCGAGCTGAACCCCGAGGACCTGCGCCAACTCACCAACGACATGGTCGCTCAGGTAGACGAGTTGGCATCACTGGTTACCGACCTAGGTGAACTGGCCCGCGGTGAGCGAAGCGAAGGTCCGATAGTGACGTTGCGTCTCGACGAATGCGTCGACGAGTGCATCGACACCGCGCGTACCTACGCCCGCATCAAGGACATCACGATCGACACGTCCATCGAGCCATCAACGATCGAGGGGCGTCGTGACCGGCTCGTGCGCGCCGTCAGCAACCTGCTCACCAACGCAGTCAAATTCACGCCTACGGGCGGGCGCATCCTTGTCGCGTCCAGGGACGCCACGATCATCGTGAGTGACAGCGGCCCGGGCATCAACGAAAATGACCTGCCATTTGTCTTCGACCGTTTCTGGCGTTCCGCATCGTCGAGGTCGCTGCCCGGATCGGGTTTGGGGCTCTCCATCGTCGCGCAGGTCGTCGCCGAACTCCACGGCACCGTCACGGTCGACCGCGACCCCGAACTTGGTGGCGCCCGCTTCACCATCTCACTGCCGAGTGAGCCCGACGACCTTTAGCACCTGAATTTCAGCGCTGCTCATAACATTTCAGATTTTCTTAAGGTCCCATTGCCGACCCCTTAGAACATCGTGCCAAGATGCTTTTGAAAGCGAATATCGATGACTCCCACTACCCGGACCCCCCAACAACGCGACCGCCGATTCGCGCGTGTACGCAATCTGACCCTGACCGTGCTCGTGGGATCGGGCGTCGCGTCCGCGGCGTTCGTGGGCTATGCGGCGAGCATCGCCAAGCCAGCGACNNCGACCACGATTCCTCCGACCACGACTCCTCCGACCACGACGACGACCCCGACCGGTACGACGGTCTACACCCCTCCCACCACAGCCCCGACGACCACGACGACGGTCTGCACCACGACCCCGTCGGGCACTACTACCTGCTACTAGTGCGACGATGAACTTCCAGACCTGGGGTCTTTCGGGCTCACTCTCCACCGAGCATCAACAGGACATGGCCTTCGCCGAGGAGCGACTCTGGCACTGGATCGACGCCTTTGATGCGACGTGCAACAGATTCCGAAGCGACTCGGAGATCTCACTGCTCAACTCCATCCATGACCAGCCGGTGCCGGTGAGCGACACGTTGGCGCGCAGCATCGACGCGGCGCTGCTGGCCTCGTCGATCACGGGCGGGCTCTGCGACCCGACGATCCTGCCCGCGCTGGTGGCGCTCGGTTACGACCGTGACTACGACCAACTCGCGAAGGCGCCGCCGCGAAAGCTCGGTACCGCAGCGCCGGCCCCCGGCATCACCGCGGTTACCTTTGACCGTAATAATCAGACCGTGAGGCTCGCCCCCGGTTGCCAGCTCGATCTCGGCGCCAGCGCCAAGGCGCTGGTGGCTGACCTGGTCGCCGATGACATCGCACCCCTCGGCGGAGTCGTTGTGGAAGTCGGCGGCGACGTGGCAGTTCGTGGTCGAGGTCCGAGCGGTCAGTGGGTGATCGGTGTCGCCGATTCGCTGACCATCACGGGCAGCGAACCGCGCATCGCGTTCGGTGGTGGCGGCATCGCAACGTCCTCAACGACCGCGCGAACGTGGAGCGCGGGCGGCGATGTGATCAATCACATCGTCGACCCCCGCACCGGCAATTGCGCGCGAGGGCCCATCACCACCGCGACGGTGAGCGCCTCGAGTTGTGTCATCGCCAACGCCTTTTCGACCGCGGCTCTACTCTGGGGCGACGACGCCGGGTTTCACATCGCTCAGGCCGGGTGGTCCGGACGCCTCGTACGCCGCGACGGTAGCGTCGAGTTCGTCGGAGGTTGGCCGCACGAAGAGGAGAACTTCGAATGATCGCTCTCACCTCGCCCTACCTCTGGTACACGACTCGAGCGACGGGCATCGTCGCGCTGATCCTCTTCACGTTGGTCGTCTCGCTCGGCACACTCGTCGCCAACCGGATCGGCGGCACGATTGTCGGCCGTTTCGAGATCAATGAGCTCCACCGTTCACTCTCGATGGTTGCAATCACGTTCCTCGTGATCCACATCATGACCACCGTGCTCGACAGTTACGTGCCCACTGGTCTCATCTCAGTCATCGTGCCGATGACCTCGGACTACAAACGGGTCGCAGTGGGTATCGGCGCGGTCGCCTTCGACCTGATCCTCGCCGTGTGGATATCGAGTCTCTTGAAACTGCGAATCGCCAATCAGACGTGGCGCTACATCCACTGGCTCAGTTGGATGGGCTACACCACGGCGATCATCCACGCCTACATGTCGGGCACCGACAGCCGAAGCGGCATCGGGCTCGTCGTCATCGTCGCCTGCGGTGCGGTCGTCGCCTGCGCCGCTCTCTGGCGCTTCTTCGGTCGACCCGCCAGGGCCGCCGGTCGCACGGCACTCTCGCCGCTCGCCACCGCCAAGAGCGCCTCGCGCAACGGCCCGCCGACTTCCAAGCCATTCGCGAGCAGTACCCCGCGTACGGACCAGAACCGAGGACGGCGATGATCCCGGCCGACTCGCTGCCGCGATTGATGCACGGGGCGTCCGACAGGCCGCTCACCCTGTCCCAGCACGAGCAGGCCTTCACGCCTTCGTCGAACAGCACGTCGCTGCTCGACGAACTCGAAGCCTCGGGCTTGACCGGGCGCGGGGGTGCGGGTTTCCCGACCGCTCGAAAGGCCCGATTGATCCGCGAGCAGCGCGGCCACAGCAAATTCATGGTGGTGAACGCCATGGAGGGCGAACCCGCGTCGCACAAGGACCAGACACTGCTGGGCGCCAATCCGCACCTCGTCCTTGACGGGGCCGAGTACCTGGCGTCGGTCATCGGCGCCAACCACATTGCCGTGTGCGTGGCGCGTGACAATCCCGCTGCGGTCAACCACCTCAAACGGGCAATTCACGAGCGAACCCGCCGAAGTCTGCGTGGACCGAAACTGGAGTTGCACACCCCACCCTGGCGCTACGTCGCGGGTGAAGAATCGGCGCTCGTGCACTGGCTCGACGACAACGAGTCACTCCCCCAGTACCGGCCCCATCGGCCCCACATCTTGAAGATCGGCCACGGCGCGGTACTCGTCGACAACGCTGAGACCTGCGCCAATGTCGGTCTTATCGGCCGTTTCGGCGCAGAGTGGTACCGCGGACTCGGTACCGCCGACAGTCCGGGCAGCACACTCGTCTCCGTGACCGGCGCCGTGCCGCGACCCACCGTGATCGAGGTCGAACTCGGTACCCCGTTGCGCACCATCCTCGCCACCGCCCACGCCGATCCCGATCCCCAGGCGGTATTGCTCGGGGGCTACGGCGGCAGTTGGCTCAGTGCCACATACCTCGATGTCCCGTATTGCAACGAGGCGCTCGGCACCGTCGGGGTCTCGACCGGTGCCGGTGTCATCGTCGTCGTGGCGAAGAACGCGTGCGGCATCGTCGAGACCCAGCGCATTGTCAAATGGATGGCCAACGAGAGTGCGCGCCAGTGCGGACCCTGCGCCTTCGGCCTTCCCGCCCTCGCCGACGACCTCTCGCAGCTGGCCAGCCCTTCGCGCGACCCCCAGGGCGCCTACCAGCGCCTGGTCGAGCGCTGCCAAGTCATCGAAGGCCGCGGCGCGTGCCGCCACCCCGACGGCGTCATCCGACTCGTGCGCTCGGCCCTCAAGGTGTTCGAGACGGACGTGGACAGCCACCTGCACGGCGCAGCGTGCTCGGCGGCGCGATCAACCCGTCACTACGCGAGCGTGCCGTCGCTCGAGCGCGAGGAGGAACTCATATGGGAGTGAGACGTCGGGGCGGTTCGTTCATTCTGCAGGTCAACCCGATCCTCTGCGACGGCTTCGGGCACTGCGCCGAGCTGGCGCCGGAACTCGTGAAGACCGACGAATGGGGCTATCCGATCCTCAAAACCGACCCGGTCCCGATTTCCGATGCGGGCGCGTACGAATCAGCCCGGTACGCCGAACGAGGTTGTCCGCGCCAAGCACTCCACATTCAGCGGATCAACGAAAAGAAGCCGCACTAACGCCGTCGGCGCTACTGGAGCAATACGGCGAAACTCTAGAGTTCGAGGCATGGCTGCTTCCGTGAAGACCGCTTCGAGCGTGACCAGTCGCGCAGTCGGCCTCGAGTACGCGACCATCCTCTTGGCGACCGGCGAGGCGGCGGGAGCACTGGTGAGCGGCGTCATGGCCGGTTCGGTCGCCCTGATCGCCTTCGGCACGGACTCGGTGATCGAGATGATGAGCGCGTTGATCGTGCTGAGCCAGCTTCGCGCCATGGTGCGCGGCGAGCAACCAAGCGCGAGCGCCGTGCACCGCGCCCACCGGACCATCGCCGTCCTTTTCTTCTCGCTGGTGCTCTACGTCATCGTCGCGGCAGTCGTCGCACTCGTCGGGGCCCGGCACGCGTCCGAGAACGGCCTCGGACTGATCGTGTGCATCGCCTCGCTGGGGTTGATGCCGTCATTAGCCCTCGCCAAACGGCGATCAGCGTTCTCACTGTCGGGTGGGGGCTTCACTACGATCGCCAAACTCATGAGGGCCGACGCGTCGGAAACAGCCCTCTGCGCCATCTTGAGCTTGAGCACACTCGCGGGCATCGCGCTCGCGTCGCGGGCCGCTTGGTGGTGGGCAGATCCAGTGGCGAGCCTGGTGGTCGTGGCCTTTGCGGTACGCGAAGGACGCGAGGCCTGGACGTGCGATCCAGTCGGGACTACACGCTGAACAGCGACGATCGGGGCGCACTAATTGCGCCGCGCCTATTGGAAGTTCTCGCGTTATCAACACTCGATTTCTGGACCGAGTCCGAAACCTAGTAGTGTCATACGAGCCATGGGATCATTAATTAAGAAGCGCCGTAAGCGCATGCGCAAGAAGAAGCACAAGAAGATGCTGAAGCGAACCCGCTTCCAGCGTCGCGCCGCCGGTAAATAGCTCTTTACAGCGCCTCTCGTGGCGTTGTAGTCGTCTGGCGAAACCGTAGTGTGCAATTGGGACCTGCGACGTCCCAGACATCCCGGTCCACATCCAGATGGCCCTCTAGGAACATCGTCGATCCCGAGCCGGCCAGGTGAACGGCGCTCGAGTACTCAGCGCGCAGCCAGTCGAGTGTTCGACCGAGTTGTGGCTGCACCAGCCGCGCCGCCGGCTCCAGATGATTCCAGCCCGTTGGTTTCGAGCCCCCGCTCGCCAATTCATCGTAGGCACGGTAGCAAGCGGCGGTGTCGACCTTGAAGTCGGGCATCATGAGGGTGACCTTTCGCTCCTCGTACGCGAGAGGTGTCAGCAGTTCGCCGACGCCCTCGACGAGCGCGCGCCCGCCCAGCTGACAGAACGGCACGTCCCCACCCAAACTCAGTGCCTGAACCCCGCTCACGCCGCCCGCCCAGCGAAGTATCGCCGCCGCGTCCGCGCTGCCGCCGCCGAGACCCCCGCCGCTCGGTATGTGCTTGTCAATCGTGACCCCGGCACGGCGGCCGACGAGTTGCAGTGCGCGCGACACCAAGTTGGTGCCGTCGAGCGGGATGCTGGCGTCGGGTGTCGTCAGGCGAAGGTAGTCCTCGTCGGGTTCGACCTCGAGCCGGTCAGCAAAATCGAGCGTGACCATCTCGCTGCGCAGTTCGTGAAACCCGTCCGCGCGCACGCCGGTGATCTCCAGGTACCAGGTCAATTTGGCGCGGGCAATCAGCGCGGTCATCGCGACGACGCCAATCGCGCGAACTCCTCAATGGTCAACTCCTCGGGACGGCGGGTCCCGGCGACATCGGCGCGTTCAAAGACGCCCTCACTGACCCAGCCCGCGAGCGAGCGGCGCAGCATCTTTCGACGCTGGGCGAACGACGTGCGGATCACCTCGAAGAGTGCGGCCTCCGAAACGAGCTCGGGGTCGACGCGCACGGCGTCGCGACGAACGATCGAGACCAGGGCCGAGTCCACGTTGGGCTTGGGGACAAAGACATTAGGGCCCACCTTGCCAACGACCCGGGCATCGGCGAAGTACTGCACGCGCAGCGACGCCGCACCGTAAGCCTCGTCGCCCGCTTGCGCGGCAAAACGCTCGCCCACTTCCTTTTGCACCATGACCAGCATTCGCTTTATCAGCGGCTGCGCCTCGAGGAGGTGCAGGACGAGGGGCGTGGCCACGTTGTAGGGAAGGTTGGCGACGACGATCGCCTCACGACCGTCGAGTATCTCGTCGTAGTCGGCGTCGAGGGCATTGGCGTGGTAGACGCGCACGCCGAGCGGTGTCACCACCGATCGCAGCGGCTCGAGCAAATATTTGTCGATCTCCATCGCCTTCACCTCGGCGCCGGTCTCGACGAGCGCCATGGTGAGCGAACCGAGCCCTGCACCGATCTCGAGCACCAAGTCCCCGGGTCCGACTTCGGCCAGACGCGCGATACGACGAACCGTGTTGGGGTCGACGACGAAGTTCTGGCCGAGCGCCCGCGAGGGCTTAAGACCGTGCTCGTTCATCAGGGCAACGAGTTCAGTGCGGGTATGGGTCACCAGGAGACTTTGACACGAATGACGCCTTGGGCGAGCGGCGCCAGTTCGGCGAATTGTGTCTCGTTCAAATCGACCACCCGGTTGCCACGGGCGGACTCCTTGTCAGTCACTTCGCAGGTGATGGTCTTACCGGTCGCGAGGTCGGTCACGTTCACGTGCGTTCCGTACGGCAGGAACCAGGTTGCACAGTGCCCAGGGGTGTAGGAATACCACGTGGCGTCGCCGATCCGGTAGTCATTGGGGTTGGTCTTCACCGGCGGTGCGGTCGTGGTGGTCGTCGGTCCGGGCCTGGTGACGGTGAGAAGGACCTGGCCGTGCCAGGCGATTCTGGTCCCGGGTGCGGGCGATTGGCGAATCACCCGTGTCCAGGTCCCGTCGAAGCTTCCAAGCCCCTGAGTGGCGAAATAGAGCTGGTATTCGCGCATCACCGAGTACACCTGGGCCCGCGACAAGCCCACGAGGCGCGGGACGTGGCGCGGTCCACGGGCGGGAATTACGGTCGTGTCGACCACGACCGTCGCGTGCCAGGCGACGACTGTTCCCGGGGCGGGTGACTGGCCCGCGGCGGCGACCCAGGTGCCATTCGTGCTGCCGGGCCCGCGCGTGCGGAAATACAACTGATAGTGGCGCATGACGGCGTAGACCTGAGCTTTGGTGAGACCGACGATGTTGGGCATATGCCGGCGGACGTGACCGGTAGAAGCCCCCTCGCCGGGCGTAGTGAGTGTCAGTGAACTCATCGAAAGGATGCACACGACAAAAAGTGACAGGGGGCGCATTGGCGCCCGCCGGGTTGATGCCCTCAGATCTCCACCCTCCACCAGGACAACGCGAATTCCCACATCCCGCCCTTCAACGCTAGGCAAAGGGGGGGCGCAAGGCAACTCGGTAACTCGAGAAGTATATATTCCCTAATCAACGCCTATTTATCGCGCTGGCAGTTTGAACAATCGCGCCGTGTTTCGAGCAGTCGCTTCACGCACCGTGTCAACCGATTCACCGCGCAACTGCGCCACGAACTCGCCCACGACGCTCACGAATGCTGGCTCGTTGGTCGTGCCACGGTGGGGAACCGGTGCGAGAAACGGGCTGTCAGTCTCCACGTGCAGCCGCTCCAGCGGCACTAACCGGGCGGCCTCGCGCAGCAGTTCGGCGTTCTTGAAGGTCACGACGCCCGAGATGGAGATGTCGCAACCAAGGCTCAGACAACCCTCTGCATCCTCGGGCGTACCGGTGAAACAGTGAATGACCGTTCTCGGCGGAACGCCCTCGCTCCCCAGCACGTCGAAAAGATCGTCAAAGGCGTCGCGAGCGTGGATGACGAGCGCCAAGTCGAGCTCGTGGGCCAGCTGAATCTGGGTGGCGAATGCCTGACGCTGAGCGGCCCTCGGTGAATGCTCGTAGTAGTAGTCGAGCCCGCACTCGCCAATACCGACCAGTCGCGGATGGCCTGAACGGGCCAACTCCAGGGTCGGAGCGATGTCGTCGAGGGCGTCGTGAGGATGAAGACCCACGGTGGCGAATATTTCAACGGAATCCTGCAACTCCGAGATGGCCAGAGCCTCCCTGGACGTCTGGGCGTCGGTGCCGATGACGACCACCCGGTCGACCCCCGCCGCAAAGGCTCGGGCGAGATTTTCGCGAACGTTGGCGACGACCTGCTCGTCCTTGGACAAGTAGCGGTCCTGAAGATGGCAGTGCGCGTCAGTCCAGTTGGTCATGATTCGCTCTTGATTCGAGGAAAGAGCGGGTCACCCTTCTCGACGGACCCTCCGGGATAGAGACCCCAGATCGCGATCTGCTGGAATGAGTGGTCGATCGGACTGCCACTCAGTCCGATCCTGTGCCATATCTCGTCACAGACCCCGGGCATGGCGGGTGTCGCGAGAATCGTCACCAGTCGAATCGCCTCGAGCGCGTCGCCCATCACCGCGTCGACCTCGGGACCTGGCTCCATCTTCCACGGAGCGAGTCGCTCGAGGTAGGAGTTGGTAGCCCCGATGAGCCCCCACGTCGCTTCGAGTGCACTCTGGGGCGCGAAGCGGTCCCACGCCGCGGCGGTGTCGCGGATAGCGGTTTCAGCCTCGACTCGAAGACTCGAGTCCGCGCGGGGCGTCGGGCCGAGGCCTGAGCACTTGGAGCCAACGACGGTGGCGACCCGCGCGACGAGGTTGCCGAGGTTGTTCGCGAGATCGGTATTGTAGCGAGCGGTGATGCCCTCGTGCGAGAACTCGCCGTCATTGCCGAGTACCGCTTCGCGCAACAGGTAGTAGCGGATGGGGTCGACACCGAATTCGTTGGTCAACACCACCGGCGCGATGTCGGTGAGTTTCACGCCACCCTCTTGGGCCATGGTCTTGGAAAGTTTCTGTCCGCCTACGAGTAGCCAGCCATGCACTTGGACGTGACTCGGCGGTTCGAGTCCCGCGGCCATACACATCGCCGGCCACCAGACGCAGTGGAACCGGATGATCTCTTTGCCGATCAGGTGATGCGAGAACGGCCACCAGTCCTCGACTTCGTTGTCGGCGCGACCGTAGCCAATGGCGGTCATGTAGTTGATCAGCGCGTCGTACCAGACGTAGAAGACGTGCTTCTCGTCCCACGGCACGGGCACGCCCCAGGAGATCGACGAACGGGTGATTGAGATGTCACGGAGCCCGCCCTTGATGAACGAGTACGCCTCATTGCGCTTGGTCTCGGGGGTGACGAAGCCGGGGTGGCGGTCGTAGTACTCGAGCAACTTGTCCTCGAAGGCGCTGAGGCGAAAGAACCAGTTCTCCTCTTCCATCTCGGTGAGTGGACGACCGTGGATCGGACAGTTGCCGTCAATGCTCGCCTCCACGGTGTAGTAGTCCTCACAACTCACGCAGTAGAGGCCCTTGTAGACGTCCTTGTAGATGTACCCGTTCTCGTAGATGGCGGTGAGGAACTTCTGGACGCTCTCGTAGTGGCGCGGTTCGGTCGTGCGGATGAAGTCGTCGTAGCTGATGCCGAGCGCGTCCCAGGCCTCGCGGAAACGTGCCGAGGTGCGGTCGGTCCACTCCTGTGGCGTCAGTCCGTTCTTCTCGGCGGCATCGGCGACCTTCTGGCCATGTTCGTCAGTGCCGGTAAGGAATTTGACGTCATCACCCACCAACCGGTGCCAGCGAGCCATGGCGTCGGCGTTGACCGTGGAGTAGGCGTGGCCCACGTGCGGCGCGTCGTTCACGTAGTAGATGGGAGTGGTTATGTAGAAGCGACCCATCTATCAAGGGTACTGACTTACGAGATGCCGCCGGCGCGCACCTCGAGGGCCAACTGGTACGCCGTGCGGTGCGATGTACCCAATGCGTCGGCGACCGAAGAGACCGCATCGCGCAGACTGACCCCACTTTCAAGTTGCTCACGCAGGGCAATACGCACGGACTCGTCGTCCACCATTGCAGTCGGTTGCGCACCGTCGAGCACGACGACGATCTCGCCCAACACGTCACGTGCCGCGACGGTGAGCGCAACGTCGGCCAGGGTGCCGCGGATGACCTCCTCGTGCAGCTTGGTGATCTCTCGCGCGACCGCGACCCGTCGGTCGGGGAACTTCTCGGCCAGCTCGGACAAAGTCGTCGCGAGCCTCTGGGGTGATTCGTAGAACACGATCGTGCGTGGTTCGCGCGACCACTGCTCGTACAGCGTCTCTCGTTCCCCGTGCTTTCGCGGCACGAAACCCTCCATGCAGAACCGCTCGGTGGCCATTCCGCTGATGCTCAGCGCCGCAATCACCGCCGACGGGCCCGGGGCGGTCGTGACCACGAGGCCCGCCTCGGCGACCGCGGCGACGACGCGGCTGCCGGGGTCGCTGATGCCGGGGGTGCCGGCGTCACTGATCACGACAACGAGTTGGCCGTTGCGCACCCGCTCGACGATGTGAGCGCACTGGGATGCCTCGTTGTGCTCGTGCAACGACTTAAGCCGACCGCGAAGTGGGATGTCATTCGCGCTGAAGAGCGTCCTCGAATGTCGGGTGTCCTCGCAGTAGATCACGTCCGCACTGGCGAACAGTTCGAGGGCCCGGCGCGAGATGTCGCCAAGATTTCCGAGCGGCGTCGCCACCACCACGAGTTGTCCTGCCACTTGGTTACTACCAAGAATTTCCACGGACATCTCCTCGTTTGGCTAAAACAGCCTTCCACCCACTAACATTGTCACCTATGTCAAAGCGGACTGTGAAGCGCAAGCTACGCGCAAAGAAAAAGGCTAACCACGGCAAAAAGCCGAACTGCGGTCGCGGCTAACACCGTTCCCGTTACAGCACACCGTCCCACGCACAACCACGTTCCTTCAGGAGTTTGGCCAACCGCGTCGGCGTGTCGCTGATGATGCCGTCAACACCCAAATCGAGCAGTCGATTCATTTCGTCGACCTCGTTAATGGTCCATACGTGCACGGCGATACCCGCCTCGTGGGCTGCGGCGATGAAGCGCTCATCGACGACGGTCACGTCCCCGTAGGTTGCGGGAACCTGGAACGCGCAGGCGTCAGGCACCACCAGGTCCGAGGCCTCGAGCAGCGAGAAGAAGAACGCCGTGGTCTCACCCGTCGCGGCCGAAGTCGCCACCTCGGGAGCGATGGACCTGAATTTTGAAATCGCCGCGTCGTGAAATGACGCCACGATCACCGATGAGGTCCGCTCCAAGCGGCGAAGCTCGTCCGCGAGCAGTCGCTCGTAAGGTTCAACCTCAGGTTCAGACCGCTTGATGTCCAAGTTGAGCAACACCCCGGGGAACGTCCCAACAACCTCCTCGAGCGTGGCGATCGAGAAACTTCGGTCGGTCGGCGCCTTTCCCCGATGGACGTACGCAGTGTCGGGCCTGCCGTGAGTGACCGCGGCGCCTTCGATCCACCAGTACGCATTGTCCATTTCGCGCAACTCGCTCAAGGTGAACGACGCAATCTCACCATGGTGATGAGTCGTGCGATCAACCGTTTCGTCGTGACAGACCACCACCTTGCGATCTCTGGTGGTGTGGACGTCAAGCTCGACTGCGGTCGCACCGTGGGCGATCGCCCGCGTGATCGCCGCAATCGTCGAGGAGGGACCCTCGAACGCGCCACCCTGGTGGGCGAACGCAATAACCCGACGATCAAGCCAGGGGTTGGTCACGCCGCTCGAAAACCGTTCGGATACAGCTTGACGCGCATCCGGTGCTCTATGTAGAAGGCGAGGAAGGGGACGAAGCCGGCCAGCAGCATCATCGCCACGTACCCCACATGCAAGCGCGCCTTAAGAGCAACCTGGAATGACATGACCAAGTAGATCGGATAGAGGATCACTCCGTGACTAATCCCGACCACGTCCACGAAGTCCTTAATGTGTTTCCACGCAGAAAGGTCCGTCTGGTGCAACAAGAGAGTGCAGCAGAGTATGAGCAGTGTGGTGCCCGTGATGAACGACATGATGCGGTAACGCTGGAAAGCACGTTCCACTAATGACCCCAGAGTTTCTTCTTCGGCGCCGTTGAAAGATTGGCGAGATGATCGTTGTAGGCCGCGAGCGACGGATCCTCACTGTCGGCGCTGGCTTGACGCTCCGCGAGCGCCTGGGCGCGCATATTCTCCTCGTACTCACGTCGCGCGATCTCTTGGTGCTCGGTGACCTTTTCCATGTTGAGCATCGCGTACCAACCGAGCACACCGAGGACAGCGAAGACGGGCCATTCGATTGAATAGAGGAAACTCAGCGAGTTGCCCTCAATGGCTCTACCCACCTGCCACCACGCTGCCGAAGCGCACATCCCCACCCAGAGAAGCAACGCCAGGTGAAGGACGATTGCCCGGCGAGAAAAATACTTCGACTTCACGGGGCCATCCTAACGAGCACGGAACAGAAAAATTCGTCCGCGAGTTGACTCATCTAAAA
>PKWW01000028.1 GCA_003132165.1 Acidimicrobiaceae bacterium | reverse complement strand
TGTCCGTTGTCGCCTATGTGGTCGAAGCACGAGTAGCGGTGTCGGGCCTTGGAGGCTTCACCGGGGTCGACCTTGTCGAGGTACTCGACGACCGCTTCGATCGACGACCGCAAGCTGTAGAGGTCCAGTCCGTAGAAACGAGCCATGGTGGCGGGACTCGACTGATCGTGGTTGCGCGCACGCAGCCACTGCACGAAGGAGAGCACGTCCTGGTTGCGCCACATCCACGTCGGGAAGCGTAGGAAACTCGAGAGCGCCGTATTGGCGTCGGCGTCGTCCGATACGCCCATGACGTACCGGTTGACGCGGTACGCGTCGGGCCAGTCGCCCTCGACCGCCACGACATTGAAGCCGAGCTCGTCGATCAGGCGGCGAGTGATCCGTGCGCGCTCGCGGTAGAACTCGTGCGTACCGTGCGACGCTTCACCAATGAGCACGATCCGCTTTTTGCCGACCATCTCGATGAGGTCGTCATAGTCTTCAGCGACCCCTGTTATGGGGCGCGCCAGTTGGTCGAGCAATTTCATTGAATCGTGCGTGAGGAGTTGGGAGGACATACGTCCAACATCCACCCTGACCGCCGGCCGGGCCAGAGTACAAGGTCACTATTCACCTACTGCCTTGGGCCCATTTCGTCATTTTCCTTGAATCGTCTAATTTTGTTGGATGGCCGAGCGCGAGATACTCACGTACGACGACTTCGGGCGCGCGACGCGCGAGCTCGCCCAAGAGATCTGCGACTCGGGTTTCGCTCCCGACATCGTGCTCTCGATCGCTCGAGGGGGCTTCTTCCTCGGTGCGGGCCTGGGTTACGCGCTGGGCGTGAAGAACGCCTTCATGATGAGTGTCGAGTTCTACACGGGCATTGACGAGAGACTGCCAATGCCGGTCATGCTGCCGCCGGTGCCCAACAAGGTCGACCTTTCGGGAGCCGTCGTCCTGATCGCCGACGACGTCGCAGATTCCGGTCACACCTTGAAGATGGTGACCGACTTCTGCGGCGAATCAGTGCGCGAGGTCCGCTCGGTGGTCCTCTTCGAGAAGCCGCGTTCGGTGATCGTCCCCGATTACTCGTGGAAGAAGACCGATCTGTGGATCGACTTCCCCTGGTCCTACGAAGGACCGGTCACCAAGAACGGCGGAATGAACCACTGAGTCGGTCCTCGGTTGATCGGACTTCAGTGATCTAAAGAACTGCGACGTAGAGATCGCAGAGATTCCAACCGGTGTGTCGACCTTCGAACAACTGGCCGAGCGCAGTGAGCGCGCGATGGCTGTCGTTTGCATCCTTGATGGCCCTCCAATCGAAGCCCATCTCGCGTGCGCGCTCTCGTGTCGAGTTGTCGACCCAGGCGCCGCCGACGCCTTCTACGTAGTCGCGTCCGTCTGACGCCCGCGCGGCGAATGCTGCCGGTCTCGATAGCCGAGCGAGAATATCCGCCATGGTCCAGGCGAACTCCTGACAACGGCCCCCCTTCCCCTCTCCGCGCACCCGCACGGTGATCTCTCCCACGCCGACCAGGCAGGTGGGTTTACCGGTCTTGGCGGCATCGGTGAGGGCCATCTCCCAGTTCGTACTGACCTCGTCGACGTCGCCGTGGATGTGGCTACCCATCTCAATGACCTCGTAGCCGAGCTGACGGGCTTGGCGGATCGCGTGTTGGTAGAGCATGTCCGGATCCGCGACGACCTCGTTGTGGTGCTTCGTCGATACCGGCGCTGCCATCGCGGCGCGTCTCGCTTCGAAGGCGGCGTTGAGATTGGTTTCGAGTTCGACGTCGGTCAGGTTCAGTTGGTGAATCAGTGACTCGAATTCTTGACGGGTCGGCTCATATTGAAAGGTGAGTCCCGAAGCGACCCACGGGGCACCCGAGATCACGTTGTCGACCATGATCAGCGTTCGCGACTCTGGGGTCTGCACGTGGCGAAGAACCGCTCCGCCCGCGATGGCCGACGTGGCGGCTCGAATCATGTTCAGCGTCGTGATGTCGATCCCAGACCTCAGCGCAGCGCGCCACACGCTCGCCATCTCAGCTAACTGGAGTGGGGGCGAGGGGAGGGCGCACAGACTTGACGCCCCGCCAGAGACCAAGAAGAGCGTGACGTCTGACTGGGTGGGCGTGTCCAGGAACGCGAGAAGGGCTCGTCCTGCTCGCAGGCTGGCTTCGTCCGGGATTGGGTGATCGCCAATCAGGACGTCGACATCCTGAGCAGAACCAGGGATGCTTCCCGAGTCACAGACGATAAATCGACGCCGGACTTGGCTCGCCAGCGTGGCGCTCGCGGCAGCTTCCATCTCCCGTGAGGCCTTGCCAATCGCGACAATGTCCACCGAGCTGTCGCGCTCGACCAACTGAACGAGCGCTGCCGCGAGGAACTCACCTAGTTGGAGGTCGTTCAACCATTGGCCGCTGATTGCCTTGACATCGGTTTCAAAGAATCGCGTCACATTCGCTCGATACAGATCTTGACGTCCAAACGGCGCTGCGCTTGTTCGAGTGTGCGCAGACCTTCGCGATTGATCCCCATTGAAAGCCATCCTCGCACCAAGAACAAGTAGTAGTCCAACCGCAGACCAAGCATGGACCACGTGAAGGTAGTGGCCGGGACTGTCGCATGACTACGGCTGACGGGCTGTGGCGTACCGGGCACCGCAACGAATGGCGTCGCGCTGGAATTGGAACAAGAGTGTTGGAGCAAGAGTTGCGTTGTGGGTCACAGGAATCGGGAGAAGATGTCACGAACCAAGCCAGGTCGTCGTGGTCCGCTGGCGCTCGTGGCGCTCCTTACCCTCTTCATACCGGTGGTTGTCGCTCACGGCGCTGACGCCACGGGCGCGAACTGCCGCGCGAAGCCTCAGGCTTTCGTCGATCTGGCGGGCTGCAATCTGCAGCGTCGTAACCTCGCTCACCTCAATCTGAGTTGGGCGAATCTCTCGGGTGACAACCTCACGGGAGCGAATCTGAGCGGAACAATCCTGAACGCTGCGTCACTTGAAGGGGCGAATCTCTCGGGGGCGAACCTCTCGGGCGCGAGACTCCTGGGAGCTGATCTCTCGGACGTCAAGTCGGGTTCCGTCGTCGGTAGGCCAGTCCTCTCCGTTCGCTGGAAGTTGCTGAACGGCTACCTCGTGGGACCAGGCGCCAATCTCGTGGACGCGAGACTGGCGGGTGTCAGCCTCTCCCTCGCTGACCTCGCTGGCGCTGATCTGAACGGGGCGGCGTTGGATCGGGCCACTCTGTCGGGCGCCAATTTGGCCGGTGCGACCGTCACCGGAGCGAGCCTTTCTGGTGCTCGCATGCTCGGGGCGAATCTCAAGGGTGTGGTCTCAGGTTCGATTGGCGGGGTGCCATTGCTCTCGACTGGCTGGAAGGCACAGGACGGCTACCTGATTGGTCCGGGTGCCAACTTGATTGCTGCGAATCTCGCTGGAGCCGACCTGTCCGGAAGTGACCTCCAGGCGACGAACCTGGCGGCCGCGACGCTCACT
This sequence comes from Acidimicrobiaceae bacterium, assembly GCA_003132165.1. Taxonomy (GTDB): domain Bacteria; phylum Actinomycetota; class Acidimicrobiia; order Acidimicrobiales; family RAAP-2; genus RAAP-2. The sequence goes on along the minus strand of PKWW01000028.1, from coordinate 8,137 downwards.
GGCGTGACCTCGGGGTCCATCACCGGTAACCCCCTCTTGCCCGCTGGTTGGAACATGGTGCTCGGCTACATCGTCGGGCCCGGTGCCAATCTGACCAACGCGAATCTGGCCGAAGGAAACCTCGGTGGCTACAGCCTGGATGGTGCGAACCTGTCGAACGCCAATCTCGAGGGGGCGTATTTCGCTGGCGCGAGTTTGATCAAGGCGAATCTGTCGGACGCCGACCTGACGCAGGGGAGCTTGGTGGGCGCGAACCTTACGGCGACCAACTTCACCGGCGCGACGCTCGTCGATGTCAACTTCGCGAACGCTGAACTCACGGGGACGAACTTCACGGGTGCGAATCTGACCGGGTCGTATTTCGCGACCGCCAACACGAGTTCCGCCGCTACGTCGCCCATGACCACGTGCTTCGATGGGACTCCGGGTCCTTGCTCCGATTGGTAGCGAAAGTCCGGCCCCTCTGCGCAGAGGCGGTCGAATCGACACTCAGAGGGGCGTTCGCAGTTCGTCTGTTCATCGGGTCGCCTCTGGCCATGATCAGGTACGTTGTTTTCTCGAACCTCGCCTGATTGATCAGTCAAGGAGCATAAAAGTACTTTAGTAATTTAGGTATTGCTAAAGTCATGGATATTATGTCGTCATGGACGAATCTCGATTTGAGCAGCCCCTCTACGTCGCCAAGGCCGAGCTTTTCCGATCATTGGGTCATCCGGTTCGCATCAGGATCCTCGAACTTCTGGTCGCCGGTGAGAAATCGGTGAGCGCACTTCTCGCCGAGATCGGCATCGAACCGTCGTCGCTCTCCCAGCATCTGAACGTCTTGAAAGGTACTGGTCTCGTGGTGTCCAGCCGCAAGGGCAACGGCGTCAGCTATCAGGTGACGGACCCTTCAGTCGGCGACTTCCTCGTCTCGGCTCGGGTCGTGCTCGCTTCGACGCTCGGGCGAACGAAGCGGACACTTGAACATCTCGAAGGGCCGCAATGAAGCACGCCCGCGCACTGCACGCAGTGTCGCCCTTTCGCTCTCTTCTGCGCAGACCCGTCACGGATAGTCCCGAGCAGCGTCCGCCCACGGTTGAGGGTGTTCGCTTGCGCGGTTCGCTGCAATTGCGCCACGTCGATGTCGGCTCGTGCAATGGCTGCGAGGTCGAAATAACGTCCGCGCTTGGACCCAACTATGACGCCGGTCAATTCGGCGCTCGACTCGTCGCGTCGCCACGTCACGCCGACGGTCTACTCGTGACCGGCATCGTGACCCACAACATGGCGGGCCCGTTGCGCCAAACGCTCGCGGCGTTGCCGGCACCGAGCGTGATCGTCGCCTGCGGTGACTGCGCGGTGAACGGTGGGATCTTCAAGAATGCGCAGGGAATCTCGTCGATGCTCGATGAGGTGGTGACGCCCGACGTGCTGATCCCCGGCTGTCCGCCGCATCCGACTCAGATCGTGCAGGCGCTTCGAAGTCTGACCGGACGATAACGATGGTCCTGCTGCTGCTCGGACTCGGGGCCGGACTCGCGGCCGCAGTGGCGAGTGGCGCGCTGCCGCTGCGCCCTCGCGTGCCGGTGGCGGCGAGTCTGGGCGCTGTTGGCTGCGCCCTCGCCTTCGCGGCAGCGATGCGCGTGCTGGTCACCGGTTCCGTCGAGTCGTTTCACACCATGAAGTTCCTGCCGATGATTGGCCTCACGCTCTCGCTCGACCCGCTCGGTGCGGTCTTTGTCGTAGCGAGCGCGCTCGTTGGCTTCGCCGCCTGCGTCTACTGCATTGGTTACGCCCGGGGCGGGCTGCAGTCACGTACCGCAATGGCGCTGCTCATGATCTTCATCGTGACCCTGCTGGCTGTTCCGGTCGCGGCGAGCATCGTGAGCTTCATGTTCTGTTGGGAGTTGATGGCCCTCAGCTCGATGCTGTTGATCCTCACCGATCAACTGCACAGCCGCGAGGCTCGAAGCGCCGCGCTCTGGTACGGCGTGATGACCCAACTCGGTGCGGCGTCAATCCTGCTCGGCCTCTTGCTGATTACCGTGCACGGCGGTGGTCAGACCTTCGCTGACCTGAAGGCTCACTCGAGTGGGCTGTCGTCCACCATTCGGTCCTTCGCGTTTGTCTTGACGCTGCTCGGGTTCGTGTCCAAGGCGGGTGCGGTGCCACTGCACGTCTGGCTACCGAAGGCCCACCCCGAGGCGCCGAGCCCGGTGTCGGCGTTGATGTCGGGCGCCATGGTCGCCATGGGCGTCTACGGCATAGTCCGCATTGGGGCTGATCTCTTGCACGGCGGGACGACCTGGTGGTGGGTACTCGTGGCGTTATTCGGTGCGGCCTCGGCTCTCTACGGCGCGCTGCACGCAACGACCAGTACCGATATCAAACGGCTGCTCGCCTATTCCACGATCGACTTCCTGGGACTGGTCCTCATCGGGGTAGGCGCCGCGGGGGCTCTTTTGGACACCGGACAACCCGGGGCGGCGAGGCTCGCCCTGGTGGCGGCGTTGCTGTTGGTCATCGCGCACGCGGGTTTCAAAGGTGCGTTATTCCTCGGGGCCGGAGCGGTCGAACGCGCGACCGGGACCCGCAATCTTGACCAGCTCGGCGGACTGATCCACCGAATGCCGGGGACCGCATTGCTGTTCGCGCTGTCGGCCGGCTCGATCATGGCGATTCCGACCCTCAGCGGCTTCTCCAGCGAATGGTTGCTGTTGCAGGGCCTGCTGCACGGCTTCGCCGACCGCAGCACGCCGACGCTCATCATCATGCTGCTCGGCATAGTCGCGCTCGCTCTGACCGGAGGACTCACGGCGGTCGCCTTCGTGAAGGCCTTCGGGATTGGTTTCCTCGGCCAACCCCGCTCGTCCGGTGCGGCGAATGCCGTCGACGTCGCACCGACGATGAAGATCGCCATGGCGCTGCTCGTGCTGCCCTCGATCGTGATCGGCGTGGTGCCCGGAGTCGTGATGCCACTCATCAACCGCGCGGCGACGGTCGGACTCGGTACGAACGCTTCTTCCCCGATCGCCAAGGGCAGCGGTCTGGTCCTCTCGCAACTACGGGGCGCCATACAACCCGCTGAACTCCTCATGGGGCTCGTGCTCGTCTTCGTCGCAATCTGGTTCGCCCAGTTGGGTCTCGCCCAACGCCGCGCGCGACGAGTCGATGCGTGGGGGTGCGGTCGCGACGTGCAGACACCTCGCATGCAGTACACCGCGACGTCGTTCGCCGAACCTTTGCAGCGGGTCTTCGCCGACGTCCTGCGTCCCCAGTCCGACGTCGAGGTGACCCACGTCGCCGAGTCGCAGTACTACGAACAGTCGCTGCTGTACGAGAACCAGGTGCGTGACGTGCTCGAGCAGCACGGCTATCGCCCGATAATCGATGCTGCAATTCGTGCCGGCAAGTCAGCTCGACGGATCCAGAACGGCAGCATCCACCGTTATCTCGCGTTTGGCTTCGTCGCTCTTCTCATCATCCTGGTGGTGCTCGCATGATCGGAGCGACCTCAACTATCTTCTCGATCGTCGCGACGCTGGTGCAGGTCGTCCTGCTCGCCCTGCTCGGTCCGCTGCTGATTGGATTCATGGCCAAGATGAAGGCCCGCGCCGAAGGTCGGGTGGGCGCGCCGATCGTCCAGCCGTTGCGTGATCTGCGAAAACTGCTCTCGAAGGAACGACTCCACGCCCGCCACGCGAGCGCCGTGCTGCCGCTCGCGCCGATGGTGATCTTCGCCGCGACCACGGTGGCGATCGCCATCTCACCGCTGGTTACCACCCGTCCGCTGCTCGGATCGAGCGCCGACGTACTGGTTATCGTCTATCTACTTCTTACGGGCTCCATTGCCGCCGCACTCGGGGGATTGGACGCGGGTACCGCATTCGGGGGCATGGGTTCGAGTCGGGCCATGACCATCGGCGCCCTCGCCGAGCCGGCGCTGCTGGTCGCGGTGATCGCCCTGTCGATCCAGTCGGGAACGTCCAATCTGCCCTCGATCGTCTCGACGACGATGGCCCACCCGGATTGGGTGTCGGGCCCTTCGCGACTCCTCGCGTTGGTGGCGCTCGTCATCGTCGTGATCGCCGAGACCGGCCGCATACCGGTCGACAATCCTTCGACGCACTTGGAGCTCACGATGATCCACGAGGCCATGATCCTCGAGTACGCCGGGCCGGAACTGTCGCTCATCACGCTCGCCGAGGCGATGCGTCTTGGTCTCTTCTTCTCACTCATCGCCAATCTCTTCTTTCCGTGGGGCATCGACACGAACGGCGCGTACGCAGGGCTCGCCCTCGGCGTCGTGGCATTGGTGGGAAAGACCGCGATCGTCGCCTTGGGCGTGTCGTTGATCGAGATTCGAAGTGCCAAGCTGCGACTCTTCCGCCTTCCAGAACTGCTCGCCGGAGGATTCGTGCTCTCAGTGCTCGCGGTCGTGACCGGACTGGTGACGCGATGAGCACGACCTACGTGGGCGCACTCGAGTTGGCGTCGGGCGCCGTCCTGGTTTCAGCGGTAATGACGCTGTGGCGTCGTCAGGTTCGCTCGATTGTCACGATGTTGAGCCTCCAGGGGATGGGGCTCGCGGCGGTCGCGATCATCCTCGCCGTGCACGAGCACGACAAGGCGCTTCTCGTGACGGGCGGTCTCGTGTTCGTGGTGAAGGGCCTCGTCGTGCCGGGTTTGCTACGCCGGGTGTCAAAACTCGATTCCAACTCGCGTGAGTCGGAACCGCTGGTGAACGTGCCCTCGTCGCTCGTGTTCGCGGCGGTGCTCATCGTGCTTTCGTACGTCGTGAGCTCCCGGGTCACGTCGTTCGCACCGACCGAGGCGACGCACTTGACGCCGATCGGGATCGCCACGGTGCTCGTTGGCTACTTCATGCTCGTGACCCGTCGACGGGCGGTCTCCAAGATCGTCGGGTTGATCCTCGTCGACAACGGCATCGCGCTCGTGACGTTCCTGCTCACGTCGGGCGTGCCGCTCATCGTCGAGCTCGGCTCCTCGCTCGATGTCTTGCTCGTCGTCGTCGTCCTGCAGTTCCTCGTCGTCAGCATGGGTCGCCACCTGCGCACCGATGAACTCGCCGAGATGAAAGCGTTGCGCGACTGATGCTCGTCATCCTGGTACTCCTCATTCCACTGGCGACGACGTTGCTCGCGGCCTCGTTCGCGTGGCGACCGTGGATTGGTTGGACGAGCGCCGCGTCGAGCGCGGGCGTCCTGGGTCTCGGTATCGCACTCTGCGTGAAGACGAGCGATCACGCTGCGGTGTTGGCGGTTCACGGAGCCTTACGCGCTGACTCGCTCAGTTCGTTCATGGTGGTGGTGATCGGGACCGTCTCGCTGCTCGCGACGCTGTTCACGCCGAGGACGTTGCGCCAGGAGATCGAGTCGGGCGTCACGAACGCGCGCTACGCGCGCCACTACGTCGTGCTGATGGAGATCTTCATCACCTGCATGCTGCTCGCGGTACTGACGGCGAATCTCGGCGTGCTGTGGGTCTCCATCGAGGCGACGACCATCGCAACGACGTTCCTCGTGAGCCACCGCCGCACCGACGGAGCCTTCGAGGCCTCGTGGAAGTACGTCATCCTCTGCTCGATCGGCATCGCGCTCGCGTTCCTCGGCACCGTTCTGGTCTATTTCGCCGAACTCCACGTGGGCGGTACGCACCACAGCGCCTCGCTCGACTGGACCTCGCTGATGGCCATCGCGCCCCATCTCAATCCGGACGTGATGCGACTCGCCTTCGCACTGCTCGTGCTCGGCTACGGCACCAAGGTGGGTCTTGTGCCCATGCACAGCTGGCTGCCCGACGCCCACAGCCAAGCGCCGGCGCCGGTGTCCGCGCTGATGTCGGGTGTCCTGCTCACCGTTGCCTTCTACGCCCTGCTGCGCTTCAAGGCGATCGCCAACCTGACGCTCGGCACGTCGTATCCGAGGGCGCTCCTCATCGTCGTGGGACTCGCTTCGTTGCTGCTCGCGTCAGCCATGCTCATCGCCCAACGGGACTTGAAGCGGATGCTCGCGTATTCGAGCATCGAGCACATGGGTCTGCTCGCCCTCGGGGCGGCCGCCGGCACGCCGCTCGCCATCGCCGCGGTGCTGTTGCACATCCTCGGCCACGGCATCACCAAGTCGGTGCTCTTTCTTTCGTCGGGTGAGATCTACCACCTTGAGGGCACCACGGAGATCGGCAAGATCTCAGGTCTCCTGGCTCGTCGACCCGTACTCGGGGGGATCTTCGGGTTCGGGCTCATGGCCCTCCTGGGCTTTCCGCCATTCAGCCTCTTCCTAAGTGAGTTGTCCATGGCCCGCGCCGAGGTCGACGTCGGTCTGTGGTGGGTTGTCGCAATCACGCTCGCGTGCCTCGGCGTGATCTTCGGTGCGTTCGCGCGCCACGCCCGCCAGATGCTCATGGGCGCGGGTCCTTCAGCGTCCACCGGTTCCACCTCGACTGCTGGGTCGGTCGCTCTACCGCTCATTACCGGGCTGGTCGTCTGCGCGTTGATCGGCGTCGTGGCGTGGCCGCTCCAGTCACTGCTGCACAGTGCGGCTCACGTGGTCGTGCCATGACCATTGGCCAGCGCACGACGACCGAGGTCTCGGTGCACGCGCTGCACCAGAACGCCGCGTTGCTGTTGGCGAACGGTTGCCGACTGGCGGCCGTCGCCGGGTACGACGACAGGGACTCGCTGCGCGTCGTCTACGTCTTCACGAGCGGGTCACCCGACCTCCGTCGCGAATTGGTGGTGCGCCTCAGCGTCGACAACCCCGTCGTGCCGACGCTCAGCGATCTCTCCTTCAGCGCGAGCCGCTTCGAGCGTGAACTGCACGACAACTTCGCCATCGTGCCCCTGGACCATCCGTTCCTTCGACCCCTCGTGCGACACCAGCACTGGCCCGATGGCTGGTATCCGCTTCGCGAGGGTGTCGGCGCGATGCCCGAAGCGCGAGTCGACGCCGAACCCTATCCGTTCATTCAAGTCGCGGGCTCGGGCGTGTACGAGATTCCCGTCGGACCGGTGCACGCCGGGATGATCGAGCCGGGTCACTTCCGGTTCTCGGTGGTGGGCGAGACGATCCTCAAGATGACAGCCCGACTCTGGTTCGTGCACCGCGGCATCGAACGGATGTTCCAAGGCGCGAGTATCGACGACGGCCTCGAGATCGCGTACCGAATCTCCGGTGACACCGCGGTGGGGCATTCGCTCGCGTACTGCCTCGCGGTGGAAGAGGCGATGGGCATCGAGGTCTCGAACGAGGCGATGGCCCTTCGCTCGGTACTCCTCGAGATGGAGCGGCTCTACAACCACGTCGGTGACATTGGTGGCCTCTGCAACGACGTGAGCTACGGCATTGCGAACGCCAGGGCTCTCGTGATTCGCGAGAGGTTGCTGCGCATCAATGAACGCATGACCGGCCACCGGCTCCTGCGGGGCTCGATCTCGGTGGGAGCGACGAGCCTTCGATCACTGCCGTCGTCCACCGAGCTCATTGAAATCGCTGAATCCTTCGACGAGTTGGTCGCACTGGCGCGTTCGAATTCAACGGTCGTCGACCGTTTCGAGGGCACGGCCGCACTGTCGGCGACCGACGCGCTGGCGATCGGCACGCTCGGTGTGTTGAGTCGCGCGTCGGGCGTGAGGTTCGACGCGCGAGAGTCCCATTCCCTGTTCGAATCGGATCGTCAGTTCGTCCCGGTCGTCCACGAGGGCGGCGACGTGATGGCCCGGTTCAATCAGCGGGTCGGCGAATTCCACGCCTCTCTGGATATCGTGCGCCAACTGAGTGGTGAGGCCCTCGGTTTGCAAGAGCGCTCAGCGACGGGTCGTCAGCCAGTCAATTCCGGCCTCGGCATCGTCGAGGGTTGGCGGGGCACGATACTTCACCGGATCGAACTGGGTGCAGACGGGTCGATCAGCCGGGCTCGCACGATCGATCCTTCGTTCTTCAACTGGCCCGCGCTCTCGATCGCTCTCGACGACACGATCGTGCCGGACTTCCCCCTCGCCAACAAGAGTTTCAATCTGTCCTACGCGGGTAACGACCTCTAGAACACTGACTGACGTCGGCCTCTGGCCGGTTTGGTCGCCCAGTGCGTCGAAGAGCGCTTCGGGTTAGCGTGGGCTACTGGTCGTAAGCAGCAG
>PKWW01000021.1 GCA_003132165.1 Acidimicrobiaceae bacterium | reverse complement strand
CGTACACCTCGTGAAGTTCGCGCGCGTCCAGATCGGGATTGAACATGCACTGTCTTTCGTGGTCAGGCCGCGAACTTGACCGGTGGGGACAATGTTGCACGGTGATGGTCTGGAAGGTGAATCTCGCCAGAGCATACGGTCAGGGCCTCCAACTCGCAAGCAAGCACACGGATTCGTGGACGGCTGGTGAAGGTCGGCGCGATTGATCCCTCGACGACGGCTCCACTCAGCCCGGCAATCCGTTGTTTCTCCTCTCGTAGATGAACGACCGGCTGTTCATGTCCACGAGCGAATTCGGGTAGAACGTGCCCGCTCGGCCCACCAACGAATAGTGCAGGTTGAACCAATTGACCGACGACGGGGACCACGGTAGGTAGTCGCTGGTGGTGATTCGCATGTCGATGTAGTCCGCGGTGTTCAGGTAGTGACGCCACCTGCTCATGAGCGCCTCCCCGTATGGTCCGATGGGATTCGGGGCGATGCCGTTGTTATAGACCAGGAACATCCCGTAGGGGTCGACGACGATGGGACAGTGCGGGTCCGCCGAGATGAACCGGTTGGCTACGAGTAGGTCCGACGGATAGTCCGAGAGTACGCACGAACCCGGCAACGTCACGGCATCGATCATGGTTGCGGGATTCCAGGCTTCGCTCAGGTAGGCCGACTCGTAGAAGAGAGTGGACGCGACGAGCCACCCGCTCGCCGCGATCAAGACTGCACCGACGAGCACGACGTGGCCCCTCACCGCGCCGCTCTCGCGTTCGATGCGCAGCACCGGATTGGCCCGGGTGACGTCGGCGATGATCCTGGGCATCACCACACCGAGCATCAATGCGATGAAGATCGCCGGGAAGTAGGCGTAGTGGTCGTAGAGGTACGGCGTGTCGAAGGTACTCGCGACGATGAGAAAAGGAGTACCAATGACGAACCACTCGAAGGGCCTCAACTCTCCTCGATGCCGGATCACGGTGTAGACGACCGTTCCGATCAGCACGATCAGCACGGCGAAGGCCAACCACTCCGACGGGGAGAACCACCAGAGTCCCCTCAGGCCAAGGATCATCAGGGCACGGAGGCCCAAGCTGGTGGAGGGGGCGCTCTCGATGCCCTTGCGGGCTAACTGGGTCCAGATGACCTCTCGCCAGAAATTGCCTGGCGCCGCGATGAAGAAGGGGAGGGACAGAACGACGCCACCCGCGAGCAGTCCACCGATCAATGGAAGAACGCGTCGCTTGCAAAGCCAGAGACACGCCATTACGACGAGGATCGGGAACACGGCCCAGACCTTGATGACCACGGCGAACCCGAAAATGACACCGGCAATCGCCATGCGACGGTCCGACGGTCGTTTCTTCTTGAAGAGCACCAGTGCGCCGATCAGCACGGCGAAAACCAGATAGGGCTCGAGTTCGACGGTCCGGTCGACGGCGACGGCCGTGGGCCAGAGCGCCACGGCGAAGGCGCCGAGTGCGACGCCGATACGACCTTGTCGTCGCAAGAGAAGTCCGGCCAGTGTTGCGTTCGCGGCGGTGACGAGCACCGTGAGGATCCTGGCGATGATCAAGACTTCACGGGTTCCGGTGATGTGGCTGAGCAGTCCGATCGGCGAGAGGATATAGACGATGCCCGGTGGTTGGACGAACACGAAGTCCCTATAGGGCCACGCACCGTGGGCGAACGCCACCGCGGCGCCGACGTAGGCACCGTCGTCGTACCCGAGGTTCGTGCCAAGTACGCCCGTCAGTACGTGGGGCAGCGTGAGTTGGAAGAGCCCCAAGAGCAGCGCGAGCGCGCCGGCGCCGAGCGCGATGCGCGTTGGCGTCACTTTCGCCCAACGGGTGTTCGCGGACTCCATTTCGCGACCCCCTCGGACGAATTCACCTACGTCGAACGCTACCGCCCCGCGGCTGATGCTCAGCGACGCCGCTCGGCGACCGTGCCGTGACCAGCCGTCGCCGTCGCGACCTCCGGGCACGGTACATCCGAGCCTCTACGCTCTTGACATGGCAAAGTCGACCTATCTCGTCACCGTGAGTGGGCCTGACCGCATTGGTGTTGGCGCCGAACTGTTCGCCGCCCTCGAACAGCTCGATATCGAGCACGCTCACGTCATCGACGTCGCCCAGATAACCATCCGGGGCACCCTGGTGCTGTGTGCCGAGGTCTCGGTCGACGAGACCATTTCGACGACCGATATCAAGACCGCTCTGCTCGAGCGCGACATCGTGGGAGCGGGTATCGACGTCACGGTTGAGCCCGTCACGCCGAGCGACGTCGTGCACGGCGGTCGCCTGCTCGTCACCCTGCTCGCTCCCTCGATCAGCGCGCGTCAGCTGAGTGCAGTCTTTAGCGCCTTCGCCCAACATGACGCGACGTGTGAGCGGATCGTCCACCTCGCGAGCTATCCCGTTGACTGCTACGAACTCGTCGTGCGAGGCATGGACCACGGGGGCCTTCGCGAAGCGCTCGCGACCGTCGCCAAGGCTGAGGGTCTGGACCTCGCGGTGCAGCGTGCGGGACTGCATCGTCGAGCCAAACACCTCGTCGTCATGGACGCCGACTCGACGCTGTTGCAGAACGAGGTCATCGACCTGCTGGCGGACGCGTGCGGTTGCGCCGAGGAGGTCTCAAGGATCACCGAGGCCGCAATGGCCGGCGAGATCGATTTCGCCGAGTCGTTACGGCGACGGGTCGCACTGCTCGCAGGTCTGCCGGAGTCGGTGATCGACGACGTGCGCGCCAAGTTGAAACTGACCCCCGGTGCGCGCACGCTCCTTCGTACCCTTCACCGTCTGGGCTACGTGCCGGCCGTCGTATCGGGCGGATTCGTCGAGGTGCTCGCGCCGTTGCTCGCCGAACTGCACGTGGACTACCTCGAGGCGAATCAGCTCGAGATCAAGGACGGCAAGCTGACGGGCCGGCTGTCGGCACCGATCGTGGACCGCGCAGCGAAGGCCCGGGCGCTGGAGCGATTCGCGCGCGAGGTGGGCGTCCCGCTCGAACAGACCGTCGCCGTCGGCGACGGTGCGAACGACATCGACATGATCTCGGTCGCGGGCCTCGGCATCGCCTTCAACGCGAAGCCCGTTGTTCGAGAGCACGCTGATGCCGCCCTTTCAGTGCC
>PKWW01000030.1 GCA_003132165.1 Acidimicrobiaceae bacterium | reverse complement strand
ACTAGAGGTTGACACAGAGGGACGTCCGCATGCTTACTGTGCGTCCTCGGTCACGAGTTTGCTGGAGATGGTCTCAACGGGCGTTGGGTTTCACGTCGGGCCCCCGACCTCACAATGTTCGACTCAGTCTGAGTCGATTGTTCGCATGTCGACTAGCGCCTCATGCGGATGGATGCAGTTCACGAGTGCTGTCACATAACGAGCACATTTCGAGCGAGGTATGACCCTTAGTAGGTTTGGAATTATCGGGGTTTACCCCGATTGCTCGCGACTGGTGGTTCGTTTACCCTCAGTATAAGTAGTCACCTGGAGCGCACCAAGGACGAGTAGTCGAGCGATGCAACTTGGTGGTTCCGAGAGTTCGACGAGGGACGGGAGGATGCCGATGAGCTTCCTTGAGATGCGAGCGGTTTCGAAGGTCTACGGCGAGGGCCCGACCGAAGTACACGCCATCACCGAGATTGATCTCTCGGTTGATCGCGGTGCGCTCGTGGCGGTCATGGGGCCAAGCGGTTCGGGAAAGTCGACTCTTCTCACCATTGCGGGAAGCCTCGAGGAGCCGACCAGCGGCGAGGTGATCATCGACGGAACGGCACTGTCGACGATGTCGCGCAACGACAAGGCTCGCCTGCGGCGTCGCACGGTCGGCTACGTATTCCAGGACTTCAACCTCCTCGCTGGGCTCACCGCCGTGGAAAACGTCACCCTGCCGCTCGAACTCGACGGCGTCGCGACCAGAAAGGCGCACAGCGCGGGGATGGCCGCTCTCGAGGAACTCGGGCTGGCGGAGCGTGCGACGCGCTTTCCCGATGAGCTCTCGGGCGGTGAGCGCCAGCGGGTCGCCATTGCCCGCGCCGTCGTCGGCAACCGTCAGCTGCTGCTCGCGGATGAGCCCTCAGGAGCACTCGACTCGGTCAATGGCGAGGCCGTCATGCGGATGATCCTGGCCGCCTGCCACCAGGGGGTCGCCGCTGTCGTCGTCACCCACGACGCGAAGCTCGCCGCCTTGGCGGATCGAGTGGTGTACCTACGCGATGGTCGGGTAGTCGATCAAGCAACGCCACCCCCGAGTCCAGAGTCGCGGTTCGAACCCAACTCGCCATCTCTCGATCGATGACCACGGTCCTCGAACTTCCGTCCGATCGACCGGACAACGGCGGAATGCCCGCCCGTCGAGCGGTCCTGCGCTGGGCGTGGCGGCTCCTGAGGCGCGAGTGGCGCCAACAACTGCTGGTACTGGCCTTGATCACAGTCGCAGTGGCGGCGACGACCGTGGGGGTCGGCGTCTCGGCCAACACGCCACTCTCGTCCTACGTTGGCTTTGGCACTGCGCACGATCTCGCTACGTTCTCGGGCGTCAGTTCGTCGGAGGCATCGAAGGTCGCGCAGTGGCACCAGCGATTCGGACCGGTGGATGTCATCGAGAACGAGACCGTCACGATCCCCGGATCGATCAACACCTTCGAGCTTCGCGCCCAGAACCCGCGAGGGCCCTACGGTCAGCCACTGCTTGCCCTCGTGTCGGGTCGCTATCCGACCAACGCGGGCGAAGTGGCGCTCACGTCGGAAGTCGCGACGTCCTTGGACCTCAAGGTCGGCAGCGTCTGGCGCGAGGGTGGCTCTTCTCGCCAGGTCGTCGGCGTCGTCGAGAATCCCCAGGACCTCCTTGACCAGTTCGCACTGGTCGTCCCCGGTCAGGTCCCCGAGCCCAGCCAAGTCACGATCCTCTTCGACGCCTCCGGCGTGGCCCCCAGCAAACTCGGCTCCAACGTGATTACTCCCCAGTCGGTAGCCCAGAGCAACCCGCTGAATCCGGAGACGATCTCCATCGCATTGGCGACCCTGGCGATGCTCCTCATCGCCTTGGTGGCCGTGGCCGGTTTTACCGTCTTGGCCCAGCGTCGTCTTCGCTCCATCGGGATGCTGGGGGCCATCGGCGCCACGGACAAGAACATCCGATTGGTGGTGCGCGCCAACGGAGCCATGGTCGGTGTCGTCGGTGCGCTCCTGGGTGTCGTCGTGGGCTTCGCGGCCTGGTTGGCCTATCGACCAAGCCTCGAAGCCAGTGCCCACCACGTGGTCGGCGTCTTCCAACTACCGTGGGTCGTCATCGCCGTCGCAATGGCGCTCGCCGTCGCCGCCGCCTACTTCGCCGCCACGAGGCCGGCCAAAGCCGTGATCCGGATTTCTGTCGTGACCGCACTGTCGGGTCGTCCGGCCCCGCCTAAGAAGCTTCGCCGCACTGCGGTGCCGGGCGTGATCTTCACAGTCGTGGCCTTCTTCCTCCTCGGCGCGGCCGGCGCGAGCAACGGCAAGGGCGCGGGAATTCCGGAGTTGGTCCTCGGCTTCGTCGCTCTGACCATTGCCGTGATCTTGTGGGCTCCGTTTCTCCTCACGGCACTGAGTCGAGTGACTCGCCGAGGCCCTCTTGCCGTGCGAATGGCCACGCGAGACCTCGCTCGTTACCGCGCACGGTCGGGCTCGGCCCTCGGAGCGATCAGCATCGGCGTGTTCATCGCGGTGGTCGTCATGGTGGCGTCGGCGGCGCGCTTCGGGAACGTCCTCGACTGGGCCGGACCCAACGTGTCACCGACACAGTTGATCATCTACACACCAAACGGACCCTACGGACCAGGTCCCGGCAACGCTGGCGTGGTACCGCCTACGTTCAACCTAAAGACGATGGATAGCGGCGCACACTCGATCGCCAAGGCCCTTGGCACCCACGACATCATCCAGCTCGATACGACCAGTGCCACGCTGCAGCACGCCGCACAGGGGCGCAGCTACTCCGGTCCCCTCTTCGTCGCCACGCCTCAGTTGTTGAAGGCGTTCGGCATCAAGGCTTCGTCGTTGGACCCCACGGCCGACATCCTTTCGATGCGGCCCGGGTTCTCGTCGCTCACGAAGATGCAACTGGTGTACGGCAACTACTTCGCCAGCGGAAATCACACCCAGGGCAACCAGTTCGCTTGTCCCAAGAGTGACTGCCTCGCCAACCCGAAGATCCAGGAGGTCACTGAACTCCCGTCAGGTACGTCGGCACCGAACACCGTTGTCACCGAATATGCGATACACCACCTGGAGCTGAAGACCCTCGTGTCAGGTTGGTTGGTTCAGACCACCCAGCCACTCAGCGCCCTACAACTCAACGATGCCAGGATTACCGCGGCGGCATCCGAAATGAGCATCGAGACCAAATCGAGCATTCCGACCTCGGCGTCGATCATTGACTGGGCCACTTTGGTGGGCATCCTTCTCGCCCTGGGCATCCTCGCCATGTCGATCGGCCTCATACGAAGCGAGTCCGCGGGTGACCTGCGGATACTCACCGCCGCTGGGGCCAGCAGTTTCATGCGCCGGAACTTGACCGGTGTGACAGCGGGAGCACTGGCACTCATCGGGGCAGTGGTCGGGACGGCGGCTGGCTACATCGCCCTGATTGCCTTCAGCCGGACGAACAGCCTTGACGGGCTCTCCTCGCTGTCCAGCGTTCCGGTGACCAACCTTCTGATCATCCTCATCGCAATGCCGGTCGGCGCCACGGTCGGTGGGTGGCTGCTCGCCGGCCGGGAGCCCGCAGCATTCGCCCATCAGCCCATTGAGTGAAACATCTGATCGACCCCGGGAGTCAGTTGTTTCGCCACTGCTGCCCGGAATCACTTTTGGCGACACCCCAGCGTTCACTGCGTTGAGTCCAATGCTGCTGACCCCCTGATTGACCGGTCGGATTGTGCAAGTCGGCTTCCGACGACACCAGGTCACAGGGTTTCGTTACGTTGGCCTCGCGGTAGTTGCGTCTCGAGAGGGGCAAGACATTTTCCTTTCTACCGTCACAGTGGACCGCTTAAACCGGATATTTTCTCTGTTCGTGGCCTAGTCTGAGAGTGCTGGCGTCAAAGGTTCACGTGACGTGTGCGATTGTGCTCTCGATCCTTTTGGCGTCGCACGTCGCCCACCCATCAGGTCGCCGCCAGTTCGTCCACGGCGTCCAAGACATGTGTGAATCGACTAGACCGGGCTTCGTGGCCAAAGGAAATGAGACATCATGATGAACAAGAATCATTGGCAATATTCGGCGGCAATCGGTTCAATTCTTGCAGCACTCACCCTGGCGGTGGCGATGCCGGCAAGCGCGACGGGTAAGATTTCACATCCCACCGCTCCTCTGTCGGTTCGCGCAACCGCCGGCAACGCATCCGCAACGGTGAGATGGTCGAAGCCTTCATCCAACGGGGGCGCCGCGATTAGGAGTTACGTTGTGACCTCGCACCCGACTGGCAAGACGTGTGCCACCAGGGCAACGAATTGCATCGTTTTGGGCCTCAAGAACAGAACTGCGTATACGTTCACGGTCGTTGCCAAGAATAGGGTCGGGACTAGTCCGGGATCGAAAGCTTCGAACAAGGTCATACCCAAGGCTCCAACCACGACATCACCCAAGTTGGTAGTGAGTCCCTCGGTAAACCTGACGAAGGGTGAGACGGTGAAGGTGTCCGGCACTGGTTTCACCCCAAATGACGTCGTGGACTTGGTGGAGTGTCTGAAGAGCGCCAGCGGGGAGAGCGGGTGCGACATCGCTACGGCCACTCCAGTGACGATCAATGCCGCAGGGGTACTCCCGTCGACCAATTTCAACGTGGTCACCGGAACGATCGGAACCGGAAAGTGCGGCACGACGGCTTCGAATCTCACTGCGTGCACACTGAGTGCCGGTAACGCAGGCGGTGGTGACTCGGCGAGCACCCCTATTTCCTTTAGGGCACCTTGACGGTTCCAAGGAACTGGGGGTCGAGCGGGTGAACGCGGTCGCGGACGCGAGCAGCCGTTAGGTCTCAATCCACCATGGTGGGGATGCGAGGAGTTGCGCTGATTTGGAACCACATCAAGATCAACATCCGTCGCGCGAGACTTCATCGCGGTGGCGAGATCAACGCAGTCCGCGACCGGGTGGTCCGCGGTGCCACGTCACGGCCCGTGCGTGGCCTGACACCTCGAGACACGCGACTTCGCCACGATGTATGACGTCACGACTCTCGATGGGCCACGTCGACGGTCACTGCGTTGACGAGCCCGACGCAAAGGAGCCGCTAGCCACCGCGGTGATGTCGAATCGAGTGAGAAGGGACTAACGGCTCTAGTTGCCGCCACGGAGGGCGAACGAGTATCAATACGTCGACAGGACGCGGGATTTAACGACCCAGGAGAAGCACGGTGGACTATTTGGCGTTCATGCTGCGCGGCGTATGGGCGAAGAAGGCCCGATCGATTGGGCTCGCCTTGGCCATCGCGTTCGCCGTCCTCATCGTGGTCACGCTGCAGGTGTCTAGCAGCAGCCTTGAGCAGTCGGCGGCGTCGGTGATCTCGGTGGGCAAGGCCAACATCACCGTGGTACAAAAGGGTGTGTCGGACGTGCTGTCGAGCACCATCGACGAAGGTGAGTTGGCCCGGATTCGCCGGGTCCCCGGTGTCGCGAGTGCGGTGGGGGTACTGGTGGGGACCGAACGTCTGAGCGCCGCCACCCCGCTCTTCATTGAGATTGGCATCTCCCCGAAGGACCAGGGCGCCTTCGGTGTCACGGTAGTCGCCGGTCACCCCTACGCGGCGACCGCCACCAATCAAGTGATGCTCGGCTGGCGCACCGCCGCCAACTTGGGACTCCACGTCGGCAGTCGTTTCTACGCCCAGCAGACGTGGAATACCGTGACCGGCATCTACTCGACCGGCAACGCCTTCGGCGACTCGGGGGCCATGTTCCCTCTCCCGTCGGTGCAGGGTTACAACCGACTCCCGGGCGTCGTGACCCTGGTGTTCGTGAAAGTGACCGGAGCCGGGTCCGCCAAGATGATTGCCGGCGTCGTCCACCGCATCGAGTACGCGATGCCCGAACTCACGACTATCACGACCGCCGCCCAGTTCGGTCGGGCTGACCAGAGCCTCGTCTACCTTCAAGCGGCAGTCACGGCCAGCAGCGTGCTCGCCATCGCCATCGGCGCCGTGATCGTCGGCAACACGATGCTGCTCTCGCTCTTCGAACGAACCAGGGAGTTTGGGCTCCTGCGAGCCGTCGGGTGGACCCGTCGGCGGCTCATCGCGCTCCTGCTCGGCGAGAACCTCGTGCTGGCTCTGATTGGCGCCGCGGTGGGCGTGGGACTCTCGTTCGTGGTGATCGCCTTGCTCGAGCGGATCCCTAGTCTGGCCGGTGTACTGCACGCCAACTTCACCGCTGACGCGTTCACCCGCGGGCTCACCACCGCTGTTGGCATGACCGTCCTCGGCAGCCTCTACCCGTCGATCCGGGCGG
Source organism: Acidimicrobiaceae bacterium (assembly GCA_003132165.1). Classification (GTDB taxonomy): domain Bacteria; phylum Actinomycetota; class Acidimicrobiia; order Acidimicrobiales; family RAAP-2; genus RAAP-2. Next base: position 771 of record PKWW01000030.1, on the reverse strand, counting down.
CTCGGCTGGTCCCGCTGAAGGCGCTCAGCTATGAGTGACCCGAGCGGCATGCCGACCACATTCGCCGGCAGGCCCGGGTCGACCGATGAAACGGCCCCCAAGGCCGTCGCCGCGAGACCGGACGCGGTCGAACTTCGTCGAGTAACCAAATCCTACGAGCGGGGATTCCGAGCCCTCGACGAGATTGACCTTCGAATAGCTCAAGGCGAGTTCGTGGCCGTTACGGGGCCGTCGGGGTGTGGCAAATCGACCATGCTGCACCTCATCGCCGCGCTCGACACACCCACCTCCGGATCCGTTCTCGTCGACGGTCAGGACCTACTGACGATTCACGACCTCAGCGAGTATCGCCGCAACCACGTCGGCTTAGTGTTCCAACTCCACAACCTGCTCGCGAACCAGCCACTCGTGGCCAACGTCGAGGTGGTGATGTTTGGTACCAGGACCTCCGCCCACGAGCGCCGGGCACGGGCGAGCGAACTCTTAGCGCAAGTCGATCTCGCGGGGCGAGAACATCGACTCCCCACCCAACTGTCCGGTGGCGAGCGTCAGCGCGTGGCCGTCGCCCGAGCACTGGCCAATCGCCCGAGACTCTTACTGGCCGACGAGCCCACCGGTAGTCTCGACTCCGCGTCCGCCGCGCACATACTCGCTCTCTTCAAGCAGGTGCACGATACGGGGGTGACCGTCGTGCTCGTCACCCACGACCTCTCCATCGCCGCCGCTGCCGACCGAACTATCCACGTGCGCGACGGCAAGGTGGTTGAGGAA
>PKWW01000066.1 GCA_003132165.1 Acidimicrobiaceae bacterium | reverse complement strand
CGCGAACTTCACGAGGTGTACGCGGCCAACACGCCGTTCCCCCACATCGCCATCGACGACTTCCTCGACGCGACCGCGGCCAGGGCCGCCGCGGAGTCCCTCGAAAAGAGCGACATCTCGACCTGGAGCTACGACACCGACGTGCTCGAGCACCAAGTCAACAAGCGATGGCTCAGTGACCTCGCGTTGATGCCGCCCTCCGTCGCCTAAGCCCTCGCTTACTTCAACTCCCAGCCCGCACTCGACTTCTTCGCTACGTTGACCGGCGTCGCCAATCTGATCCCCGACCCGCGCTACGTGGGCGGCGGCATCCACGTCACTGAGACCGGCGGCAAGCTCGACGTACACGCGGACTTCAACATCCACCCCGAGACCGGCCTTCACCGTCGTGTGAACGCACTGCTCTACTTGAACGAGGACTGGCGCCCCGAGTGGAACGGACAGTTCGAGCTCTACAGCACGGACATGGAGTCCGAGGTCGCAATCGATCCGGCGTTCAACCGCTTGGCGGTGTTCACGGTCACCGACGACGCCCTACACGGCGTGCCGCACCTTCTCGCCTTGTCCGCCCGAGCGCAAGCGTTTCTCGCTCGCGCTCTACTACTACAGCGTCGACCGGCCCGAGGAGGAGAAGGCTCCCTTCCACTGGGCCGACTGGCACGAGGTGAAGCAGTAAACGATCTAGTTCGAGCGCTCCTCGAGCCGACGCAATTCGCCGACCGCGGCGACGTTGACGTCGGTTGCCAGGTCGAAACTCCACAGCGTCGGCAGCGCCGCTGCCACCACGCTGACCGATCCGGTGCAGGCGAGCCCGCCGAAGGTCAGCGAGAATCGAAGCGACGTCCACGCCGCCATCGCCCCGGCGCGGAACTGTCCCGCCATCGGTCCGAGCGCGTAGGAGATCATCTCGAGTCCCCCCATGCGTCCGCGGATCTCGGGTGGAATGGACTGGTTCCACATGGTCTGGCGGAATACGCCGCTGTAGGCGTCCGCGCCACCCGCGGCGGCGAGACCGAGGAAGACCAGCCAGAGCGACGAGGAGAAGCCGAACACCGCGATACCCAGACCCCATGCCGCGGCGGCGAAGACGAGGCCTCGCCCCAGACGGTGGACGTGTCTCGTCCAGCCCGACGCCAAGGTCGCCACGAGCGCACCGCCCGGGAGCGCGCAATAGAGCAACGCCAACGCATAGGTGACGTGAAAACGTGCCGCGACGAAAGGGAGCATGACGACCGGGTAGGCCATGGTCATCGCGAGCAGGTCGATCAGGTACGTCCCGATGATGTCGGGCCGGGTCTTGGCGTAACGGATGCCCTCGCGCATCAGCGCGGTCTGGCTCTCACTGCGATCACCACGCGTCGCGATTGGTGCCAAGCCCACCAAGAGGCCAATAGAGAAGACGAAGGTCACGACGTTGAGGAAGTAGGACCATCCCGGCCCGAAGAATACCGAGAGCAGTCCACCGAGCGCCGGACCGATAATGGACATCGAGGTGCCGCGCAACACGCTCAACTGGGACGCGGCGCGCTGCTGATCGTGGCTGACGAGCATCTGGTTCAATGCAGAGATACTCGGTGTCTGGATGCTGCCCGCCGCCACGATGAAGGCGTCGAGGACGAAGATCGCCCAGACCCGGGGATGCCCGACAAAGGCGTTCACGACCAGCAGCGACGTCGCCACCATCAGTGTCACCTCGCTGGCGATGATGACGCGGCGCCGATCCCAGCGATCGGCGATCACACCGCCGTAGAGTCCGAAGAAGAGCAGCGGCATGAGCTCGACGAGTCCCAGCGCACCGACCTCGAGCGTCGAATGGGTGAGCTGTCGTAACTGGAATGCCGTGGCGACGTAGGTGGCCTGCCCGCCCAACGCCGAGAACAGTCCGGCGAGATAGAGCCGTCGGTACTGCTTGGAAGCCCGCAACGGCGAGAGATCGAGACCGAACAGTGACTTCAACGCGGCGGGCCCGCCTGCCAACCGTCCAATTCGCTGTAGTGACGAAGGACCTTCGCGGGCACCCCACCCAGCACAACGTGGTCGGGGAAGGTTCCGCGCACCACTGCCCCAGCGGCGACAACCGTGTTGCGCCCGAGCACCGTGCCGGGAAGGATTACGACGTTCGCTCCGAGCCAGCTACCCGAGCCGATTCGCACCGCCGCTTCTTCGGGCTTCTGCCAACCTATGGGGGCGTCGGGGTCGTCGTAGGTGTGGTTCTGATCGGTGATGTACACGTACGGCCCGGTCTGGATCTCGTCACCGAGCTCGATGGACCAGTGCCCGATGATGTGCGAACCACGTCCGATTATGCACTTGCGACCAATGGAGACGACGGGGCAGCTCAGCATCTCCTGGTCACCACTGATGCCTGCGGTGAGACAGACGTTGGGGCCGATCAGCGTCTCGTCACCGATCGACACGTACCGCTCGTTGTAGAGAACGCCTTGGGGTGCCATAAGAGCGGCTCGCTCGCCAAAGTGGTGGAATCTCTTCGCGTAGGGGTCACCCGTGCCGACAGTGGCGACTTCGTTGGCGTAGCGGCGCCACGCGCGAATGCACGCACCGAGGTACTGGCGAAATTGGATGCGCAGTGTCACGCGAGTCACGCTACCTTGCACTGGTCACGCACGTGCGTGCCGACTCAGCAGCGCAGGCTTGAAAATGCCTTCAAATGAATGCTCGTCGACGCGGCGCCCGATGAGGAGTAGTTGGTCTGGCTCCACAGCAAATCCCATTGGTTGACGCTGAGGCTCACGGTGATACCCGCCGTTGCTTTGCCCGAGAAAACCCTCGGCACCTGGCACCACGACGTCGCTCGAGGGTTCAAGCGGAACAACTTCTTCTGATTCCCCGAACTCGACGAAATGCTCGCAAAGAGCGAGCCGTTGGGATCCAGAACGAGCGCCTTGCCCCACGTGTTGATGGCGTTGGAGTTGAGCCCGTTCAGTTTCGGCAACTGCACGTAGTTCCAGTCGCGACCGGAGTCCGTTGAAGTCAACAACGGATACTGCGACGACGGATCGAGTAGCGCCAACGAGTGAGCTGACGTCGCGACCAGTTGCTGGGAATAGCAACTGTTGACCGTGGTCACCCACGTCGACGTCGACCAGCGCACTGCACCCGCTCGGGGCTCGCCACTCGCGAGCAGCAGCGCCTGGTTCGAGCCGTTCATCGCGCAATTGCCCGGAGCGTAGGGACCAAAGGTGGCGCAGGGACCGGTGCTCGGACAGCTGAGGGTTGAGGTAGTCCACTTGATGCCGTCCGGTCCGATCTCTTCGACCGTGATGGGTTTCGTGGGAATCGGGCTGTTCTCGTAGGTGTACTGCGTGGTGAACAGCGCCTCAACGCGGTCACCCATGGTCAAGAAGCCCGCGAAGTCGTCCGCCGTGTAGCCCGCCGGGTTCGGCACACGATTCCAATGGGCGCCGTCGTCAGTCGTATACGCGCCCACCATGTTCACCGGTGGCGCTTCGCCGTGCGCTGCGGCCTCGAAGCCGACGTACACGGTCTTCGGGAACCGAGGATCGAGCACGGCGGTCGTGCATACGGGCACCGGCTTCGCCGCTCCCCACAATTTGAGATCGGTGCCCGCCAACGTCGAGGCCAAGCCCGCAATGGGCACGTTCAGGGTCGATGCGCCACCGGTGATGGTGACCCCGGTGGGCCGACACCACGCGATGAGACTCGAACCGGGTAGCGGGTTCAGCGTCGGTGCACCCGACCACGTTGACGCCAGAGAATGCAACGGGCCAAGTTGTGACCAGGTCGTCGCCGAGACCACTTTCAAGTGCGTCGGATCGACGGTGACGATGTAGGCGTTGTCATTGTCCTTACCCACGCTCTTGAAGTGGATACCGCCGTACTGCTGCTGCTTCGATGCGACGAGTACCGAGAGGTTGTAACCGAAGGGTCGCGCGATGATCATCTGCAGCGGGGCCCAGCCACTCACGCGCACGACGTCGCCGACCTGAGCTCGTGCGTCACCCAAGGTGAGTGAACCGCACGTCGCAATCGATTGACATCGCGTAGATGCTGGGGCGACCAAACGCACCGTCGTCTGGGCGTCGGACGGTCCATTCGCGCAACCTGAACTGACGACGACGCACTCGACGCCGATCGAATAGTCACCCGATACCAGAGGATGTACCGAAGGTCTTCCAATGCTCCCTTCGAACCAGGGTGCGCCGGGGACGATGAACGGCATCGTGAACACCGTCGACGACAGCCAGTGAGGTTGGGAACCCTCCTCCTGGAGTCCTGTCTCACACCCGTCCCAGCAGAGAACGCCATCGAAGTCAGAACCCCTCGGTGGCCCCTTGGTCGTGTACCTACCGGTCACCGTCAGATGTTCACCGGGCGTGACGACACCCTTGCTCACGGACAACGTCAGGGCGCCAACGACGGGAGTCTGGATCGTCGTGGTCGGATTGGTGACGACCGTTGCCGACGGCGAGACCACCGTTTGCAGACTCACCACCAACGAACTCGCATTCAGCGCGGGAACCCGGAAGCAGCCCGAGATCGATCCATTGATCGATTGCTGGAGTGAAGCGTCAACCGAAGAGCAGTTGGACGTGGTCCAAGAAGTCGTAAGCGGTGCTTCGGACATCGTCGTGGTGGTGGTCGACGTCGTGGTCTTGTTCGCGCTGCCGCACGCCGCCAGCAACAGTGCGGCCGCCATAATCACCGCCCCGTGTCGGGCAACGAACCGCGTGCGTAGCCTCATACGGCTCAGCCTCTCACACCCGGAATGCACAACGCCCGACGCACGGGGCGCCGGGCGTTGTGCGACAGAAGGCGTCTAATCCAGCGTGATTGGTGAATCGATGTCGATCTCGTCGAGCGCGCCGACGACGTCGGGCGACATCGCGTTCGCGAGGTGCTCGCGGACGCGGCTGTCGATCTCGGCCATCGTCTGGGGGTTCTCGCGCAAGAAGTTCTTCACGTTCTCGCGGCCCTGACCCATCTGCTCACCTTCGTACGTGAACCACGCGCCGGCCTTCTTCACGAAGCCCAGCTCCACCGCGACGTCGAGCACCGATCCCTCACGGCTGATGCCCTGGCCGTACATGATGTCGAACTCGGCCTGCTTGAACGGTGCAGCGCACTTGTTCTTCACGACCTTCACACGGGTGCGGTTGCCCACCACTTCGGTGCCGTCCTTGATCGATTCGATCCGACGGATGTCGAGACGGACCGAGGCGTAGAACTTGAGCGCGCGTCCACCGGGGGTCACCTCAGGTGAACCGTACATGACGCCGATCTTCTCGCGTAGTTGGTTGATGAAGAGCGCGACCGTATTGGACTTGGAGAGCCCGCCGGTCAACTTGCGCAGGGCCTGGCTCATGAGACGGGCCTGGAGGCCGACGTGGCTGTCGCCCATGTCGCCCTCAATCTCCGCGCGTGGTGTGAGCGCGGCGACCGAGTCGATGACGATGACGTCGAGAGCACCCGAACGGATCAGCATGTCGCAAATCTCGAGCGCCTGCTCGCCGGTGTCGGGTTGGCTGATGAGGAGGTCATCAACGTTGACGCCGATAGCGCGCGCGTAGACCGGGTCCATCGCGTGCTCTGCGTCGATGTACGCACACACGCCACCGTTGCGCTGGGCTTCGGCGACCACGTGCATGGCGAGTGTCGACTTACCCGAGGACTCGGGACCGTAGAGCTCGACGATGCGACCTCGGGGAAGACCACCAATGCCAAGCGCCATGTCGAGGGCGAGCGCACCGGTCGGGATGGACTCGATGTTCATGTGCAGGTTCTCGCCCATGCGCATGATCGACCCCTTGCCGAACTGCTTCTCGATCTGTCCGAGGGCAGCTTCGAGGGCCTTTGCGCGATCGTCAGTTGCCATTGCTATCTCCTTGTTCTTTGTCATCGCAAGCACGCTAAGAGCACTCTGTGACATCGGTCGGTCTCCACCTGGCATTCAGGTTATACGAACATATGTTCGTAATGTGGAATTTCCGACCTTCTTTCAATACTTAACCCCTTCGGAACAAAATAATGGGATTGTTCCAAGGAAATCCAGGTCAATCAACTCAATCAACTAGCGCCTGGTACACCAGGCGCTGCAGATCACGCCGAATCGGGTACGTGCTGCTCGGCAGCAACTGCGTGAAGAAACTCACCGTCAGGTCCTCGACCGGGTCGACCCAGAACGCGGTCGATGCCGCCCCACCCCAGGCGAAACTACCCTCGGGAACCAGGCTCTTGTTCTTCGCCTGATCGCCAACAACGGAGAAGCCGAGCCCGAAACCCACGCCCGCGTAGTCCGCCTCGGAGAATGAGTCCGTTGCGAAGTCCTCGAGATCGGTGTTGTCGGGCAGATGGTTCATTGTCATCAATTGGAGCGTTCGGCTCGAGATGATGCGCACGCCGTCGAGTTGCCCGCCGCGTAGCAGCATGGACATGAACCGGTTGTAGTCGTAGGCGGTGGAGAGCAGTCCGCCGCCGCCGCCCAGCAGTTGGGGTGGTCGGGTGGCGGCTCTCGCAATCGGCTCGTGCGCGACCGACTCGCCGTTCACCGGCACGTACAGCATCGCCAGGCGGTCCTGCTTCTCGGGCGGACACCACCACTCGGTGTCGTCCATCCCGAGCGGTTCGAGGATCCTCTCACGCATGAACACGTCAAGCGACTGGCCGCTCCAGATCTCGATGAGTCGTCCGAGCACGTCGGTCGCGACCGAGTAGTTCCAGCCGGTGCCGGGCTGGAATACCAGGGGGCTCGAACACCAGTCGTGCACCGCCTGGGCGAGGTCGGCGTCCTTCGGGTAACCGAAGTCGTAACCCTTGGCCCGGTAGATCGCGTCGGTCACGTGCGTGTAGTGGAAGCCGTACGTGAGCCCGCTGGTGTGCGAGAGCAGGTGGTGGATCCGAACCGGCTCGATCGCGGGAACGGTCCGGGGATTGTTCGGCGGCCCCGAGACGTAGACGCGAGGGTTCTTCAACGCCTCGATCCACTTGCCGGCGTCATCATTGAGGTCGAAGAGTCCTTCCTCGTAGAGGATCATCGTCGCGATTGACGTCAGCGGCTTGGTCATCGAATAGATTCGCCAGATCGTGTCGTCGGCGACCGCGAGACCCTTTTCGCGGTCACGGTGTCCGGCCTTGCCGGTCCACACCAACTCGCCGCCTCGCGACACGGTCGCGAGCCAACCGGCCAGACGAGAATCATCGACGTACTGGTCGAAGTGGGTCTGGATCCGCTCGAGGCGCGTGGCGTCAAAGCCCAGCTCGAACGGATCGAATTGAATTTCCAGCGACGACATATCTTTCCCCCGTTGTTCTGAGTTGAGACTACGTGACGTCGGTGGTGACTACGGCAACCGGTCGAGCGCGCGTCGCAGCGCGTCGAGTGCGCTGATGGCGCTGTAGCTGCGGATCCGCGGTCGGTCACCCGGCAGGCGAAGCGCTACCTCTTCGACCGCGTCGCCCAGCGCGATGCCCACGAACACGGTTCCGACGGGCTGGCCGTCCTGTTCCTCGGGTCCGGCGACGCCGGTCACGCTGAGGCCAACGTCACTACCGAGCACGCGGCGCACCCCTTGCGCCATGGCCTTGGCGGCGTCGGCACTCACGACGGTTCCCTCGGGCACCCCGAGGAGATCGAACTTCACCTGCGAGGCGTAACTCACGACGCCACCCTGAAACCATTTGGAAGCGCCGGCGATTCCCACCAGACGGCTCGCGATGATGCCGCCCGTCAACGATTCCGCCACAGCGAGCGTCAGACCGCGCTTGAGAAGTCGCGTGGCGATGGCGTTCTCCATCGTCTCGTCATCCACGCCGAAGATGATGTCCCCGAGCTTGTCGTTGATGAGACGACGCACGAGTCGTTCCTCTTCCTCGAGCAGGGCGGCGGCGTGACCAGCATTGTCGCCTCGTGCGGTTATACGAATCTTGATGCCTTCGATGCCCGAGGCGAGGAACGCAATCGTCACTCGGCTGTCATCGGTGAGGGCGTCGAAACGTTCGCCCACTGCTTCGGCGAGGGCCGACTCACTCGCGCCCCAGGTACGAAGCACGCGACTCGTGATGACCGAGGTCCTCCCACCGGCGCGCTCGCGCGCGAGCAGATCCGGCAGGATTGCCCGTTCGAACATGTCGGTCATCTCGTGGGGCACGCCCGGTACCGCGTAGACGACCTTCTGTCCGACCGGACAGATCAGACCGGGTGCGGTGCCCCTCGTCTGAGTGATGATCGAGGCGCCCCTGGGAACGTCGGCCTGGAGCAAGTTGTTGTCGGGCATCGGGCGACCCCGCGAACCGAACATCTTGCGAATGGATACGACGATGTCGTCGTGGCGCTCGAGGGGAACGTTCATCACCTCGGCGAGGGCGGCGCGGGTGATGTCGTCCTGGGTTGGACCGAGTCCGCCGCAGACGATTACTGCGTCGCTGCGCGCGAGCGCGGTGCGAAAGGCGAGCACGATGCGCTCGTGGTTGTCGCCCACGTGCTGGTGGAAGTGTGACGCGATACCGTTCGCCGCCAAGTGCTCGCCGAGCCACTGGGAGTTGGTGTCAGGAATCTGGCCGAGCAGAAGCTCAGTGCCTACTGCGACGATCTCAACGCGCACTTACGAACACCTTCTTGCCGTCCACGTAGTAGCGCCAACCGGTGTAGACCGTCATCACCGCGGCGATCCAGATCGTGGCGAGTCCGATCCACAGGTGGTGGGCAGTAAGGGGTAACACGCAAAAAGCGATAGCCCAGTCCTGGACGAAGGTCTTCCACTTGGCGATTCTGCTCGCGGGGATCGAGATGCCCCGCTTCGCGGCCTTCGAACGGTGGACGCTCATCCAGATCTCGCGCAGCGTGATGATGATCGCGGGCACGATGAAACTCTTGATGCCGTGGGGTCGCGAGATGATGAGCGCGTAGAGGCTGCCGAGCACGATGACCTTGTCCGCCAGCGGATCAAGGAACGCACCCGAGGTCGTCGTGCCGTGACGGCGAGCGACGATGCCGTCGAAGTAGTCCGACGCCGCGGCGACAAAACCCACGAGGGCCGTCCACCACGAAATGCGGTCGACAATGACGAGATAGATGAACACCGGTGCCACCAGGAGACGAAACGCGGTCACCAGATTCGCCGGCGTCAGCAGTGCGCTCTCGCCGTAGGTGCGCTCGTCAGTTCTCATACCGGCACCCCCTCCAAGTCCGTCCCGTGGCTCGCCACGATCTCACACTCAACCATTGTCCCAACGTTAAGTGACGGATCGACCATTACGATGCCATCGATCTCCGGGCACTCTCGGACACTACGTCCCACACCGGGCGCGTCGATCAGGATCCGCTGGCGGGTGCCCACCAGGGAATCACGTCGCTGCGCGGTAATCGTGTCCTGCAGCTCGCTGACTTCACGCAGGCGTTCGAGGGCCAACTCGTGGGGGATCTGACCCGCGAGGTCTTTGGCGTAGGTACCGTCCTCGGCGGAGAACGTGAAGAACCCGGCCCAGTCCAGCTGGGCGGCTTCCACGAACTCGAGCAACTCACGCTGGTCGTCCTCGGTTTCCCCGGGATAGCCGAGGATGAACGATGACCGGAACGTGGCGTCGGGGTCGGCCGCACGAATCGCGGCGATCCTCTCGAGGAACCGGTCCGAGTCGCCCCAGCGCCGCATGGCGCGCAGCATTGGTCGCGACGCGTGCTGCAGCGAGAGGTCGAAGTACGGCACGCCGGTCGCAAGGATGGTCTCGATCAGCCCACTCGTGAGCCCCGACGGATAGAGGTACAAGAGTCGAACTCGTTCGATCTCCGCGCTCAAGGTGCGCGTCAGATCGATGAGCGGCTGCGTGCCGCCCTCGTCGAGCACCTCGACCGCTTCGCCACGTCCGGCTCGGCGTCGGTCGTGACCCCAGCTCGCGAGGTCCTGAGCGATGAGTACGACCTCCTTGACCCCGCCGTCGGCGAGGGCGCGCGCCTCGCTCAGGATCTCCTCGGTCGAGCGCGAGCGCTGGTCGCCGCGGAAGGTCGGAATTGCGCAGAAGCCGCATCGACGGTCACAGCCCTCGGCGATCTTGACGTAGGCCCAGGGCGAGCTCGTCTTCGGACGCGGCAGGTTCAAGAGATCGAACGCGGGGGTCGTGCGCTTGCGCAGCGTCACCTTGGTCGTGGCGATCGCGGTGAGACTCTCACCGAAACCCGCGACGAGGTCCACCTCCGGCAGAGCGGCGGCGAGTTCGTCACCGTAGCGCTCGGCCATGCAGCCCGTCACGACGAGACGAGCGTTGCCCTGCTTACGGTCAGCGAGTTCGAGGACTGTTTCAATCGACTCCTCGCGCGCCGCTTCGATGAACGCGCAGGTGTTCGCCACCACGAGGTCCGCGAGTTCCGCCGACGACGCGAGGTCGTAGCCCTGTGACTCCAAGAGTCCAGCAAGTTTGTCGGAGTCCACGTGGTTCTTGGGGCACCCGAGCGTCTCGATCCAGTACCGCAAGAACGTCTCCTCTTAATATGCCAACACCGAGCGCTGGGCGCTCGGTGTTGATGGCGGAGAGGGAGGGATTCGAACCCTCGGGCCCACTTTCGCAGGCCGCATTCTTAGCAGGAATGTGGTTTAAACCGAACTCACCCACCTCTCCCAGCACGATTATCCTAGTAAACGGGAGTTGGCGAAGGAAAATTTTCTGAAATCGACGAATACGGCACTCGCCACGACGATCGCACAAGTGGCCCGGGTGCACGACATCACCCGGTACCGCCGCGAGCCCGGTCGTTTCGATGTGACACCGTTGTGCCACGACGACGCCCGTCGACTTGGCGACGCCGCGAGAGTCCGCGTGCGCAAGAGCACGCCTCGTCAACTGTCGATCGTGCGGACGCAATTACGCCCCGCATCCACTAGTTTTGGCGAGCGATACCCCTATTTCCTATCATTGCACTAGGAAATAGCCAATCGCGACGTCCAACGTAGAAGGGAAACAAATGCGTAACCTCCGACTCGCCTTGGCGGGCCTCATGGGTGCCTCTGTGCTCACTGTTGTCTCACTCGGTTCAAGCGTTGCGGCAAACGCCGCCACACTGACGCTCGCATCCTGCAAGACCTCCATCGCCTCGAGTGAGTACACGAAGGGCAAGTTCACGGTCGCGACCGACAATCCCGTCTACACACCTTGGTTCGTCAACAACAAGCCGAGCAACGCTAAGGGCTACGAGTCGGCCGTGGCCTACGCGATCGCGGGTACCCTCGGCGTCGCCAAGAGCGACGTCAAATGGGTCTACGAGCCCTTCGACTCGAGTTACGCCCCCGGCCCCAAGTCCTTCGACTTCGACATCAACGAGGTCTCCTACACCGCTGCGCGCGCCAATGTCGTCTCCTTCTCCACGAGTTACTACGACGTGCAGCAGTCGATCGTCGCCCTGAAGACCGACAAGATCGTGAAGGGTCACTCGGCCGCTGAGCTGAAGAACTACCTCTACGGCGACCAGATCGGCACGACCGGACTCGCCTACATCAACGACTACATCAGGCCCACCAAGCCGGCTCGCGTGTACTCGACGCTCGACCGCGCCGTACTCGCGCTGCAGACCGGTCAGATCGACGCGATCGTGATCGACACCCCGACCGGTCAGTACATGGCGTCCTCCCAGATCGTCAACACGAAGAAGAAGCTCGTCGCCACCCAGGTGGGTCAGTTCCCGAGCGTCGGCGAGCACTACGGACTTCTGTTCAAGAAGGGCAGTCCGCTGCTCGGCTGCGTGAACGTCGCGATTGCCGCGCTCAAGTCCAACGGCACCCTCGCATCACTGCAAAAGAAGTGGCTGGACATCTACACCAGCGTGCCCGTCATCAAGCCGTAGGCGCGATGTCGCTCGACGCCGACACCGAACTGTCGGGAGAGGTGCCGAGGCTCTTCGGATCGAAGCGTAGTCAGCTCTTCGCGGGGCGGCGAGGAATCGTGGCGAGTTCGATGTCCATCATCGTCGTCGTCGTGGCGCTCGCGCTCATCCTCTTCCGAGCCCCCGGGGCGGCGGCCTTTCGTTCCTACTTCATGAACTTCCACGACATGTGGATCTCGTGGGTCGGCGACCCCAAAGCCGGCATCAGCGCTATGCGCGACGCCCTCTTCACCAACATCTGGATGTTCATGATCGCCGAGGTACTGATCCTGTTCTTCGGTCTGTCGCTGGCGTGGATCCGCTTCAGCCAGTCGCCAGTACTGTTGCCCTTTCGAATCCTGGCGACCGTGTACTCGGACATCATGCGCGGCATCCCCATAATCCTCGTGATAGCGATCGTCGGCGAGGGGCTGCCGGCACTGCAGCTCCCCTTCGTCTCCAAGTTGCCGCTCGCCGTCTACGGCGTGGTCGCACTCACCTTGGGCTACAGCGCCTACGTGTCAGAGGTCCTGCGCGCAGGCATCTACTCGGTGCCGAACGGTCAGCTACTCGCCGCGCGGTCGCTCGGTCTCACACACCGTTCGACCATGCGAAGGGTCATCCTCCCCCAGGCCGTGCGAACCGTGATCCCGCCACTGCTCAACGACTTCATCTCGCTCCAGAAGGACACGGCCCTGGTGTCGGCCCTTGGCGCAATCGAGATCTTCCAGGCCGCCCAGATATCCCAGGGGGCGCTCTTCAACGGCGGTGGACTCGTCGTGGCGTCGATCTTCTTCATCGTGCTCACCGTACCAATGACCCGCTTCACCGACTACCTCATGGCGCGCGACCGCACGCGCCGACTGGCGAACTCGTAATGACCAACGTCATCCTGGAACTCGATTCGGTCGTGAAGCGCTTCGGTGAGAACGAAGTACTACGTGGCATCTCGCTTTCGCTTCACCGCCATGAGGTGGTCTGTCTCATCGGAGCATCGGGCTCGGGCAAGTCAACGCTGCTCCGGTGCGCGAACCTGCTCGAGACCATCGACGGCGGCACCATCACCCTGTTCGGCCAATCACTCGGCGACGCGCGAATCGACCCCAACCTCGTGCGCCGCCACATCGGCATGGTGTTCCAGTCGTTCAACCTGTTCCCGCACTTGAGCGTGCTGGACAACATCATGCTCGGCCCCATCTACGCGTTGAAACGAAAGCGCGCCGACGTGCACGACGAGGCGCTCGCGCTGCTGGACCGCATTGGACTGCGCGAGCGCGCCGACGAATTCCCCGACCGGCTCTCGGGCGGTCAGCAACAGCGCGTCGCTATCGTGCGCTCGCTCGCCATGCAGCCCTCCCTCTTGCTGCTCGACGAGGTGACGAGCGCACTCGACCCGACGCTCGTGGGCGAGGTGCTCGACCTGCTCACCGATCTTGCCCACCACGGCACGACGATGCTCATCGCCACCCACGAGATGAACTTCGCGAAGGACGTATCCCACCAGATTGCGTTCCTCGAGAAGGGCGTGCTCGTCGAGAAGGGTACGCCCGACCAGATGTTCAACGATCCGACTCACGAAGCCACGAGGAAGTTCCTCGAGCGCTCCCGCTAGGAGGCTTGCGCCCGCAGTTCGGGTAGCGCGAGGACGAGATCCAAGAGCTCCTGGTCACGGTCCCACGTCAGATGCGCGCGCACCTGCTCGAGTGGCAGCCACACGAGTTCGTCCACTTCGTCATTCGGTTCGAACTCGCCCTGGTGCACCGTCATGAGGTAGTACGCCACGATCTTCGGCTTGCCCTTGCGGTGCGTGTAGTTGGTGGTGCCGACGAACTTCACGACCTGACAGTGCATGCCGGTCTCTTCGACGACTTCTCGCAAGGCCGCCTGTTCGAAGGTCTCACCCGGGTCGAGCTTGCCCTTGGGGAACGTCCAGTCGCCGCGCGCCTCGCGGTAGATGCACGCGATCTCGACCCGTCCGCCCGACACGAAACGGTGCACGATGCCACCCGCGGCGCGAATGAGGTCGTTCGGCGCGTCCTTAGGAACAATCAGTTCGCCGGTCAACAGGTACACGTCGCCAACGGTAGATGACGAATTGCTCCAAGCCAAGTATTAACCCATGGAGTTCGCGAAGAATTCACCTTCGTAGAGTAGTAAGAATGTTCGCCTCTTCTCTTGCCCTCGGTTGGCGGCTTGCCATTTTCCTGGCGGCGGGCGTTGGCGCGGGCATCGCGAACGGCATCGCCGGCGGTGGAACCTTCATTACGTTTCCGACGCTGCTCGCCACGGGTATTCAGGCGCTGCAAGCGAACGTCTCCACTTCGGTCGGCGTGCTGCCCAGCTACTTCGGCGGCATCAGGGGTTTCCGTCACCAGATCACCCCGCACAAGCAACTGCTCAAGTCGCTGATGCCCTCGTGCCTGCTCGGCGCGACGACCGGCTGCGTGTTGTTGCTCACGGCGGCCCCGAGCACCTTTCGCAGCGTCGTGCCCTGGTTGATCGGCGCGGGGACCCTGCTCTTCGCGCTGGCGCCGCGCATCACCAAACGACTTAGTCACATCGACCACTCGCACCCCTCACGTCGTTGGACCCTGTTCATCGGCATCTTTCTCGTGTCAATCTACGGTGGCTATTTCGGCGCCGGTCTCGGCGTGCTTCTCATCGCGGTGATGGCGGTGTCGTTGCCCTTCGACATGCCCGAACTGCAGGGCCTGCGCAACGTATTGTCGCTGGTCATCAACAGTTGTGCCGCAATTATCTTCATCTTTCGCGGACACCTGGCCCTGGACGCGGTCTACATGATCCTCATCGGCACCCTGGTCGGCGGCTGGCTCGGTACCCTATTGATTCAGCGACTTTCACCCCAGGTCGTGCGTTGGCTGATCATCGCCACGGGCGTCATCACGACGGTCCGACTCGCTCTCTAAATCCTGTAGCGAATTGTCGATAATTTCACTAAGATTTGTCGGATGAAGAAACTTTTCTCTTTCCCGAACCCCGTGAACGACGCATCGGCGAGGTCGGTCGCCCTCGGTGTCGTGACCATGTCGGTGCTCGCCTTCGTCACCGGATGGGCCTGGATCCTCATCCCCCTGACCTACGGATTCCTCGCCCGAGTCGCCGCTGGCCCAACGCTCTCGCCCCTCGGTCAGTTCGCCGTGCGCGTCTCGGGACCTCGTCTCACCTCGTGGCAGAAGTTCGTGCCCGGTCCTCCGAAGCGTTTCGCCCAGGGCATCGGCGCGGTACTCACGGTTGCGGCGACGTTGACGTGGGTGCTCGACGGCTGGACGGCGGCGCGCTGGATCCTTCTACCACTTATCGCCGCAGCGTCATTGGAGGGTTTCCTCGGTTTCTGCCTCGGCTGCACGATGTTCGGCTGGTTGATCCGTTGGGGCGTGATTCCCGAGTCAATCTGCATTGAATGTCGGGATTTGTCCGCTCGCTACGCCGCAGCGGGGTACCCCCAGAGTTAAGAATCACCTAACAGTTGTGTGAAGATTATCTTGCGTTCTGTCACTTGGCCCAACTCTTTCCTAGGCTGTAACAATGCGACGTCGCTCTCGAATCTCCCTTATTTGCTCCATCATGCTCAGCGCCACGCTGGCCGCCTTCACGTTTGCCGTTTCTCCCGCTCTGGCCAGCGAACCTCGGGTCCAGGTGGCGGACAGCTCGCCGGTACCCACGTCGGACACGATTGTGAGCACCCCGATCACCACGTCCTTTGACGTCGTACTGCGCCAGAAGAACGCCGACAGGTTGAGCGCATTTCTGACGAGCCTCTCGGACACCGCGTCGCCCAACTACCACCACTTCCTGTCAACCTCGCAGTTCGCCAGCGAATTCGGCGCCGCGCCATCCTCGGTCGCGACGGTGCGCTCGTACCTCGCGACGTACGGTCTGAAGATCGGTGCGTTGAGCAAGGGCCGGGTGTTGCTGCACGTCTCGGGCACGACGACCAATATCGCCCACGCCTTCGACACACCAGTCGAGACCGTGCGCACGAGTAGCGGGCTTGCGGCACAGTTCGCCGCCAAGGCCACGTTGCCAGCCTCGATCGCGAGCGATGTCGTCACCGTCGCGGGCCTCTCCACCGTCACAGCACCGACGCCCGCGAGCATCGTCAGCCACGCGAGCGCGAAGGTCATCACCCCTTCGACGTGCGCATCGGCCGGTAGCAGCGGCGGCAGCACGCCAAACTCTCTGGGCGGATACACGCTCCAACAGCAGGGTCAGCTCTACGGTCTGAGCGCCGCCTGGGCCAGCGGTGACAACGGCACCGGACAGACCATCGCCGTCTATGAGCTGGGCCAGTACAACTCGAACGACGTGGCGACGTACTTCACCTGTTACGGACTGTCCCCCGCGATCACGCCGGTCCCGGTCGACGGTGGCGCCGCGGCGGGGAACCAGAACGGCGAGGCCGAAGAGGCCACGCTCGACGTCGAAGAGGCGTCCGCACTCGCCCCCGGGGCCGCCATCAAAGTCTACGAAGGACCGAACTCCAACAACGGGCCGACCGACGTCTACCAGGCGATCGCCGACGACAACACCGCCTCGATCGTCACGACGTCGTGGGGGACCTGCGAGAGCGACCCGACCGGCGACCCGCTCGCCGAGCAGGCGATCTTCGAGCAGATGACGGCCCAGGGCCAGACGATCGTGGCGTCTGCGGGCGACAATGGATCCTCGGACTGCTCGGGCGTCGTGAATAACGCCCTCGCGGTCGACGATCCCGCTTCCCAGCCCTACGTGACCGGCGTCGGAGGACTCAGCGTGTCGAGTATCAGCCCGCTGAGTCAGTCAGTATGGAACTCCGCCGGTGCCGCGGGCGGCGGCGGGGTCTCGATTCTCTGGTCACGGCCTTCGTGGCAGAGCGCGCCCGGCATCGCCACCACCGCGACCATGCGTCAGGTACCCGACCTCTCGGTGATGGCCGATCCCAATACCGGCTTCATCGACTACTACTCGGGTGCCTCCGTCAACGGTGTCCCCATCTGCCGGAAGAACTGCGGCAGTGGATGGAGTCCGATCGGTGGCACCTCAATCGGCGCGCCGCTCGTGAGCGCCCTCGTCGCAGTCGCGGCGCAGGCCTGCTCGGTCACACGACTCGGTCTCATCAACCCGGCGCTCTACTCAATGGCCACCAACGGTATTGGCTTCAATGACGTGACGTCGGGCAACAACAACCTCCACACCGTCGCCGGGTACAGCGCGGGCGTTGGTTACGACAACGCGTCCGGGCTCGGCAGTCCGAACGGTGCGGCGTTCCTCGCAGGGCTCTGCCCCGCCAAGATCAACATCACGAAGAGCTCGTTCACGACGTCGGGTCAGAACCCGACGGTGAACACGTCGGCCACCGTGACCGCGGTGTTGAAGGACGCGAACTCGAACCCGATCACCAACACCGCCGTGAGCGTGACCGCGGGCTCGACCGCGGGCACCATCGTGCTCGACGGCTCGACCTCGAGCACGACCGGCACCGGAGCCGCCTCCTACGAGATCAGCACGGACTCGACCGGCACGGCGAGCTTCACCGTAAGTTCCGACGCCGTGGGCCCGGTCACGCTCACCATCTCCTACGCCGGCCAGACGCTCAACACGACGACACTGGATTTCGCCGCCCTGAAGTCGACCGCGAAGGTGCCGGGTAAGACCACGATCAAGAGCCTGAAGGCACTGCCACACGGCTTCAGACTCACCGTGACTGCGCCATCGTCAAACGGTGCCAGCCCGATCACCTCGTACCAGTACTCCATCAATTCGGGAGCGTCGTGGATCACGTTCTCCGCTCTGACGCGAAGCGTCAGCGTCATGAACCTGGCCAAATCAAGGACCTACGTCGTGCGAGTGCGCGCCCTCAATGCGAAAGGGCCGGGCGTTACGTCAGCGCCCGCGCGAGTAACGACGCTCAGCTAGCCGTCAGGCAAGCGAGTCACGCGTCCCTCGGCCCTGATGAGCACAACGACCACTCCCAGACTTTTGCCGAGGTGCCCGCCTGACGGACCTTGGGGTCCCGCCCTCTACGAAGGATGGGCGTGAAGTTCCGACGAGCCATACTGGCGGCGAACATCATGATCGCCGGGTCCACGCTGCCGGTGGCGTTGCTGCCAGTCGCCACGCCGAACCTGGCGAGCGCTCTGCCCCTATACCAATTCGTCAATACCGGTTCGGGCCCGCTGCCCTGGAACGCGGTCTCGTTCGAAAGTGAGATTGACAACATCAACATGCTGGGAGGTCCCCACGCAGTGAGTCAGAACGGCGAGACGGCGCTGACCTACGAGATGGCCAACCGCCAGATCGGCCTCTACACCCAAGGGACCAACGGTCCGACTTCGTGGGTGAATATCTCGACGCTCGCCAGCACGCCCACACCGAGCTCGGACCCCATACCGTTCTTCGACCCGATGGGTAACGTCGACATCCTCTACGTCGACTCCTCGAACCACCTCATCCTGATCACGCCCAATCAGCGCCTCTCGCCGCGGTCGGACAAGGTCGCGTCCCCGATGCCGTGGCGTCCTTACGTGGTAACCGATCTCACCCTCTCGACTGGCGTGGGCGCGGCGTCGGCGATTCCCTGCGTGTCCGTGAACGGGCTCGGCGGATTCGTCGCGTTTCGCTCTCTCGCCAACAACGCCGAGGTCGTGCCGCTCTCGTGGGTCGTCGACCAGCGGATCCCGACGATCGGTGCCGCCGCCAATGTCTCTTCGATCACGGGTGCGGGCGCCATCGCCAACAGCCCCGTCGCCTTCTCCAGTGGCACCGACGCGTTCGCCGCCACCTCGTCGACGGGCTTCGTGGAGGTCTTCACGAATATCGCGACGAGCACCGCCGCGTGGAGCGTCCAGAATCTGACGACCCTCACGTCGACCGCCGTCAGCGCCGGGGCCCTCGCCGTGACGAGCACGGCGTCGACCTCCTACGTCGCCGCACTCACCGCGACTGGCAACGTCGAGCTGTACTCGACGCCCTTCACGACGTTCCTGCCCGCGGTGTCGTCGCACACCGCTCCAGTGGCGCCCCTCGCCTGGACCGCCACCAACGTCAATGCGTTCGCGACCGGCGCGCCGCCTCTCGACGGGGCAATCTTCATGACCGCGTCCTCGGGACAACTCTCGATCGCGGGTCAGGCGGCGAACTGGGGCGACCTCTTCGTTCTCACCAACACGATCGGCACGCTCAACTGGTCCGCCACCGACGTCTCGGTCACCGCCGGCACGGCCGCACGCACGGTCGGCCCGGTGGTCACGGGCGCGATGATCGGAACGAAACTCGACCTCTTCGCCGCCGGCGTGAGCTCGCCTCCGAAACAGGGTGTCGGCCTCTACGCCATACCTCAGAAGGACTGGGGGCTCGCCGTCACCGACGGCTGGCCCATCCTCAGCGACACCGGCGGGCTCGGCACGAGGAGCGCACCGTGGGTCGGCTTCACGTCGGCGACGAGCGTCGCCACGTCACCGGACTTCCTCCTGGGCCAGAGCATCTACAACTCGCACAAACGCGTGACGTGGCTCTCGTTCTGGACCGTGTCGGGGCCCCTCGCCAACGAGAAGCAGACGTCGGCGACCTACTACAGCCACGGCTTCGCGTCGGGGGTCTGGGTCGCCCAGCAGATCGACCAGTACCGCGGGCTCGGCGTCGGGCTGAAGCCGGACTGGGTCATCTTCGACCCCGAGGGATACCCCGACAACCACTCGGGCCTCGACGCGCCCGGCGGTTCGTCCAAGGCCACCATCGCCACCAACGCCACGTACTGGGCGTCGATGCTCCAGGGCTGGGTGCAGGGCATCGCATCGATCGATTCCTCGCTGAAGGCCGGTGTCTACACGTCCCAATCCGAATACGCGAACTACAAACTGGTGAATCAGTCGCTGCCAGTGTTCATGGCGGTCGCCTTCGCCGGAGGTGGGCCCGTTCAGGTCACCGGGGCCTCGGGCTCGAACGTACGCGGTTACATCGCCTTTGATGCCGTCTGCATGCCCACGTCCACGCTCAAGTCCCAGGAGTCGACGCTCGCGGGCCCTCCGTGGTGGGGCCAGTTCAACACCCTCCAGTTCAACGCCGGGGTGTACTGCCCGCCGGCGTAGGCGTAGTCTGAAGCCATGAACGACTCGAACGACACCACCGGCGACAAGTCCCAGGACCTGCGAAGCCGTCTGAAGCAGTTCACCCAACCGCTGGTCGACACCATCGACTCGAAGTTGCGCGACCAGATCGACAAGCGGGTCGACGACCGCGTGGAGGAACGAGTCAAAGAACTGCTCACGGCGAGGTTGTCAGTCCTTGAGCGCGCGCTCGCCGACTTCGACCGCGAGATTCGCGAACTGAAGGAAAAGTTGAAGCCCTAGGGCTTGTCGGCGAGATTGGCGCGACGCTCGCGGTCGCGACGGATGGCGAAGCGAACCGTCATTACGCTCAGCACGATGATGGCCACGACGAAGATTGAGAACACTGCGATAAACACGTTGCCACGCTAGGCCGTGTCACAGGGCTACGCAAGAGTTGTTCCATGACGCTGTTGACATCCCCCTCCCCACGGTGCGCTATCGAAGCGCTTCGCGGCGAACGCACCCTGCGCCCGCTGGCTGACACCACCACGGCGAGTGGCCTGCGGTCGGTGCTCGAAGATGGCATCTACCAGATCCTCGGAACGTCAAAACCCCCCGCTCCTCACGTGGTGCGCGCCTCGTCGCTTCGCCAGAACCCGCAGACGACCGATATCTCGCTCTCGCCGCTCGGGCGGATCCGCGGCGTGCTCGTCAATCAGGTATTGCGACTACTGAGTGTCGGCGTGAAGGTGGAGCGGCCCTTCGACGAGGCGTTGCTCGCGTGGCGACTCGACGCCGGGACGTCGGAACTGCTCACCTCGCTCGACCGACTCGACAGCGACGAGATGGCCCGACTCGCGACCGACGTCACCGCGCACTCGATCACGCTCATCCGCTCGCTCGGCGACGTGCCCGCGCGCTGGTTGCCACGCAGTTCGGTCCGCGCCACCCAACTGCTCTCCGGCGGATCGGTGATCCTGCGCGACGTCATCGACCTCATGGTCGGCAGCACGTCGTCGCCGGTCGCCAGCGTCGCGCTGTTCGACGTCACGACGTCGCCACTCGGCGAAGGGGCCGAGCGGACTATGCGCTACCACGCGCTCGTCCAAACACTGCGTTCGTCAGTCGTACCGCTTCGCACGTCGACGTTCTCGACCGCGACTGGCGAGATGTGGTCGCTCGACGTCGACGCCGAGCTGCTCCTTCGCAGTGCCAATGAAGTGCTCAGCGCCCTCGAGAGTATGACGAAGTCCTCATGACGACTTTGCTGCACCGCCGTCATACCGCCCCCGGGCTGAATGAACTCATCGAGTCCGCTCCGCGTGAGCGCGCGTCGCTGTGCGACGACCACCGCAGATCCCTGGCCGCGCGATTCAGAGCGATCGCGAGTGTCGATCATCGACGCCTCGACGCGTGGATGGTCGAGCAGGCCGGAAAGTCCGGCGGCGGTTTCCGGTGGTCACCCTCCACGGCGCGCAGAACCCTCGGCAACGCCGCGCTGCGCCGTCTCACGCACGAGACGAACCTTTCAATGATCGAGGCGGTCAATGACGAGCTCATGGATCAACTGCTGCGCGCCGCCGCCGGGCACGCCCGGCGCGGGACACTTGCCTGGTGGCTCGCGGGGATCTCGCACGCAGAACTGGGTCTGGTGAGCGCCGAAGCGGTCAATTGGGCCACACAACTCGTCGAGATCGCCCGAAGCCTCGATTTCGAGTGGAAGGTGTCGTCGAGCGACGCCTACTACGACGTCGCGAGGGCCCGCACCACGCTGCGCGGACGCCGCGATCTGGAGATCGTGCGCGACGACGCCCGCGTCATCGTGCGGCTGCGATCGGGAAGTCCGGGTAAAAGTGCTGGTCCGGGACTACGAAGCGACCTCACGATCGAGACCCTGGCCCACCCCGACGGCCTCGCTCCCGCCCGGATGATCGGTATCTGGCCCGAGGCGGGGGTGTGTCTCAGCGTCGACGGCACCATGGACGACCTGCGATCAGGCGCGAGAGATCTGGTGCGAACCGCGGTCGTGCAACAACGTGCTAAAACGTCAATAGCGGCCTGAGGTTTGGACCGGTCGCGCGCCTAGTAGCGTGGTAAGGCCATGACACTACGTACCTCCCTTCGAAATATCGCGATTATCGCACACGTTGACCACGGAAAAACAACCCTGGTCGACAAGATGCTGCGCCAGACCGGCTCGTTTACGGCCCACGAGGAGATGACCGACCGGGTCATGGACTCGGGTGACCTCGAGCGCGAGAAGGGCATCACCATCCTCGCGAAGAACACCGCCGTGAAGTGGAACGACCTCACCATCAACATCATCGACACGCCTGGTCACGCCGACTTCGGCGGCGAGGTCGAGCGCGGTCTCGCCATGGTCGACGCGGTCGTCCTGCTCGTGGACGCCGCCGAGGGCCCGCTGCCCCAGACCCGCTTCGTGCTTCGCAAGACCCTCGAGCGCCGTCTGCCGGTCGTGCTCGTGATCAACAAGGTCGACCGGCCCGACGCGCGCGTCGCCGAGGTCGTCGAGGAAGTGGAGAACCTATTCCTCGACCTTGACGCCGACGAGCACCAGATTTCGTTCCCCATCCTCTACGCGTCGGCCCGTCAGGGCTGGGCCTCGAAGGACCCCACCGCCACCTCGGGTGACCTGACGCCGCTGTTCGAGACGATCGCGAACTACGTACCCGCACCCGAGTACGAAGAGGGCCACGGTCTCCAGGCCCTCGTCTGTAACCTCGACGCCTCGCCCTACCTCGGACGCCTCGCCCTGTGCCGCGTCATCAACGGCACCCTCGAGCGCGGCCAGCGCGTCGCGTGGTGTCGCATCGACGGCACGATCGAGCACGCCAAGATCACCGAGATGTTCATCACCGAGGCCCTCGAGCGCATCCCCGCCCAGAGTGCGGGACCCGGCGACATCGTCGCGGTCGCGGGCTTCGAGGACATCTTCATCGGTGAGACCCTCGCCGACCCCGAGAACCCCATCGCCCTCGAGCCGCTGCACGTCGACGAGCCCAGCCTCTCGATGACCATCGGCATCAACACCTCGCCGGTCGCGGGCACTGAAGGCAAGTTGCTCACGGCGCGCATGGTGAAGGACCGTCTCGACAAGGAGCTCGTCGGCAACGTGTCGTTGCGCGTCCTGCCCACCGAGCGCCCCGACTCCTGGGAGGTCCAGGGCCGAGGCGAGCTGCAACTCGCGATCCTGATCGAGACCATGCGCCGAGAGGGCTTCGAGCTCACCGTCGGCAAGCCCCAGGTCGTCACCAAGATGGTCAACGGCAAACTGCACGAGCCGCTCGAGCACGTCACCATCGACGTCCACGAGGAGTTCGTGGGCGCCGTGACGACATTGCTCGCCACGCGCAAGGGCACCATGATCGACATGGTCAACCACGGCACCGGCTGGGTGCGCCTCGAATGGCGCATCCCCGCGCGAGGGCTCGTCGGCATCCGCACCGAGTTCATGACCGAGACCAGGGGCGGCGGCATGATGCACACCAACTTCGACGGCTACGCGCCGTGGTTCGGTGACATCCGCCTTCGCCCGAACGGCGTGCTCGTCGCCGACCGCCGTGGTCCGACGACCGCCAACGCGTTGATCGACCTCGAGAGCCGCGGCGTCATGTTCGTAGGTCCCGGCGTCGAGGTCTACGAGGGCATGATCGTGGGCGAGAACTCGCGTTCTGAAGAGATGAACGTGAACCCCACCAAGGAGAAGAAGCTCACCAACATGCGCGCCTCGGGCAGCGACCACACCGAGCGCATCACGCCGGCGACGAACCTCTCGCTCGAACAGGCGCTCGAATTCATCGCCGACGACGAAGCCGTCGAGGTCACGCCGAAGTCGGTTCGTCTTCGCAAACTCATCCTCGACCAGCCGTCACGGGCGCGCGCGCGCAAAAAGGGTTAACGGGCGTTTCAACTACAATCGTCCACGGAGGGATGACAGAGCGGACGAATGTACCGGTCTTGAAAACCGGCGTGGGCTTGCCCACCGTGGGTTCAAATCCCACTCCCTCCGCCACCTGGAAGTGACGTAGCATCGCATTGAGTGATTCCACCACGTAGCTCATACTGCGTGGAGGAATCACTCTTTTGCTTTGGGCTGCTCAGAGATCGAAGTCCTTGTTCGGACGAATCACGATCTCGGGGATGTGCACCCGACCCGGTCGAGTGAGCGCAAAGCAGACGGCGTCCGCGACGTCCTCGGGCTTGATCATGAAGTCGCTCAGCGCCTCTTGGGCGCTTTCGAGCACATCGTCGGGTAGTCGCTCTCCGGCGGCGACCTCGACGTCGATGCCCGACATCGCGACGAGTCCCTCGAGCACCGCGACGTCGACGTTGCGTCCGATGTTCGTCGCCACCAGTCCGGGCATGATGCTCGTGACCTGGATCGGATCCTCGAGTAGCTCCTGACGCAACGTGTTGGTGATGACGTTCACGGCGTGCTTGGTGGCGCCGTAGACACCGGACTCGGGGTTGGCGGCGGCCACCGATGAGATGTTCACGATGTGGCCGTGATTTCCCTTTTCTCGCATCGCACGAACCGCCGCCTGACAGCCAATCAGCAGGGCCAGCACATTCGTGTCGAGCATCATCTTCCAACCCTCGGGCTCACCGTCGAGCACCGCACCCATGAAGGCGACGCCGGCGTTGTTGACAAAGATGTCAAGCTGACCGGTCGTGGCGACGGCGGTGTCGATGAGGTTCTGCACCGACGAGGCTTCTCGAATGTCGGCAACGACAATGGCGGCCCTGCCACCGGCCGACTCGATAATCGCGACGCTCTGCTCCAGAGCGGCGCGGTCGCGACCCGCGAGGACGACGAAGACACCCTCCGCGCCGAGACGCTCGGCGATAGCCCTACCGATGCCGCTCGACGCGCCGGTGACGACGGCGCTCTTGCCGGCGAGTGCTGTTTGAATCGACATGTTCATCCTCCGTGACTGCACAGTGCAATTGCAGCACTCTACCTACGCTGACCGGCGGCGAGCCGGGTCAGTCCAACGTAGCGAGGAAACCCATCAACGCCGTGTTCGACTCGTCGGGCCGCTCCTGTTGCACCCAGTGACCCGCGCCCTCGATGGTCGTCACACCACGAAAGTCGGGCAGCGTGGTCGCCATGAGCTCGGCGGCGCCGGGCATCATCAATTTCACCGGGTCCAGTGACCCGGTGAGAAAGCCGGTCGGCATCGCAATCGTCGCGGGGGCGATGGCGCGCCCCCGCTCCCAGTTCGCGTCCAGGTTCCGGTAGAAGCTCAGCGGACCGAAGAAGCCGCTCTGGTCGAAGCCCCGGGTGTAGACGTCGACGTCGTGTTCACTCAACCACGACGGCAAAACCACGGGTGCCTCACGCAGGATGTCGAGCATGCCGGTCCCCTCACGCGGTGCGGGACCGAGCGACGCACCGAGCGCCATGCCCTCACCCGACGCCGAATAGAGCATGTTGCGCAGGAAGCGACGGGTGTCGCCCTCGAGCTCGCTCTCGGCGACGCCGACCCGCTGGAAGTAGAGGATGTAGAAGAACTTGCCGTCGAAGAGGGCGTCGTAGAGGGCGATGGGCGCCGAGGGCGCCTGCATCAGGGGCACGCTCATGTTGTACAGCGAGGACATGCGCTCGGGGTGGAGTTTTCCCATCTCCCAGAGCACGATCGCCCCCCAGTCGTGACCCACGAAGGCGGCTTGGTCGTAGCCGTAGTGGTCGAGCAATCCGCAGAGGTCGCCGGTCAGCCGGTCCGAGCCGTAGTCGGTGACGTCACCCTTGGGGCTGTCGCTCGAGCCGTAACCGCGCAAGTCCGGCGCCATCGCCCGGTAGCCGGCCGCGGCGAGGGCCGTCAGTTGATGTCGCCACGAATACCACAGTTCGGGAAAGCCGTGACAGAGGACGACGGGCTTGCCGTCACGGGGGCCACAGCTCGCGACGTGCATCGTGATGCCATTCGTCGCAATGTGCTCGTGCGTGATCTCGGCCTTCCCCCGCCCTCCGGAATCCAGCGCCGCCTCACTCGTGTTCCAGTGATTGGCGCCAACGTCGGTGACGCTACCAGCCGATCACGCGAATCAGCGACGCACGCGCGCGCGAAGTGACTCAATCCACTCGGTCGCCGAACGGCGGGCCTCACTCGCCTCTTCGCGCCGGTCCACCGCGTCGTCACCGGTCACCGGGTACGAGCCGAGGAACTTCACCCTCGTGAGGTGCTCCTGGAGGTCGGCGAGGCAGTCCGCGACGAGGTCGTCGGCGACGTGACCGTCGAACTCGATGACGAAGCAGTAATCACCCAAACCGAGCTTGGTCGGCCGGCTCTCGAGCTTGGTGAGGTTGATGTCGCGCGCGGCGAAGCGCCCGAGGATGCCGTAGAGCGAGCCGGGTCGGTCGGCGTCCTGGAAGCAGACGATCGACGTGCGGTCATGCCCGGTCGGCGCGGCGATGGCGTCGCGTCCGACGACGACGAACCGGGTCGCGTTGCCGGGGTGGTCTTCGATGTCCCTCGCGATCGTCTCGAGACCGAACAGGGCGCCGGCCATCGACGAACCGACGGCCGCGGAGGGTTCATCATCGTTCGCGACGTCCTTGGCCGCTTGGGACGTGGAGGTGGTCTGCTCAGTCTGGGCGTGCAGTTTCGAGAGAAAGCCCCGGCACTGCTCGAGGGCGTGGACGTAGCTCGACACCTTGGTGACGTTCTCCACCTTCACGCCCGGGCGTGCCAGTAGGTGCAAGTGGATCGGCAGCACGATCTCGCGCTCGATGAAGAGGTCGTGCTCGAAGACGAGTCCGTCGATGGTCGCCGAGACGGTACCTTCGATGGCATTTTCGAGAGGCACCAGGCCCTTGTCGAGGGACCCGTCCGCGACCCGCGCGAGGACTTCGGGAATCGAAGAGCAGGCGACGACCTCGACATTGTCGAGGGTCACGGCGGCCTCGTGGGAGAACGTTCCCTCAGGACCCAGGTACCCAACGCGCGCTTTGGCCATTACGGGATGTTACTTCGCTCGAAAAATTCTTCCGAAACGAGGCCGCCAGTGCCCGAGGACCCCACGGCACCTACGATGGCAACGGACCAAAACGAAGGGTTGGCGTCATGGGGCACCAAATGTTTGAATACGACGCGAAACTCGCCGAAGAGGTGTATCTCTACTGCCGCGACCGACTCACCCACCCGGTCCCGCTCGACTTCGGCGGCCTCTCACCGGACCCGTTGCCCGAACTCACGGGGCTCATCACAGCCGAGGGCCGCAATCCCCACGAGATCCTCGAGTTCTGGGAGAAGAGGATGGCGTCGCACGTCGTTTCAATCGACTCGCCGGGCTTTCTCGCCTTCATCCCGAACGCCCCGACCAAGAACTCGCTCATGTTCGACATGCTCGTCGCCTGTTCGGGACTGAACGGCACGAGCTGGCTCGAGTCTGCGGGCGTCGTCATCGCCGAGAATCAGGCACTCGAATTCCTCGCCGCGACCGTGGGCATGCCCGAGGGCTCCGGCGGCGCGTTCGTCTCCGGCGGGTCGATGGGTAATCTCTCGAGCCTGACGGTCGGGCGCGACGTCGGGCGCGCCAAGAACCCCGATCTCTCGCCTCACGAGGTCCGTTTCGCGGTCTCCGAGGACGCGCACTCGAGCATCGGCAAGGCCCTGCACGTGCTCGGCATCGAGGCGCTCGTCGTGAAGGATGACGATCACCGGTTCACCCGGGCCAATCTCGAAGCGGCGCTCGCCAACGACCCGAACCCGCGCAGCGTCGTCGGGATCATCGCCACGTCCGGCACGACGAACGCGGGCATCGTCGACGATCTGGCGGGGCTCGGCTCCTTTGCCCGCGAGCAGGACCTCTGGTTCCACGTCGACGGCGCCTACGGCGGGGCCGCGATGTTCTCGCCAACCCACCGACACCTGCTCGAAGGCATCCGTCACGCCGACAGTTTCATCGTCGACCCCCACAAGTGGCTCTTCGCGCCGCTCGACAGCTGCGCGTTGATCTACCGCAACCCCACTGTCGCCCGCAAGGTCCTCGCCCAGCAGGCGAGTTACCTCGACGTGCTGCACGGCAGCGACGACGAGAACTACGAGTGGAACCCCTCGGACTTCGCCATCCACCTCTCACGGCGTGCGCGCGGACTGCCGTTCTGGTTCTCACTGGTCACCAACGGTGTCGACGCCTACGAGACGGCGGTGCAGGCGGCCATCGACATCGCCGCGGCGGCGGTCAAGCAGATCGACGAGGCGCCGCACGTCGAGATGGTCCGTCCGAGCAGTCTGTCGATCGTGCTGTTCCGGCGAAAGGGCTGGACCGCCGGGCAGTACAACGCGTGGAGTCAGCAGCTCCTGCGCGACCAAATCGCCTTCGTGACGCCCACCAAGTGGGAGGGCGAGACCGTCGCCCGTTTCGCGTTCCTGCACCCCGATACGTCAGAGGAACTGGTGCGCCAGATCCTCGACTCGATGCTCGACTAGCGACCCTTCAGCAACGGATCGGACGGATTGCGGGTCTCTTCGCCGCGCTCGTTCTTTCGCCGCCACGCAATGCCCCCGAGGACCTCGAGCACGACGCGGTTCGCGAGGTACGCAGTGATCTCCGCGTGGTCGTACGGGGGTGACACCTCGACGACGTCCATGCCACACAGTGGCGTCTGCATAGCGATGCGGCGTACTGCATCGAGTAGTTCGCGACTGGTGAGACCGCCGGGTTCGGGTGTTCCGGTGCCCGGCGCCGAGCCGGGGTCGACCACGTCGACGTCGACCGAGAGGAACACCGCATCACAGTCCGTCGTCGCGATTTCGATCGCCTCGTCGAGCACTGCGTCGAGACCGCGACTCACGATTTCGCTCATCTCGAACGAACGCATGCCTTGTTCGGCCATCCAACGAAGCGTGTCGGGCTCGGGCCAGTAACCACGAAGTCCCACCTGCAAGAACCGGTCGCCACGGCAGGCACCGGATTCGATGAGCCGGCGCATCGGCGTGCCGTGACCGTAGAGCGAACCGAACTGGGTGTCGCCGGTGTCAGCGTGCGCGTCAAAGTGGATGACCGAGACCCGGCCCCAACCCACGTGGTGGGCAATGCCCGTAACGTCGGGCAGCGCGATGGTGTGGTCGCCGCCGAGGATGATCGGGATCACCCCGACATTGGCGACGGCGCTCACCCTCGCCTCGAGCGCCTTGATCGACCTCTCGGTGTCGCCCGACGGCATCTCCACGTCGCCGAGGTCGACGACGCCGAGCTCGGTCAGGGGATCCACGCCGAGGGCGAGACTCGGGCGCATGCCATCGTGAGGAAGGTAGTCGGTGATGCGGATCGCCTGGGGACCGAAGCGGCAACCCGAACGGTGCGACGTGCCCCCGTCAAAGGGGGCACCGATGATGACCGCACCCGCGTCGCGCCACTCGGCGGGGCTGTCGGGGTCAGCGGCGGGAACGCCCAGGAATGTGGCGTCGGGTCCGTACATGTTGCCTATGCGCATTGCAGTCCTCGCTGATTGTTCCTTCATTATCGTCCAAAGTGGGCGCGGGCGGCGACCTCAACTGTTGATTGAAATGCTGAGCGACTCGAGCCCCCGCAGGATGATGTTCGGCCGGTACCTGACCTGCTCGTCGGCGAGTGAGAACGACGAGGTCGCGTCGAGTACCTCGCGCAGCGCGATGCTCGATTCCAATCGAGCGAGCGGTGCCCCCAGGCAGTGGTGCATCCCGAAGCCAAAACCGAGGTGCGGGTTCACCTCGCGGTGGAAATTGAGTTCGGTCGGTGTCGAAAAGACTTCGGGGTCCCGGTTCGCGGCGCCGATGAGCACGAAGACGAACGAACCCTTGTCGAGCACGTGTCCGCCGACTCCCATGTCATTGACCATCGAACGACCGGTCAACTGCACGGGCGACACGATGCGCAGCATCTCCTCGGTGGCCGCCCGATCGAGCTGCGGGTTCGCTCGCAGTTCCTGCTGTTTGTCCGGATCACGAGCGAGGAGCAGCAACGAACCCGAGATCAGGTTCATCGTGGTCTCGTGGCCGGCGACGAGGATCAGGATCGCCGTCGACAGCAGTTCACCCTCACTCAATTGGTCGCCACTGTCGCGCGCGGCGATGAGCGCGCTCAGCAGATCGTCGCCGGGATTCCTGCGTCGTTCGTTGAAGAGCTCGTGGAAGTACACCCCGAAGTAGAAAATGGCCGCATCACGAGCGGCGTGATCCTCGGGACTCAGCAGGAAGTCCGGGTCGAGTCCCCTCGCAAGCATGGCGGACTGGTCGTGGAATTTCTCATGGTCCTCCTTCGGGATCGCGAGCATCTCGCAGATCACCGAGACCGGCAGCGACCACGCCAACTCGTGGACGGCGTCGAACGGCCCGTTGTCGAGGTGCTTCGCAACCACGGCCCTCGCCTGTTGCTGGATGAAGGGCGTCAATTCGCTGACGCGCTTTGGCGTGAAGGCGCGCTGCACCAATCCTCGTAGCCGCGTATGGTCGGGCGCGTCGCGAAAGAGAAACGGCCTCGTGTCGACGCCGGTCGCGCGGATCAGCTCGATTTGCGCGTCACGGCGGCCGCGGATGCCCGGGCGTTTGGCGTCGTCGAGATTCAGCGAATCCGCCGAGGCGGCCTTGCTCCGAAGCAGCGCAAGGCAGTCCTCGTGGCGTGCGACGACCCAGTAGCCGCCGGGCGCGAAGTGGACGGGTGCACTCTCTCGGATCTCGTCGAAGAGGGGGCCGGGGTTCGTGGACCAACGTGGATCGGAGGGGTCGTAGAACACCATCTGGGTATGGTACCGACTCGTTAGGTCCGGAAGGCCTTCGCGAACGAGGCGACGAGTTCGTCCATGTGCTCGGTCGCGAGCGAGATGTGACCCTCCTGGGGCTTGTGGGTCACCTTCGCCGTGGGAATACTCTTGGCGAGCCACGCGCCGTGGGTCGGGGGAACCATCAAGTCGTGGTCGCCGTACCAGACGTTCACCGGCACCGTGATTGCCGAGGGGGCGAAGCCCCAAGGGGCGAAGAATGCCCGGTCGTCATCGAAGAAGCCCGTGTAACTCGCGACAAAGGCGTGGCAACACGCCTCGGCGAGAACCGTCCTCGCCTCGACTTCGGCGAGGGCCGCCTTGTCGACGTCCGAGAGAAGCCCTCCGAAGAGTTCAATGATGTTGTCAGCGTTCGCGTGCGCGAACTTCTCGCCCTCCTGGGCGATGTGGCGTTCGTAGTCGGGTCCGCCGATCTTGGAGAGCGCGAACTCCTCCAGGTTCTCCGGGCCCATTCCCTCGGTCCAGTCGAAGTCGACATCGATGGGCACCACGCCCGCGAGCGACCACGCCGCGAGGCAGCGGGGGGCGTCCAACGCCGCGCAGGCGAGCGCGTGAGGTCCCCCGCCCGACCAACCGACGGCGACGTACGTGTCACGCCCGAGCGCGTCGAGCACCGTCCGCACGTCATCGACGATGGACCCGATCGAGCGTCCTTCGCGACGCGACGAGAGTCCGTAGCCCGCGCGCGACATGGTGACGAAGAAGAGGCCAGTCTGGTCCGACTCGCGGGCGAACATCTTGACGAGCGGCGCCGATCCCGGTGTGCCGTGGTGGTAGAAGACCGTGAGACCGGCCGGGTCGCCCACCGTCGCCACTTCGATGACCCGACCGTCGGGGCTCGCGACTTGTAATTCCCGGTAACTCATTGGCTCTCCAATCGGTCTCAGCGCTCCACCATAGGCTCAGCCCATGGCCAGCAAACGAATCGTCAGCGCGACACGCTTCATCCCCGCGCCCCCTGCGACAATCTTCGACCTTCTGGCCGATCCCCGAAAGCATTCGACCTTCGACGGGTCCGGCAGCGTCGTGAAGGTCCGAAAGGGCCCCGAACGACTCTCGCTCGGTGCCACGTTCTCGATGGACATGAAACTCGGTCTGGCATATTTCGTCAGCAACAAGGTCGTCGCCTTCGAAGAGAACAAGTGCATTGCCTGGCACCACATCGCCCAGTTCGTGTGGCGCTACGACCTGGTGGAGGTACCGGGTGGCACGCAGGTCACCGAGTCGTTCAACTACGACAAGCCGTGGGCCTTCACGGTCGAGCTAAGCCACAAGGTCGAGCACAACCAGAGAGACATGGAAAAGACGCTCGAGCGAATCGAGACGATCGTTACGGCGTGACCGTGAGGGGCACGCCGTCGTTCAAGAGCTCCACCCAAGTCTGACCCGGCGTCAACGTAATCGTCGTGCCGCTCTTGGTCTGGTAGGTGATGATGTCCGCCTTGGACGGTCCTCGCGACCAGGTTCCGAGGACTTCTTTACCGTCGGTGAAGATTGCGACGTTGCCCGTGCCCTGAAGATCGGCGTACGAACCCTCACTACCGAGTTCTCCGCCGACGTAGGGAACCCACATCACGACGACGTTCTTCGGTGATTCGCGCACGTTCGTGCCGGTGATGTCCGCCTCACCGAAGAGCGTACGGTCCCAGGACGTCGTCTGGGTGTCCCAGGTCCAGGTGACCGGATACATGCTCGGGAACGGCACGACGAAGCGCGCGACCGTGGTTCCCTTCACCTTGTCCGTGACCGCCCGGTAGGTGAACAGTTTCGGCGACGGTGTCGGGGTACCACCGAATCGGAACAACAACGACCCGATGGCGTACAGGTTGTGGGGAGCCTGGCGATTCGGGTCGCGGAACATCGCGGCACCGGCGCTCGACTCGTCGATCAACTTGACGGGAGCCGTCGAGATGCTGTCCACCGCGTACGCCGCACCGCCGGAGTAGGCGAATATGCCGCCGAGCGGCCAGACGACCTGCGTGTCGGTCGGTCGCACCGAACGGACAGGACCAATCTTGGCGGGAGCGTGCGAGTTGAAGATCGCCGCGAGCCGGGTGATGCCGCCGTTCACGATCTCCTCGTAGACGACGTCCGCCTGGTCGACACCCCATTGGGGCAACGCTTCGGGCGTGTTCTCGATCTTGACCGTGAGCGCCGAACGGGTCAGCGAGACACCCGTCGGATCGGGCAGACCGGTGAGGGGCGCGACGGGCGGGACAGTCGTCGTCGTGGTGCTGCTCGGTGGCGAAACGACGGCCGTGGATGAATTGTGGTGCTTCCAGCCAACGATGACGGCGAGCACGACAACAATGGCGATGAGGGGTATCAGCAGTTTTCGCATACGAATAAACTAGTTAACGATCGGACCCTCTCCGAACCCGGGCGGCCTTAGAGAATCTTGAAGATCACTTTGTGGGGCAGTTGCGTCTCGGGGCTGAGATGCTCCGAACCCGGCACCGTCGACCACCCGGTCGCTCGATAGAAACCGAGCGCTGTGCCACGGCCATTGGCCCACAACTGCTGCGCACCGAGACCGCGAAGCTCCGCCTCGGCGACCTCGAGCACGACCGCGCCGTAACCGCAACCCTGTACGTCGAAGTCCGTCGCCATATAGCGGAGTTGATAGGTCGCAAGCTGCGGGTTCATTGGTGGCGTCGACGGATAGAACGAAGCGCTCACCACGAGCCGGTCGCCGAGAAAGCCGGCGAAGTGCACCGCGGTGTCCTCTTCGTCGCGAGGGTCGGCGACCGAGATGTCGGGGTTGTCGCTGCGCAGCACCCGGCGGCGCAGTTCATGCAGCGCCGTGGGATGCACGCGCTCGACGTGCAAGATGTCAAAGGGTTCAGACAAGATCCCTCACCATCGTCACGAGTCGTATCGACGTATCACGGTCCATCACGATCTCCTCACCGTTGAGCCGGAAACCGACCTTCTGGTAGAACGCACGTGCACGCGCCACCGTCGTGGTCACGTGAAGGTACAGTTCGGTCGCACCGTCACCCCGAGCCCAGTCGCTCACGGTCTCCACGAGTTCCTGGGCGACACCGGTGCCCCGGGCACCCGGCGTGACGTACATACCAAAGAGCCATCGCGTACCCGGGTGGTTCTCATTGAAACCCCCCGACGCCATGCCGACGACGTGCCCGTGTCGCTCGGCGAGGTAGTAGTTCCATTCGCGAGCCGCCACTCGCCATCGCGAGTTCGGCCACTTCAGCGAATCCTTGTACGTCGAGCCGTAGGCGTCGGGTGTGTCGCTCAGCGACTCCAGCCGGATCGCGCGCAACGCCATCGCGTCCTCAACCCCAGCGCGACGAACGGTGAATATCTGTTCAGTCATTGGCCATCCGCTGGGCGGTGTTGCGTTCACCCAGTGAACCCTCACCGAGGTGGCGGCGCACGCTGTCGTGGTCGACATCAGGTCGGTTCTGGGAGAGCTTCGCCTTGCCCTCGATCGAGAGGACCTCGATCTCGAGTCCGACGATCGCGGACAACTGCTTGTCGATGAACTCAGCCGGTGCATCCTCGACCCGCCACTGGGGGTCGCGTCCCGCCTCGAACCTGCCGGTCTGGGACTTCACCTGCGCCAACTTCCACTGGGGGTCATCGTGCAACGTCACGCGTCCGCGCACTTCAGCGGCGACGTAGTTCCACGTCGGCACGACACCCGGATTCTCGAGCCGGCTCGGGTAGTAGGACGGACTCACGTAGGCGCTGGCGGCGACGAAGAGACCGAGCACGTCGTCGCCGTCGGTGATTGACGTCCACCATGGATTGACTCGCGCGACGTGGGACCGCAACGTGCACCGATCATCGCTCGTCACGACAGGAACGAATACGCTTGCGAGCCCGCCCGGCGTCATCACTACGAGCATTCCGGCGCCAGCGTCGTTGACCACACGCCAAGCGTCATCATCGTCGAGTGCGAACTTCACCAGTGTGTACATCTCCCCATCATTTCACGGATGCCAATCGGCCCCGCCGTTAGGTTGATGAGAGAAAATCGAGGCGCATTGTCGACAACTCGGAATTTGACAACTTGAGCCGTGATAAGCCCTCTTCAGATCCGACAATCTCTTTCGCCGCACTACTCACTGCGCCGCGGAAGGCGAGCCGAGTAAATGGAGTAGCCGTCGATGTGGCGCACGAGGAAGGTCGCGATCAATGTCGCCGCCATCATGGGAATCATGATGGCGAAGCCGCTGTGCGTCAACTCCGCGACCAGCACGAGTCCGGCGAGCGGCGCCTGCATCGAGGCACCGATCATGGCGGCGGCGCCCACCAGCGCGAACGCCCCGACCGGAGTGCCGGGCCAGAGATGAATCCAGGCTGCGCCCAAGAAGGCCCCGAGGACCGCTCCAGTGCTGAGAAACGGAGTGAACACGCCTCCCGCCGCGCCACTGCCCAGCGTGAGCGCGGTGACGAAGGGCTTGAGGGCGAAGAGTGCGAAGAGCAGTCCGATGCTCCCGTAGCCAATAAATGCATCATGCGCCATGTCCTTGCCGTTGCCGAAGAGCTGGGGGAACCAAATACCAACAACTCCGACGATGAGGAACGCGAGCGGCATCGACCAGAAGATCGTCACGCCCTTGGCGCGAAAGTTCGAGGCCCACCCAATGAGGCGCACGTAGAACACGGCGAGTAGTCCGATGACGACACCCGCGAGCAGTGACCAGACCATCAGCGATCCGCTGAACCGGTAGGACGGGATATCCACGTAGGTCGCACGACTGGGCAGATAGAGCCACGCCACCATCGTCGCGATCAGCGAGCACGCGAGCGCTGGCAGCACGGTCGGGAGCGCGAAACTCCCGAGGAGGACCTCGGCGGTGAATATGGCACCACCGAGCGGAACGTTGTACACGCAGGCGAGACCCGCACCGCCACCGCACGCGACGAGCAGTCGCTTCTGAGCCGGGCTCAGGTGTAGCCAGTGCGACAGCACACTCCCCGAAGCGCCGCCCATCAACTTCGGTGCCGCCTCTCGCCCAATGGACGCACCCATGCCGATGACGATCTCAGAGAGGATGGACGTAAGGAAACTGCGACGAAGTCCAAGCTCGCCATCACCGTTCCAGAGCGCGTCGTCGATCTCGGACTTCTCGTGCTTCAAGTAGCGGCGGATGAAGTACCAGCCGGTCGCCCCGACGATGCCGGCCAGTACCAACGACACGACGCGATGAAGACCAGAGGTCGCCGCCACGGCACTCTGGTAACTGCCGGAGTGGTAGTTGAACGCCAATTGTTCGGCCAACTTGAGTAACCACATCAACAGGTCACCGAAGAGGCCGGTCAGAATCCCGACAAGGACGATGGCGATCCAGAACGTGGGCGTCAACGCGGCGTCGCCGTCGTGGGTGACGTTGGGCTGCTCCATCGCGCCCCGCCCGGATGCGATGCGCTTCTTGATCAGTGGCGGAGGGACTCGCAGTCGCTCGCTCTCACCTTCGTGTTTGCGATCCATTGGCCTCTCGTTGCTCAAAGTAAGCCAATGGTAGTCCTGAGAATTTGACGCAACGATCGATAACCCTTGGTGACACCGGCCACCAGGTCGCTGAAGCACTCCAACGACGTGCGCTTTCCATTCACTTTGGACGGCGAGGAGACCGAGACCGGCGAGTGGTCCTCGCACGCTGCGCCCTCGACCTCACGATTCGAGTTGGCGAGGATGCGGTGCGGACGACATGGTTGGGAAGAGATCACCGAGTTGGATTGGACCGATGACCTCGGCGTGATTCGGCGCGCTTTCTTCGAAATCGGATTCTTGATTCGAGCATTGCTTTGCGTGAAGGAATCGACGCTGTCGGAACTGTCGACGAATTCCTACGAATCCGCCGGTACCTCTTGGACAATCCACACGTTGCCGTCGGGGTCGGCGAAGTCCAGGAATGAGTTGAACGGTGTCCGATTCGGACTCACACCGTGAGCTTGCAAACCGTCGACGAAATGGTACGGGCCGTGCACCGACACCCCGCGTGCGACTAGTTCGTCGCGAGCGACAACGACGTCGTCGACCATCAGGTGCATACCGGTGGCGCTGCCTGGTTCGGCATCGGTCATCCCCGTACCAATCGCAATGCCGCACTTCGATCCGGGCGGGATGAGACGGGCAACCCTTCGATCTTCGCTGAGTTCCACATCCATCAAGAGATCAAAGCCCACCTGCTCGGTGTAGAAGGCCTTCGCAACGTCGACATCGCTCACGGGGATGATTATCAGTTCGAGTTTCCAGTCCATCCTCGAAGATTACCGATGTCTGCGGCGACCCATCTGGGTCCGGCCGTTGAAGAATGTACGGACTACTCGCCCATCTTGCAGTGGTGCTCGCTCGTCCCGCCAAGTACCGTTCCGCACCCTTCGCAGAGCAGGTGAGCCCAACAGACCGGGTCCCCGCCTTCGTAGTCGCGGGCGAAATCCAGCAGCTCTCGCGGATGGTCCACCAGATATTCAGCCCCGCTCGACAACAGTTCCTCGCGCGAGCCGTAACCCCAAAGCACACCAATCGGTACCAGCCCGTGAAAGAGTGACGCGGTGACGTCCATCTCACGATCGCCGACCATCCAGACGTCACTTTGGTCATCTGGCTGAAAGAACGCCAACACCTCGGCCACGATCTCCTTCTTCGCACTGAGGGTGCCGTCGATGTTCGCGCCCGACACCGTTTCGAAGAGAGAGGCGATGCCGAGTTCATCGAGTATCTGATTTGAGAAATCCACCCGCTTGGCGGTTGCGACACCCAAACGAACCCCCCTCGACGAGAGTCCCGTCAGCATCTCGAGCACTCCGTCGTACAGGTGGCAACCGTGAACGCCACTTTCGGCGTAGTAGTCACGGTACCGGTCAACGACCTCGTCAAGGAGGTCGCCGCTGAATCCCAGGCGAGCGAAGGATTCATTGAGCGGAGGGCCGATCAGCCCCTTCAACTCATCGTCCGATGCCACGGAACCGAAGTCCGCCAACGTCGCGCGAAACGACTCGAGTATCCCGACCTGGGAGTCAATGAGCGTCCCGTCGAGGTCGAAGATCGCGAACGTCGGCAAGGAACTCATACCCCTATCTTTACGGGTTTGTTGACGCACCATGCGATACTGCAATCTGGCCTTTAGACCGCACGTCCGCGTCTTGTCAAGCTTCGAGCGGTACCGAGGCGAGTTGCTCGGCGATGATCTCACGGTCATCGGCGTCAGCAATCCGATCAACCAGCCGTTCGGCCTTCGCGGACCATTCCCGGGCCTGGGCAAAATCTCCGGCGCCCGCGTACGCCCGCGCCATGCCCTCGGCGGCCGAGGCGACCAGCCAGTCTGGCGGCCTTGGCTCCTGTGCCACGTCCCACGCGAGCAGCGCGAACCGAAGCGCGATCCTCGTCTCACCCTGTGGGCCTGATCCGCTCGTGACACCATCCAGTGACATCCACCTCGCCCTGAAGGACGAGGCTTCCGTGGTCTTGTTCAGGCCACTCTGCCCATCGGGCCAGATTGCTCTGATCTGATGGGCTTCACGGAACCGCCTACGGCCTTACGGCCTTGACTCGGCTTGCGCCTGCCCGTGCTGTCGTGGGCACGCCCTTTCGAGCGTGCCCCCGCCGGTCCGGCGGTCTGTGTTGGGTCGGCGTGCGCCCGTGTGCGCGCCAGCAGTTCAATGTTGCGCGCCGCGTTGTGGTCGGCGTGGTCCTGATGCCCACACGCGACACACGCGAACGTCCGTCCACAGCCGGGTCGATTCTGCGCGTCGATGACGGCGCAGTTACTACAACGTCGGCTGGTATTCCTGGGCGGCACCTTCACCAGGACTGCACCGTGGCGTCGGACCTTGTAGGTGAGTTGACGCGATCGCTCGAAGGGCGCGTTGTTCAGGATCTCTCGATTCAGTCCCGCCTTCGCCCTCACGTTGGTGCCCGGTTCTTCCACCGTCCCTTTGGCAGAGGCGGTCATATTCTTCACCGACAAGTCCTCGATCCCGACCAGGCCGTGGTTTTTGGCGAGGTCGCAGGTCAGCTTGTGGGTGAAGTCGTTTCGACGACGCGCCTGGCGGGCGCGGAGTTGAGCGATCTCTTGATTGGTCTTCTTCAGTCGGTTGGAGTACGTACCGTCGTTGTGGCG
Organism: Acidimicrobiaceae bacterium; assembly: GCA_003132165.1. GTDB lineage: Bacteria > Actinomycetota > Acidimicrobiia > Acidimicrobiales > RAAP-2 > RAAP-2. The sequence goes on along the minus strand of PKWW01000066.1, from coordinate 78,389 downwards.
CTTGGCGAAGGCCAGTTGACGGGCCTTTCGGCGCTCGAGTCCGAGTAGGCGCTGCTCCTCGCCCTTGGTCAGCGTCGGAGCCATCAACCGTGGTGCGTCTTCGCTTGACAGGTAGGCCGAACAGGCCACGCCGAAGTCCACCCCGACCGCTCCTTTGTTCGACGGCGGCGCGAGGATGGGCTTGGCGGCCACGCCGAACGAGACCTTCCAGCCGCCGCCTGGTGAGTAGGAAAAGGTAGCGCCGCGCACGACGCCATTTATGGGTCGGTGACGCCGGAACCGAACCCAGCCCATCTTGGGGACCCAAACTTCGGACCACTTGCGGCTCACGTGACGCACGTCAGTTGCGTCATGAGGGAGAGAGAACGACAGGGCGGAAGACCGCCTCTTGAAGGTTGGCCGCGCGGCGGGGTGCTCGGGATTCCACCAGTTCTGATAGGCCTGGTTCAAACTACGCAGTACGTCCTGGCCCGCTGCGGATGGGAGCGACGCAATCCAGTCGATCTCCTTGCGCGCTTGGGCGAGCGTCCTGCACTGGGCACTCGTACTAAGTCCGATACGACGGCCATCCCACACCAACTGGCGCTGAGCGAGGGCCAGGTTGTAGACCGCGCGGGCCGTGTAACACTACCCGGTCAGAACATTTATCTGCTCCTCGGTGGGCGTGAGCCGATAGGTGCGCCCCACGTTTGCCTTGGGCGAGCCCTTCNNCGCACTGGTCGGCACCGCATTTTTTAACTTCATGTGCATGTGGTGTTCACCACTAGGTTCCGCCACAAAGTCTTCGAGGACCGCCATCTGCGTCGCATGGAAGAGCTGTTACGCCAGGTCTGTCAGGACTTCGAGTGCGAGCTCGTCGAATTCAACGCAGAGTCCGAGCACGTGCACCTCTTGGTGAACTTTCCTCCGAAAGTTGCGATCTCCAAGCTGGTCAACAGCCTGAAGGGAGTGTCGTCACGGATGCTGCGCCAAGAATTCCGAACTGCGCCGTCACTGCTGGCGAGCCCAGCGGCTGTAGAACGCTTCTTATTTCGCGGGCTCGGTCGGTGGGGCATCTCACGATGTCTTGCGCCGCTACACCGAGGATCAGGAGAGGCCCGTATCGTAATGTTTCGTCATGGGCGACGATTCACCCCCGCCCTAAAGGACGGGGCACACTCGCCTACGAGACTGGTCAATGATGATCAATTTCTCGGCGCCGCCCGCGAAGGACCAGTGATACTTGGACGCGAACGCCGCGGTAAGTAATTCCTCGTCCTGGACCTTGGTCCGATTGGGAGTCTCCAAGAGCTCCCAGCAGCGGTTGAACGTTTGCGCGGCCAATAGCCGGTGGTCGACTGATTCCAGGACTCAAGGATACGAGCCGTGCCGGGCCCGCACCGTGGCGCACTGCGTTAAAGGCGACCATCGATCAATACCGCTAGATACTCCGGCCGGGTTACCGGCGAGCGAGGACCTCACCATTCACGACGATGAAGAGGCCTTCTTCGTCCTTGGACCACTCGATGAACCCCTCGGCGATGTCGTCGAGCTCATCCTTGGTCGCCAGGCGGTACGCCAGTGCTTGGGTCGCGAAGTCGCTGTGGCGAACCCGGTCCGCCCACAACTGGCCCCACCACCGCCGCTCCGCTTCGCTGGCGTAGTTCCAGTTCGACGACGTGAACGTCATCGAAGTGAAGCCAGCTTCACGGACCCAGTGCGCTAAATGTCGCCCGGCGTCCGCCTGGGCCCCGTTCGCCATCGTGAGCTCGTGGTAGATCGCGAGCCATTTGGTGAGCCGATCATCAGCAGGGAACCAGGTGAACGCGCCGAAATCGGCGTCTCGAACGGCGAGCAGCCCTCCCTCGCGCAGCACTCGGCGCATCTCGACGATCGCCGCAACGGGATCGCTCAGATGCTGGAGAACTTGGTGCGCGTATACGACGTCGAACGAGGAGTCGGGGAACGACAGCTCGTAAACGTTGTCGATGCGGAACTCGAGGTTTTCGGGCGACTGGTCGCCCTGGAGGGTGCGGGCCTTCTCGATCACCTCTTCGGAGATGTCGATGGCGGTGACCAGACCGGGCGCGAGGAGTCGGGCGAGATCCGCGCTGATGGTCCCTGGACCGCATCCGACGTCGAGCAGCCGGGCGCCGCGACCCAGATGCGGGAGGAGAAATCCCGCGGAGTTCTCCGCCGTTCTCCACGTGTGACTGCGCAGCACCGACTCGTGATACCCATGCGTGTAGACGTCCTTCGACTCACTCACGATTGCTCCAACCACTTGGCGAGCACGACCGTCTCGGCATCCTCGTACCCGAGTCGATCGTAGAAACTAATGACTGATTCATTGGTGTGTCGGACCATGAGCTGCAGTTTTCTCGCGCCGTGCTCGCGGAGCCAGTTCTCCGCGGACTCCATGAGCGCGCGCCCGACACCCTGGTTGCGGTAATCCGGCGATACCGCGAGGTAGTAGACCCAGCCTCGATGCCCGTCGTAGCCGACCATGACCGTGCCGATCAGACCACTGTCGCCCAATGCGCCAAGCACCCCCGAAGCGGGACCATCAATCGCGTCGAGGTAGTCGCGGTCTGGGTTGTTCCAAGGACGGGTGAGCCCCGAGACCTCCCACAACGTACGCACTGGCGTCACGAACGACTCGTCGAGATTCTCAATTCTCATCCCGACATCGTAGGCGCGCCATTTCAGCTCGCACCTCCAAAGTGCCGACGAGCGGTCACGAGCAAATCGCCATTTTGGTGACGGCGAGTTCGAGCAATTGATGCGCATCACTCTCGGTCTCACCTGGTAAAGGCGTATTTATCTCGCGTGGAGGTCAGTAGCCGAGTTCGACGTCCACGACGCCGATCAGCGGATCGCCTCGAAGGTAGCGGCGAAGGTTCTCACGGAACACTTCCATGGCGCCCGACAGAAACGGCACGCCCGTCCACGATGCGTGCGGCGTGAGGAAGACCTTCTTGTGGCTGTAGAGCCAGTGCCCCTCGGGCAACGGCTCGGGCACACAGACGTCGAGCGACGCCCGGGCGACCCGTCCATCATCGAGTGCCACTCGCAGCGCGTCCTGATCGATCAATGCCCCTCGGGCGATGTTCACGAGGTGCAGCCCGGGTTTCACCAACGCCAACGTCTTCTCATTGAGCAGATTCACCGAAGAGGGCGTGCTCGGAAGACACAGCACCAGATGGTCGACTTCGCCGAGAATCTCCTCCACGCCCGACGCGATGTCAACCCCGGGCACTTCGCTCGGTCTCGCAGTCCGGCGTACCGCCACCACGTCCATGTCGAAGGCCAAGGCGAGACGCGCAATACGTTGACCAATCCCTCCGAAGCCGATGAGCCCCAACTTCTGGCCCGTGAGGCACTGCGTCTCCTGGATGTTCCAGCGTTCAGGTGGTTCCTTGATCCAGAAATCAGGGAATCTCCGACTCGACGCCAGCATCGCCGCCAGCACGTACTCGGCGATGGGAATCGCTCCCGCGCCCTTGGCGCAGGTGACAATCGGCGCCTTCAGCAATGACGGGTTCGTGCGGTCTATTCCCGTTCCCGCCAGCTGCACCCACGCGACCCCTGACTCAGCGGCCTTGACGGACTTCTCATCGAAGCCGGAAAAGAGGATTGCGTCGGGTGGGATCGCGCCCTCGTACGTCGCGAGATCGACCACGTCGAGTTCTGGGAACTCACGCTGAAGTTGCTCGAATGCTTGGTTCACACCGCACAGCAACGTCGTCATCGTCTCACCTCACTTTGATGCCCACCGTGGTCCACGGCCATCGTTGCTCTTGGACCTTAACCCGAGCGACGCCGATATCGGACGCCAAAGCGCGCGACGACGAGACACGTTCACGTTCGGCTCAACGAAGGAGCGCAAGCATCCGCACCTTCACGTCGGGCCATTCACAATCGAGTACCGAGAACATCGCGGTATTGCGATACTTCGTCGCCTCACCCGCCACCATCGAAGGTTGCCAGTGGCGCAAGATGCCCTCGAAGTTGGCCCCGATGCGCAGGATCGCCGCCCTCGAGCGTTCGTTTCGAGCGTCGCTCTTGAAATCCAGCCGGGCGACGCCCCACCGTTCAAATGCGTAGCTCATGAGCAGAAGTTTGGCCTCGGTATTGATGCCCGAACGCTGCGCGGACGCGCCCAGCCACGTCCCGCCGATCTCGACTGCAAATGGCATCGTCGTGTTCGCGCGGCACCGTATCGTCATGAAACGTGTCGCTCCAACGGCCTTTCCCGTTGTCGAATCGACCTGGGCGAATGGGACGACGAGACCAGCGTCACGCTCAGCGAGGAGGCCCTCGACGAATTTGGACGTCTCCGCTGGTCCGTCGGGCACTGGCGTGAAGCCGTAGGTGGACCGGTCTTCGCTGGCGGCGAGCCCCAACTGCTCGACGTGGGACAGGTCGAGCGGGACGAGAGTAACGTGCGAACCTTCGAGGATTGGGACGATGAGTGGCGATGCCATCACACCAGTTTCGCATACGGTCCCTCATCGTCACTTGTCTAGTCGCTCGCAACTTTCACGGCTCGGGCGCCGGTTGCTTCGAGCAGTGCCTCGTACGACGAGGAGAACACCGCGTGAGGGTGCCCGCCCGCCGCCCAGATGACGTCGTACGCTTCCAGAGCGACGTCAATCAGTACCGTGAGTTCGCGCGGGTAACCCTCGCGCGTGGATCCCGCCGATAGCGCGCTCGACCAGCCAAGCGGACTCACACCACCAATCGAGAATCCGGACCACGCCTTCACGTAGTCGGCGTCGGCGCGACCGAGTTCGAGCACGTTCAGTTGACTCGCCACGAGATCTGGATCGACACGGTGGCGTCCGCTCGTGATCACGAGCAGTGGCGACTCGTCGGGCATACGAAAGATAAGTGACGAGGCGATTTGGCCCACGGTGATGCCGAGTGCCGCGGCGGCTTCAGCCGCGGACCGGGAACTGTCGGTGAGAACTTGGATGGGCGAGGTGATACCGGCCCTGTCCAGCGCAGCGCGAACCCGTTGGACGGCGGGTCGGTTGAGTACTTTCTCCACACGAAGTATCTAACACCACCGCCAGTTGCACCAACGTAAACGTTCAGAGACCAAGCGAGAAACGTGTGGATTCAACGATCTCGCGCGCCAGTGACGTTGCCGTTTCTTCGGCTGGCCCACCCGTGTTATCCACGACGTTGCCTTCGTAGATCCCCAGCGCTGAGAACTGCTCGTAGAGGTGGGAGATCGGATCCTCGTCGCTCAACGCGTGAGCGTGTTCGGGCTCCACCAATCGATCGACCGCCCTTTGGAGGCATGTTTCGAGCGGGGGTCGTAGTACGACGTAGGAGAGTTCGCCGCCCAAGTCGCTGAGCTCCTCTCTCGCGGCGCCCAGGAACCAGGGACCGATGATCCCTTCGACGACCGTGAAGTAGCCGGCCCACGAGAGGCGCGACGCCGTTGCGAACGCCGAGCGGAGCATCGCTTCATTCTGCGCGTTCGTGTCTGGTAACCACGGATCGATCGATCCATTGACAACCGTGGTCCAAAACCAATCGGAGCCGATGACGGCGGACTTCTCGAAGTGCGAGGCGAGCAATCGGCTGACTGTTGTCTTTCCCGCACCGGGTGGCCCGGTAAGTATCACTATGCGACGTTCAGGCACGGACGAAATCTATCGAAGGCTGGCCAGGTACGTCACGAAGTTCGCCGCTGGCGAATATTTCACACTCGTGCGAGGATGGCGGGATGAACAGTACAACCGACATCTCCACCCTCCTAGTGATTGACGTTCAAGGGGCCGTTGTCGATGGCTCCGCCGACGTGCCGGGTGTGATCAGTCGCATCAATGGATTACTGGAACGCGCTCGCAAGAGCGGCACCCGGATCATCTTCATACAACACGAAGAGGAGGGCGAGGAAGAGTTGACCGCGGGCAGTGCGGGATGGCAGATGGTCGCCGACTTGGATTACCGGAGTGGTGACACCGTCGTGCACAAGAGGTTCCGTGATGGTTTCGCCGGCACCGAGCTCGACTCGCTGTTGCAGGAGTCGGGTACGACTCGGCTGTTCGTCACCGGTTCACAGTCCGATTACTGCGTGCAGACAACGGCGACTTCCGCGCTGGCGCACGGCTACGACGTCGCGCTCGTACGCGACGCGCACACCACATGCGCCGCCAACGTTGATAGTGGTGTGATCGAGGCTGAGTCCGTGATCGACTTTGTCAATAATCATTTCGCGACCATGCGCTATCCGGGTCGTCACCTCGAAGTGATCTCGGCGGCCGACGTCAACTTCTAACCAGAGCTAACCAACGCGCTTCGAGTACGAGATCACCCTTTCGAGGGTTCGTCGACCCACGTCGCCCGACAGTTTCGCGCCATCGTTACCGATGTTGGCGGCGAACAACCCGAAGAGCGCGGCCCACCCGAGAGAACGCGCCACGAGGCCGGTCTCGCTCGATTCGTACGCGTCGAGGAAAGAGTCGACCGCGGACTCGGTGAGGAGCATCCACGCCCCCGCGAGGTCGGTCGCCGGATCCCCAGCGCACGCGTCGCCGAAGTCGACGACCGCGACGATTAAACCATCCTTCACCACCAGGTTGCCCGGGTGCAGGTCGCCATGGATCCACACCGGAGGCTCCAGCCATGGTTCGCTCGCGAGCGCCGCGCGCCACACTCTCCTTACGGCAGTCTCGTCGACCTCATCGCCGAGCTGATCCAGTTGGAGATCGAACGCCTCGCTCCTCGTCGCCATATCGATGCACCGGAACTTGTTGACGGGCGCCTCGGGTGGCGAAGGGACGTGCAGCGCGCGCAGAAACGCCGCGAGGCGCCGCGCCTCGACGTCGTGATCTGCGAGGGTGGCACGGTCGGCCGAGTCACCCTCGTACCACGTGGTGACGATCCAGGGGTGCGCAAAGAGCTCGCTCTCTCTTCCCACTCGCAGCGGTACCGGCACGGGCAGAGACAAACGAGGCGCCAGCTCAGCAAGCCAACGAATCTCGTGCCGTGCGAGGTGTACGGCGACGCGCCGTCGGGGAAGTCGAACGAGAAGCGACTCCCCTAGCCGCCATAGGTAGTTGTCAAAACCCTCACCAGCACAGTGCAGGGGCAATCCAGCCAAGTCGGGAAACTGCTCAACGATCAGCGCGCGTACGATCCCCTCGTCAACGAAAAGGTCAGCGGCGGGAAGTCCCATTCGTCCACGCTAACTTTCATCCGCCCGAGCGTCGAAGGCGCTCAGTCGCTGACCAACGCGGATCGGTCGAGATCCTTCACATCGGTGACCCCCGTGAGCCCTAAGGTAACCCTCATCTCCTCGCGGATGATCCGAAAGATGTGATCGACGCCGGCTTCTCCTCGCGCGGCGACGGCGTAGGCCCATGGTCTGCCTATAAGACAAGCCTTCGCGCCGAGCGCGAGGGCCTTCACGACGTCGAGACCACTGCGGATTCCCCCGTCCATCAGTACGTCGCACTGATCGCCGACCGCATCGGCGATGGCCGGCAGTACCCTGATCGTCGAGGGAACGTCGTCGAGTTGGCGTCCGCCATGGTTCGAGACGATGACGGCGTCGACACCCCGGCTCACCGCCTCGCGCGCGTCGTCGACGTCGAGGATTCCCTTGAGGGCGATCTTGCCGCTCCAGTTGCGCCGCAACCACTCGAGGTCGTCCCAGGTGACACTCGGATCGAACTGGCTCGCGATCCACCTTTGGAAGTCACCGGGCACTTTGGCGTCGGGCAGCGCCCGCTCAAGGTTCCCGAAGGTGAGCGGCTTGCCGCCAATGGCGACGTGGCGCACCCACGAGGGGTGCCGGGCGATGTCCAGTCCACGACGCAAACGCTTCAGTCTCGAGATGTTGCCGGCGATGCCGTTTCGAACGTCGCGATACCGCTGTCCGACGACCGGAAGGTCGACCGTCAGAATCAGCGTCGTGCACCCGGCCGCCGCGGCGTTCTCCATCAGGGCCTCGGCGTAGGAACGGTCCTTCATCACGTACAGCTGAAACCAGATGGGCCGGGACACCGCCGCCGACACCTCTTCAATCCCGCAGATTGACAATGTCGACTCGCAGAACGCCACACCCGCACGCTCGGCGGCACGTGCGGCCTGCACCTCGGCCCGCTGGGCGAACATGCCGCCGAAGCCGACCGGTGCGAGTATCAGGGGCATCGCGAGTTCCTCGCCGAGCACCGTCGTCGAGAGTGTTCTCGTCGACACGTCACGAAGGACACGCTGGCGTAACTGAAGCCGACTCAAATCACTACGGTTCGCGGCCAACGTCACCTCCTGGAAGGCTCCGCCGTCGATGTAATCGAAGAGCTGACGCGGCAACTTCTTTCGCGCGAGGTCCCGGTAATCCTCGACTGATGCCGGAGCGAGATTGAGACCGCGTGATGAATGGGTGTCGGACACGCAACTCATTATGCTTCAACCACCCGCTCACGCCGGCTTGGTCCTCGAAGGATGCGTCCTACGCCTGAAAGTTGGTGAACTGCCAGAGATCGTCGTGATCGAGCGTCCGACCCGACCACTGGTCGAACCAGTCCGCCTTGCTCGTCACGGGATCCCAGTCGAGAGGTCCTGACCACGTCGTGCCAACGTACGGCAGCGCGACGTCCAGCACCTGGCGCCACGGCAACTCGTCGGGTACCCGCACCCCCTCATTGGGTGAACGAAGCAGCCAGTCGATGGCACCGAGAATCGACGCGGTGACCTGGATTGTCGTCGCACTCTGGTGCGGCGCCACCGATCGGGCCTCGTCGATCGTCGTCAGCATTCCCGTCCACCATGACTTGTAGGGGTGGCCCATCAACAGGACCCCCAACTCGTCACGCCCGGCAATGATCTCGTCGTTCATGATCCGCTGGTTCTGCGGGTAGTCGTACTGCGTACCCTCGAGCTCGACGAAGCTGGCCCAAGCAACGTCGCTCGGACAGTACGCGTAGTGCACGGTCGGTCGGTAAACGGGGGTGTCGCCATCCCACACGGTGAGGTGGTCGCAGATGGTGAACGCCTCACCGTGGCGAATGACCATACCGATGATCTGACCCGAGGGAACGGTCGATCGGACGATCGTCTTGTGCGCCATCTGGGCGAGGCAGATCTGATTGCGCGGACCCTCGCCCTCGTGCGCGTAGGCGAGCGCTGGCAACTGCTTCTCGTGGGTCCCCCAACCCATCTCCGCCGGCGCGACGCCCTCCTCGTAGAAACCGTCGACACTCCAGGTGTTGACGAACTCTCCGGGCTGCTTCGGCTGATCGGTGATCTGCGTGTCGCGCTCGGCGACGTGGATGACTTTGATGTCGAGAAGCTGGGCGAGGTCGTTGAACTGCTCGTTCGCGAGCGCCTGCTCGAGGGCGGGGTGACGCTCGCGCAACAGGCCGTCATCGAGCACGCGCTCGGCGATCTCGACCAGAGCCTGCTTCACGAAGTGACTCACGAGTCCCGGGTTCGCGCCGTGCTCGACGACGGCCGAAGGGCCGTCGTTGCGACCCCATTCGCCCAACTGCTTACGCAGTGCCATATGGCGCCAGTACAAGGTTCGCTCCTGGGGTGACGACGTCGCGGGGTCGTGGTACGGGTTCCACACCTCGACCGACGTGTTCAGGTAGCGCACGTTGTTGTCGCGGCACCATTCGAGGAGTTCAAAGAGTCCGATATTCCACGCCAAGTCGATCAGCAGATCGCCGCCGCCCAGGTTCGTCGCCAGGACATCGGTGAGGTTCTCCGGTGTGACTTCCAGCTGCTGGTACTTGACCCCCTTCGCTATAGACGAGCCGATGCGCTCCTTGTTGTCGCGACTCTCGATCACCGTGATGGAATGGGGTTCGAAACCAAAATGGTCGATCAGTAATGGAAGCAGGCACTGGGCCACCGAACCGCATCCAAGAACTACTACTCGACTAGGCATCTGGAAATCAGCCAATTAAAACTCCTCATGTTGTTGCAGACCGGAATGTTCCGTCAACCAATCTAATTGAGCGAAGGACGCAGTGACGAAAGAGCGATTCGAAAGGAGTCGCATCGATATGCTGCCTCTATGTCTCTTGAACTCATCCCACTGTGCAGTGTCGACGTCACGCTCGCCGATCCGATCTTTGTTGGTGATGGTCCGTCGGGAATGCGCCTCGTCGTCGAGCTCGACGACGTGAAGATCACCGGCGATCGACTCAACGCCTCGCTGCTCGGAAAGGCCGCCGCCGATTGGCTGACCATTGTCGGCACCGCCGGGACCCTCGACGTGCGTGTCACCGTGAAGACCGACGATGACGCGATCATCTTCTGCCAGTACAGGGGACGAACCGAAGTGGGTGGTGCGGGAATCGGCACAATCTACGTGGCGCCGACTTTCGAGACTTCCGATCCCCGGTACGCCTGGCTGAACACGATCCAGGCGGTGGGACGGGGTGTCACCGAAGGCAACAAGTTGCACTACGACTGGTACGAAGTCCGTTAGTCGGGAATCTGCGTCGACAGGCAGAACGGGTGTCCCGCAGGATCGATCAAGACGGTGAAGCGGCCCTCCCCGGGCTGCTCGTCGGCCCTGACGGCACCGAGACGAATCGCCTCCGCCTCGGACGCCTCGAGGTCATCAACCGCAAGGTCCAAGTGGATCTGCTTCGGCACGGCACCGCGCGGCCACGTCGGCGGCTCGTAGTCCTCGACCATTACCGCGGAGAGCCACAGTCTCTCCAACTTCACCGCGACGAACCCGTCGCTCGAGAAAGCGACCTCGCCACCGAGCAGAGCCGCCCAGAAGTCGCCCAGTAGCTTCGGATCCGCACAGTCAAGCGATACTGAGCCAAGTCGAATACTTGCCATGGGCAGAAACTAGTCCCGGTCCGCCTCTCCCACAAGCGAAACGCCTAAACCGCACGATCACTACAGGCCTACTGCAACTCCACCCGCCTCGTCCGGCGACTTGACAGAGATTAGTTTGTAGTACAAACTAGTTACCATGACGGATCAAGACGCTTCAATCGAGTCGGTCCTCGGAGACGTCGAGCTACTGCGCACGCGCGTGAAGAACGAGCGACACGGCTTCTGGTTCGCTCTGGTCCTGTTCGGAATTCTGACGCTCGGATCACTTGGCTTCTACTGGCAGCGCCTCTCGGGCGGCATCTCGTCACTGCACTGCCCCGGACTCGGAACGAAGTCCGTGCACTGCATCGCCACGATCGCCGGGACTTCACAGAAGGTGGAGGTCATCTCGACCTGCGTAAAGGGCGCCAAATCATGCTCGGGATTGGTGTTGTCGCTAAGCGGTGGCAACCCATCGCAAATGAACTGGCTCAACCCGGGTTTCAACCTCAATCAGTCCGGCCAATGGCTGACGCTCTACTGGTCGCTCGCCCTGATTATCGGCTTCACGGCGGTCTTCGTGTTCTACCAACACCGGGCGTCGATCACCGGTCTTCGCGTGAAGTCCTGGCCGGCGGTGGTCATTGGGTTTGGTGTCTTGGCGCTGGCGATCTTGTTCAACGCCGTTCTCCAGCCGTCTGGGGGCACATTGCTCTTGAGCGGCGATCTGTGGGTTCGAGGAACCACGCCCATCCTCATCATGTCGTTCGGTCTTCTCGCACTCGCCGTACTCGAGCGAAGCATCGCCTACATGATCTACGCACTCGGCTTCATCGGTGTCGCCCTGCTCGCGACACTGTATGACGTCGTCAACTTCTTTGACTGGCTGGGTATCGGTGCCCCATTTCAAGGAGGCGCACACGAGTTCCCGAACATCCTGCTTCCGGCCGCCTACCTCCTGCTCGGGGGCTTCGTGACCTGGGCGGTCCAGCACGATGTCGGCGTCGCGCTCGCGAACGACGTGCACGAATGAGCAACGACCTCGAAGGCCTGCACGGGCTCACCGCATCGTTGGACGACATTGTCCATCAGAAGAATCGACTGGGTATCCTCACGATCCTGCACGAAGGCCGTACCGTTGAATTCGGCTATTTGAAGGAGACCCTCAACCTTACGGCCGGCAATCTCTCCCAGCACCTCAGCGTCCTCGAAGACTCGGGATTGATCAAGATCGAGAAGGGCTACGAGGGCCGACGGGGAAAGACCTGGATCACGATCACCCGCGCTGGCACGAAGGCGCTGCGCGCAGAGGTCGCGACACTGCGGACTTTGTTGGGACTGATCACGATGATGGAACAACTCAAGAAATGATGACAGTCTTCAACGAGGTTCGAAAGGTGCACCCATGACCATCCCTATGACGACTCGTCGCCACGCGGGGTTGACGTCACTGCTCAGCGCAGTGCTGCTCGCCGGTGCGCTAGGGAGCTTCTCGTCCCTCGCACCGTCAACGCACGCCGGCGCCGCGACAAATTCGGCCACGAGCGCCCAGGTCATCAAGGACGTCACCAGTGTGCCCGCCTCCGTGTTCTCCGCTGTCGGCGCTTCGACAACATCGACGCCTGTCACCACGCCGAGCCCCGTGACCAAACAGAAATTGCTCACCATCGGCCCCAAGCCCGAAATCCTCTATATCGGTGCCGAGTTCTGCCCGTTCTGCGCCGCCGAACGATGGCCTCTCGTGATTGCGCTCAGTCGTTTCGGGACCTTCTCCTCGCTGGGGCTTATCCAGTCCGCTCCTTCACCCGAGGCGTATCCGAACACGCCAACGCTTTCGTTCTACGGTTCGAAATACACGTCGAAGTACGTGTCATTCGCCGCGGTGGAAACCGAGACTCGCACGCACCAGCCGCTCATGAACATGACGAGCGGGCAGTCCAATCTCGTGAAGAAGTACGACAACGCCAATTTCATTGGGGGCCTGCCCTACGCCGATGGGATTCCGTTCCTCGACCTCGGCAATCGCTACCTGCAGTCTGGATCCAGCTTCACCCCGACGATCTTGTCGGGCTCGACCCAGGCCCGCATCGCCGCACGCCTCGCCGACCCGACTAATTCGATCACCCGGACGATCATCACGGCCGCAAATCAACTGGTCACCGATATTTGCACACTGACCAAACAGCAGCCCGCTGCCGTCTGTCGCTGACCCCGGCGCGCGGCCGCTGGCGGCGTCTAGATCAACGCGTTCGTCAGATCGTCAATGAGGTCTTCGATGTCCTCGATGCCCACGCTCAATCGCACCAGGCTGTCCGGCGGCTCGAGTGTCGAGCCGGCCGTTGACGCGTGCGTCATCGCTGACGGCAGTTCAATGAGGCTCTCGACGCCGCCCAAGGACTCGGCCAACGTGAACACTGTCGTTGTCTCGCACACCTTTCGCGCGGCAGCGGCTCCACCCTTCAGGGTGAAGCTGACCATGCCACCGAAGTCGCGCATCTGTCGTGCGGCGACGTCGTGGCCGGGGTGACTGGCCAGCCCCGGGTAGTAGACGCGCTCGACTGCTTCGTGGCCGTCGAGAAAGGCCGCGACCTCTCGCGCGTTCGCACAGTGGCGCTCCATTCGAACGCCGAGGGTCTTGAGTCCACGAATCAGCAGGTAGCAGTCGAGGGGACCCGGAACCGCGCCGATCGCGTACTGGTGGAACTTCAGCTTGCCGGCAAGCTCGTCGCTGTTGGTCGCGACGAAACCACCGATGACGTCGGAGTGTCCGCCCACGTACTTCGTGGTCGAGTGGATCACGACGTCGGCGCCCAGCGTGAGCGGGCGTTGCAAGTACGGCGTCGCAAAGGTGTTGTCGACGACGAGTAGTGCACCCTGGTCGTGCGCCACCTTCGCCAGATCGTGAATCGACACCACGTTCAACATTGGATTGCTCGGTGTCTCGACCCAGAGCACCTTCGTTGACGTAGAGAACGCCGCGCGAACCGCGTCGAGGTCGCTCAGGTCGACGGTGGTGATGGTGAGGCCCCAGTCGCCGAAGATCCGGGTCAGTAACCGGTAGGTACCGCCGTAGGCGTCGTTGCCAAGGATCACGTGGTCTCCCGGTGCGAGCGTGCGTAGCAACGCGTCCTCGCCCGCAAGGCCCGAAGCGAATGCGATGCCATGTCGCGCGTCCTCGAGTCCGGCGAGACACGCCTCGAGCGCGGCCCTCGTGGGGTTGTCAACCCTCGCGTAGTCGCTGAACCGCGGCACGCCCACCCCGTCCTGGGCGTAGGTGGAGGTGAGATACACCGGTGGATTGACCGCGCCGGTGACCCCGTCAGGCTCGGAGCCCACGTGAATGGCCCGTGTGTTGAAACCGCTCATCGTTCGCTCCTCTGCTCCAGAAATCCCAGTAGATCACTGCGGGTGAGCACACCTACCGGATGCCCGCCGTCGAGCACCAGCACGCTGGCGGTGGTGCTGAGTCGGTTGGTGAGTTCGCTGACGCTCATCCCTACGCCCACCATGAGCATCGGCGGGTCGGCGACGTCCTTCACCCGAAGATCCAGCACTGACGAGTCGTGTGTCGCCGCAACCAGGAGTCCCAGCTCGCTCAGCGATCCCGACACCTCCTTCGCAGCGAGCGGCAACTCGTCGGTCACCGTGACCAGTAGTTGCGAGACGTCGTTCTCACGCATGACCGAGATCGCGTCGCGCACGAGGACGTCCTCGGTGACGAGCACGAGGTCGGCGAGCCCATCGGACTGGCGCTTCACCTTGCTCGCGAGCACGTCGCCCGCGTCCATCACGTTGTGAGGGCGCAGGAAGCCGTAGTCCGTCATCCACGTGTCGTTGAAGATCTTCGAGAGATAACCGCGCCCCGAGTCGGGGATCAGCACGACCACGACCGCGTCCTCGGGCAACATCGCCGCCACCCGCAGCGCCGCTGCGACCGCAGTACCGCCCGAACCACCGATGAGTATCCCTTCGCGACGCGTCACTGCGCGGGCCATGGCGAATGCGTCGGCGTCACTCACGGCCACCACCTCATCGACGATCGACGGGTCGTAGTTCCCGGGCCAGAAGTCCTCGCCGACACCTTCGGTCAGGTACGGCCGGCCAGCGCCGCCCGAATAGACCGAACCCTCGGGGTCCGCGGCGATGATCTTGATGTTCGGATTCTGTTCCTTCAGGTATCGTCCGACACCGGTGATGGTGCCACCGGTTCCCGCGCCGGCGACAAAGTGCGTGACGCGACCCTTGGTCTGCTTCCATATCTCGGGGCCCGTGGACTCGTAGTGCGCGCGAGGGTTGTTCGGGTTCGAGTACTGGTCGGGGCGGAACGAGTTGGGCGTCTCGCGGGTCAGGCGCTCGGCCGTTGAGTAGTAGGAGTCGGGGTGCTCGGGAGGCACGGCCGTCGGGCACACGACGACCTCGGCCCCGTAGGCGCGAAGTACGTCGATCTTCTCGGGCGCCATCTTGTCGCTCATCACGAAGATGCACTTGTACCCGCGCTGGGCGGCGACGATGGCAAGTCCCACGCCAGTATTCCCGCTCGTCGGCTCGATGATCGTCGAGCCGGGACTCAGCAGGCCTTCGCGCTCGGCCGCTTCGACCATCGTGAGTGCGGGTCGGTCCTTCGAACTCCCGCCGGGGTTGGTCGTCTCCAGTTTCGCGATCAGATCGCAGGTGAGACCGTTGCCGATCTTGCCGAGTCGCACCATTGGCGTGTTGCCAATCAGTTCAAGCGGGCTGTCGGCCACATCCATATCGAAGAAGGGCATAACTATTCGTTTCTACTCGTGGTGGCAACTGTCAAGGGCAGTTCCTGGCTCCTCATTCCAACTCTAAATGACCCTGAGACCGGGCCCGAAGGCCGATCCCCCGTTGGAATGGAGACTCGCCGCGAGCGACGCCGTTCCCAGATGACTCAGACGAGGGCGACGGCCGCGGCCATGGTGAGCACGGTCACCGGAATCCCGATGAGCACGAACCGGCGAACCGACGGGCTGGCACCGTCACGGCGGACCAATCGGAACCAGAGCATGGTCGACATCGCGCCGGTCACGAAGGCGTTCGGACCCAGGTTGAGCCCGAGCAGCAGCGCGTACGGATGGGCGATGCGCTGGCCCGCGAACAGGGACGCCGCGGGGAGATTGTTGATGAGAAGTGATGCCGCGCCCGCGACGAGGGCGGTGAGCAGTGAATTGGTGTGGGCGACGAGATTGCCTATCGCGTGCCAGGACCGGCCGAGCCATCCGACGAGGACAGCGATAACAAAGAGGGGACCTACGACGATTGGGCTCACCACGCGCATCAACTCCGCGAGACCCGCGCGACGAGTCACCATCATCTCGAGCAGTTCGAGCACGAGACCGATCGCCAGCACCGGGAGAGCGGGTTGGCTGAGCGCGAGCATCGCGACGACTGCGAGCACGACGCCGAGCAGGCCGGGGCCGACCTTCACGCGCGAGGGTGGCGACGCGGCCCGCTCCGATCGCCGACGGAGTTCTCGAAAGCGCCACGCGGCCACCACCCCAATAGTGATGATGACCGACGACAGCCACGCGAGCAGCATGTGCGAGGCGAACTCCGAGCCGCGCACCGGTCGACTGGCGAACACCAACAAGTTCGTCAGATTCGATCCAAGCAACAGTAATGACGCGGAGTTCGACATGAGAATCGTCCCGTAGAGGAACGGTGTCTCGTCGGCGTTGCGGGTCCGCGCCGCGTGCAGCGCGACTGGCGTCATGAACACGACCGACGTATCGAGATTCAAGAGCGCCGTAACGATCGCGACGAAGATCATCGTAACCACGAAAAGCGACAGATCGCTGCCGGGCGTTCTCGCAACGACGCCGCCGATGAACTCGAAGAGACCTTCTCGAGCCGCGCTGTGTCCGATCATGAGCAAACCAATGATGAGAATGAACGGCTCCCACGAGTGCGAGAGCGACTGGGCAAGTTGAGTCACCTGCGTACCCTAAGCCTCTCAGCACCGGATGGTCCACGACTCCACCAGCAATCATCACTGCCCGAAGTTCCGACGTACTTCGCGCATCCTGGTGGCCGCCTATCGCGCAGGAAGAATCGATCGTTCACGTCTAGGTCAACTTGGTCATACGACGCGAGGGCGGTTGCAGACGCGTATCAGCCACGCTCCCAGTCAACGCGCCTCATCACCCAATTCAATCCGCGTCCGGTGTGACCCGGCGCACGCAGCGACTTGTCGAACTCACCCACCAACGAGAAACCGAGCTTCTCGGGAACACGAGCACTGGCGACATTCGCGACGTCCATGCCTATCTCAACCAGTGTGATCTCGGGCAGATATTCGAATGCGCACTCCGTCAGGATTTTGGCCGTCTGGGTGGCAATCCCTCTACCTGTGCACGTTGTGCGAACCCAATAGCCAAGATTGGTCCGCGTGCTCTCACTCGAAGTAATCAATTCAACGCTGCAGCCGCCGACAAGGTGACCGGACGAACGATCGAAGATGAAGTAGCGCCACTCGGTGTCATCTGCGAAATTCTGTGACTGGTGACGAATGAATTCCCCGTACGAACCTTCATCGAGCGGTACTTGTGCCCACCACAGCCATCTGCGGACTTCGGGCAGGCTCTCCTTTACGGCCCCAAACGCAGCGTCGAAATCCGTCAGTGAAATGGATCGGAGCTCAAGTTCGTCGTTGCTGAGTACGTCAGGGAGTCGCGCCACTGAAATAGTCTGGCACCGCCGCTCGGCCACTCAACCGAATACCAGTTCGCGCTGATCGCTCGGATCATGATGGGCGTCAGCCCCTAATGAAATCGGCGGCCAATTCTCCCCACGCTCGAAACTCAGCGGGGGTGTTCGCGATGACGAGTTGGGAGCCATCGATGAGTTCGTGGAGCCGCTGCGCACTCGACACCGGGTGCCCGGGGTCGCCGGCCCATGCGAGAATGAACACTGGCACTGCAATCGACGCGACCAACGTCTCATCGGGAAGGTCTGATCTTCCAGCACCCCGTAGTACCGCTGGAAGGTTGGCGTCTTCGATATCTGGTCTTTTTGCCGATTGATCGAGGTCAGCGAACACTTGAGGTGCGGGGTTTGACGCCATCAATTCCATGAACGCCTCAATCCCTTCCTTCTCTATCAAATCGGCCAGCATGTTGTAGATCTTCGATTGACCGCTCCTCGTCTCCCACGCCGTTGGAACCGCCGTGAGAATGAGCCGATCGAAGAGTTCGGGGGCTGCAGTCACCGCGTGAATCATGGTCGCTGTCCCCATGGAGAGACCAATGCCCGTGACTTTCTCGCCCGGTGCTATCTCGCGAAGGAGAGCGATCAGGTCGTTCGCCATCTCGGGCCATTCGTAGTCATCCGGATTCGCCGAGCCCGTCGAGAGACCATGACCGCGGGCGTCGTAGGCAATGAGACGATGACCAGAGCCCGCGACAGGACTCCAATCGACCGTGCCTTGATCATTCGCGCGGCTTGACGTAAGCCCGTGCGCATAGACGACTGTTGGCCCTTCCCCCGTCTCAGACCAGGAGATTGAAATGTCTCGGACACTGGTGGTGGGCATGACGTGGAGCCTACCGACCGGGGAGCGACTCGAACTTTGTCTCGCTGGTCTCGCCTTCCACGCGAGCAGTCAAGCGAGCGCGAGAAACGGCATAATCCTGCTGACGAACTAATCCGGGTTCAGCTCGGACGTAACCGCCCAAAGGTTCTTGATTGAGGTCCCATCTGGGAACTCCAAGAGTAGATTCGCTCAATCATCATCTGACGCCACCGCGATGGGTTGAAGTCGTCGCTCCGTAAACGATGGCCGAAGGTCAAGTCAGACGATTTGAATGCCGGCACCGACTAACTACGGATGCGATCACACCGGTTTCATGCGGCTACCGGATACAGCGGTTCCGCCAGGTCCGATTAGTCAATCGCTGCGAGTACTGCGACCCGAGCATCCCCGGTGGCTTCCAAATAGAGAGGCAACCCCATCGTTGTCAACATCCGAACCATCCCTTCGCCGACGTGATGGGCGATCACTGCATCAACGTGGTTTTCTCGCAGAAACCTGGCCACTCGAGCATGATGTTGAGCCGGAGTCCCTTCATCGTGCATGACGCTCCACGAGACCTCAACCTCTTGCCAATTCTCGATTTCGCCATCGATTACGTTGGCAATTGCAATCCAATCGGCCCGACCCCAACGGTGGTCGACCTGACCATCACTCGTTATTGGCACGCATATGATCACCTCGTTAGCGTACCGGGGTCTCGAGCCCCTGCGCCGCAAGCAGTTCTCAAGGTTCATCCCCTAACTTGGAGCCGGGCGATTGCCCAGGGAAAGGGCACCGACTCCCCCTCTACCAGTCGTGGCGCAGCCACAGCGCGCCGGCGAGCGAACTAGTGTCCCGGGAGCGTGTAGCGCGAGAACAGGTGTAGCCCGACGAACATCCACAGCAGTAGCAGCAGGATTCGACCGCCAAGTGACGTGGCTATCGCGGCGCCCACGCGCCCGAGCGTGGGCGTGCGCCCCGCACCGAGGCACGCTCGCAGCTCGACCAGAAAGCTCAAGCCGAGAAGAGCGAGCCACACCAAGGTTCCGTTCACGTCAGACCATTCCGTTGCTCCGCCAGCGGCGCAGGCGGATGAGCGGCCACGCCCCGACGGCGACCCACGCGCAGAAGAGCGCACAGCGCCCGACGTGCGTGACGAGCAGGTGGTCGACGGCGGTACTCAGAGTGGGGACGCGATCCGAACGCCCGCCGAGGGCCAAGCCGACGGACTCAAGGGACACGACCGCCACCACGACCACGAGCCACGCCGTAGTGCTGCGCCGGGTCACGCCGAGAGCTCGATAGCGAAAGTACGCGACGAAATCCCCGCGACGCAGAGTGAAGTAGCCCGCGCTCGCGTACGCCGCGATCGCAATCGCCCAGGGTACAGCGCTGAGGACGTACGACGCGGTGGTGAAGGGCGATACTCCCGTGGCCCCCCAGGCGTAGGCAACGGTAACGATCCCGGCGACCACCATTCGTCTCACGGGCTCAGACTACCCATCCCTTGGAGCACGAAAGAGTCGTGGATCACTTTCGAAACCTGCGTTCACCAATGGCGAGCGCACGCACGAATCGCCTTCTTGCCCGCGGGCTCGATGCCGTAGGCCTCTCGTCGCAACTCTCCGAGAAGAGTCGGTACACGTTGGTCCACTTGCTCTTCGCAGAAGTGAGCTCCGCTAAGAAGCAACCTGAACAGTCTTCACGATAGGCATCTGCTCCGGCAACTTATCACCATGAAGACGCATACCTTCGAGATGAAACTCGAGAGCTTCTCGCATGTTTTCGGTAACCTCCTCTACCGTCTTTCCGGTCGAAATGCAACCATCCAATCCCAGAACGTAGGCGGAGAAATTCGAGCCAGCGTCTTCGATCACGATTGTGTACTCGGTCATCGTCGCCTCCTGCTCAAACCTGCTTGTCTCACGATGCTAGCGAGGGTGCCCTTTGCTATGTCATCGCCCAAGGCGCCGGGCACCGTCACGCAACCAACTTTGGTCCGATGATGAAACTGACGATGACTACCTCGCCGCCGACTGAGGAACCAACCGTCGGCTTCAATCTCCTGGATAATCTCCCGCACCTTCACAACCTCACAACGGTCGCGAAACTCGAACCGCTAAAGACCTAGCCGATAAACGTTTGTCTACAGATCTTTGGTAGGCGTGGCGTCGCCGTGAGCGATGCTGCGTCCTACTCTGGGCGTCGGGCTCGGACGAATGCGTTCGCAACCGTGCCGTCATATTCAGCGAGCGCGCGCTGCGTAT
The DNA here is from genome assembly GCA_003132165.1 of Acidimicrobiaceae bacterium. Lineage (GTDB taxonomy): Bacteria > Actinomycetota > Acidimicrobiia > Acidimicrobiales > RAAP-2 > RAAP-2. The sequence continues at coordinate 57,809 of PKWW01000066.1, read as the reverse complement.
CGAATCCCTCCGGAAGGGCAACTCCCGCAGTCAGGCGTTCCACCGCAGCACGGTCGTGCACAAGGGTGGGCACGATCTCAGCGTCGATGAAACCGGCAACTGCGAGTTTGTCAAGGTAGTCGTCAACAACAAGGGCTCCAGCGATGCAGCCCGTCCAGAGTGCCATCAGGCCCTGAAGGTCTTCTGGGAGCGCTCGTTGAAGAACCACGTCAGAGATCGCAAAGAGTCCGCCGGGCTTGAGGACGCGGAACGCTTCGCGTAGAACGACATCCTTGTCAGCGGCGAGGTTGACGACGCAGTTCGAAATGATGACATCGACGGACCGATCAGGTAGCGGAATGTTCTCAATGATGCCAAGTAGGAATTCAGCATTCTCGACACCGGCTTCCGCCTGATTCTTTCGCGCGAGTCCAATCATCTCCGGCGTCATATCAAGTCCGTAGACCTTGCCCGTTGGCCCGACGCGACGAGCAGAAAGAAAGACATCGATACCCCCACCCGAGCCCAAATCGAGAACGACCTGTCCGGGCAGCAAGGTGGCGAGTGCGGTGGGATTCCCGCAGCCAAGTGAGGCGAGGACGGCCGTGGGAGGTAGATCGCCGGTCTCCTCGATGGCATACAGCCCAGCACCGAATCCTTCGCCGACGCCAACGTCTGGGCCGCAGCACGATGATGTGGACGCCGCAACCGCAATGGCCGCTGAGGCGTAACGCTCCTTCACCGCTTGACGGATGTTCTCCGCATGGTTCGTCATAACTTCCCCTCTAATCCCTCGGCGACGCACTGGCAAGGCTTGACAAGAGTTGAATTGGTTCGTTCACCGCATCACAGCAGATCGAATAGCGGTTCGAACGCCCCTCGGGGGTCACCGTGATCAGGCCAACTTCACGAAGTGCCTTGAGGTGATGACTGACGAGCGGCTGAGCGATACCCAGTTGATCCGTAAGCTCGATGACCGTTCTGGAACCTTCTGAAAGAGTCAGGAGAATGCCGAGGCGGTACTCGTCGCTAATCGCCTTCAGCACCGGCACGAGCGAATGTGCCAACTTGAGCGACCGGGACTGCGCGATGGACGGCGTTGCCATACGCACAATTTATCATCAAGAATTATTGATGTCAATAACATTGACTATTTTGATTAATGGCCTAGTTCTCCAAGGGAAGTCTGGAGACGTTCGTCTACCGCGTTTTAGTGAACACGAGACGAAAGACCGGGTGATTGGGGGCGATTCGATCTAACTCAGTAATTGGGGACGTCGCGCTAACACCGTCAAAGAAAATACCAACCTCTAATTTCCAGCGTTTGAGGTATGCCCGGAGCACGTCGGCCTTCTCTGCATTATCTAGCTCTGTCGCGGCGAAGGATTGGACTTTGCGTCCAACTCGTAGTTCCCCGTTCCCTGCGGCGCGCAAATTACGTACCCATTGAGTCTCGCCGCGCGGTGCAACTAAGTAGTCATCGCCATTGAAAGAAAGCAGATTCACGGGATTAGAACGCCACTCGCCGCTGGATCGACCACGCAGCCAAAGAGTGCGTGAACCCCACACGCTTATTCCCATGCTGGTCAATACCTGCACGAGCCGATTGAAGACGTGTTTGGTGAACCAACCTGGTCTTACGTATCGGTTGATTGACTCTTGGCCTGCCATTTGTCAATCCTCCCACAGGACCCTTGCACATTCCTGTTTCAGGATTCGATGACGAACCTGTACACGTTTGTTTCTCGAGGCTCAAACCCGAGCTTGCGGTACAGCGCGTTCGCCGCTTCTCGTGACGGACGACTCGTAAGGTCCACCGTTCGCGCTCCGTGGCTGATCGCGATGTCGATGGCCCCGTTGGTGAGGGCCGCGCCAACGCCCAGGCTCCTCGCGTCCTTGTCGACGACAACATCTTCAATCCAAGCGCGGGTGCCGGTAGGGATGGGAAACATGACCAGCGTGAGCGAGCCGACGATCGTTCCCTCGTTGCGAGCGACGAGCAACGACACCGACTGGGCACCGATCAACGTCTCGAGATCATCCATCGTGAGAGTTGGCGCCGTCGATGACAACTGCGGCAGCAAATGATTGAGTCCATCGAGAAGGTCCTGAGACGCAGCGGCAGCGGTCTCGACGACGACGCTCATTCGTCACCTCGCCATACGGGGCGTCGGAGGTCGTCGTAGAAGACGTCGCGGTGCTCGCCGTCGATCGCTGCGAAGATGAAGTCGGCCCACCGTTCGGCACCGAGTGTCGGCGAGGGCAAGTTGTCCCTCATAAACCAGCCGGCGTCAGTGCACTCGAGAGGATGGATGTCGAGTTCACCGCCCACCGCCTTACAGAAGAAGAGCAGCGAATAGAGAGGTATGCGCGACGCGCCGAGGCGCATCCCATCGAGCACGCCAATGAGGCGAATGGGCTCCACTTCGATGCCGGTCTCTTCGAGCACCTCTTTGACTACAACTTCAGGCGCCGAGTAGCCGACGTCGCACCATCCGGTCGGATAGAGCCAGAGGCCCGAGTCCGCACGTTGGATCAGAAGCAACTCACCCTTGTCGTTGGTCACCGCCGCACCGACGGCGACCTTGGGCGTCGCGTAACCCGGCACACCCCTACCGATTTCCTTCATCCACTCGACGACGTGGCCCTCGGCGTCGGGGGCGTCCTTCAGGCCGTGCTCGGCGGCGAACTTGATGTCGCCCGCAATCTTCAGGACTTCCTCGTAGCGCTCGCGCTCGAATTGGCTCTGGGTGAAGCCGATACCGGTCTTGGCAACGCCGGCGAGCGACTCTGCCCAGCGACGGAGGGTCTTTTCGGACACTGATTCATTCACGATTTCGACGCTAGCAACAACGGCTAGGCGAGTGTGGCGCCCAGGACCTCATCGACGGTGCCCACCATGCCCGTGTAGAAGGCGCCGAACTCGCCGTAGAGCGTCGAGGCCTCGTCATAACGCATCGTGTACACGCATTCCTTGAGATCGTCAATGTGCTTACCAAAGAGGGTGACGCCCCACTCCCAGTCATCGAGTCCCGTCGAGCCGGTGACGACCTGGAGGATTCGGCCCTTGAACTCGCGTCCCGACGCACCATGCTGGCGCATCAACTGCTCGCGCTGCTCGTAGGGCAGCGCGTACCAGTTGTGCTCCTCCCCACGGCGCTTGGACATCGGGTAGAAGCAGAAGGCGCGAAGGCCCTCTGGGGGCAGCACCGGAAAAAGGCGGTCATGCAGAATCTTCTCGGGCGTGGCGCCGGCGTACTCGCTGACCTCGGTCACCGACACGTAACTCTCCGAGACGAGAAAGCCCGCGGCCTGAATCTTCGACTGGAACTTTCGAAGGTCCCAGAGGTCCTCGCCGAGAATCATGAAGCAGGTGTCAGCCTTGGCGCCCATGATCGCCGCGGTGACAACCTGGAGACCCGACGCGCCTGCGTCGTCAACAGCCTTTTGCACGGCGCCGGTGTCGACGCCGCCGTCGGGGTGACAGAAAAGGTGCAGGACGTTGAGTCCACGTGAGGGGACGAGAGGAGCCGGCGAAGTCATGGCTCCATGCTAGGACCGGAAGTCAATTTGACGACCACCACCCGAAATGAAAGAACCGCGGGGCTTTCGCCCCGCGGTTCTCCTTCAAAAAGTGTGAGTCGACTTAGTAGTCGTCCATTCCACCGCCGGGCATCGCCGGCGCCTTCTCTTCGGGCTTGTCGACGATGACGCACTCGGTCGTGAGGAAGAGCGCGGCGATCGACGCAGCGTTCTGCAGCGCGGAACGGGTCACCTTGGCGGCGTCAATGACACCGGCCTTGATGAGGTCCTCGTACTCGTTGGTCGCGGCGTTGAGCCCCTCGGTGGGGTTCTTCAGGTTACGCACCTTGTCGACGATGACTCCGCCTTCGAGGCCGGCGTTCACCGCAATCTGGTTCAACGGCGCCTCGACGGCCTTGGCGACCAGTCGTGCACCCGTCGCCTCGTCACCGGACAACTTGTCGGCAAGTTCGAGGATTCGAGCCTGGCTGCGAAGCAGCGCTACGCCACCGCCAGGAACGACACCCTCTTCAATAGCAGCCTTGGTCGTGGACACGGCATCTTCGATGCGGTGCTTCTTTTCCTTGAGCTCGACCTCGGTCGCGGCACCGACCTTGATGACAGCAACGCCACCGGACAACTTCGCGAGACGCTCCTGGAGCTTCTCGCGGTCGTAGTCCGAGTCGGTGTTCTCGATCTCAGCCTTGATCTGGTTCACGCGGCCCTTGATGTCGTCCTCGGAGCCCGCACCCTCGACGATGGTGGTCTCATCCTTCGTGACGACGATCTTGCGCGCAGTGCCCAGCAGTTCAACGCCGGCGTTCTCGAGCTTGAGACCGACCTCTTCAGCAATGACGGTTGCGCCCGTGAGGATTGCGATGTCCTGGAGCATGGCCTTACGGCGCTCACCGAAGCCCGGCGCCTTGACGGCGACCGACTTGAAGGTGCCGCGAATCTTGTTCACGACGAGTGTGGCGAGGGCTTCGCCTTCTATGTCCTCGGCGATGATCAACAGCGGGCGACCCGACTGCATGACCTTCTCGAGTACTGGCAACACGTCGCGAACCGAAGTGATCTTGCCGGACACGATGAGGATGTAGGCGTTCTCCAGAACAGCCTCCATGCGCTCGGTGTCGGTCGAGAAATACGGTGAGATATAGCCCTTGTCGAAGCGCATGCCCTCGACGAGGTCCATGTCCATACCGAAGGACTGGCTCTCTTCGACGGTGATGACGCCGTCCTTACCAACCTTGTCGATCGCGTCAGCGATCATCTCGCCGATCTCAGTGTCCGCGGCGGAGATGGACGCCACTTGGGCGATCTGCTCCTTGGTGTCGGCGGGCTTCGAGAGCTCGTGCAGCGACGCGACGGCCGTTTCCACGGCGGCCTCGATGCCCTTCTTCAGCGACATGGGGTTCGCACCGGCGGCGACGTTCTTCAGCCCTTCGCGGACCATGGCCCACGCGAGCACCGTCGCGGTCGTCGTACCGTCACCGGCGACGTCGTCAGTCTTCTTCGCAACTTCCTTGACCAGTTCGGCGCCAATCTTCTCGAACGGGTCCTCGAGGTCGATGTCCTTGGCAATCGAGACACCGTCGTTCGTGATGGTGGGGGCGCCCCACTTGCGGTCGAGCACCACATTGCGACCCTTGGGTCCGAGGGTCACCCGGACGGCATCGGCCAACTTGTTCATACCGCGCTCTAAGGCCCGACGGGCCTCTTCATCGAAAGCGATCAGTTTCGCCACTGTGAATCCTCCTAGTTGCGAGTTCGCACCTTTTGGTGCAAAGCAATATTAGCAGTCTAGGGGGAAGAGTGCTAACGCCGAACTAGCCGCCCGCGACCGCGGGAACGAGCGAAACCGTCTGTCCCGCATCGAGCACGGTGTCCAGTCCGTCGAGAAATCTGATGTCCTCGTCAGCCACGAAAACGTTCACGAAACGGCGCAACGCGCCGCGGTCGTCGAGCACGCGAAAGGCGATGCCGGGATAGGCCGCATCGACGGCGTTGATGGCTTCGCGCACGGTCAAGGCCTCGACGGGGACTTCCCCGGCGCCACCCACAAGTGCTCGCAACTGACTGGGTAGACGAACGATGACGCTCATGACGCCGACGACACTAACTGGTGGAACCCGAGCGCCTCTTCGGCCTCGGCGAGCGACGGGCGGATCGTCGCGCTCACGGTCGCGGTCTCGACGACCGCGTCGAGAGTCTTTAGCCCGTGACCCGAGATGATCGCGACGATCGACTTGTCGCGGTCGATGGTGCCGCGGTTGATCATCTGGCGAAGCGACGCGATGGTCACTCCCCCAGCGGTCTCGGCGAACACGCCCTCGGTTTCAGCGAGCAGGCCAATGCACTCGAGGATTTCCGAGTCCGGTACCGAGCCGCAATCACCGCCGTTGGCACGAAGTTCATCGAGCACGTAGGGACCGTCAGCGGGGTTGCCAATGGCGAGCGAGCGAGCAATTGTGTTGGGGCGCTGGGGCGTCACAAACTCGGCGCCTTCGGCGAAGGCCGTCGCAATCGGGGAACAGCCAGTCGCCTGCGCGCCGAACAGCACCGGTGCTTGACCATCGACGAGGCCCAGATGGATGAACTCGCGGAAACCCCTGGCGACCTTGGTGAGCTGGCTTCCCGAGGCCACCGGCACGACGACCTGGTCGGGCGTGCGCCAGCCCAGTTGCTCGCAGATCTCGTACGCCAGGGTCTTGGATCCCTCGGCGTAGTAAGGACGAAGGTTCACGTTGGCGAACGCCCAGTCGGGGTGTTCGGCGACGAGCTCGACGCAGAGTCGGTTCACGTCGTCGTAGTTACCCTCGACACCGAGCACCGTACCGCCGAAGATCGCGGTCATGGCAATTTTTGACTTCTCGAGGTCCGCCGGGATAATCGTGATGCTTGGCCAGCCAATGAACGCGGCGTGCGCCGCGACCGAGGTGGCGAGGTTGCCCGTCGACGCGCAAGCCGCCGTCGAGAAACCTAGGCGGCGCGCACTCGAAAGCGCGACCGAGACGACACGGTCCTTGAACGAGCCGGTCGGATTACGTGTGTCGTCCTTCAACCACAGTTCCTTGACGCCAAGCACAGCGGCGAGACGGGTGGCACGACGAAGCGGCGTCCAGCCGGCCCCGAGGTCAACAGGCTCGACGCCCGGGTCGGGCAGGAGCGCGCCGTAGCGCCAGATCGAATTGGGACCGTTCGAAATCGACTCTCGCGTTACCGCTGCCCTAGCGCTCTCGAGGTCGTAGGAAACCTCGAGCGGACCGAAGCAGAACTCACACGAATACCGCGCCTCAGTTGGGTAGGCGGTGCCGCACTCTCGACATAGAAGACCTGTAGCGAAACTCATAACTCCCTTTTCATCGTTCGGGCTTTGGCACCTGGTGTGATGAGCGGGTTGCTCTTGTATCACACTGGTTGTCGCGACTTCTGCGGGCCCGTCCCTCAGTCGCTCTTGATGACCCCTCAATTCTTGCTTCTCGAGCGCTGCCTGTCAAGTGCGAATTCCTCCAACCTGGCCCTAACCTCTATCGCGTGACTTCTTCGGACGTGCCCTGGACTCTCAGCCGAGACGATTTCGACCTCGTGCGCGTTGCCACCCTGAAGGCAACGACCTCGGTCGCCGTGATCATTCCCGCGAAAAACGAGGCCGCCACCATCGGTGCAGTCCTCGACGCCGTTTGCTACTACGAGGGCTTCGTCGACGAGTTGGTCGTCGTGAACGATCACTCCAACGACGACACCTTCACGGTGGCCGACCACCACGGAGCCAAAGTCATACCCCTCGAGGGGAGCGGCGGCAAGGGTGAGGCCATGCGCGCGGGTCTCGCCGCGACCAGTTCGCAACTCGTCGTATTCCTCGATGCGGACGTGCTCAACACGACAACCGACTTCGTTCCGCGCCTGGTCCAGCCCCTCCTCGAGCGCGCCGACATCGAACTGGTCAAGGGCTACTACGAGCGACCCTTGCACCACATGCCCACGGGCGGCGGGCGCGTCAACGAGTTGGCGGCGCGACCGATACTTTCGCTGCTGTACCCGGGTCTCGGTGAGATTCGCCAGCCCCTCGCAGGCGAAACAGCCGGACGCCGTGCAGCCTTGGAAGCGATCAGGCTCGAATCGGCCTACGGCGTGGAGATCGCGCTGCTGATCGACATCGCCCGTGAGTTCGGCGTGCACAGCCTCGCGCAAGTCGATTTAGGAATTCGTCGTCATCGAAATCGGCCCTTGGAGGAATTGCGACCCATGGCCGTCGACGTGCTGCGCGCAGCCCTGGCACGATTCAGGGTCGCGCTGCCGCCCCAGTTGTAACTAGCCCCTGGTGGCGACGTCGGGTCCGAGGATGATGATGACGTCATCATTCGACGCGCCCGACACCGGACTCAGTCCGTTGAGCGGCTGGATCGCCGAGTCACCTACCTTGATCTCGCTCGCGAGTTGCTTCGCCGCCCACAGGTAACCGGGGTTGTAATAGATCACCGTGGCGCTCACCTTCGATGCGTTCACCTGAGGCAGTGTGTCCCAGCCGTAGGTCATGAGTTGCTGGGTGTACGTCCGGGCGAGACCCGTCGTCGACGTACCATTCGCGATTTGGACCCGCACCCTCGATTTCGGCACCACTGTCGACGACGTCGACGAGTTGCTGTTGGTGGTCGAACTCGCCAGAGTCGTCGAGGTAGTCGATGGATTGGAGGAATGGGTGGATTTCAGCATCAAGAACGTCGCGGCCACGAACAGTACAAGTATCACGAGCACTACGGCCAACGAGGGCTGGTAGTGCGAACCGTCGTTGTGGGACTCGTGCTGGGGGTGCGAGGCGTTGCTCATTCCGCTAAGCCTAGAGCGGCTCGCGAAGATTCACTAACCTAGATATTTCCAAGCCGGTGTGGCGCAGTCTGGCAGCGCAGGCGATTTGTAATCGTCAGGTCGGGGGTTCGAATCCCTCCACCGGCACCAAAGAGGAGGCATGAAGGCAATGAAGAGGGTCTCATCAGTGCTGAAGGAATTCCGAACGTTCGCGGTGCGAGCGAACGCCGTCGATCTAGCCATAGCGGTGGCGCTGGGTGGCGCCTTCACGGCGGTCGTTCAGGCGATCGTCGCGGGGCTCTTCACCCCGTTCATCGCCGCGATCTTTGGTCAGCCCAACTTCACATCGCTCCATTTCACCGTGAACGGCAGTCTTTTCCAGTACGGGCTCTTCGTCAACGCGGCCATCACACTGTTCGTTGTCGCGTTCGCGCTGTTCTTCTTCGTGGTGAAGCCGCTCTACGCGATTCGAAGTCGCCTGGGATATGACACCAGCCCCCCGCCACCCATGGCCGCCTGTCCTTCGTGCTTCACGGACATCGACCTGCGCGCCACTCGGTGCCCTGCGTGCACCGAGCAGCTCAGTGCGGACTGGAACAAGTAGTTGCTACTTGACGAATATCTCCACTCGTCGGAATAGTGCTGTCGTCGAACCCTTGAGCTCGCCCTCGCCCGCCGAACTCATCGTGACCGCACTGGCGTGCTCGAGGGCCAACTGACTTTTCAGATAGATCGCCACCACGAGCGATCGCTTCGAACTCAAGTTCAGATTGGACGACGCAGAGCCACCGTCGGCGGCGTAGCCGTACAGTGAGACCGCGACGTACCTTTTTGACTTCATTTCGATGGCAATTCTACGAACCTGATTCTTCAGCGCCGGCGACAAGACCGTCGAGTCGTCTTCGAAAGAGCCGACCGCGCCGATGAGCAATGCGGGTAACGCACTCGACCCCAGAGGCAACCACTGCGCGTAGAGCGTCATCGATCGAGACAACACCATGCTCGTCCCGTTAGCGAACGACGTGCCGCTCGCGTTAGCGGAGGTACCCCAGCCCGCGAACGTGTAGCCGAGATACGCGAGCGTCGAGGAACTCGGCAACGTCACGGCGGCTCCCTCGAGGCCCGAAAGTGCGGCAACTGTGCCTGAGCCGCGATTCGAGGAGAAGAGGACGGTTACCATCGGGTTTGGCGTCCACTGGTCGTAGAGGATCAAGGTGGATGACGGCACGAATACGGATCCGGCGGCGCCGACGAGGTTCCCTCCGGTGGGCGCGCTGTACCACCCGTCAAAGGTGTAACCGGGCTTCGCCAGTCCTCCGGGTGTTGGTAGCAAGAGCGAAGCTCCCGACTGGACCGAAACCGAACTTGGCAAGTTCGCTTCCCCTGACCCGAAGGACACTTCGAATGACGTCAAGGTTCCTGACGTGGTCGGAGGCGTCGGGGTTCCTGACGTGGTCGGAGGCGTCGAGAACCACTGCGCATAGAGAACACAAGTGCTCGCCATCTGGAACTGTGTGTTCACCGCGTAACTCGTACCGGTCCCGTCACTCGTCGAGTTCCAGTCATTGAAAGTGTGATCTGCGAAGCTCATCGATCCAACTCCCGGTACCACAACGAGACTTCCAATCGGGGCGATAATCGAGTTCACTAAACCCGCTGAACCATTGGTAATGAACTGGAGCGTTCCATTGTTCACGGTCCACTGCGCGTAGAGCGTCGGCGAACTGCTCATGGTAAATGACGAACCAATCGCGTACGCAGTGCCGTTTCCGTCCGCGGACGTGTTCCAACCGCTGAAAGTGTGGTTTGCAAGTGCCAATGAGCCCGCGCCTGAGAGAGTGACTGATGAACCAATCGCTGCCACGACAGGCGAGGTAGTACCGCTCCCACCATTGGCCGCGAAGGAGAGGGTCCCTTGAGCAACAGCCCACTGCGCATAGAGCGTCATGTCGGAAGCGAACGAATACGTCTCGCCATCGGAATACGCCGTTCCGTTCCCAACCGCAGTTGTATTCCAACCGTTGAAGGTATGGCCAGGATTGGAAAACGCAGGCGCTAGAGCCAAGAAAGAAGTCAATAGAGTGGCCAAGTTGTCAGTCTGATCTGCAGCAGTGTTGTCTGAAGACGAATCGTTCTCAGCAAATGTGACGGAGGTAAATGAAGCCGACCATTGCGCATAAAGAGTTAAGTCGGCAGTAAAAGCGTAATTCGCTTCATCGGAGTATTCGATACCACTTCCATCTGGAGAGGTATTCCAATCAAGAAAAGTATGGCCGGCATTAGTGAAAGCAAGAGGAAGCTGCGAGAAGGAAGTTAGCGCCTCTGGATTCGAAGAGACCATTTGGGTAACCGTTTCGTCTGACCCATTATCGTTCTCCACGAAGGTAACTGCGTAATAGTCATTGGCACTAGCAACGTTCGGCAGCAACAATCCGGCAAGTAGGGCGACCAGCAACGCAGCCGTGGCGCGACGAACAAGCGTGGTGAACCAATGACGCATCAACGTTCCTTTAGTAGAGGAATGTGCGTCTGGGCAAGCAGCCGTACTTACAACATCTCAAACGGCCGCGTTGAACTTTCGTGCCACGGTGAAGAAGACGATTCAAATGCAATCCGAATCATATCTACAATGGTCGCGCTTTTACGTCTTTCGAAATTACTTTTGCGCGTGAAGATTTCGTTGACGGGCGACTTCGAATGCTGCGATCGAGACCGCGACGCCGGCATTGAGCGAACTGATCTTTCCGAGTTGCGGAATCGAAACGACAGCGGCGCATCGCTTGCGCGTCAATGCCGCGAGGCCCTTCTCCTCACCGCCGACGATCAGTGCGACCGGCACTGATCCGAGGTCGAGGTCATACAGGGATTCCTTCGACTCGCCCGCCAGACCCACCGTGAGGACGCCTGCCTTGTTCAACTGATCAATTGCCGCTGGTATTCCCCCAACGTCAGAGAAGGTGAGGTATTCAATGGCGCCGGCGGCGGTCTTGGTCACCGTTGGCGAGATACGAGCCGAGCGGTGGCGAGGCACCACAACACCGGTCACGCCAGCGCCGTCGGCACTACGCAACATCGCGCCAAGGTTGCGCGGATCGGTGACGCCGTCGCAGACGAGTAGAAACGGGTGCTTCTTTTCGAGCAGCGTCTCGAGACCAACCGTCTCGAGACGGGCGGCGATGGCCATGACACCCTGATGCCCCTCAGTGCGGGCCTCGCGGTCCAACCGGGCCATCGAGATGACCTGCACCGGGACACGCTGACGCTGCGCTTCGAGCTCGATCGCGTCGAGGATGTCCGAGGGATCCTGGGCCTCGGCGATGTAGATCCTCTGGATTTGTCGACGTCGGGCCTTCAGGAGTTCGAGCACGGCGTGGCGGCCTTCGACCTGCTCGCCGCCCAGGCCCTCTTTCTCGCGGTTCGGTGCACGACGCGGCCCGCCAACCTGACCTCCGGTCATGGGCCGACCGCCTTGTCGAACGGGTCGGCCCTTCGGTGCGGGACGACGGGGCGCGGGGCGCGGGCTCATGAGTTCTCCTCTAGCAAGACAACAGCGGTAGCAGCGATCCCCTCCACCCGACCCAGGGCACCGAGGCCTTCGGCGGTCGTGGCCTTGACCGAAACCACGGTTCCCACCACCGACGTCAATTCATCGGACATTGTCGGCATGTGGTTCGCGAGCTTCGGTCGCTCCGCGATGATCGTGATGTCAGCGGACACGACGCGGTAACCAGCCTGCGCGACAAGGCCGAGCGTCGCTTCGAGCAACGACCGTGACGGCGCGTTGGCGAACTGGGGATCGGTGTCGGGGAAGTGTCGACCGAGGTCACCGAGGTTCGCTCCGCCGAGCAGTGCGTCGCAGAGCGCGTGGGTGGCGACGTCCGCGTCCGAGTGGCCCACGAGGCCCCGGGCGTCGGGGATGAGGACCAAACCCAGCCACAGTTCGCGGGTGACGTCGTGACTCACCCGATGGACATCAATACCGTGGCCAATTCTCACCGCAGACTCCTGACGAAAAAATCGACTCGATCGAGGTCGCCGGGTTGGGTGATCTTGATGTTCTCGACTTCACCGGTGACGACGACGACCCGGCCGGCGAGCGCCTCGACCAGCGCCGCGTCATCAGTGGCGTCATTGAACTTCTCGTGGGCACGCACGAGTACGTCGCGGCGAAATGCCTGCGGGGTCTGCACGGTGACCAGATTGTCACGGGGAACGGTTCCTTCGACCTCGGTAAGCGAGCCGGTGGCGACGACGCGCTTCACCGTGTCAGTGATAGCGAGGCCCGGAATCGCCGCGTCAGCACCGCCGTTCACGGCATCGACCACCGATTGGAAGAGCGACGGGGTCGCGAGCGGCCTGGCGGCATCGTGGACGACCACGATGTCGGCGTCAGCGCATTCGACGAGACCGGCCCGCACGGACGCACCGCGACTGGCGCCGCCGGTGACCGTGAGGTCAGCTCCTTCGCCGTTACCCTCGTAACCCGGAGGCACGACGAGCACGACGCGCGACGCGACGCTCCTGGCGAGACGCACGCTACGCGCGGCGACCGACTCGTCACCGATCAGGGCGAACTGCTTAGGGCCGCCGAAACGGGCCCCCTGACCGCCGGCCACAACAATGGCGGCCACTGTCATGGCTACGGAAGAACCGAGGCGAGCTTTTCTTCAGCCGCTTCAGTGTCGACGTTCAAGGCGAAGGTCAACTCGGACACGAGAATCTGGCGCGCACGGGTCAGCATCCGCTTCTCGCCCGCCGAAAGACCCTTGTCCTTGTCACGGATCGACAGGTTACGCACGACTTCGGCGACCTGGTAGATGTCGCCCGAGCGCAGCTTCTCCGAGTGGTTCTTGAAACGACGCGACCAGTTCGTGGGCATGCGCGCTTCCTTCTTGCGAAGGACGGCAAAGACCTCTTCGACCTCTTCGTCGTTGATCACGTCGCGAAGGCCGACCGACTCGGCGTTCGCGACCGGAACCATCAGCACAAGGTCGGTGTAGGCGACTTTGAGCTTCAGGTAGTCCTGCTTCACGTCAAAGGCCGTCATCTTCTCGATCTTTTCCACGGTGCAGGCACCGTGGTGGGGGTAGACGAGACGATCACCTTTTTTGTACTTACGAGAGGTCATAAATCAGATTCTCCTCAGAGGAAATCCGCCAAGTGGGGCGATAGGGGGATTAGTAATTCTACCGCACTTTGCTCACAACGTGTCGCGACGGGCCACTTCGATCGCTTCGGCCAAGGAACGGCAGCGGAACACGGCGACGCCGGGCACCTCGTCGAGTTCCCCCTCGCTCGGCACGATGACGACCGACGCCCCGAGCCGATGGGCCTCTCGAACCCTGCGGGTGAGTCCGGACACGCCTCGAAGCTCCCCAGCGAGCCCCACTTCACCCATTGCGGCCACACATCTGGGCACGGCGAAGTTGAGTGCGGCCGACGCCACGGCGAGCGCGAGGGCGACGTCGACGCCCGGTTCGTTGGCTGCAAGACCGCCCGCCGTGGCGGCGAAAACATCCGCCGAGCTCGTGACCACGTCGCACCTCGCCTCGAGCACTGCGAGCAGGAGCGCCAGACGCTGCGAGGACACCTGGTGGGCGACCCTGCGCGGCGCGCCCGAACTGGACGCCACGAGCGCCTGGATCTCGACGAGCAGGCTCCTCGAGCCGTCATTGGTCACCGCGAACACCACGCCGGGCACGTCGAGCTGGGGACCGCGCAGGGCAAAGGACGCGTCGGGGAGCTCTCGAAGCCCCTCGTTGACCATCTCGAGCAGCCCGACCTCGCCCGTCGGCCCGAAGCGGTGCTTCAGGGCACGGATGAAGCGCAGGGTTCCGTATCGGTCGCCCTCGATGCGGATGACCGTGTCGACGAGGTGTTCGAGCGTGCGAGGGCCTGCGAGCTCGCCGTCCTTGGTGACGTGACCCACCAGCACCAGTGACGTACCGGTCGCCTTCGCCGCGGCGCAGAGCCGCCCGGCGGCGTGGCGGACCTGAGGAACCGATCCCGCGACCGAGGACAAGGAGTCGTCACTCATCGCCGAGATGGAGTCGACCACGCACAGCGCGGCGCGACGGGCGCGGATGAGGTCCTCCGCGGCGTCGACGCTGGTGGTGACACCGACTTCGAGGCCTTCGGGCACCTCGCCGAAGCGTCGCGCGCGCTGGGCGACCTGTGATGCCGACTCCTCGGCGGCGATCAGCAGAACCGACGCACCCGACAGCGCCAATTGGCGAAGCGCCATCAGTGCGAGCGTCGACTTGCCCACGCCCGGCTCGCCGAACAGCAATGTCGTCGATCCCGCGACGAGTCCGCCCCCGAGAACGCGGTCAAGTTCGCCCACTCCCGTTGACGTCACGTGCTCATCGTGCTCGCCCAAATCGTGCAACATATTGGTCCCTGCCACCTGAGTGGCGGTGCTCTTCGAACTCGTGCGCTCCTCGTCGAGCGAGTTCCACTCGCCGCAACCCGGACAGCGTCCCGCCCACTTCGGCGAGGTTGTGCCGCAATCACGACATACGTGTACGACTCGAGTCTTCATGCAGGCAACACTAGAAGTACGCCGTGACACCGACCCACGGCAGGTTGGCTGCGCGCCTCTGGAAGTTTTCGCTGGCCGCAATAGCATCGGTCCTACGAGGTACCGAGGAGGTCCGGTGGATATCTATGAGGCGTTGTACACGACCAGAGCCATGCGCCGGGTCCGGCCCGATTCGATCCCCCTCGACGTCCAGGCGAAGATCCTCGACGCCGCGATTCGCGCACCCTCGGGAGGGAATACCCAGAATTGGCGTTTCATCCTCGTCGATGACAAGAACACCATCGCCCGGCTCGCTCCGCTCTACGAGCACGCGATCGGCGAACTATGGAAGACCGCCTACGCCAAGAGAATCGCCGACGCCCTCGCAGCGCCCGGTGAGCCCGAGAGCATCGCGATGATGAAGACCCAGCGCTCAGCCCAGTGGCTCGGCGACCACTTCAACGAAGTGCCGCTCTTCCTCTTCGCGTTCGTCCGGGGTGATTCCAGCGGCGGTTCCATCTATCCCGCGGTGTGGAGCGCCCAGTTGGCCGCCCGGGCCCAGGGCGTCGGCAGCGCGTTGACCTCCGTGCTCAGTGCCTGGCACCCTGACGAGACCGCTGAAATCCTCGGCGTTCCAAAGGACAAGCATTGGACCATGGCGTGCTGTGTCAGCTTCGGTTACCCGACGGGTCGCTGGGGTGTTGCGACCCGTCGCCCGATCCAGGACGTCGCCTACCGCAATAACTGGGGCACGCCTATTGGATTCACGCTCGACGAGCCGCTTTGGAAGCCGTCCGTCTAGGCGTTGGGCGACAGGTCTTCGAAGTCGACCGAGGGCGGCAGGCCCTCGACGCCTTCGAAGGTCAGACCTATGCCATCGGGGCCGTCAACGGTGTCGACGACAATCGTCTGTCCCGCGTGGAACTCCTTGAACAGGATCTTTTCGCTGAGGACGTCCTCGACGTAGGTCTGGATGGCTCGACGAAGCGGCCGTGCACCCAATTCGGGGTCGTAGCCCTTCTCGGCGAGGTACGCCTGGGCGGCGGCCGACAGTTCCAGACCGAGGCCCTGCACCGCCAGCTGGTCGCGCAGACGCGTGATGAAAAGATCAGCGATCTGAATCACTTCTTCCTTGGTGAGTTCGTGGAAGACGATCGTGTCGTCGATGCGGTTCAAGAACTCGGGGCGGAAGTGCGCCTTCAGGGCCACGTGGACCTTCTCCTTCATCCGCTCGTGCGAAGCGACGTCAGTCGACTTCACGAAGCCGATTGCCGCCTTTCGAAGGTCGGCGGTGCCGAGGTTCGACGTCATGATCAGGATCGTGTTCTTGAAGTCGACGGCGCGACCCTGGGAATCGGTCAAGCGACCGTCCTCGAGAATCTGCAGCAAGATGTTGAACACGTCGGGGTGGGCCTTTTCGACCTCGTCGAAGAGCACGACCGAGAACGGCTTGCGGCGAACGGCTTCGGTCAACTGACCGCCCTCGTCGTATCCCACGTACCCGGGAGGCGAACCAACGAGTCGGCTCACCGAGTGCTTTTCCATGTACTCACTCATGTCGAGTTGAATCAACGCGTCCTCATCATCGAAGAGGAACTGGGCGAGGGTCTTCGCGAGCTCGGTCTTGCCGACACCGGTCGGGCCCAGGAAGATGAATGATCCACCGGGACGCTTGGGATCCTTCAGACCGGCGCGCGTGCGTCGAATGGCCCGGCTGAGCGCGATGATCGCCTCGTCCTGACCAATGATGCGCTTGTGGAGTTCATCCTCCATGCGCAGCAACTTGGACGTCTCCTCCTCGGTGAGGCGGTAGACGGGAATCCCAGTCCAGACCGCGAGCACCTCGGCGATGGTGTCCTCGTCCACGAGGTCGAAGGTCTCGCCCCCCGAGGCCTTCACCGTCGCGTCGAGTTCGTCCCTCTTGGTGGTGAGTTCGCGCTCCTGCTCTTCGAGGGCCTTGGCCTGCTCGAGGGCACCACTCTCCATGGCCGATTCCTTATCGGCGCGCACTCGCGCGATGTCCTCGTCGAATTTCTTCGCGGCGGGCGGCGCGGCCATGCGACGGATGCGCAGGCGGCTACCGGCCTCGTCGATGAGGTCGATCGCCTTGTCGGGTAGGAAACGGTCGGCGATGTAACGGTCGGAAAGGTTCGCCGCCGCGATGAGCGCCTGGTCGGTGATCTTGACCGCGTGGAACTCCTCGTAGACCTCGCGCAGACCCTTCAGAATCTCGATGGTCATTGCGACCGACGGCTGTTCGACCTTCACCGGCTGGAAGCGTCGTTCGAGGGCGGCGTCCTTCTCGATGTGCTTGCGATACTCATCGATCGTCGTGGCGCCAACGGTCTGGAGTTCCCCGCGGGCCAGCATCGGCTTCAGAATCGACGCGGCGTCGATGGCACCTTCGGCGGCACCGGCTCCGACGAGCGTGTGGATCTCGTCAATGAAGAGGATGATGTCGCCGCGTGTGCGAATCTCCTTCAGCACCTTCTTCAGACGCTCCTCGAAGTCGCCGCGGTAACGGCTCCCCGCGACCAGTGCTCCGAGGTCGAGTGTGTAGAGCTGCTTGTCGGCGAGGGTCACGGGGACCTGGTTCGCCACGATCTTCTGGGCGAGACCCTCGACGATGGCGGTCTTGCCAACGCCGGGCTCACCGATGAGCACGGGATTGTTCTTGGTGCGACGTGACAGGACCTGCATCACGCGCTCGACTTCCTTGTCGCGCCCAACCAGCGGGTCGAGCTTTCCCTCTCGGGCCAACTGGGTGAGGTTTCGTCCGAACTGGTCGAGAACCGCTGATCCGCCCGCGGCTTCGGGGTCGCTCTTCTGACCACCGCCACCACCGGCTGGACCGGATTCCTTGCCGGCCTGACCGGACATCATCTGGATGACCTGGGTGCGGACGCGGGCCATGTCAGCGCCGAGATCACTCAGCACCTGGGCGGCGACGCCGTCGCCCTCGCGTACGAGTCCGAGCAGCATGTGCTCGGTGCCGATGTAGGAATGGCCGAGTTGGAGCGCTTCGCGAAGCGAGAGTTCGAGGACCTTCTTGGCCCGAGGGGTGAAGGGGGGCGATCCGGGTGAAGGATTGGCGTTGGCCCCGATGGCCTCCTCGACCTTCTCGCGGACGACGTCAAAGGTGACCCCCAGCGCGTCGAGGGCCTTCGCAGCGACCCCTTCGCCTTCACGGATTAGGCCCAACAGAATGTGCTCAGTACCAATGAAGGCGTGGTTCAGGTCACGAGCTTCTTCCTGCGCGAGCACAAGTACTCGGCGGGCACGGTCTGTAAATCGTTCGAACAAGGTTCATCCTTTATACGGCAATAAATAGAAGTGTACCGGTGAAGAGCGACATTCCATTCCAGCCCTTCGGACCACGCACAACGCTCCTCTAAGGTGGTACCCGTGAACCCCCTTGAGCGACTACAGCTGGCCTCGGTAGACACTGACCTCCAGCGCTTGGAGACCCTGCTCGCCGAGTCCGTCATTTTCGGTGACGAGTACCTCGACTCGGTGACGACCCATCTCATCTACGCCGGTGGGAAGCGCATCCGCCCCATGCTGGCAATCGCCGCGGCGACCAGCGGAGAACGCCAGGCGACCCGCGAGGACCTCCTGGGTGGCGTCGCGCTCGAACTCCTGCACCTGGCTTCGCTTTACCACGACGATGTCATGGACGAGGCGGAAGTACGTCGCAACGTCGACAGCGTGAACGCCCGCTACGGCAACCTCATCGCCATAGTCGCCGGCGACTACCTGATGGCGCGCTCGGCGGCGATCGGGGCCGACCTCGGCGTCGAGATGGCGGGACTGCTCGCGCGCACCCTCGCGTGGCTGACCCGAGGACAGGTCTCCGAGGTGCGTACCTCGTACTCGGTGGATCGCACCGAGGCGGACTACTTCGAGGCGATCGAGGGCAAGACCGCGTCGCTGATGGCGACGAGTTGCCGCGCCGGCGCGATCACCGCGAACCTCAGCGCCGCCGAGACTGAAGCCCTGACCGAGTTCGGACGATGCTTCGGGATGATCTACCAACTGCGCGACGACATCCTCGACATCATCGCGGTGGACAACCAGCTGGGCAAGCCCGCCGGACAGGACCTCGCCGAAGGCATTTACAACTTGCCCACGCTGATCGCCCTTCGCGATCCAGTCGTCGGCGACGAGTTGCGAGGCATTCTCGGCGAGGCGCTCAACGAAGCGGACCGCGAACGGGCTCGAAAGCTCGTCGTCGCCACCGACGGCATCGATCAGACGCTGGCCGCTGCCGAATCGTTCCTCGCCAAGGCCCACGAGACGCTCGCTCTGCTGCCGAGCGAACAACTACGCAGGGGCTTTGGCTCGCTCATCGAGTCACTGCTCGAGGACATGCCCTCGTACTAATCGCGAAGCGGCTTGAGCGTGGGGAATGCGATCACCTCTCGGATACTGGGCTCATCGGCCAACAGCATCGCCAGGCGGTCCACGCCGATGCCGAGACCCGCGGTCGGCGGAAGCCCCCACTCCAGCGACTTGATGTAGTCCTCGTCAATCTGCATCGCCTCGTCGTCGCCGGCGGCGGCAAGTCGCGCCTGCTCTTCGAACCTCGAACGCTGGTCGACCGGATCGATGAGTTCACTGAAGCCATTGGATAGCTCGCGTCCGGCGGCGTAGGACTCGAAGCGCTCGGTGAGCTCGGGGTCCCTCTCGAGACGACGGGCCAACGGCGAGACTTCGACCGGGTACTCGGTCACGTAGATCGGGTTCCAGAGTGACTCCTCGCAGGTCGCCTCGAACAACTCGGCGAGACAGCGCCCGGCGCCCCACGAGGCGTGCACCTCGACACCTCGACTCGCGAGAAGCGCGGCGAGGTGTTCGCGCGGCGTGTGCACCGACACGTCCTCGCCCACCGCTTCGCTGGCGAGCTCGGCCATGGTGCGCCGCGGCCACGGCGCGGCGAAGGAGAACACACGACCCTGGTACTCGGTCTCGGTGGTGCCGAGCACGTCCATGGCGACGCCGGCGACGAGTTCCTCGACGAATGCCATCATGTCGTCGAAGTTCCAGTAGGCGGCGTAGAGCTCGAGCATCGTGAACTCGGGGTTGTGGCGCGGGCTAAGACCCTCGTTGCGGAACACGCGGCCCAGTTCGAAGACCCGCTCGAAACCACCGACGACCAGACGCTTCAGCCACAGTTCCGGGGCGATACGCAGGTAGAGATCGCTGCTCAAAGCATTGTGGTGGGTCTTGAATGGTCGGGCGGCGGCACCCGTGGGAATAGCGTTCAGCATCGGGGTTTCGACCTCCATGAAGCCCGCCGCCCAGCACCGCTCGCGGAGGGAGCGAACCAGTTCACTGCGTCGCGCGAGCGACCGGCGTGAGACAGGATTGGCCCAGAGGTCGGCTTCACGGTGGCGGTAGCGCAGATCGAAGTCGCTGATTCCCGCCCACTTGTCGCCGAAGTTGTGCAGCGCCTCGGCGAGTCGTACCCACGAGGTCACCTTCACGGACAACTCGCCGCGCTTGGTGCGCACGACCTCGCCCGTGACTCCGACCCAGTCGCCCAGGTGGAGTTTCACGAACTCGTCGAACTCCTGGGTGACCGCCGCCAGGGCGAAAAGCTGAATCTCGCCCGTCGAGTCGCGCATGGTGGCGAAGGCGAGCTTGCCCTGAGTGCGCAGCAACATGATCCGTCCGGCGACGTTGGCAACCGCACCGGACTCCTCCCCGTCAGTGAGGTGCGCGTACGTCTTGGCCAGCACTCCGGCGTAGGCGTTATGGGCGAATGTGTAAGGCGTGGTCACGAAGCGTCTCCCGAATGATTCCGTTCATGCACGATACGCAATCCGTGGAGGGTCAACCACGGTTCCACGTGTTGGACGTGTTTAGTGTGAGGTGCGATAAGGCCCGCGAGCCCACCGGTGGCGATGACCGTCGCCTCGCCGAGCTCGGCGAGGATGCGCTCGACGATA
Source organism: Acidimicrobiaceae bacterium (assembly GCA_003132165.1). Taxonomy (GTDB): domain Bacteria; phylum Actinomycetota; class Acidimicrobiia; order Acidimicrobiales; family RAAP-2; genus RAAP-2. Next base: position 37,028 of record PKWW01000066.1, on the reverse strand, counting down.
CCGTCGACCTGGGCGGCAAAGCCGTAGAGCACGCCGGACTGGATGGATTCGACCGTCGAACGGCCAATGACTGAGCGGGGTCGAACTAACTCGACCGATCGCAGGGCCGACGCCTGGGCGTAGAGCGCCTCAAGCGAAACGGCGACACCAGGCGCGATCGCGCCGCCGAGGTACTCACCCTTGGCGCTCACCACGTCAAAGACGGTCGCGGTGCCCATGTCGACCACGATCGACGCGCCCGGGTACAGGTCGTACGCGCCCACGGCGTCGGCAATCCGGTCGGCACCGACCTCGCGGGGGTTGTCGTAGAGGATCGGCATGCCCGACTTGGTGCCCGGTCCGATTACCGTCAGCTCCAGGTCCGAGAACCAGCGATTGGCCATTCGCCGCAGTTGGGTGGTGACCGCGGGCGCCGACGACGAGATCGCCATGGCGCTGACGGCGTTGCGCAGGTCCAGGCCTTCGAGGTCGAGCAACTGGGTGAGCACCATGGCGTGCTCGTCGGGGGTGCGCTCGGCGACCGTCGAGATCCGCCAGTGAAAGGCCAGTCCGCGCTCGTCGGTGGCGCGCGCGAAACCCATGGCGTCCGGAGCGTCCGGCGCCTCGGGACCGAAGAGCCCGATCACGGTCTCGGTGTTACCTACATCCATCGCCAACAGCATCAGCCCCTCCTCGCCTCGACGATCACTGGAGCGTTGTCGATGAGGCGAACGCCATCCACCAGACCCGCGATCAACGCGCGCCGCTCGCCCGTCTCGTCGTCACCCACCGGCACGAGTGTGACGGGATCGACGACATCGGCGTAGGCGACCTCGACGCCCGAGCCTTCGAGCACCTCGCGCATCCTCGCGCGCAGTTCGCTCGCCGGCGCGGACTCGGCCCGGGCCGCGAGCAGGGAACGTGACAGCGCGACCGCCTTCTTTCGCGCGTCGAGCGACAAGAGCACGTTGCGGCTCGAGAGCGCGAGGCCGTCCTCGTCGCGCACAATCGGACAACTGACCACCTCGACATCAAGCGCCAGGTCGCGCACCATCTGACGAATGACGGCGATCTGCTGGAAGTCCTTCTCACCGAAGTAGGCGCGGCACGATCCGGTCACGGCGAAGAGTTTGGCGACGACACTGGCGACGCCGTCGAAGTGCCCGGGTCGCCCCGCGCCCTCGAGGGTGTCGCTCACTCCGCGTACCGACACGGTGGTGGCCGTCGGGTTGGGGTACGCCGGCCACATCTCTTCGAGCGTCGGTTCAACGAGACAGTCGACGCCATGGGCCTCCGCGGAGGTGTGATCGAGTTCGGGCGTGCGCGGATACGCCGTCAGGTCCTTCACATCATTGAACTGACGGGGGTTGACGAAGATCGTCGCGAGCACGATGTCGCCGCGGGATTTCGCCTCGCGAAACAGTGAAAGGTGCCCCGCGTGCAGCGCACCCATGGTCGGAACGAGACCGACCGTGTGCCCGAGTGAGCGTTGGTTCGACGCGTAGTCGCGCCACGCGCCGATGGCGCTGATCCGCTGCACTTTACGCCGGAGTCTGCGAGCGACGTTGTTCGGCGAGCTCGAATGCGGCATTGGCCATCGCCACGTACGTCGAGCGCTCGGATTCAGGAATCGCCGCCAGGTGCGCGTCAATGGTCGCCATGTCGCCCCTGGATGCGGGACCCGTCAACGCGGCGTCCGGGCCGACCTCGATGACGTCGCGCAGCGACTGCTCAGCGAGGGGCAGGAAGTCCTCGAGTGAGAGCCCCGCCGCCTCGGCGAGGTTTCGAACGTGTCCCATCAAAGCGACGAGATGGTTCGCGGCGACCGACGCGGTTGCGTGGTACAGCGTTCGCTGGTCGTCGCTGAGGGTGATCGTTCTCCCTTTGAGCGAGCGCGCGACGTCGCCCATCACCTCATCGCCGGTGACGCAGTAGGTGGCGCCGACGAGGCGCCGCGCGCCCAGCTCGCCCGAGGGCAGCGCCATCAGGGGGTGCAGTGACCCCGTGCGCGGGTGAGGCGTGAGCACGCCGAGCGTTCGCGATCCGGCCACGTGCGCCACGACCCTCGAGTCGCTGCGCTCGAGTCGGGCGCTCATCGCGGCGATGGCGTCGTCGGGCACGCAGAGCAGGATGAGGTCGGGATCACCGATCTTCTCGAGTTCGTCATGGTGCACCGTGCGCACGTGATGACCCGCGTCACGCAGGGCACGGTCGAAGGAGGAGCCGGCACGGCCGGTACCGACGATGGTGATGTTCATAAATGCTCCTATCCGTTCCAGCCCCTCGCGGGTGCCGTTCGTGTTAGCGCAACGATTCGAGTGTACCGAGTGCGACGACCCGGCCTGCGGCGTTCTTGAGCAAGTTCTCATTCACCAGTGCAGGAGCCAATTCCGACAGGGGGACCAGCACGAAAGACCGCTCGTACATCCTCGGATGCGGCACGAGTATCTCGGGATCGTCGCTCGTCTCATCGCCGACCAGCAACACGTCGACGTCCAGGGTCCTCGGACCCCAGCGCACCCCGGGGGTACGCGCCCGCGCACTCTCAGCGCGTCGGCAGCGGCCCAGGAGTTCGCGCGCCGACGCCTCGGTCGTGAGTTCCACGATCAGATTCCAGAATTCGTCCTGGGCGACGCCGCCGACGGGCTCGGTCTCGTAGACCCGCGATACCCGGAAATCATCGCCGTCGACCACCAGGGCCAGCCCCTCGCGCAGGTGCTCGGCGCGATCGCCGATGTTCGAACCGAGCGAGAGGTACGCGCGGTGCATGTTTAACGCTGCAGGGTGCAGCGAACGCCGACGGTCGCAACGTCCTCGGGAACCGGGGGACGTAGTTTTCGAACGACCACAGTGACTGATTGAATCGCCTCGTCGAACGCGAGGATCTCGCGCGCCACGCGGTAGGCCAACGACTCGAGCAGCACGAAGCCCCCTTCGACGGCGACACTGGTCGCGAGCGAGAGTACGCCCGCGTAGTTCGTGGTCTCGGTCAGGTCGTCGTTGAGCGCAGCCTCATCGAAAGGGCGTTCGATGTCGATGTCGAACTCGAGCGGCTGGGGACGCTCACGCTCCTCGGTCAGGACGCCGACGATCGCACTGCAGCGCAGTTGACGCAGTTCGATCACGTGGCTCACTCCGGGGACTCGGGAAGGTCGAACAGCACCGTGCGACCATCGGGTCCGATCGAGCGTTTGAACAGACGCTCGACGAGCGCAATCGCCGTGGGAACGGTGGGCGCCTTCTTGGTCCACACGAGGTAGCCCGCGATCACGCCGAGCAACCGGTCCGACACCTCGTCGCTGTGCAGCAGGACCACGGTCTTGTGGTTCATCGAGTTAGCGATGTCCTTGTAGCAAGCCTCGAGCACCTCGCGCTGCTGGGGTCCACCGCGAAGCGCGTAGTGGCTCGCGGTCAGGCCGTGCTCGAAGTAGGCGCTCAGATTCTGCATCACGGGGAGAATAGAAATGACGCGACCGAATCCCTGGTGCTTCAGCCACAGGAGCTCCTCGTCACGGCGCACGCGTCGGTGGACGGTCGTCGAGCCGCCCGGCCGCTCGGATACCGCGAGAATCCCCTTGTACACCCAGGTGAAACTCCGCGGCTCTATGCCGGCTGCCCACTTGCCCCTCACGCGACTACCTCCCCGACGGGACGAACGAGCAACTCACGTAGCTGCACGGCGGCCACGGCGTCATGTACACGAACCATACTCACACCGTGGGCCATGGCCCACGCCTCGGTCGCAATGGAGCCTTCTAGGCGCTGGTCCACGGAAAGGCGCTCAGCACCGAGGTGCTCGAGGAAACGTTTGCGGCTCGTGCCGATGAGCACACCCGCGCCGTAGCGATTCGCGAGCTCGACGAAGTAGTCGCAGTTCGCGAGCAGCGTGAGATTGTGCTCGACGGTCTTAGCGAAACCGATGCCCGGATCGAGCCAGAGCGCCGGAACGTTCGCGCGCAGGGCGCGCTCGGCGACCTCCTCAAGGAACTGTGCCACCTCGGCGACGACGTCGTCGTAGGTCGGATTGACCTGCATGGTCTTGGAGTCGCCCTTGGAGTGCATTGCGACATAGCCGACACCGAGTTCGCCCGCCACCTCGACGAGCGAGCACGAGACGTCGTTAATCACACTGGCCCCGGCCTTCACGGCCGCGCGCGCCACCGTTTCCTTCTTCGTGTCCACCGACACCGGACCCTCGAGCGCGAGCGCCTCGATGACACCGATCACGCGGGCCAACTCCTCATCGACGTCGACGGGGTCGGCCCCGGGTCGGGTCGACTCTCCTCCCACGTCGACAATGTCGCAACCTTGCGAGAAGAGCTCGCGGCCGCGAAGGATCGCCTGGTCGGTGAGCGCAGTTCGTGAGGCGGGAAAGAACGAGTCGGGCGTCACGTTGACGATGCCCATCACCGACGGGCTCAACGCCACGTGGACCTTCGTTGGTGGATGTATTGCAGCGCTTCGGCCCGGTACGAGGCATCGTCGCGGAACACGCCGCGTACCGCTGAGGTCACCGTCGTCGAGCCGGCCTTCTTCACACCGCGCATCGACATGCAGAAGTGCTCCGCCTCGAGTACGACGATTGTCCCCTTGGGGTGCAGCTCACGCTCCATTGCCTCGACTATCTCGGTCGTCATCCGCTCTTGCACCTGGAGCCGGCGCGCGTAACCCTCGACGAGCCGCGCCATCTTCGACAACCCCGTGATGCGGCCCTCGGGTCCGGGCAAGTACGCCACGTGCGCGAGGCCCATGAACGGCACGAGGTGGTGCTCGCAGAGCGACGTGAAGGGGATGTCGCGCACCATGACCATCTCGTCGTGATCGGACTCGAAGGTCACGCGAAGGTGCTCGCCGGGATTGGCCTCGAGCCCCTCGAACAGTTCGACGTACATGTCAGCGACGCGGCGCGGGGTGTCGAGTAGACCATCGCGCGTGGGATCCTCGCCAATCGCTTCGAGCAACTCTCGGATCAATCCCTGTACGCGGGCGTGGTCGACCATGTCCTAGACCTCGCCGGTGAACGTGTAGATCGCGTCGAGATTGCGATAGCGCTCGTTCACGTCGAGTCCGTAGCCCACGACGAAATCCGCCGGAATCACGAAGCCCACGTATTTGAGCGACTGCTCGACACGCTGCTCGCCCTCCTTCAAGAGCAGCGCGCAGACTTCCAGGCTCCGAGGGCTTCGCGCGCCGAGATACTGGCGCAGGTAGTTGAGGGTGAGACCCGAGTCAACAACGTCTTCGACGATGAGCACGTCGCGGTTCAAAAGGTCGACGTCAAGGTCCTTCACGATTCTCACGACCCCGCTCGTCTTCGTGGCGGCCCCGTAGGACGATACGGCCATGAAGTCGACCTCGACGGGCAGTTCGATCGAACGCATGAGATCGGACATGAAGTTGATGGCGCCCTTCAGAACGCATACGAGCAGGGGCGGATTATTGGCGTAATCGTGCGTGATCTGGCGTCCGAGCTCGAGCACGCGGTCGTGGACTTCCTTCGCCGAAACGACTACCTCACCGAGATCGTGCGCCGCCCATGTGGCCGTGAAATCCTCTGCACTGTAATCACCCATGTCAATTGAGCGTAGTGGAGCGCCTACTCGAGCGTCAGTCGTTGCGCCCGCCGCGACAACCGCTTACCGCCGCTCAACTCGGTGGCGACCACGTCACCGAGCACCACCGCCATCGCGCGCTCGACCTCGTCAGCGGATGGTGGATGGGTGCCGTCACCCTCGTCGGCGTGACGCAGATGCGCCCTCAACCAGCGCCGCAGACGAGCGGCCGGCCAGCGCGCGAGGTCGCGACAATCGGCCTCCTCGAGCCCGAGATCGAGGTCACGACCGCTCAGTTCGTCGAGCCATCGGCGCTCTTCGTGTACGAGGGCAGCCTGGCGCGCGAGCAGCGGGACGACGTCGCGCTGCGCGATATCGCACAGCACCGGTATCAGTTCGTGACGGACCCGGTTGCGCCGGAAGTGTGGGCTCTCGTTGGTCTCGTCGTACAACGGAAAGAATGGCGAGGCGCTCACGTAGAAATGCAGATCATTGCGGCGCACGTCGCGAAGAGGCTTGGTCGGATCGTCGACCATCGGACTCAGGCCGTCGAGTCCGGCACCGCGCATCATGTTCAAGAGAATCGTCTCAGCGAGATCATCCATCGTGTGCCCGGTAAGCACGCCCTCGGGCATCAGCTCGCGTCGCGCTGCGCGGGCCCTCGCCTCGAAGTTCCCACCGGACGCCACCTCTGCGTCATGACAGATGAATCGGACACCCAGTTCGCGGCACACCGAGGCCACGTAGCGGGCGTCATCGGTACTGGTCGGACGCACGTGGTGGTCCACGTGATGGACGGTCACGACGAGTCCGTGCTCAAGGGCGAGGAGGAGCAGACCGAGCGAATCCGGGCCGCCCGAGACGGCGAGGTCGACGGCATTCTCGGGCGTCGGGAAGTGACACGCATCAAGTAAGCGCGACTGACCTTGGTTCACGTGTGTAGGTTACGCAACCACCCGTCGCACGCGCCTCGTGCGCGTGTTGTCGCCCAGACGCGCGCTCAGATACGCCAGCGATGCCAGCGCGGTGATCCAGAAACTCACCGGACCGCCCAACCACACACCGAGAAAGAGACCGATCCAGGCGCTCGCGAGTGCGATTCCCATCGCGAGGAACATCGCGCGCAGGGGCCTGCTCGTGAGCACTTCGGCGGCGGCGGCGGGCGCCACCAAAAGTGAGAAAACGAGCAGCACGCCGACGATCTGGATCGCGACGACGGTGGTCACCGCGAGGAGCGACATGAAGAGCAGCGACATCCAACGCGTCGACAGTCCCCGTGACGCTGCGGACTGCGCGTCCACCGACACGTAGAGCAACGGCCGGTAGGTCCACGAGATCACGAGCAGGACTGCGGCTGAGAGCGCGGTTACGAGCCCGACGTCGGCCCACGTGACTCCGAGAATCTGGCCAAAGAGGATTGAATACGTTGCGTTCGCGTAGCCGCTGTAGAGCGAGATGAACAGCACGCCCAATCCGAGCGCCGCCGTAAGCGTCACACCGACCACCGCGTCGCGGTCATCGAGCGTCGCTCCCCCGAAGCCGATCAACAGACCTGCGCCGAGACAGAACACGAGCAGTCCAATGATTGGCGAAAGGCCGAGCAGCACCGCACCAGCGGCACCGGCGAAGCCGACGTGACCAATGGCGTGGGCGGCGAAGGCCTGTCGGCGAAGCACGACGAAGTAGCCAACCGCCCCCGCGGCGAGCGCTACGGCGCTGACCGCGTAGAACGCGTGCTGCACGAACGACGTGCTCAGCAGCTCGCTGAGGCTCACCTCGTCTCCTCCTCGTACACCTCGGCGAAGTGCTCGTGTCCCTCTTCGTGGGAGTGGTCGTGGCCGTGCGGATGCGGATGGGCGAATTCCTCCTCGAGGCCGACGATCACCCTTCGGCCCCGCGGCGTCACGACGATCTCGATGGGATGTCCATAGAGATCGCTGAGGGCTTTCTCGTTCACGACCTGCTCGACGCTGCCGCTGCGAACCTGGTGCCGAGCTATCCACAAGACCTGGTCAACGATGGGAGAGAGCGGATTGAGGTCGTGCGCGACGACGATCACTGCGGCACCGGTCGTGTCGCGAATCAGATTGATGAGATCGACGATCTCGGACTGGGCGGCGAGGTCGAGTGCGGCGAGCGGCTCGTCGAGCAATAGCAACTCAGGGCGAAAGACCGTCGTGTGCGCCAGTGCGATGCGCTGGCGCTGGCCTCCCGAGAGACTGTGGAGCGGTCGATCAGCGAACGTCGTCGTGCCGGTGAGATTGAGCGCCTGGCGTACGACGTCACGCTTGGACTTGTCGCGGCCCCATCCGAAACGAGGACCGTCGAAACCGAGGCCGACGTAATCCCGGCCGGTCATGGTCGACACCGAATCAGCCTCGCGCGTCTGGGCCATATAGCCAACGCGTCGGTTACCCCGGTGCGGTGACTCGCCGAGCACCTCGAGCGATCCTTCGCTGAGCGGCACGAGACCCAGGATCATCTTCAACAGCGTTGACTTGCCAGCGCCGTTGGGACCGAGCACCGCGGTGATGGAGCCGGGCTCGATGGTGAACGTGGCGTCTCGCCAGATCGTGTGCCCTCCGAGCGACACGGCGCCGCCGGTCATCTGTAGCGATTTCACTTCAGACATCCCTTCGTCGTGAGGTCGGCATCGATCTTCTTCACCACGCCGCCCAGCCATTTAACGTAACTGGTGCCGGTCATGGTCTCGGTAACCTTGATGACCGGCACGTGCGACGAATTCGCCTGGCTCACGAGTTCGTCAGTCAGCGGCGTCGCTGTCTGGATGTTGTCCACGAGGAACGCCGGGTGATGCTGAAGCTGCCCAAGCGCCAGGGCCAGATTCTGCACTGTGGGATCGACGCCATTGCCAACCGCGAGGCGAAGCGCCTCGGGCGTCACGATCTTGAGGCCCATGTCGACCAGAAGGTACGTGGTGACGTCCTCGGTAGCGGCGACCGACACCTTGGCACACGATTTCTTCACGAGCGCCACTTGACGCTGAATTGCGTTCAACTGGGCGAGCAGTGTCGCCGAGCGTTGCTTTATGTCAGAGAAACCGCTGCGGTGTTCCAACAGGGTGGTGAGCGCCTCGACGAAGCGCACAGCGGCAGTTGGGTTGTAGAAGAGGTGAGGGTTCTTCCCGACGACGACACCCATCAATTTGGCAACGTTGATAACCGATACGTGCGATGACCGTGCGCTAATCAGTTGGCTCAGCCAAGTGTCATAACCGGCGCCGTTCACGAGCACGACCGAGGCCTTGGTCACGTTTACCGCGTCTGACACCGTCGCCTCGTGTTCGTGGGGGTCGGCGTTCGGGTCCGAGAGCAACGAGACCACCTTGGCGTCCGAGCCCACGAGTGCGCTGGCGAGCGCCCCCCACTGGGAGACACCCGAGACGATAAGCGGCGTCTGCGTCGCGCTCGTGCAGCCGGCGACGCTCAATGACGCCAGCATGAGCGTCGCTGCGAGTAGAACCTTTCTCAGAACCATTCCAACTACGTTACTCAGAATCATTCCAATAAGCAAGCGCGAGCCGGTAGGCTCGAGAGCATGACGTCGACCAGAAACACCGCCCAGCGGCGCGAAGTCATCGGTGTGCTGAGCCGCGTACAAGGGTTCGTCGGCGCTCAGGACCTGCACGGTCTGATTGTGAAGGGCGGGGGCCAAATCGCCCTCGCCACCGTCTACACCCAACTGAAACGCCTCGTCGAGAGCGGTGATGTCGATGTGGTGATGACCGACCGGGGCGAGACCCTCTACCGCCGGTGCGTGGTCGACGTCCACCACCATCACCTGGCGTGTCGCAGCTGCGGCGCCACGGTCGAGATCGATACACCCGAGCTCGAGACCTGGGCGCACGACATCGGTGAACGTTTCTCCTACAGCGATCTTCGCCACGTGCTCGAACTCAACGGGATCTGCGCTGCGTGCCGGTCCAACTGACACTGCAGCCCGAGATTCGCGGGCCACTCAGCGTCTACCCGGTCGCCGCTCTGCGACCGTTTGGTGTGGACGCCTTCGTGACCGACCGTTTCGGTGGCGTGAGCGATGCCCCCTACGACACGCTGAACCTCGGCATCCACGTCGGTGATGACGCCGGACACGTCAATGAGAACCGGCGACGGGTCGCGTTAGCCGCCGGTGTCGACACCGACCATCTGGTCATAGCGCGTCAGGTGCATGGCAACAACATCATCGACGCCGCCGTCTCTCGCGACGCGCCCGAAGCCGATGGAATCGTCACCTCGTCGAGCGAGTTGGCGCTCGCGATCCTCGTCGCAGACTGTGTGCCGATTCTTCTGGTCGACGCGATGTCGAGTAATTTCGCCGTCGTCCACGCCGGCTGGCGCGGTCTCGAGGCGCGGGTGATCGATCGCGCGGTATCACGATTCTCAAACGTCAGTACGTTGCACGCATTCATCGGTCCCTCAATCTCATTCGAGGGCTACCAGGTTGGACCCGAGGTCGCCAGTCACTTCGAGCACGTGCCCGGGGCGGTCGCCCCCGACACGGGTGACCGCTTTCACCTTGACCTACGTCGTGTCGGCGTCGCACAGCTGCGCGAGTTGGGTCTCCACGACGAGCACATCATCACGAGTGTGCAGTGCACCGACGGTGGTGGCCTCTTCTTCAGCGATCGAGCGCAGCGGCCGTGCGGACGCTTCGCTCTCGTGGCGAAGCGGGTCGTAACATGAGTTGCAGAACAAAGGACGACGAATGAAGTATCGCGCCGAGGTGTTCCGGTACGTCGGACTCGACGTCACTTCGGACACGCTGACTGGGAACTACGAACTCGACGGGCGCCCCTTTCAAGAGACCGTCACCTTCGAGGGCATCGGGCCCCTGACGACCCCCGCCGTTCGCGCCGTCGCCCAACTCTGGTACCTGATCGCGGGTCTGTCGTACTACAAGGCGGGCGCGGCCAAGCACGTGGACCTCGGCACCACACCGGTGGGTGTCAAAGGCCGTAAGTTGTTCGACGCGGCGCTGCGCGACGGACTCGGCGAGTTCTCGTACCGCAACGAGTTGTACCTCGACGACGTCGTGATCGAGGGCGGTTTCGAGGTCGAGCACTACGCTCCGCTGGTCGAACCCTCGCACGTGCTGACGCCTTTCGGCGGCGGCATCGATTCGGTGGTGACCGTATCCCAGTTGAGCGGGGTCGTGCTCCAGTCGCTGTTCATCGTCAGTCCCGCGAGCGGCGTCTTTGAACCCCTGGAGCGTACGGCCGCGATCACGGGACTTCCGATCGTGCGCGCCCGACGGAGCCTCGACCCCCAGATTCTGAGTGGTGACGAGACCTTCTTCAACGGCCACGTTCCGGTCACCACGATGGTGACGCTGCTGGCCGTCGTCGCCGCAATCGCGGCGGGACGTGGCGCCGTCGCGATGAGCAACGAGCACTCCGCGTCGGCGCCCAACCTCGTCTGGAACGAACGCGAGATCAACCACCAGTGGAGCAAGTCGTGGGTTGCCGAGGAACTGATCGCCGACGCGGTGCGCGAGCGAGTCGGAAATGAATTCGTCGTCGCGAGTTACCTGCGCAACCGCAGCGAGCTCTGGGTCGCGAAGTTGTTCGCCGGACTACCCCAGTACCACCACGTCTTTCGCAGTTGTAACCGCGCCTTCGCCCAGGCGAGCGACCAGCGTGCAGCGAACTGGTGCGGTCAATGCGATAAGTGTCTCTTCATCAACCTCATCCTCGCGCCTTTTTTGTCGCGCTCAACACTTCGCGACATCTTCGCGAGCGAGCCGCTCACGAACCCCGAGCTCGCCGAGTCGCTTCGCACGCTCGTGGGTATCGGCGTCGACCACAAACCCTTCGAGTGTGTAGGCGACCCCGACGAGAGCGCACTTGCCCTACGCAGAATCGCCACGCTTGACGAGTGGGCTGACGAGAAGAGCATCGCGGATCTCGCACTGCTCGTGAGTCCCGACCGCGACTTCGACGAACTGCTGCTACCAGAGGGACCAAGCCATGTTCCGCCCCACTGGCTTCGCTGACCTCGCCGGCAAGAAGGTCGGCATCTTCGGCTACGGCATGGAGGGGCGCGCGAGCGCTGCGCGACTCGAGGCGGTAGCTGGGAGCCTGGTCCTCGTCGACGACGTGCCGGTTCCCGAGGGCAATGTCCTGCTCACGGGCGACGGCGGCCACGAGGCTCTGCTCACCTGCGACGTCGTTTTGAAGAGTCCAGGTATCCCCCGGCGACGCGGTGACGTTCTCGATCTCGAACACCACGGTGTCGCGGTCACCTCCGCGCTCAATCTCTGGATGCACGAGATCGATCGGACGCGCGTCGTCGCCATCACCGGAACCAAGGGCAAATCCACGACGACGGCACTCGTCACGTTCTTCTTACAGTCGCTGGGCGAGCACGCCCAACGACTGGGCAACATTGGCCTGCCCCCGTACGACCCGAATGTCGACACTCGAAGTGGGTGGTTGATAGTAGAGGTCTCGAGCTTCCAGTGCGTCGACATCGACGTCGCGCCGAGGGTCGTCGTGGTGACGTCGCTTGGTTCGGACCATCTCGATTGGCACGGTTCGCTCGAGGAGTACCGCTCCGACAAGTTGTCGCTCACGCGCGCGCCAGGCGCCCACCTCACCCTGGTTCCTGACACGTTGGCGTTCCACGAGATCCTCCGTCAGCTCGGCGGCGACGTGCAGTTCATCGCGAGCGATCACAGCCTTCTCGCGTCGGAACTCGGATTGTTGGGATCGCACAGCGCGAGCAACGTGGCTCTGGCATTGCACGTCGTGTCGAGCTTGACGGGCACACCACTCGAGGACGTGCGCGCTCGCGCGCTGGCGCACGCGACGAGATTCGTGCCCCTTCGTGGGCGACTCACCCTGGTCGCCAACGAGAGGATTTCGGAGGGTTCGATTCGCTACGTCGACGACGGGCTCGCCACCTCGGCGCTGCCGACCATCGCCGCGCTCGAGGTCTTCGACGCCGAGCCGGTCGCACTGATCGCTGGCGGCTTCGACCGGGGCGTCGACTACAGCGCCCTCGGCGCCGCACTGGCGCGGCGCGCGAAGCCGACGCTGCTCATCACTATGGGCGAGGCGGGCAAGAGGATCGGCGCCGCGACGAACCACGCGGATCCCGCAGTTCACCAGCTCGAAGCGACAACCATGGGTGATGCGGTGGACCGGGCGCGCGAGTTCCTCGATAAGGGCGGCATCGTGCTCCTCTCACCGGGTGCACCCAGTTTCGACCAATACCGGAACTGGGAAGAACGCTCGGACGACTTCACGAAAATCGCGCGCGAACGAACGAAATAATGGAGCCTGGGAGGAGATTCGAACTCCTGACCTACGCATTACGAATGCGTTGCTCTACCGACTGAGCTACCCAGGCCGAATTGGCACTACACCATATCATTTCGGCATTTCTTGGAATTACGCCTCATGGAGCGATGAACAATCGCCTCGAAGTTTGCCACACGACCGAGTGCGACCAGTCGCAATTCTCGGTCCGACGCGCGAAAGGGGCTCGGCTGCTTCACCTGTCCCGAGCGGCGCCGTGATGCACGACGAGACCTGATCGAAGGTTTACACTCTCGAGGTGACTTGAGGCGTGCCTCGAGAGCCAACGATTCGCAGTCCATGGGTGAATTGAGAGGCAATGCCCATTGGCACTGGCGAAGTTGGTAGCGGGGTGAGCGGGGGCTTGGCGATGGCGGAGATCACGACGAAACCTGCGGAGCAGCGATTCTCGCGGCCACTCTTGGCATTCGTCCCTGTCGCCGTCATTCTCTTCTGCGGTTGGATGTACCGCTGGGTGGCCGAGGACGCATATATCGATTTTCGTATCGTGCACAACATCCTGGCGGGCTACGGTCCCGTGTTCAATCCAGGCGAACGCCTCGAGGCGTACACCGATCCGTTATGGGTGGCCATTCTCGCCTTCTTCTCGGGGCTCTTCCGTTTCATCTCGATCGAATGGTGGTCGGTCATCCTGGGCCTGTCGTTGACCGGCATGGGATTCTGGCTCGGCGGGATCGCGACCATCAATCTGGCGCAACGCCGCACGGACACGCACGTCTTCCCGTTGGGGCTCTTGTGCGTATCGGCGGTCCCGGGAGTATGGATGTTCGCCACCTCGGGACTTGAGACCGGACTGATCTTCGGGTGGATTGGCCTGACGTGGTGGCTGCTGGTGCGGGCGCTCCGACAGAAGGGTCGGGGCCTCTACCTCGCGGCAATCGTGGCATCGCTCGGCTTCACGATCCGCCCCGACATGGCGCTGCTGACCCTTACCTTCGGCGTCGCCCTGTTCGCGGTGCAATCGAAGAACCTCAAGCGCGTGCGACACGTCGCCAGGAGTCGTGTGCTCCTGGCGAGCCTGCTCGTCCTGATCCCCCTCGCCAGCGAGATCTTCCGTGTCGCCTATTTCGGACTACTCGTTTCGAACACCGCCGTCGCGAAGTCCGCTTCGCGATTGTGGTTGAGCCAAGGGATCATCTATTTCACCAACTTCGTGCAGACGTACTGGCTCTGGATCCCCTTCGTCGTACTCGTCGCGATCACCGCACATCGAGTTCAGGCCTGGCGGGGCGCCAAAGTTCGTCTGGACGTCATCGTCCTGCTCGCCCCAGTGGTCGGAGGGCTGCTCGACGCCGCCTACGTCACCGCGATCGGCGGTGACTTCATGCACGCGAGAATGCTGCTCCCGAGCTTCTTCTCAATCTTCATGATCTTCTGGATCGAGGGTCTGCCGTCGCTGAAGAGCCTCTTGACGCTGACCGCGGTGCTCGTGTGGGCATTCGTCTGTGTCGTCATGTTCCGGTTCTCACCACCGGACCTCGGCATCGCCCCGCCCGGGATCGCCAACGAACGGCTCTATTACCAGGTCGCCTCCGGGGTGCAACACCCCATCACGCCGTTGGATTACGCCAACGACCTCTGGGAGATCGACGGTTACCAGACCGCTGTCACCGCCGCATCAATCACCGACGGCCAAAGGCTCATGAACTGGGACCGGTCCGAATACTTCGGACCCGGCAATCCCGATCCAACCAACTATCCCGCTCACACGTCACTTCCCGAGACGTACTACGTCGCTTACCCCAACATCGGCCTCTTCGGGCTCGCCGCCGGAGGCGACGTCTACGTGGCAGACCAGTTGTCTCTGGCTGATCCCATTGGCTCGCACTTCATTGTCACCGAGCGAGGTCGTCCAGGACACGAGAAAGTAATCGATCCGGTCTGGATAGACGCCCGCTTCGGTCCGAACAATTCGACCGTCTTGCCACCGGGCACCACGATGGCCCAATTGGTTTCCGCACGACAGGCCCTGTCGTGTCAACCGCTCGCCGGCTACCTCAAGTCAATCACCTCAAAACTCACCTTCGGTCAGGTTCTCGACAATTTCGAACATGCGTTCACTTGGACGACCATGAGTTACGACAGCGATCCGCAGATCGCGGAGCAAGAACTCTGCGGACCGTAGCGACGCGACGTTGACACGGTGACCAACGTGGGGCAACTGCGGGCAACGAGTACGCCGCCGCTACAACTCCATGAGCGACAGCATCAAGTCATTCAACAGGAGGGTTTCGTCGATGTTTGATGACAGCCGTTGGTTGGTGGACACGATGATGTCGATGGCCCGCATTGACGCCCCTACTCGGTAGTCGCTCCTCGAATCGCCCGCGTCCGCTTCCTCGAGACCCTGGATCATTCGTTCGCGGTACACGTTGGTCAGCGCAGTGAGCCCGAAGCGAAGTTCGTCGATCCGAAAACGTCGCTGCTCGCGCTTGAACTGGGCCTCGACGTCCTTGCGGTTGGCGATCGATCGCTGGCCCATCTCGCGAGCGTCCTTGATTCGGTGTTCGAGCTCTTCCTCCTGCAGCAACTGCAGTGGGGCGATTGCCTGATCGAGCGCCGTCGCGATCTCACTGGCGAGAGCGGCCGACGCCGAGGGTGTGCCCGTGAGGCGCTCGGGCACGGTGCGCCAGGTGGCAATGCGCTCGCCGAGGGCGTCATCACGGACCAACACCCTCGCCCGACGCAGATTCCCGCTCGCGGCGACCGCGGCCATCCGGGCCGCGTCCACTGGAGCGCCTTCGCGAGTGAGGATCGCTTCGAGGTCGTCCTCGCTCAAACCCTTCAACTTGATCTCGACGCACCGCGACTGAATTGTGTCGAGGGCTTCGGGTACCTCGTCGGCGGTCAGGAGGAATATCGTCCGGCTCGGCGGCTCCTCCAGCGATTTCAGCAGCGCCGACGCCGAGGGTGATGAACCAGTCGTCGTGAGATCGACCTCTTCGAGCACGATGATCTGGTAGCCGGCACCGAGGGGCCGGCGCCGACTAACCCGGTCCGCTTCTCGAAGGTCGTCAACGCGCCACGAAATGCCGGCTCGTTCAGCGAAATAGACGTCGGTGTCCTTGCCTTCGAGTACTAGTCGACACGTCTCGCAGACACCACAGCCCTGGTTCGGACACTGCAAGGCGGCGGCGAAGGCGAGGACCGCGTCGTGCAGACTCGAGCCCACTGGACCGGTGAAGAAGTAGGCGTGCACCGGGTTGCGTACGTGCTGGCGCATCGACTGGACCGCCTGATCCTGACCTACGAGCGATTCAAAGACGTCAGGCATTCGACCAGGCCAGCGATGAAAGTCGCTCGTCGATGACTGCGGCGACCTCCTCCTCGCTCTTCGAACCATCGACCACGAACCAGTTGTCCCCATAGCGACGTGCGAGGTCGAGGTAACCCTGGCGCACCCGTGCGTGAAAGTCGAGGTCCGCCGACTCGAAGCGGTCCTTCTCGTCACGCGCGCGTCGCTCATTCGCGGTATCGAGGTCGATGTCGATGAGCACCGTCAGGTCGGGCAGGCACGTTCCGATAGCGAGGTCCGTCGCCGCCTCGAGATCCGCCAGGTCGACGCCGCGGCCGTAGCCCTGATAGGCGAGGCTCGATGCGAAGAAGCGGTCCGAGACGACGTCGCGTCCCGAGCGAAGCGTCGGCTCGATCACGGTGGCGACGTGGTGCGAGCGGTCGGCGAGCATCATCAGCGACTCAGTCTCAGGTTTCATCGGCGTCGAGGCGTCGAGCAGCCACCGGCGAAGGTCAACCCCCAGCGGTGTATCGCCGGGCTCGAACGTGAAGAGCGCATCGTGCAGTTGCGCGACACGGCGTGCGTGCGTGCTCTTGCCGCTCGCGTCGATACCTTCGAAGACGAGGAAGATTCCTCGGCTCATTACTCTTGGTCCGCGAGTCGGGCCTTCGCCGCCAGCGAGGCGTTGGCCTGGGCACCCTTGGCGACCGCCGCGCGCTTGGTGGCCCCGGTCACCTTCTTCGCCACCATCTTCTTGGTGACCGCGCTCGTCTTCTTTGCGGTCTTCTTCGTGGCCTTCTTCACAGCCTTGCGCGGTCGGGTCGACGGCTCGGCGTTGCGGCGCTCGGCGAGGAGTTCGCACGCGCGGTCGAGCGTGATCGTCTCGGGCGTGTCGCCCAGGCGGAGCGTGGCGTTGGCCTCGCCGTCGGTGACGTAGAGACCGAACCGGCCGCTCTTGACGACGACGTTCTTCTTGGTGACCGGATCCTCGCCGAGGTCCTTCAGCGGCCCGGCGGCGGCGCGACGACCGCGCTGTTTGGGCTGAGCCAAGAGGTGCAGCGCCGCGGGCAGGTCAATGGTGAAGATCTGGTCCTCGTTCTCGAGCGACCTGGTCTCCTTGCCCCACGTCAAGTACGGTCCGTATCGGCCGTTCTGGGCGAGGATCGGATCGCCGCCTTCGGGGTGATCGCCCACGACCCTCGGCAACGACAGGAGTTTTCGCGCGTCGTCGATGGTGACGGCCTCGGGGGCCATTGATGAGAACAGCGAGGCGGTCTTGGGCTTCTCCTTCGGATCGGTCATCTCCCCGACCTGCACGTAGGGGCCGTAGCGGCCGGCCTTCAAAAAGATCGGTAGCCCGGTCGCCTCGTCGGTGCCGAGCTCACGGTCATTGCTCGGTGCGTCGAGCAGTTCGAGGGCCTTTTCCACGCTGAGCGAGTCGGGCTCGGTCGCCTCGGGGATCGAGACGCGGTCCTCGCCGTGGATCAGGTACGGACCATAACGCCCCGAACGCACCGACACGGCGAGCCCGTCGGGTGCGACACCGAGCGGGATCGAATTGATTGCGGCGAAGTCGAACTCCAGCTCGCCGTGGGTCATGTGTTCGAGTCCAAGTTTCGCCAATTCGGTATCGGCGTTGGGATCACCGAAATAGAACCTGCGCAGCCACGGCTCGAGTTCCTGCTTGCCCTGGGCGATCTCGTCCAACTGGTCTTCCATGGCGGCGGTGAACTGGTAGTCGACGAGATCGGCGAAGTAGTGCTCGAGCAGGTTCACGACGGCGAACGCGCGAAACGCCGGTACCAGCGACTTGCCCTTCTTCCACACGTACCCGCGGCGGTCGATCGTCTTCATCACCGACGCGTAGGTCGAGGGACGTCCAATGCCCAGGTCCTCGAGCTTCTTGATCAATGTCGCTTCGGAATAGCGGTCGGGCGGTTGGGTGTCGTGGCCCTTCGCGTCCGCGCTCACGACCGGTACGACTTCACCCTCGCTGAGTGGCGGCAGGATGCGCTCCTGATCGGCCAACTCCGCTTCGGGGTCGTCAGTCCCTTCCACGTAGGCCCTGCGAAAGCCGGGAAACTCAATGCGCAGCCCCGTGGCGCTGAGTCCCGCCTCGACGCGGCCGTCGAGGCCGGCGATACCCGAGAGCGTGGCGTTGAGTCGGACCTTGTCCTGGGTCAGCCTGGCGTCGACCATCTGGGACGCGATCGTGCGCTTCCAGATGAGGTCGTACACCGCGAGTTCATCGCCGCCGAGTTGGGAATGCGCCTCGTCGAGCGTGCGGAACGTCTCGCCCGCCGGACGGATCGCCTCGTGCGCCTCCTGGGCATTCTTCACCTTCCGGTCGTAACGACGTGGGGCGTCGGCGACGTAATCGTCGCCGAACATCGACGCCGCCATCGAACGCGCGGCCTTGATCGCCTCGTCGGACAACGTGGTCGAGTCGGTGCGCATATAAGTGATCCAGCCCTGTTCGTAGAGGCGCTGGGCGGCTCGCATGGTGCGCTCGGGATCGAAGCGGAGCTTTCGGCTCGCCTCGATCTGCAGTGACGACGTCATGAACGGCGGTTGAGGGCGCTGCGTGCGCGGCGTAGAGGCGATTGACGTGATGCGGACCTCGGAGCCGATGAGCGCGGTTGCGATCGAGTTGGCCGTTGCTGCGCTCAACACCTCAACCGAGGCCTTGGCGTCGAGTTGACCGGCGGCGTCGAAGTTCTTGCCCGTGGCGAGCGCGAGCCCGTTCACGGACTCGAGTGTGGCGTCAAAGGATGCGCTCTTGGCGCTCAGCACGGCGGTGACGTCGAACCAGGTGGCCGACGTGAAGGCCATGCGCTCGCGCTCGCGCTCGCAGACGAGTCGAATCGCGACCGACTGCACTCGTCCCGCCGAGCGCGCCTTGTCGACGGCCCGCCAGAGCACCGGCGAAACCTCGTAACCCACCAGGCGGTCGAGGAAGCGGCGGCCCTCCTGGGCGTCCACGAGGCGAAGGTCGAGGTCGCGGGTCTCGCTCACGGCCTTGGCAATAGCGGCGGGGGTGATCTCGTGAAAGACCATCCGCTTGACCGGGACCTTGGGGTTGAGCACCTCCTGGAGGTGCCACGCGATCGCCTCACCCTCGCGGTCTTCGTCGGTTGCGAGGTAGAGCTCATCGACCTGCTTGAGCGCGGCTTTGAGTTCCGAGACGATCTTCTTGCGATCGCTCGAGATGACGTAGACGGGCTTGAAATGGTCGTTCACGTTGATACCGAGACGCGCCCACTTCTCGCCCTTGACCGAGGCGGGGATATCCGCCGCGCTCTGGGGCAGGTCTCGGATATGACCGATGGAGGGCTTGACGATGTAGTCAGGTCCGAGCATCCCCTGGATCCTGGTCGCCTTCGCAACTGATTCGACTATGACGAGGGCCCGGGCCATGCTCACCACCTCTCACTAATTAACGAAGCGACCATAACGGTCGCCTCTTTCGCTCTACAAGATAGACAGGTATCGAAGCACACCCCGGCCATGCCTCGCGGACTCGAGCCATCGAAGGCCCCAATCACTAGTCCCAGACTGGGAAATCGGGTGAATGGAGAATTACTCGTCGGATTGGGGTGAAGCCACGATTTCGTACTGCGGGTTGAGGATGACCGCCTCGCGTCGTAACGACGTCACGGTGCCTCGAACCAGGAGTCGAGTGCCGCGTTCGATACCCGGTACGTAGGAGCGGCCCTGGAACACGAGGGTAACCGACCCGGTGTTGTCAGCGATCACGCAACGCAACTCGTTGAGCCCGCGCTCGCGCGTGATCGTCATGGCGCGCACGCGGCCGGCGATCTCGGCGAAGTTGCGTTCCTGCAGGCCGCCGATCGGCGCCGCATCGCCCGAGCGCTGGGCCAGCTTCAGGTCGGCTTCGAGGTGCGCATCCTCGCGCACTCCGCCGCGAGCCACCTGGTCGCTCAGCGGCGCCTCAATGACGGCGCCCTTCTCGAGCTTCGTCCGTCCCGAGCGGTACGGGATGATCGTCGCTGCGGTGCGCGGGACGTGCATGGCCGCGCTCGCCATCGCGTCGGCCGTGCGGTCGTGCAGCAGCCGCTGCAGGCGCGAGACGTAACCCTTGCGGGGAAGGATGGCCATGCAGAATACGTCGGGATCGCGTACGACGTCGGCGACGAGCTCGAGCGCCGCGCGGTCAAGACGACGGTCCTCGCACTCGGCGACCTCGAGGCTGATTCCCGAGGACGCGGTGTTCGGCGCACCCCACCGTTCCTCAAGGCGTTTGGTGACGAGGGGGTCGATGTCGAAGTGGACCGCTCGGATCGAATACGCGTTCAGTGTGTTGCAATACTGCAGGGCCCGCTCGGTGGCGAGGTCGTACTGGTCCACGAACACGATGACTCGGTTCATCCGAATGCTCATCTTCTCGCTGGTGGCGGTCGCCTCGAAGGCCGACACCTCGCGCTCGTACTGCTTGTTAAAGCGGATGAGCCCGTAGTACATCATCGGGCCGACCACGACAATGATCCAGGCGCCCTCGGTGAACTTGGCGAAGACGAACACCAGCACGACGATCGCGGTCACCACGGCCGAAAGGGCGTTCGAAGCGACACCGAAACGCCATCTGCCGGTCTTCTCTCGCAAGTGCCGTGACACCATTCCCGCGCCGGCCATCGTGAAGCCAGTAAAGACGCCGATGGCGTAAAGGGCGACCAGTGCGTTGACCTTGGCGTCAAAGACGATGATCAGCGTCAACGAAACGGCGCCCAGCACGATGATGCCGTTCGAGAAGGCGAGCCGGTGCCCGCGCTTGGTGAGCTGACGGGGCAGGTACCTGTCGGTCGCCACATAATTGGCAAGGAACGGGAAACCATTGAACGAGGTGTTGCCACCCGTGTAGAGGATCAAGATCGTCGCCAACAGCACCGTGTAGTACATCGCGTGACCGAAGCCACTCCCTCCAAAGACGACGTCAACCTCCTGACCTAGAACCGTCGGGTACCCCGCGGCGTAGGGGATGGCGTGGGTCCACGCCGCGAGCAACGTCACGCCGAGCAGCAGGAAACCGAGAATGCACGACATCGTCAACAGCGTCTTTCGGGCGTTGCGTGATTCGGGCCGGCGGAAACTCGCGACGCCGTTCGAGATCGCCTCGAGGCCGGTGAGCGACGAGCCGCCGTTGGCGTACGCGCGCAGCAGACTTATAAAGGCCAGGCCCATCAGGACGCCGGTGCCCTTGTGGCCGAGCTCGCCGCCGACCAAGGCCTTCTGCAGGGGTAGGTGCACCATGTGCAGGGTGCCGGAAAACTTCTTGTAGAAACCCATCAGGATGGTCGCCGACAACATGAGCACGTAGAAGTAGGTCGGAAAGGCGAAGTAGCTACCCGCCTCCCTAAGACCACGTAGATTCCCGTAAATGAGGATCAGCACGACCAGGACCGTGATGTAGAGGTCGAATTTGCCCAGGCCGGGAACCATGGTGACGAGCGCAGCGGAACCAGCCGAAACCTGCACGGCGACGGTCACCGTGTAGTCGATCAACAACGCCACCGCCGCGATTTGCGCGATCCTCGGTCCGAAGTTGTCACGAGCCACCACGTACGAACCGCCGGCGGTCGTGTAGTACTTGATGACATCCATGTACGAGATGGTCACGAAGAGCAACACGCCAATAATCACGAACATGATGGGCACCACGAGAGCAAAGGCCGCCAAGCCGATGAACGGCGTCATCTGGGTAAGGATCTCCTCGGTGCCGTATGCCGACGAGGAGATGCAGTCGGGTGCGAGCACGCCGAGCGCCACGATTCGATTCAGTCGTTCCCCGCTCAACTGCTCGGTGACGTAGGGCTTGCCGAGCAGGATCCGCTTCATGCGGTACCCGAACGTCTCGGGGTACACGGTCGAGATATTCGCGTGCGAAGTGAGTACCGGGGTGTTCTTCGCTAACTGCTTGTCGGCTTCTGACACGAGTTTCACCTTAAACCACCTAGGTCGTGAGGCCCGATACTTGCGCCTTCGCTCGCAAGTGTGGTCTGATGACCGTGTGCATATCGTTGTGGTCGGCTGTGGCCGCGTGGGGTCGGGGCTTGCTATGCAACTCTCCGACGAAGGTCATTCCGTGGCCATTGTCGACAAGAACCGCGACGCATTTCGTCGGCTGATCCGCTTCAACGGTCAGACGATCGTCGGGTCTGGATTCGATCGCGACATCCTCTCCAAGGCTGAGGCGTCCCAGGCGCACGCGCTCGCCGCCGTCACCCGGGGCGACAACACAAATATTCTCTGCGCTCGGATCGGTCGTGATTTCTATGGCGTGAAGAACGTCGTGGCGCGCATCTACGACCCTCAGCGAGCCGACATCTACATGAAGTTGGGCATCCCCACCGTTGCAACGTCGTTGTGGACCACCCAACAGGTAAAACGCTGGGTGCTGCCCACCGATGACACCATCGAGTGGAGCGACGGCACGGGAGCACTGCACCTGGTGGAGCGCATCGTCCCCGACAGCCTCGCGGGCCGCCCGGTCGACAACTTCAACATTGAGAACAGCGTGCGCGTCGTCGGTCTGATCCGCGGCGGCCAGGGCCGGGTCAATATCGAAGGGATGTTCGCCCAGGAGGACGACGTCCTCGAGTTTCTCGTCACCATCCAAGGACTCGAAGATCTTCGCATCATGCTCGCCGGCGGCTTCGTATGAGAGTGGTCATCGCGGGCGGAGGATCGGTCGGCACGGCCATCGCGCTCGACCTTATCGATCGTCACCACGAAGTGACACTGCTCGAGCACAACTCGGACACCGCGGAGCGATTGAAGTCACTCCTGCCTGGCGTGCAGGTGATGGCCGCAGACGCCTGCGAGTACGCAAACCTCTCCGCCGCAGACCTACGCAGTGCCGATGTCGTCATCGCCGCCACCGGCGACGACGAGGACAATCTCGTCGTGAGCTGGCTCTCGAAGCAGGAGTTTGGAGTGCCCCGGGTCATTGCCCGCATCAACAACTCTCGTAATGAGTGGCTCTTCAACGACACCTGGGGCGTCGACATCTCGGTGTCGACACCCGCGCTCATCACTTCACTCGTCGACGAGGCAGTGGAAGTCGGCTCGATCATCAACCTCATGGATCTCGCCCAGGGCAAGATGAAGTTGATCGAGATCACCCTCGCCGCCAACGCTCCGGCGGTGGCGGGCGGCCTGACACTCGACGAACTACGTCTGCCCGATTCGACACGAGTCGTCACGGTCGTTCGAGGCGATCAACCATTGACGCCCCAGCCGACGATGCGCTTCATCGAGCACGATCACGTCATCTTGATCGCTCGGGGTGATGCGTCGCACGAGTGCGCCGCCGCATTTATTGCCTAATTTTTATTTCACTTCGCAGAATCCCCACAACCTGAGGGGCCTAGCATTGATGAGGTGCGCGCGGCCTTCTTCGATCTCGACAAGACAGTCATCGCCAAGTCCTCGCTCGTGGCGCTCGGTCCCGAGTTCCACGCGCGAGGACTACTTCGTCGGCGGACGCTGATCTGGGCGGTCATAAGTCAGATGCTCTTCGTGCGTTTCGGCGCCGACGACGACAAGCTCACCAAGATCCGCGAATCGGTCCTGAAGGTCACCAAGGGCTGGGATCACCAAGAAGTGCGCGCCCTGGTCGCCGAGACGATCAACGACGTCATCGAACCGCTCATCTACGACGAGGCCCTCGAGCTCATCGACCACCATCTCGGCGAGGGCGACGAGGTCTGGCTGGTCAGCATGTCGCCCGCCGAGATCGTCGAGCCCTTCGCCGAACTCTTGGGGATCACCGGCGCGATCTCGTCCAAGGCCAAGATCGACGAATTCGGCAAGTTCACGGGCGAGATGGAGTTCTTCGCCCAGGGCGACAACAAGGCGGTGGCGATGCGCGAGCTCGCCGTCCAGCGCGGCATCGACCTCAACGACTCGTTCGCCTACTCGGACTCTGAGACCGACATTCCGATGCTCCAAGCGGTTGGCCACGCGTACGCGGTGAACCCCGATCGCCAGTTAGCACGCATGGCGCACGACAGCGAGTGGCCAATACTCAGCTTCACGCATCCGGTTCGAGCGCACGATCGTTCGAGGTCACACACGCCGTTCCTGATCAGCGCGGTGATCATTGGTATTGCCGCAGTCTTAGGGCGGGCCCGGGTACTACGCCGCTAGAGCGTCAGCAGGTCGCGCGCGCCCGTATCCGAAGAGGGGTGGCGAAGCTTGCTCATGGCACGCGCCTCGATCTGGCGGATGCGCTCACGAGTCAGATTCATCTCGGCGCCGACATCTTCGAGCGTACGGATCTCTCCGGCTCCGTCCAGGCCGAAGCGCATGCGAAGGATCTTCTGCTCGCGCTCGTCGAGCGGCTGCAGGAGCTTCTCGATGGCGGCGGGCATCATCTTCACGGCGGCCACGTCAAATGGCGACTCTGCGGAACGGTCCTCGACTACGTCGCCGAGTTCGGCGTCGCCGTCCTCACGAAGCGGCTCGGAGAGCGAGATGGGCTCGGAACGGAAGCGCAGTGCCTCGATCAACTTGTCCTCGGGCATCTCGCACTCTTCGCAGAGTTCCTTGATGGTGGGCGGACGACCGAACTTGAGCTCAAGACGCGACTGCGCCTTCTGCACGCGCGCGAGCGTGTCCCCGGCGTGCACCGGGAGTCGGATCGTGCGGCCGGTGTTTGCAATACCGCGAGTGATCGCCTGGCGGATCCACCAGGTGGCGTAGGTCGAGAACTTGAAGCCCTTGCGCCAGTCGAACTTCTCGACGGCGTGCATCAGGCCGAGGTTGCCTTCCTGGATGAGGTCGAGCAGCGGGAGTCCCGACGCTTGGTACTTCTTCGCAATCGACACCACGAGACGGAGGTTCGACTGGACGAAATCACGTTCAGCCTGGTCACCACGGTGAATTGCGCGTTTCAGTGCCAATTTCTTGGTCGGTGTGATCTTGATTTTCTTGTCGTTCTCGGCGGCTTCGAGCTCGGCCTTGGCTTCGCGTCCCTCTTCGATGGTCTGAGCGAGGTGGACTTCATCGTCCTTGGTCAGAAGGGTGTACTGACCAATGTCCGATAGGTAGAGGCGTACGAGGTCTTCGTCATCCCTGTCAACGCGATCTTTAGCCATGCTTCTCCCTTGATACTCCCGCCCCGGTTAATCCGGCATATGTAGTTATACGGGGGTACGCAACTTAGCGGGAAAGTCCGAAACTTTCAGCATTTCCGGACGACTCGAGGGTGTTGGAGAGGTCTCTTGCCGCCTCTTGCCAACTCGGATCCTCAATCGGGGCTTGACCTTTGGCCACTTCGCCCACCGAAACGATCTCCGCCACTCCAACCTGGGCAGCGTGGTCCAAGAGGGCGCCCATCACCGGGTCCGATCCCAGAAGCTCGTGGGCATCGCGAACCGACACCAGGATTCGCGGACCTACGACCATGGCCATGGCGTAGAGGGTCATGGCGCCGGTCTCGTCGTTCACGAAGGCGTGCGATAGGACCGCCTCGATGACCGGCAGGGGTCTGATCGACGCGTCGTCGAGGAACGAGCGCATCTCGAGCGCTACGGCGCCGAAGGCCCGGCTCATCTCGTGGGACCGCACGACGTAGGCGTCATTGGTCATCCTCGGAGCGTTCTCGCCCAGCACCCGGTAGACGGCGTCGAAACAGGCGAGCAAGTGCCCGACGACTTCATCGCTCGATGGCATCACACGGTCTCGGGACGAAACGCGTTGGTGATCGGCATTCGTCGGTCGCGCCCGAACGCCTTCTTCGAGATTCGAACTCCCGGCGGCATCTGGCGGCGCTTGTACTCACTGAGATCGACCAGGCGCGTGATGCGCAACACCAGCGCGGCGTCGTGCCCGTTGGCGATCATCTCCTCGGCGGTGGCGTCGTCCTCGACGTAGAGCTCGAGTAACGGGTCGAGTTCTTCGTAGGGCGGCAATGACTGATCGTCGCGCTGGTCGGGTCGCAGTTCGGCCGACGGAGCCTTCGTGAGGACCGAGAGCGGAATCGGCTCGGGATCACCAATGGCGACCGCGATCTCGTTACGGTACCGGCAGAGTTCGTAGACGAGGGTCTTCGGCACGTCCTTGATGACGGCGAAGCCACCCGCCGAGTCGCCGTAGAGCGTCGAATACCCGACCGCCATCTCGGACTTGTTGCCGGTCGTGAGCACGATGGCGCCGGTCGCGTTCGAGACGGCCATCAACAGGACACCGCGGATTCGCGATTGCAGGTTCTCATCGGTGAGCCCGAGCGGGCCGCCATCGAGCACACCGTGCAGCATCGAAGCGAAGGCCTGATGCGCGGTTTCGATTGGGATCGTCGCGATATCGATGTCGAGACGCCGCGCCAGCTCTTCGGCGTCGGCGACCGAATGTGCTGATGAGTAGCGGCTCGGCATGGCGAAACCCCGCACGGCGCGCGCGCCGACCGCATCCACTGCGATCGTCGCCACCAGTGAGGAGTCGACGCCGCCCGAGAGGCCGAGGATCGCCGAGCGGAATCCATTCTTACGCAGGTAGTCGCGCGTGCCCATGACGAGAGCCTCGTAGATCTCTTCGATCTCACTGGGCGGCTCGGCGACGTGATTCACATGCAAAGCCCGCGTCCTCATCTCGTCACGGGCGTAGAGCGTATCGACGACGATGCCCACCGACGACGACCTCGCATCGATCTCGGCGACCAGGAGTTCCTCGCTGAAGGCGATGGCGCGAGCGATCACGTCGCCGCTGGCGTCCACGACCACACTCTGGCCGTCAAAGACGAGTTCGTCCTGACCCCCGACGAGGTTCACGTAGGCGATCGGGCAATTGGTCTCCAGAGCGCGCTCGCGCAGCATCGCCTCTCGGTCGTCGCGGCGTCCCCTCGCGTAGGGCGACGCGTTGGCCACGACCAGCAGGGTGGCACCCTGGGCGGCCAGCTCGGCGGCGGGACCGTTCTTCGTCCACACATCTTCACAAATGAGTAACCCGACGGCAACACCACCGACATTGATGATGGTGTGGGGGCCAACGCCGGGGTGGAAGTAGCGCCACTCGTCAAAGACGTCGTAGTTGGGCAGCAGCCGCTTGGTCGCAGTCGCGACGACGCCGTGCTCGCTGATCAGCACGAGGGCGTTGGCGATGTGACCCGGATTGAAGTCGTCGGGCGAGGAACGCGTGACGTCGCGGCCGTCGCTCGAGGGCGCGAGCGACAAGCCGCTGGCCCCTTCGGAGACGACCGTGCCGACGAGCACCGGCGGAAGGTTCTGCGCCTGGGCGAGATCGTGCACGGCAACACGCGTGGCGGCGATGAAACCCTCCTTCAACAGCAAGTCCTCAGGGGGGTAGCCGGTCAGCGAAAGTTCTGGTGAAAGCACCAAATCAGCGCCGAGCGAGGCGGCCTGATTACGGAATCGGCTCAGCGTCTCAACGTTCTGGGCGAAACCCCCCACAACTGCGTTCATTTGGGCCAGAGCGAGTCTGATGACGGGCACGACTCCGAGCCTATCGGCGCGACGGATAAGCCCCTCAGTGAAACGTTTCACACAGGGTTAACAGAACTCGGGGTCGGGTGGGTCCCCCAACCGCCAGACTTAAGGAGGTCGCGCGAAGGGCGCGATGACACTTTGAAGGAGCAACATTGTCGTATCAGGCTGAGTACATCTGGATTGACGGAACAGAGCCCACGCGAAAGCTACGAAGCAAGACCCGCATCGTTGCCAATGGCAAGAAGCCCGCGATCTGGGGCTTCGACGGTTCGAGCACCAACCAGGCCACCGGTCATTTTTCGGACTGCGTTCTAGAGCCGGTCTTCACCTGTCCGGACCCCCTTCGCGGACCCAATGACATCCTCGTCATGTGCGAGGTCTTGAACCCCGACATGACCCCCCACGTGACCAATGCCCGCGCGGCGGCCGCCGCGGCGGCGAAGAAGTACGCCAGCTTCGAGCCGATGTTCGGCATCGAGCAGGAGTACACCTTCTTCCAGGACGGCCGTCCCTACGGCTGGCCCGAGGACGGCTACCCCGCACCGCAGGGTCCGTACTACTGCGGCGTCGGTGGATCGAAGATGCCGGGTCGTGACATCGTCGAGGCGCACACGCTCGCGTGCCTGCGCGCCGGTATCGGCATTGAAGGTACCAACGCCGAAGTGATGATGGGTCAGTGGGAGTTCCAGGTTGGCATCCTCGACACGCTGGCCGTGGGCGACCAGCTCTGGGTCGCGCGCTGGCTGCTCGAGCGCATCGCCGAGGAGTTCGACGTGGATGTGAGCTTTGACGCCAAGCCCATCAAGGGCGACTGGAACGGCGCGGGGGCCCACACGAACTTCTCCACCAAGCAGATGCGCGCGAACGGTGGTTGGGACGCGATCATCGCCGGCTGCGAGGCCCTCGGCACTCGCGTCAAGGAGCACATCGCCGCCTACGGCGTCGGTATCGAGGACCGGCTCACCGGCGCCCACGAGACCGCCCCGTACACGAAGTTCTCCTACGGCGTGTCGGACCGTGGCTCGTCCGTGCGTATCCCCGGCGCAGTCGCGCGCGAGAAGAAGGGCTACCTCGAAGACCGTCGCCCGAACGCCAACATCGACCCCTACCTCGTGGCGCGCATGATGGTCGAGACCATCTGTGGCGCAGCGGCATCGAAGCCCGCCGCGAAGAAGGCTGTCGCCAAGAAGGCTCCGGCGAAGAAGGCTGTCGCGAAGAAGACTCCAGCCAAGAAGGCCGCAAGCCGACGCTAAGTCGCTGTGACACAAAACCCGCCGCTCGAATGGGCGGCGGGTTTTGTGTTTAAAGACCCAGTGTGTGCTCCCACGAAGAAGGTGCGAGAATGTCCCCTATGCAAAGTCAGGCGCAATACGTTCTTCGAACCGTGGAGGAACGCGGCGTTCGCTTCGTCCAGCTCTGGTTCACTGATGTGCTCGGGCGCCACAAGGCCTTTCACGTCACACCCGCCGAACTGGAAGACGCCCTCGACCAGGGCATGACCTTCGATGGCAGTTCCATCGACGGCTTCTCGCGTACCCAGGAGTCCGACGTCCTCGCACGGCCCGACCTCACCACCTTCCAGCTGTTGCCTTGGTACGAGGAAGGCGCGGGCGTCGCCCGAGTCTTCTGCGACATCATGAACATCGACGGCACGCCCTTCGAGGGCTGTCCTCGTCAGCAACTGCGCCGCGTACTGGACGGCGCACACGAGCAGGGCTACACGTTCTTCGTGGCGCCCGAGATCGAGTACTTCTATTTCGAGAGCCTGGACCCCAGTCATCCACCAAAGCCGATCGACCGAGGCAGTTACTTCGACCTGCTGCCCGACGACACGGCGAGTCAACTGCGCCGACGCACGGTCTTGATGCTCGAGGAGATGGGCATCGGCGTCGAGCACGCCCAGCACGAGGACGCCCCGGGCCAGCACGAGATCGACCTTCGTTACACCGATGCGCTGACCATGGCCGACACCGTGATGTCCGTGCGCCACGTCGTCAAGGAACTCGCACGTCAGTCCAACGTCACCGCGAGCTTCATGCCCAAGCCTCTCGCCAACGTGCAGGGCTCAGGCATGCACACGCACCTCTCACTCTGGAGCGGGGAGCACAACGCCTTCATCGGCGACGGCCCCTACGGTCTGAGCGACGTCGCGGTGAAGTTCATCGCCGGCCTCGTACACCACGCGCCCGAGATCACCGCGATCACCAACCAGTGGGTCAATTCCTACAAGCGACTCGTGCCCGGCGGTGAAGCACCGGTCGGCGCCGGTTGGGCCCGCTACGACGCGGCCGCACTGGTGCGCCTCCCGAGCGTCAAGCCCGGACGTATCGACTCGACGCGCATCGAATACCGTTCGCCGGACCCCGCCGCTAACCCCTACCTCGCCTTCGCCGTCATCTTGGCTGCGGGCCTACGCGGCGTGAATGGCGACTACGAACTCCCCAAGGAGGGCGCACGTACCTCGCCGCTGCCCCAGTCGCTCGCCGAGGCGGTCGACCTCATGGCGAGCTCGAGCCTGATGCACGAGACGCTCGGCGCCCACCAGGTCGAGTGGTTCCTACGCAACAAACGCGCCGAATGGGACGCCTATCGCGGCCAGGTCACCGCCTTCGAGCTTGAGCGATACCTGCCGCTGCTGTGAACATCGACGTCGTCCTCTGCGTTCCCTCGTGCGAAGGGCCGGTGCGCAAGGCCTTCGACGTCACGGGGGTGTCGCCGGCGGTCGCAACGTCAGGTCGGCTCAATGAGATCACGAGCCTCGAACCGGCGGATGGCTTCTCTGGTGCGGTGATCAATGCGTCAGCGTTCCCCTTCAGCGAGGCGATGAACTTGTGTCGCCAACTGCGCAGTCGCGACCGCGGAGTCGGGCCCATCATCTTGCTCCTCGACCACTACCAGCTCGATGACCTGACGTTTCGTGAGGATCTCTTCGACGACTTCGTCGTCGGCCCCTTTGACGTGAGCGAACTCGCCACCCGGCTTCGCCACCGTCTGCGCCGCGCCGGCAATGAGAGCGTGGCGCCGCGGATCGATCACGGCGGCCTTTCCATGAACCTCGAGACCTACCAGGCGTCGATCGCGGGAAGGGTCATGGACCTCACGTATATGGAGTACGAATTACTCCGCTTCCTCGCGACCAACCCGAACCGGGTCTTCACCCGCGAGACGCTGCTGAGCCGCGTCTGGGGTTACGAGTACTACGGCGGGGCTCGAACTGTCGACGTGCATGTGCGGCGCCTGCGCGCCAAATTGGGTGAGGAACACGCGCACCTTATTCAGACGGTGCGCTCAGTCGGTTACAAGTTCGGCACGACGCCGAACGAGTACACGCCTAGCTGAGAGGCGAGTGGGCCCAGAGTTCCACTTCGGCGCGCGCGCCCAAGGGAAGCTGGGCGACCGCGACCGCCGACCGGGTCGGGCGCGGTGCATCGAAGGCTTCGACCCATACGTCGTTGCACGAGGCGAAGTCGCTCATGTCGACGAGGAACAACGTCGCCTTGACGACTTGGTCGAAGGTCACGCCCGCCTCGGCGAGCACACTGCGCGCGTTCACGAGCGCCTGGCGAAGTTGGTCGGCGGCTCCGCCTTCGACGAAGGTTGGCGTTGGGGCTGCTGGCATCAGGCCAAGCTGGCCCGAGATGACAACGAGGTCGCCCGCACGGCGCCACGGCGAATAGGGGCCAACCGGTGCACTCATGATCGGTGGATCAGCTGAACGAGTTGCCGCAGCCGCAGGTGCGCGTCGCGTTGGGGTTCGTGATGTGAAAGCCCGCACCCTGGAGGGTGTCCGAGAAGTCCAAGGTCGAACCCGTGAGAAGTTCAGCGCTCGCGGCGTCGACCACGACCTTGACACCGCTGTAATCGCGCAACACGTCGTCATCGGCGAACTCCGAGTCGAAGAACATGTCGTAGTTGAAGCCCGAGCAGCCGCCAGACTTGACCGAGACGCGCAGCGCCAAGACTTCGTCCGCACCCTCGGCGGCGATCAACTCGGCAACCTTGGTTACCGCGATCTCGGTGAGGGTGATGGGGTCGGCGTCCTTCTGGGTCAGACTGACGTTGGTCGTGGTGGCGTTCGACATGCGGCTCCTTCAAATGTCCTTTTACCATGGTAGCGACGATTTCCCAAGTTGAACACCCCCCAAATTTCACCGTTAGCGTCTCTACATGAACGCCGTCGACGAATTACGGGAGCGCCTGGGCCAGGTCCTGGATCCTGAGTTGGGCGCGTCCATCGTCGAATTGGGCATGGTGGGCGATGTCGCCATCGACGAAGGCGGCCACGCCGTGGTCCACGTGGCACTCACGACGTCGGGTTGCCCGCTACGAGCCCAGATCGAACGAGACGTGCGCGAGGCCGCCCTCTCGATCGAATCGGTCAAGAGTGTCGAACTCGCGATGGGCGTCATGGACCCCGCGGCGAAGGCCGCGCTGATGCAACGCGCGCGCACCATCGCCCAGACGCGTGCACCACTTACCACCATCCCTTATCAGACCCCGGTGTTGATGATCGCTTCCGGGAAGGGGGGCGTGGGTAAATCGTCGGTGACGGCGAACTTGGCGGTGGCACTCGCCCAGCAGGGACACGCCGTCGGTGTGCTCGACGCGGACATCTGGGGATTCTCTCTTTCACGTCTCCTCGGAATCGAGGGCGAAGTGAAGGCTCGTGACGGCAAGATGCAACCGATCGAACGGGAATTCGGCGAGGGCAGCATCAAACTGCTCTCGATGGGTCTGCTCGCTGATGAAGACCAGGCACTTCTGTGGCGCGGTCTCATCGTGCAAAAGGCCGTCGCCCAGTTCATCGAAGACGCTGACTGGTCGGGCATTCAGTACCTGCTCATCGACACTCCACCGGGCACCGGCGACATCGCTATGACACTCGCACGCCTCCTACCCCAGATGGGTCAGATCGTGGTGACGACACCGACCCGGGCCGCTCAACGCGTCGCCGCACGCGCCGCGGACTTCGCGCGCAAATCCAACATCAGGGTGCTCGGGGTCATCGAGAACATGAGTCCACTGCGTTGCTCGTGTGGCGAGACCCACGCGCTCTTCGGCGAAGGCGGCGGACATGAACTCAGTAACGAACTCGGCGTTCCCCTGCTCTGCGAGATTCCGCTCGGCCACGAGATCGCGGCGGGCGGCGACAGCGGCGAGCCCGCGGTGCTTCTCGAGGGCGAGCACGGAACATTCACTACGCTCGCGCGCAAGATTGTCAGGGACGTCGCGCCCCCCGCGGGGGCGCAGGGCTGCACCGCGCGGATGCTCGATTCTCTCGAACGCGCGGTGGAGAACTCTCAGCCCTCGTAGCCCGGATCACCCGGGATGAAAATGGCGACCTCGCCGTCGTTCATCACGATGCGCGGCTCGATGCGGGGAATCGAAGTGAGCGTCGCCGCCCACTCGAAGACCTCACCGGTCGTCGTAAAGCCCGCGATCGCCTCGAGGTTGCGAATCGTCGGAAAGATCATCTCCAGCTCGCCGCGCCGGTGTCGGTCGAGGGCGTTGGCGGGTCGCACCCACGTGTCAGCGACGGTCTCGCCTGCGTCGTGTGCTGCGATCTGTCCCCTCGGCGCCAACGCCACGAAGAACCTGGTGTCGTAGCGTCGCGGCGGACCAACTGGCGTGACCCAGTGCGCCACGTACGCGAGACCCCGTAGATCGAGGAAGAAGCCCTCGCGCTCCATCATTTCAACGAAACCCATCTCTCGGCTATTGACCATGCGGCGATGCTCGGCGATTCGAGCGATGACGTCGGGCTCGCCGAGACGGACGGGGTCGCCATGCTCGTCGCACGCCACGAGCAGACCCGCCTCTTCGAAGAGCTCACGTAGGCATGCCACGTAGTACGCCAGACCACCACTCTCTAGGTTGAGTTGAGCCGAGGCTTGTTCGTCGGTCAGCCCGATTGCGAGCGCCTGCGCCGACGGCCCCGCGTCATCGAGGTCAACGCCACCGCCGGGGAACACGTAGGCACCACCGACGAAATCGCTATTCAAATTCCGCCGCAACATAAGAATTTCATAACCCGCCGGGTCGTCGCGAAGTGTCAAAACCGTGGCCGCGGGCTTAGGAGTGAGAATTTCAGCCATACCGCAAACTACCTACCGTTTTCTTACGCGCGAGGGACGACCGCACAAGTTCTACTAAGTTTGGTGGTTCTACGGCACAAGGAGCATCGTGGCTAAGAAACCCCCCGCTAAGCAGCAGCCCGTCAAGGCGTCGACCGGCCGGCCGGCCGGCCTCTTCACCTGGCTGGCCGTCGGGCTCGTCATCGTGGTCGTCGCGGCCCTCGTGATCATCAAGGTCACCGCCAGCTCGCCTACTTCCTCCAGTTCATCGAACTTCCAGGCGACCGACGCCGCAACGGTCACCGAGCTGACCACCGTGCCCGCCTCGGTGTTCGACACGATTGGCCTGAACTCACCAGACGCACCGGTCACCGCGCCCATTGAACTGAAGGGCCAGCCCGCCCTGACCGGCACCTCGGCCAGCGGCGCCAAACTCCCCGAGGTCTTCTACCTCGGCGCCGAGTACTGCCCGTACTGCGCCGCCGAGCGCTGGTCCACGATCATCGCCCTGAGCCGCTTCGGCACTTGGAAGGGACTCGGCAACACGACCAGTTCCTCGGTTGACGTCTATCCGAGCACACCGACGTTCACGTTCCTGAAGGCGTCATACACCTCCAAGTACCTGGTCTTCAAGAGCATCGAGGAGTACAACAACTCCTACAACGCATCAACGAATCCTCCCTACGGCAAGCTCCAGACGCCGACAAAGCAGGAAGCGGCGGTCTTCACCAAGTACGACACGTCCAAGTACATCACGTCGATGACCGCGGCCCAGGACGGTTCCATCCCGTTCATCTCGATCGGTAACAAGTTCGTCATCTCGGGCGCTGACTACACGCCGGCCACCTTGTCGGGTCAGTCGCGCAGTCAGATCGCGGCCGGTCTGAGCAACACGACGAGTCCGGTGACCGCCGCCATCATCGCGTCGGCGAACTACCAGACCGCGTCCTTCTGCTCCTTGACCAACAACATGCCCGCAACGGTGTGCACGTCGTCCGGAGTGCTCGCCGCCAAGAAGGCGATGAAACTCTAAATGACGCGCACCGTGCAGCCCGTCGCCCGATGGGCGGTAGTCGTCACGTTTCTGCTGAGCCTCCTCGGGCTCGCCATCTCGATCTACATGACGTATCAGCACTTCCATGGTTCGACGTACCAGGGCTGCTCGACCTCCGGCTTTGAGAACTGCACCAAGGTCACCACGTCGGCGCAGTCACGCATCTTCGCGATCCCGGTGGCGGTGCTCGGGGTGGTCAACTACGCGGCGATGAGCGTGCTCAATTCACCGTGGGCGTGGCGCGCGAAGAACTACTGGATCCACGCGGTTCGCTTCGTGCTCGCGATGATCTCGATGTGCCTGGTCCTGTGGCTCATCACCGCTGAACTCTTGATCATTAAGAGCATTTGTCTCTACTGCACGAGCGTGCACATCATCACTTTCGCACTACTGATCGTGCTCACCATCGTCAGCCCCGCCCAACTCGGTTGGGCGCGCTCAACGACGCAGGAAAGCCCGACGCTCTAACTCGTTCATCCCGCCCCAGATCCCGTAAGTCTCGTGGCGGTCAATGGCGGCGTCCAGACAATCGTCGCGCACCGGGCATCCAGCACAGAGCCGCTTGGCCAACCGCTCTCTTTCAGTGCGCTCTTCCTTGCGCTCGGCGACCTCGGGTGAGAAGAAGAGCGCCCCCTCGCTGCCGCGGCAGGCAGCCAGGTCCGTCCAGTCCCATGGAGCAATCGCCATCGTCATACCCCCCGGGATTCCGTCCAAAGGTGCAGGATAACCACAAGGCCCTCTCGATAGCAAGAAGAGACTGAAGTCCCTTTCTGGGCATGAAATCAATGCTTGCTACGCTGAAAGTCGTGGCAACTGTTCTCTTAGCGAGCGATCTCTCATCCCTGCGACACGAACTTCGAGTGATGCTCGAAGGACCCGACATCGTGATCGAAGAAGTCGCAACCGGCCCCGGGGTGCGTTCGCGCGTCGCAGAGGGCGGCGTCGACCTCGTAATCGTCGACATGCAGATCGGATCCATGGGCGGCATGGCCATTTGCATGGACCTGCGCCACGAAGAGTCCTATGGCGCTGCCGAGCCGGTCGCGGTGTTAATGCTGCTCGACCGTCGTCCCGATGTGTTCCTCGCGCGACGAAGCGGCGCGGAAGGTTTCATCGTGAAGCCGCTCGACCCGCAGCGCGTGCGCACCGCTGTTCGCGCGCTCCTGCGCGGCGAAGAGTACGAGGACGAGACGTTCCGTCCGGCAACCGTTCGAGCCGTCGGCAACGCTGGTCAATGAGCGACCAGCAACCTCCGTCATCAGGGCTCGCGCGGTTCCGCGCGCGCATGTCGGGACGTACTGAGACCCGTCCCGATTCTCCCGAAGCTGCAGCCATCCACGCGCGCGTCGATCAACTGAGCGAACTCGAACTGCGTGACGTCATGACTCCGCGCGTCGACGTCGTGTACCTACCGGTCCCGGTCACACCCGAAGCAATCGCCGAAGCCGTACGCGACACGGGTCACTCCTGTTTCCCAGTGGTGAGTGGCGACCTGGATGAGGTCGAGGGCGTCCTGTTCGTGAACGACCTCTTTCGAAGTACTGCAGCGAAGCGAGCAATCGGGGTCTCTCTCCCGACGGCCAACGAGATCGCACGCAAGATCCGTCGCCCTCTCATGCTCCCCGAGACCCTTGATCTCCTCGAGAGTCTCAAGGAAATGCGCGAGCAGCGTCGCACCTTCGCCATTGTCCTCGACGAGCATGGTGGTGTCGCCGGAGTTATCTCAATCCGCGACATCCTCGAGCAGCTCGTCGGCGACCTCAGCGACGAATTCGACGAGGACGACGAGCACGACATAGTGCGGATCCGCGAGGACCGTTGGCTGGTCGATGGCCAGACCCACGTCGACAAAGTCGAAGAGGAGTTGGGCGTCATCATCCCCGAAGGGGAGTACGTCACCATCGCGGGTTTCGTCCTGGATCTCGCCGGGGAGATCCCCTCCGCTGGCACGACCTACTCGTATGAAGACTGGTCTTTCCGGGTGCAGTCCGTCGAAAAACGACGAATCAGCGAGTTGGTGATCGAATACCACCCGCCCGTGATTGACGTCGAAGCTACGACTTCGTAGCTGCTTTGTTGCCCGCTCGCCCTGCAGACTAGGATTATCGGGCTGCGAGGCAACTCGCTGCGGGCTGTAGCGCAGCTTGGTAGCGCGCTGCGTTCGGGACGCAGAGGTCCCGGGTTCAAATCCCGGCAGCCCGACCACGAAAGTGAAGAAGTACAACGTAGTACAGGCCCCCATCGTCTAGCGGCCTAGGACACCACCCTTTCAAGGTGGCGGCACGGGTTCGAATCCCGTTGGGGGTGCCAAATGTGCTTGACCCCATTGACTG
>PKWW01000048.1 GCA_003132165.1 Acidimicrobiaceae bacterium | reverse complement strand
CGCTACGAGTGAAGTCGCGAGTCGGAGATCGTTGACGTCGGGCCTCCGACGCAAGACGTCCGGGGCTTAACTTCGGACTCAGTTTGAAACCGTTCAAATCGGACGAGATAGCACTGGAATTAGCTAACAGTTGGTCGTCGCCGAGAGACGGATGGTCTGCGGAATCAAGACGTGATAGGTCCTTGAGTCAACCTGCAGCGTTACTCTGATGCCGCGAATGACCCATTCGACAGGGTGATTCTGGAGGATTCGAATTCGAGCCACTATTGCGTACCAACGATGGCTCGTTGTCACGGGTTTCAGGACTCCACCTACCACGCTTCCCAGATTGAGAGTCTTGCCCATTGCCGTGAGATTGAAGAGAGCACCAACCTCGCCAGTGGTTGATCGAGGCCTGAGTGAAAGAAGCTGGTATGTCGTCCGGTCCCTCGTTGTGGCCTCCTCACTTGGGATCACGGTGCTCACGGCTGTAACTCGGATGGAATGGTTCCCGACGTCTCTAACGACCGCTAGACCGTCACCTATTTGACAGGACGAGAGTGAATCGAGTGTGAACGTGGCGCCGACTCCTGAGTCAACTGCAAGTTGAAATCCGCCGCTCTCTGGTGCCGATGAGCTCTGAGATGCGGACAGCGGCGACACAGCAAGTCCGACGAGGCCCACGGTGAGTAGAACTCCGACCGCAACGCGGCAAACCCTGTTCGGTACGGGAGCACCAAGTGAATGCAGGTCGCGACGCAAAGACATTAGAGACCTTTCAGGACTGATTCTCAACGTAACACCGCGATCTCTTCGTAAGGTCAGAGACACTGGATTGTCACACTTCAGTTCTGAACCGTTCCCACTGCAGGCCACTCCGGCGCACTACCGCTTGTTGAACGGCAATCATCATCCGCCCCTGGCGGTGGTTGTCGTGCAATGTCCCGAGCTGGTCAGTCGCCAATGGATGGTGGCAGACCTAATGGGTTTGGACAGGACCACTTTTTGGGGTGGTGCTGTCTCCGAGCCACAGGTTGGTGAGCGATGCTTGCATGGCGAATGGCGCCTTGGTACGGATCGGGAGTCGAGCTGTTCTTTCTTCGTCGACGGTGCCGTAGCATGCCAGTTATGAATATCATCGTGACTTCTTTGAAGGGCGGTGTTGGCAAGTCAACGTCTTCCATTTACCTGTCTGCCGCCGCAGTAGAACTGGGTTATGACCCGGTGACGCTCATCGACGCCGATCCCCAGGCGTCATCGGCGGAGTGGCTTGAGGTCTGGCCCCTTCCTGGCGTAACCGTCGTTGAAGCCCCGTCCGAACGCACTGCGATTCGTGCCATGGGTCGTGTTGAGGGCATGGGGATCGTGGACACGCCACCGGGCAACGAGCGGATCACCCAGGCAGTTGTCGCATTGGCCGATGCCGTCGTCATCCCGACACGTGCGGGAGGTGTTGAGTACTCGAGGGTGCTCGCGACGCTCGATCTGATTCCTGCAGGGATTCCGCGGGGCATCGTCATCTGCGCGGCGCGACTGGGCACGAATGATCTCGAAGCTGCGATTGTCTGGTGGAAGGAACAGAAAGTCGAAATCTGGGGAGTGATCCCAGAGCGCGTCGGTATCGCCGCTGGGCCTGAAGCGCGCCTCAGCCGCGATGGGTTGGAGGGTTACGGTGCCGTGTTGCATCAAGCACTGCGTGGATGGCGCTAGTTCACGGCCCTAAAGCAGCAGCATCACTTGCAGAAGTCCCCGCCGATGCTGTGGAAAGTTGAAGGAGAACGGCATGCGACGTCTTCGTTCTCAGACTCGTGATCGTGGATCCACGTCGTGCGTGCCCTCAAACTTCTGCAACGAGCGATGATGAGCACCTACGGCGTACTGATCGCCGCTGTGTTGTTGATAGTCCTTGTCCTCATTTGGTCAAGTCGTTACGGGGTCGGGGGGAGAAGTACTGGAACATCGTTACGTCGAGGTCCGAGGGCGCACACTACCTTGACTGGTCGACCCAAGATCTCTTACGCGACGCGCGACGAGGCCGTGGCACGTGCTCGATTGATGACGAAGCGTGATGGTGCGAAAATGACTTTCTATCAATGCAGCACTTGCGCCAAGTGGCACGTCGGTCACGAGGAGTAGTAATCGGGTTTACGCCAATGACTGGTGGCAAACCGATGATTCGGTTCTGCGACATCCAATTGTCAAATCACCTAACTGATTGCGAACTTCGTCCGAGACGCGTTAAAAGAAATGCGACTCTTCCGAGTGATGGGACGTAAATATAACGAAACATCGTGCATTCCCGCGCGATAACAGGAATTGGGGCAGGTGGCTGATTGAACGAAGAGAATCCACATCAGGGTACGATTGGTTACTTTGAAGAATTCCTATGACCTCGGTCGGTGACGTCCTCGGCGGCCGCTACCGCATTGTCTCCCTGCTTGGCAGAGGTGCAATGTCGGACGTCTACAAAGCCTTCGACGAGATCACCGGCAACGATGTCGCGGTCAAGATCGTCCGCTCGAATGATCCGGAAATCGGACGTCGGCTAGCTGAGGAAGCTCGCGCGCTGGAGAGTTTCGAGCATCCGGGCCTCATCAGATTCCTTGACATCGGCGCGGTAGGAGATCAGGCCTACCTGGTCATGGAACTCATCGTCGGACAAACGCTCGCCCAAACCCTACGTGAAGGGCCGCTCTCGTCGAGAGAAACAGCGGACCTTGGCGCGAGACTGGCCGACGCACTGGCGTACGTGCATGAGCGCGGTGTCGTTCACCGCGACGTGAAGCCCTCGAATATATTGCTGTCGGCGAATGGCGATGCCTGGCTTGGCGACTTCGGTATTGCCAAACTTTACGATGCATCGACAATGACGGCCACCGGTACGACCATGGGCACCGTTTCGTACATGGCGCCCGAACAACTGGAAGATCACCAGGTGGGTCCGGCGGCTGACATCTGGTCGCTCGGAATCATCCTGCTCGAGTGTCTGACCGCCAGGCGCGTGTACGAGGGAACGCCGAGCGAAGTGCTCGCTCGGCGACTCGCGGGTCCCGTGGTGCTACCGGCCGAGCTTCCGGTGCCGTGGAAGTTAGTGCTGACCGGAATGCTCACCCAACGCCCTGACCAGCGTCTCGAGGATTTCCAAGTGGCGGCACTTCTCGCCACCCGGACATTCGACGCCCCGTGGCTTCTGACCGACAGCGATATCACCACCAAGCTGGGCGCAACAGGACGCGGTGATCATACGGCGATGATGCCGGGCATGGTCGGGATAGGCGTGAGGGGTGACGAAACGCACGTCATCAAACCCGCACGAACAGTCGCTGGACCCAAGAATCACTTCAAACGGAACGCGAGGGCCTCGACTGCGGTGGTCGTGACAGCGGTGTTGGCCCTCGGACTTTTCTTCGCCTTGGGGTCCAGCCCAAAGAAACCTCATGCCACCACGACCACTAAACCACCGGTGACGACGACCACCGTACTTGCGGGCACCGCCGCGCTTAATGCGTTGGATAGTCAAGTTCTGGCCGGTGAATCCGCCGGAAACGTTGACACCGCATCGGGGCAGGCGATTTCTCAGCAGGCGGCCCTGGCGCAGACCGATTACACGTCAGGGAAGACTCGCCAGGCCGTCAACGATCTTGTGCTCGCCGCGAGCGCCATCTCCAACGGGATCTTGAATCACACAATCGGTCCAACCGAAGGCCAACTGCTGCAAAGCGACCTCGGACTCCTCGCGGGCGCGCTCAATTTGAGTTCAGCGGTTACACCTCCGACCACGTCTACGACCACTACCACTACCACTACCACGGCATTTCCTTCGTTCGGTCCCGGCAACGGCAACGGCAACGGCAACGGCCATTGAGAGGCTGTCGTCGAATTTGGCGAGATGAACAGACCCAGGGAGAAAATCCTCGTCGGCTTTTTGGTGAAGATCTCGACGATCGACCGTCATTGCCAGCCGTCGTTTGGCGCACCCCCGACGGGCTCTCAGACTCGTTTGGACCCAAACTTGTTCGAGAATCTGTGAGATTTCTGTGGAACGGCGAAGAGGGGAGTGGGAAATCGCCCAGTCTTGTAATTTGCTGATCATCCGAGAGATCTTCCCGTTAGATTCATTAGTAAGGAAATACTTATGAAGTGAAGGGTTGTGGCTTATGCAACAAGTTCGTTGGGGCCGTGTGCCTCTTATTAGTCTCGTAGTTCTTGCCTTCTCCTTGGCGCTCGTCGCGCCGGCGGGTGCGGCCGCGAAGAAGGTTCCCACTGCTCCGCGAACCGTACACGCAGTCGCTGGGCACGCGACCGCCACGGTGAAGTGGCTGGCACCCTCGTCGAGGGGTTCGTCGGCGATCACCAGTTACCTCGCGACGTCGAATCCCGGCAAGAGGACGTGCAAGACCGCGAAGACCACGTGCATCGTCACCGGTCTGAAGAACGGCACGGCGTACACGTTCACCGTGAAGGCCACCAACAAGGTGGGTACGGGTCCCAGCTCCAGGCCTTCGAACAAGGTCACACCGAAGGCAGTCGTGACGACAACCACGTCGCCCTCGAGCGTCGCTTTCAGCGGTTCGTACAGCGGTACGCTGTCGCTGCTGATTACGAACAACAACTCCACGTCCGGTTCGGCGACCGTCACGTCCCTCTCAGGGACGGGAACGGGTACTGATTTGGGTGCGAGCAAGTTGAGCGGATCGGGCGCAGTACCCACCACCTCAACCAATTCGGGCTTCAATTTCACCGGTAACGGTGTATTGACCGGTGGTTCGAGCAGCCTCAGCCTGAGCGTTGTGAGTTCATCGGCGAACGCCCCTGACGGAGCGGGCACCGTGACGCTCAACGGCACCGCCAAGATCACCGGTGGGACGGGAACCTTCGCCCACGCCAGTGGCACGCTGAAGTTCTCCGGAGCATTTGCGATCACCGGAGTTGACTCGGGTTCACAGACGCCCGCATTTAGCAGCACTATCTCTGGGGCGATCAGCCTCAAGGGTTAGTCGTAGAGGCGAAAATGCCCCCGCCCGATATTTCGTCGAGCGGGGGCATTCTCCACTACTGGACCGCAGACGAATCATGTGCTTCGACTGAGTATTCGCGGCCCGACCAATCGAGATTCTGCGCGTCCACCGTTAAGGGGACTCGTCAAATGAAGCGGACTGCATTATCGTGACGTCTTGTGTGCGACACCGTGGTGAACGTCAGTCTCGATGGTGTTCTTTTCGCCAAGAATAGCGACCGAGACGCCAACGAGTCCCAAGTCCTCGAATGGAGTCCCGCCGCACTCCATGATGCATCAGCTTCCGTGCGCTGCACCTGGATCGAGATACCCCAGATCTCGCGCACGAACGCCGTGCTGCTGTCGCGGCCGTGGTGGATGTGGGGCGCTGAGATGGGCGCGAACGAACACGGTGTGGTCATTGGCAATGAGGCGGTCTTCACCAACCAAGCGGAAGGGGAGCCCGCGCTGCTCGGAATGGACCTACTCCGGTTGGCGCTCGAAAGGGCTTCTGACGCGCGTGGTGCCGCGCAGGTGATCATCGAGTTGCTGACTCACTTCGGGCAGGGTGGATCTTGTAGCTACGAGAAGCCCGGTTTCACGTATCACAACAGTTTTCTCATCGCCGACGCCTGCGGCGCGGTTGTTCTCGAGACCGCGGGCGACCGGTGGGCGACCGAAGAAGTGAAGTCGGGCGTGCGCAGTATTTCCAACGGGCTGACGATTCCGAGCTTCGCGCAACAGTATTCGAACCGGTTGCGATCGACGGTGGCGGCGTGCAAGGTTCGACGAGCGCGCACCGAGGCCGCGGCCTCCGATGCTGACGGACCGGCAGCGATGATGGCGAC
The DNA here is from genome assembly GCA_003132165.1 of Acidimicrobiaceae bacterium. Taxonomy (GTDB): domain Bacteria; phylum Actinomycetota; class Acidimicrobiia; order Acidimicrobiales; family RAAP-2; genus RAAP-2. The sequence goes on along the minus strand of PKWW01000048.1, from coordinate 63,893 downwards.
GCTTCGAGATCACGGCGACGTCCGTGGGCCGCGGTGGTCGCCGATTAACGGGACGTTGCGGGCTCCGTGCGTGCACGCCGGAGGGCTGCTGGTGTCGAGCCAGACCACCGCGTCGCTGGTGTCGGACCTGCGCAGTGAGCCGTTGCACTGGGCGACGGCTACGTCGGCGCCCTGCACGTCGATCTTCAAGCCCGTGCGAGTGGACGAGCCGGTTGACCTCGGTCCGTTGCCCACCAACCGGTACGACCCGGGCTCAGTGTGGTGGCAACACGAACGTCTGCACCGTCGCATGCTGAAGGACTATTCGAGACTCGCGCCCGACTTTCAGGCGCAACGCGATCAGTTGGAGGCAAGGTGGGTCGCGCATCCACCGAGCTCTGTCGATGCGTTCTCCGCCGGCGAGCGACTTGATGAGGAGTGGCTGGAGCACGAGCACGGAGATCGCCGCGATCGACGCCCCTCCTTCGTTCGACGAACGTGGCGTCGACTTGATGCGACAGCCGCGATGTCGAATGGATATGGGGTTAACCTTCAGCGATGACGTGGTGGCGCGAAGCCGTGGTGTACCAGATCTATCCGCGGTCATTCTGCGACACGAACGGTGACGGGATCGGCGACCTGAACGGCGTTCGCTCGAAGCTCGCGTACTTGAAGGATCTCGGCGTCGATGCGCTCTGGTTATCACCGATCTTTCCGTCACCCATGCGCGATTTCGGTTACGACGTGTCCGACTACACCGGCATCGACCCGGTCTTTGGCACGCTCAGCGACTTCGACGATCTGGTTCGTGAAGCCCACGAAAGGGGCATCCGTGTGCTGCTCGACTGGGTTGCGAATCACACCTCGAGCGATCATCCATGGTTCGTCGATTCGAGGTCGTCGACCACCAGCGCACACCGTGACTGGTACGTCTGGCGAGACGCGAGGCCCGACGGGTCGCTGCCCAACAACTGGGTTCGAGCCTGGAGCGAAGAGGCGGCCTGGACGTGGGATGAGACGACCGGCCAGTATTACCTGCACTGCTTTCTACCGAGCCAACCCGATCTCAACTGGGCGAACGTCGACGTGCGTAGTGCCATGCACGAGACCCTTCGATTCTGGCTGGACCGTGGCGTCGACGGTTTTCGCATGGACGTGATTCATCTACTGGGTAAGGAGATTGAGCGCGACGATCCGGAGGAACTCCGCGTTCTCAGCCACACGCCCCTCAATGACGTCGCCGTCACCCACGACTACCTGCGTGAGATTCGTTCGGTACTTGCCGCGTACGAGGGCGACCGTGTCGCGGTGGGCGAAGTGTATCTTCTTGATCCCGAGCGCGTCGCCACCTACTACGGCGACAATGACGAGCTTCATCTCTCCTTCAACTTCGCGTCCCTCTTCACGCCGTGGCGCGCGAACGCGTGGCGCGACATCATCGAGAAGACCGAGTCGGCGCTCGGTGCCGTCAACGCCTGGCCGACCTGGGTGCTCAGTAACCACGACAACGCCCGCGTGGCGACCCGGCTCGGCGGTGACCTCCAAAGAGTCCGCGCTGCGCTCGTTCTTCTGTTGACCTTGAGGGGTACGCCTTTTCTCTACGCGGGTGACGAACTCGGTATGGAAGACGCGCAGATCGCGCCCGAGCGCGTTGTCGATCCGGGCGGCCGCGATGGTTGCCGTTCGCCGATCCCCTGGACCGTCAGTGCGGATCACGGCTGGCCGGGAGAGCCGTGGCTGCCCTTCGCGAGCCGCGGCGACGTGATGTCAGTGGAGTCCCAGGATTCTGATGAGAGTTCGATGCTCAACTTCACGCGGCGCCTACTCGCGCTTCGACGGGGCCATGTTGCGCTCGTGAGCGGTGAACTCGTCGATCTGCGGGTCGAGGGTGACGTTCTCTCGTTCGACCGGGTGAGCGACGACTCGCGGCTTCGGGTCATGGTCAACTTCAAGGACGCGCCCGCGATGTCAGCGCGAAAATCGGGCAGAGTCTTGTTGACGAGTGCGTCCGGGTCGGCCGACGGTCAACTCAACGCGAATGAGGTGGTGGTCCTTGAGCTCTCGAAATAGTCGCGCGCGTCGGACGGGATTCGTGCTCGATCTCTTGGCGGTGATGGTCTTTGTCGCTATAGGGCGCTCAGTCCATGGTCACGGCATCAGGATCTCGGGCCTCACGTCCACCGCTTGGCCCTTCGCGGTCGGCCTCGTGCTCGGTTGGTGGGTGTTGGCGTCGCGTCAACGACGCGGCACCTCAATCGTCGACGGACTCACCGTCTGCGTGGTGACGGTCGTGGTCGCGATGGTGCTACGAGTGATCGCGGGTCAGGGCACCGCGGCTGCGTTCATCTTTGTGGCGTTCGCGTTTCTTGGGCTTTTCATGCTCGGTTGGCGAACCCTTTTCGTCGTACGACGACGCCGTTGGGCACAGTCCGCTCGACGACGCCGTTGGCCTCAAGGTTCCTAGGACAGCACGCGTCGACGGAAGTTACGAAGTCCGAGTGACAGGAAACCCGCGCAGAAGGCGATGAGCACCGGGTAGACGATGTAGAGGTGCATGTGGGGGACGTTGGTGAACGCCGCGCGCATTCCTTCGTTGACGTAGAGCAGGGGATTGATGAGCACGATGGTCTGCAACCAATGCCACGAACCGATCTTCACCGAGGCCAGCCGGGTCCATTCGTAGTACGTGCCACCGAGGAAGGTGATGGGGAGTATCACGAAGCCGAACATGAGACCGATGTTGCGAGGCTCGAAACTCGTCCCGAGTACCAGGCCCAGCGAACCCATGGCGATGCAGGCGAGCGGCACGAGCGTGATGAGTACGAGCCAGTGGATCGAGATGCTCGCCTGCACCCCCCTGGCGTGGACCACCGAGGCGATGGGCAGCACGATCGCCGCCGAGATGAGTCCCTGGATCGCACCCGAGACGACCTTCTCCATCGCGACGAGCCAGATGGGACACGGAGCTTGGACCCGGTCCTCGATCTCACGCGTGAATCCGAACTCTTGGGACATCTGGAGCGCCACGGATTGGACACCCTGGAACATGATCGAAATACCAACCACGCCCGCGACGAGCACCGTCGCGAAGATGCTTTCGGCGTTCGCCGGTCCGCCACTGCCACCCACGGACTGACCAATTTTTGGAAAGACGAAGAGGAAGACGAAACAGAGCAGGAACGGTTGGATAATCGTTCGCAGCACGAAGATTCCGAAGTCCTTTCGCAGCACGACGACGTCGCGAAGAAGCAGCGCACCGAGCGCGGCGCGGCTCGCCGAGAACGAGGAGCGGCGAGGGCCGACCATGATGTGCGAGTCGGATTCAACAATGTGTGCGGTCATTCGTCGCGCAACTCCTTGCCAGTGAGATTGATGAAGACGGTTTCGAGTGAAGGTTCGGCGACCGAGAGGTCGACGATCTGAAAACCGCCCGTCTCCGCCGCGGCGACAACGCGCGCCAGCAGTCGCTCGCCACCGCTCACGTGCAACTCAACACCCTTGTCAATGATGCGACTGTGGGTCACGCCTTCGACGTTCGCCTCGAGGGTCTTGGCGAGTTGTTCCAAGTCCCCCGAAGCCTTGAGGGTCACGATCGTGTCGATGCCGACCGACCGCTTCAGCCCCTCGGGCGTGTCGAGGGCCAAGATCTTGCCGTGGTCCATGATCGCCACTCGGTCGCAGAGTTGATCGGCTTCTTCCATGTAGTGCGTCGTCAAGAGGATGGTCTGACCGTCGGTATTGAGTTGCTGGAGAATCTCCCACAGTGCGAGACGACTCTGGGGGTCGAGCCCGGCCGTGGGCTCGTCCATGAAGAGTACGGCGGGACGGTGGAAGATGGAGCGAGCGACCATGAGGCGCTGGGCCATACCGCCCGACAGCGCGTAGACCGAGGCCTTGGCCCATTTGGAGAGTTGGAACTGCTCGAGGAGCCGGTCGGCGGTGGCGCGCGATTCGCTCGCACCGATGCCGAAAAGACGCCCGTGGAAGTACAGGTTCTCCCACACCGTCAGTTGGCGGTCGAGCGTGTTCGTCTGAGACACGACGCCGATGAACTGCTTGGCGAGCGCGGGGTGTTCAACGACATCGACGCCCGCGACCACGGCGGTCCCAGACGTCGGGACCACGCGGGTGGTGAGCATGCCCGCGACCGTGGTCTTACCCGCGCCATTTGGGCCGAGCAGCCCGAAGATCTCGCCGGTTGATACCGTCAGGTTAAGTTCGTCGACTGCGCGAAAGTCCGCACCGGCGTAAACCTTGGTGAGATCCTTCGTGACGATGACCGTCGTATCAGGACCTTTGGTTGTTGACACCACATTTTTTATCATAGGACGACGAGACACATCAGAAACATTCGCCTAGGCGCGCAGGGGTTCCAGTACGGAGGTGAGGACGGCCAGTTCGTTGACGAGAATCTCGTTACGCGCGAGGACTCCGTCGACCACGGGCATGATCGTCATGGGAGAGGTTCTAATCGACAACGGCTTGAACTCGATCAGTTTGGTGCTGTGCAATACCGATCCTGGGCAAGAACAGCGCCGGCACGATGGCGATGACGCACGTGCCGAAGGACCACCAGAACGAGTGGGCGAAGGCGTCAGCCATGCGCGCGAGGTCACTCACGGTGGGCTTGATCAGTCCCGCCTGCAACCGTGCGCCGTCGCGGGGTAGTCGTTCAGTGATCTGGGTCTGCAGGACAACGGCGAAGATTGCAACACCGAGTGAACCGCCGATCTGGCGGATGATGTTGGTCGCTGACGTGGCCTTGGGAACGTTCTGGTGGGTGAGATTGCGGTACGAAGCGGCGAAGACTGGCATCATGCCGAACCCGAGACCGATGCCACGCACGAAGAGCGCGACACCGAGCACCAGATAACTCGAGGTGGCGCTGACGCCGGTGTAGAAGAAGGTGCCGAGGGCTAGGACCGCCATGCCGAAGGTGGCGACGTAGCGCGGCCCGTGACGGTCGGACAATGAACCCGCGAAGCGCATCACGAGGGCGGCTCCGATGCCCTGGGGTGCCATCATGAGGCCGGCCTTCCAGGCGGCATCGCCGCGGTCGATTTGGTAGTAGAGCGGCAGCAGGAACATAGTGCCGTAGAGCGTGGCGCCGGTGAGAAATATTCCGATAGACGCCACTGAGAAAGTCCGGTCACGAAATAGTCGCATGTCGATGAGAGGTTCGGGCGCCTTGATGGAGCGAAGGACGAACAGCGTGACGAGTATCACGCCAGCGATCAGACTGTCCCACACTGAGGCTCCGCGGAAACCTCCCTGCGTCCCGACTTCGGAGAGTCCGTAGACGATGAGCGCGAGTCCTGGTGACAGGAGCGCAAAGCCCAGAAGATCGAAACGGTGCTGATTGTCGCGCGTTGATTTTGGTAGGAAACTCCTCGAGAGCCACAGCGTGATGATGCCGATGGGCACGTTGACGAAGAAGATCCAGCGCCACGATGTGTTCGAGACGATGAAGCCGCCGAGCACCGGGCCGAGGATTGGGCCGAGTAGCTGGGGCACGCCGATGATACCCATCACGCGACCCATACGGTGGGGCCCCGCGGCGCGGGCCATGATCGACTGTCCGACGGGCATGATCATGCCGCCGCCAAGACCTTGAATTACGCGAAAGACAATGAGGCTCGTCGCGGACCAGGCGAGTCCGCAGAGGATCGAACCGAGGATGAACATGGCGAGTGACGCCATGTAGACGGGCTTCGCGCCGATTCGGTGAATGGCCCAGCCTGACACCGGAATGACGACTGCGAGCGAGAGTAGGTAGCCGGTCGTCACCCACTGGATCGTCGACACGTTGACGTGGAAGTCACCGCTCAACGTGCGCAGCGCGACCGCGACGATGGTCGAGTCCAAGATCGACATAATCGTGCCCAGCACCACGACGATGCCGGCTTTGATCAGAGCGGGTTCTAGGCGCTGCTGGTCGGTCACGGGAGCTCCTTGGGATGGTTGGGACGACGGACGACCAAGTGACCCTAGCGGTATTGCCCATACCCTGGACGGAAGTGCTTGCGTCTGTTCCGCATTTGCCGCTATAACCGATATTGTTGGTCAGCCATTGACGATTAGCAAGTTAAAATCTACGAATGACTAAACAAAGTCGGTCCGTACCCGTCATGAAGGCGGTGCTCGACGAGGTTGGTAGACGGCTTTTAGATGCCGACGAATCGACAATTCGCATACCGGAAATATGTGAGGCGACCGGAGTCAACTACGGCTCGGTGTACCACCACTTCGGCTCGCGCGAAGGAGTGATCGACACCGCGTACAACATGCTGTTTTTGCAGTTTGCCGAAGATGACCTCGACGCCCTGCGTCAGGTGAGCGAGACTGCGAACTCGCTTGATGAGTACATCGCCGGACTTTCGACATTGGTCGGCAGGTTCTCTTCGGGTCCTGACCGCCAGCGTCGGCGCGCAATGCGAATCCGCATCGCCGCCGCATCCCTGACGCGCCCCGATCTGCGCAGAGTGATCGGCGAGACCCAGACTCGACTTACCACGGAGTTGATGCGTATCGTACGATACGGGCAAGACCGCGGTTGGTTACGCCGCGACGTCACGACCAGGTCTATCGCCGTCATGCTGCAGGCTCTGCTCGTCGGGCGAGTCATCGACGACATCTCGACCGAGCCGATTAACTCCGCTGAGTGGGAGTTGTCGATGGCGATCCTCTTCATCAGCCTTTTGAATCAAGAGAAATAGACGAGCGCTTCACCGTGTGGTGAACTGCGTTCGTGAGGTTTCTCCGGTCCCTTCTCTCTCTTCTCCTCTTCGCGGCAACGGCGTTCTGCGTCGTGAACGTGACATCGGGTAGTTCTCCCGCGTCCGTCGAGGCCCCGTGCAACGTGGCGTCGCTGAGCGCGGCCTTCAGCGGATCACTCACTATCTCTTCCGTGCAGAACTACGCCTGCGAGGAAGGTTGGGCATTCCTGTGGGCGACCGTTGGCAAGGGGCAAGAAGCCGTTGGCGTAACGGAGGTCGTTCATTATGACGTGCGCGCGGCCAAGTGGCGTGTCGCCAAGAGGCTGCTCGTGTGCACGCCGAAGATCCTCCCTCATTACATCTACGAGCAGGGGTGCTTCTCCAACTAGATCAATCGCGTCGCGGAGGTCGAGGTAAGAATGAACTCGTCACCGTCATGTACTCCTGGTAACCGGCGCGAGTTGTGCTGAACTCCTTTTCGAGCATGGGCTAGCCCGAGAGCGACGTCAGGAGCCACCACGTGGTGAGGGGCGAGAGCTTGCTGAGCGGCTCCACGGAGTCGTACGCGCGGCGAGATAAAAACCGGCCCACACTGCGGCATCGCCGAAGTAATTGGAATGGCGCGTGTAAGCCACAGCCCCGGGTCATGGTCGTGCCAGCGTCAACGGGGTCCGCGATGAAGCGGCGTAACTGCTCGTCGCCGGTCGTCTCGAAAAACACACCCACCGCTACCAGTACGAGCGCTGGCGCGAGCAGCCAGTTGAAATGTGCGCCGAAGGGAATTCACCGCAGCGGCAGCGAGATATACCTGATGAGCAGGCCTTGGTGGCAGCAGACCATTTTGAACGCGTAGAGAGTTTCGTTGCGGTCTCGTGCGTCTTTCATGATCATTATCTAGCGCGGCTTTCCACATAGACGACGAGGAGTTTGGCTCCCAGAAGACTTCGATAGTCGCGTGGCGCTTGACGATGCGACCGACGAGAAGGGCGATGGGGTCTCAGGCGAGCGTGGTGACGAGGCTGACGGGGAGGTACTTGAAGAACAATGCTGCGAGCATTGTGTCGTTCCAGCAGTCTTCTCAACGACCATGACTCACGCAAAGTTGGTGCATGTTCTACGCTCTACACGTGCGCCGTCGTGGATTTGGCTCGTTAGCTTGGGCCTCGGCACAGGACCTTTTTGACCAGACCACGGCCTTCGGTCGATTGGCGCTCGTGCACGTGATCATGATGGCGGGCGACACGCTGGTCACGGTGTCACTCGCGGGCTCGCTCTTCTTCTCAGTCTCACCAACTGAGGCCAAGGGCAAGGTCCTCGCGTATCTGCTGCTCACCATCGCTCCCTTCGCGGTGGTATCCCCGCTGCTCGGCCCGCTCATTGACCGTTCAGCCAACGGTCGGCGCATCCTCGTGGCGCTCTCGGCGGGACTACGCGCGATCCTCTGCTGGTCAATGAGCCAACATCTCAATTCTCTCTGGTTGTTCCCCGAAGCCTTCTTCGTGCTCATCTCATCAAAGCTCTATGTCGTGACCCGCGGTGCGCTCGTGCCCGAGATGGCCCGTACCGATCAATTTCGCGAGCACGCCGCGAAGGTCGGTGAATCAGGTTGGCCGACCCGCGAGGTCGAAGAGGAGAAGGGATTCGCGGGCTTCAACGCGCAACTCACCTTGCTGGGCACGCTCGTCGGACTCATCGCTGGTTCGATCGGTGCGGGACTCTTGAAGGGAATCGGCGCGCCGAGTGTGCTGATCGCCGCGTCAATCGTGTTTGTGGCGGCGACGGTCGCGAGTCTTCGACTGCAACGACCGACCAAAGAGGTGCGCGAGCAGGTCACCGCGCTCACCCAGACCGAACGCGACTTTCACGCACTTAACCCAATGGGCGACGTCGAAGTCTCGTGGGGACTCACTGCGTCGGCGCTGATGCGCTTCACCGTGGGGTTCGCGACGTTCCTGCTTGCGTTCGGACTACGCCGCGAGCACGCGGGACTGGCCTGGTTCGCTTTCGCGCTCGCCATCAGCGCGGTCGGGGCACTCGGTGGACTCGGACTCGTGACGAGGGTGCGCAACGCCGTGCCCGAATCGACGTTGCTGACGGTAGCGTTGCTCGCGACGGGCGTCGGTGCTGGCGTTGCGTCCTCGCACCCGACGCTCATTGCCCAGGTACTGCTCGCGGGCTGGCTGGGCGCTTGCGCCGCGATCGCCCAGCCGAGCTTTGACGCAATCACTCAGCGCCACGTTCCGCCGGGTGCCCAGGGACGGACCTTCGCCCGGTTCGCCGTACGCCAGCAACTGCTCTGGGTGATTGGTGCCCTGATACCGGTGGGCATCACCCTCTCATTCTCCACAGGCGACTTACTGCTCTGTGTCCTGATGGTTATCGCGGGAGTCATCTACGGGCTCGGACGAAGATTCGCTCATCATTGATATGAATTGATTCGGCGGAAAGTATGCTCAAGTGAGATATGGCGACATCTCTCGAATCCGGTGCCGTTTTCCCTGATTATGTCGACCTACCGCACGTGGTCATCATCGGCGGCGGTTTCGCCGGAATAGCGGTCGCGCGCGGGCTCGCCAATAAGAACGTTCGCGTCACGATCATTGATAAGCACAACTTCCACACGTTCCTGCCGCTGCTCTATCAGGTCGCGACGGCCATGCTCGAACCGGCCGAAGTGGCGTATCCGATTCGAACGATTTTCGGCAAGGCGAAGAACGTTGGGTTCCGGCACGCCCAGGTCCGAGAGGTCGATCACGCCCGCAGCGTCGTCGTGCTCGAACACGGCGGGGAGATCACTTTTGACCACCTGGTGGTCGCCACTGGCGCCACGGCGGCGTTCTTCGGCATCCCCGGTGCGTCGCAGTTCGCGATGCCCCTGTATTCGCTCGCGGACGCGCGCCGACTGAGGAACCGGCTTCTCACCTCGTTGGAAGAGGCCGACGCGAGCGCCGACACGACGCCCATCTCGCTCAACTTCATCATCGTCGGCGGAGGTCCGACTGGCGTGGAGACGTCCGGCGCACTCTCGGAGTTGATCAAGACCGTTATCAAACGCGACGGGCTCCGAATCGATCCCACGCGGGTGCGCGTGATGCTTGTCGACCTGGCGCCGAGACTGTTGACACCCTTTCCGGAGAAGGCCAGCGCCTACGCGAAGCGCGAGCTCGAGAAGATGGGCGTTGAAATCGAGTTGGGCCGCTCAGTCGTCGAGGTCGAGGAGCGCGCCATTCGCTTTGCCGACGGCGAGCGAATGAAGGTCGCTGCAGTGATCTGGGCCGCGGGAGTGACCGCGAGCGGCACGATGGCCCACGACGTGCAACCATCGCCCGGTCCGGGTGGTCGTCTCAGGGTCATGCCGGATCTTCGCCTCGTCGAATCGAACAACGTGTGGGCGGTGGGTGACGCTGCGGCGGTGCCACTGGACGAGACGAGTCTGTGCCCGCAGTTGGCGCCGGTCGCTATGCAGTCGGGTCGTCACTGCGCCGAGCAGATACTGCGCACTATTGACGGCAAGCCAACGACGTCGTTCAGGTACCGCAACAAGGGCATCATGGCGACAATCGGCCGGCACGCCGCCATCGCGAAGCTGCCCGGTGGCACGGTGTTCAAGGGCACCACCGGCTGGCTCGCGTGGTTGGGACTGCATCTTTGGTACCTGGTGGGCTTTCGAAACCGTCTTCGCGTGATGATCAACTGGACGTGGCGCTACTTCGACTGGCCATCGGGTCCGCGACTCATCGTCGCCGACGCCGAGACAGCAGAATAGGAAGGGCGACCCCCGACGGATGATCTACGCGAGTCGCGCCTCGAGGTCGTCCACCTCGGCGCTCAACTGCGGGGGCAGTCGATCACCGAACTGAGCGAAGTGCTCGCGAATACTCGGCACTTCGACGCGCCACTCATCGTCGTGCACGGTGAGCAGTTCGCGCATGTCCCTTTCGGACACGTCGACTCCTTCGACGTTGATCGACGACGTCGTCGGCACGAAGCCGATTGGTGTCTCGGTGGCGTCGGCACGTCCGGCGACGCGATCGAACACCCACTCGAGCACACGGCTGTTCTCGCCGTAACCAGGCCACAGCCAGCGGCCGTCATCGCCCTTGCGGAACCAGTTGACGTAGAAGATCTTCGGTAACTTCGCCTCGTCGAATCGCTTCGAAAAAGTCAGCCAATGACCGAAGTAGTCGGCCATGTTGTATCCGCAGAATGGGAGCATGGCGAAGGGGTCGCGACGCAGGTTGCCCACCGCGCCGGTCGCGGCTGCCGTAGTCTCTGAGGCCATGATCGAGCCGAGGAACACGCCGTGCTCCCAGTTGCGCGACTGAAAGACCAGCGGAATGACGCTGGCCCTTCGCCCACCGAAGAGGATGGCGTCGATTGGAACGCCCGCCGGGTCTTCCCACTCGGGCGCGATGCAGGGGTCCTGTCCCGCCGGTGCGGTGAAGCGTGAGTTCGGGTGGGCCGCCGGGGTGCCCAGGTCCTTGGACCACGGCTGTCCCTTCCAGTCGGTCATGCCGTCCGGTGGTTCGCCCATTCCTTCCCACCAGACGTCGCCGTCTGCGGTGATTGCGGTATTGGTGAAGATGGTGTTCGCTTCGATCGAGTACATGGCGTTGGGGTTGGTCTCCATATTCGTACCCGGAGCGACGCCGAAGAAGCCGGCTTCGGGGTTAATCGCGTACAGGCGGCCGTCAGGTCCGGGCTTCATCCAGCAGATGTCGTCGCCGATGGTCTCGACCTTCCAGCCGGGCAGCGTCGGTACCAACATCGCGAGATTGGTCTTGCCGCACGCGCTCGGGAAGGCCGCCGCGACGTAGCGTGATTCACCGGTCGGATTGGTCAACTTCAGGATCAACATGTGCTCGGCGAGCCAGCCCGCGTCGCGGCCGAGTACCGAGGCGATGCGCAGCGCGAAGCACTTCTTTCCGAGCAGTGCGTTACCGCCGTAGCCTGAACCGAAGGACATGATCTCGTGGGTCTCGGGGAAGTGCACGATGTACTTGTTCTCCGAGTTGCACGGCCACTTGACGTCGGCCTGGCCCTCGGCGAGTGGGGCGCCGACCGAGTGCAGGCACGGCACGAATATGCCGTCGTCGCCGAGTACTTCGAGGGCGCCGTGGCCCATTCGCGTCATGATTCGCTGTGAAACGGCGACGTACGCCGAGTCGGTGATCTCGACACCGATGTGCGAGATGTTTGAGCCGAGCGGGCCCATTGAGAAGGGCACCACGTACATGGTGCGGCCCTTCATCGAGCCCTTGAAGAGAACCTTCAATTTGTCACGCATCTCGGTCGGGTCGCACCAGTTGTTGGTGGGGCCCGCGTCGACCTCGAGTTCGGAGCAGATGAAGGTTCGGTCCTCGACGCGAGCGACGTCGCCCGGGTCCGAGGTGGCGTAGTAGCTGTTGGGCCGCTTCGTGTCAGAAAGTTTGGTGAATGTTCCTTGGTCGACGAGCAATTGACACAGTTCGTCATATTCGGCGGCGGATCCGTCACACCAGTGGATACGATCGGGGGTAGTGAGTGCCGCCACCTCTTCAACCCAATCGATCAACTTCTTATTACCGGTCGGGTATGTCACGTTGAATTCCTCCATTCTGAGCACGCCGCAACCTTGCGACGATGACCTGGCGTGCCAGGGCCATGCCCGCGTCGGTTGACCCTGCTCTCGTTGGAGAGCACGCCAGACGCGAAGACGACGTATTGGAGCGTATCGTTTCCATCGTTGGTCGACATGCAATCCCTAAGGGAGAGATACATATCGGTGACGATGCGGCGGTTCTCGCACCGTTCGTGGGTGAGGCGCTGATCAGCACAGACGTCGCAGTACTGGGTATTCACCTTGATGAGAAGCTTTTCCCACTCGAGGATCTGGGATTCAAGGCGGTCGCGTCAGCGGTCTCGGACCTAGCCGCCATGGGCGGCCGTCCGCGCGGCGCCGTTATCGCCGTCAGTTCGCCAATGGGTACCGATCTCGAAGAGTTGCACCGAGGCATCGCCGACGCGGCCGCCATGACGAATTGCCCGATCGTCGGAGGCGACCTAACGCGCGCGCGCGACGTGTCAGTTGCAGTGACGGTGTTTGGCGAGTGTCCGGGTCGTGGCGCAGTGCTGCGCAGTGGCGCCAAGCCGGGTGACACGATCCTGGTCACCGGGCCACTCGGGCGAAGCGCCGCAGGGTTACGTCGCCGCCGCGAGGGATTCCCGCTCGACGACGAATTGGTGGTCGCGCATCGCCGCCCATGGCCTCGTCTGAGCGAGGGAATCGCCGCTCGCAGTGCCGGCGCCCACGCGATGATGGACCTCAGCGACGGGATTGGTCTCGATTTGCACCGTTTGGCCGACGCCTCGAAGGTCGGTTTCGAACTCGACCTGGTACCGACCGCTCATGGCGCGACCAAGGAGGAGTCGATTAGCGGCGGGGAGGACTACGAACTGCTGATTGTGACCGACGATCCGGGCAGGTTGCAGATGATATTCCTCGACCGGGGGCTACGCGCGCCGATTGCCATCGGGCACATCGTGGCCGATAATAGTGTTCGGACGTTGAAGGGCGAGACGTTTGAAAGACACGGTTGGCAGCACCAGCTCTGACGAGCTGGTGTATTACGCGTTGGCTTTACGACGCGAAGGCTTGGTGACCTTGCCAGAACGCAGGCAGCCGGTGCATACGTTGAGGCGAGTGGGCGTACCGCTGACGATGGCGCGAACTCGCTGAATGTTCGGATTCCAACGACGCTTGGTACGACGGTGGGAGTGCGAGACGTTCATGCCGAACGACGGCTTCTTGCCGCAGATTTCGCAGACTGATGCCATGATGAACTTTCTCCTTTTTCCCAGCCACTGCCAGATGCAGGCGCCGGTATAAACCGAATGACCATTGTAGCATCGTCATCAATGACCTCTACGACAACGCTGTCCGCCGGCCAACTGCGCAGCGCAATCTGCACGTTTGCTCAGCTTTTGCGCTCTCATAAGGATGTCATCAACCGTCTGAACGTCTATCCCGTGCCCGACGGCGACACTGGGACGAATATGACCCTCACTATTGAAGCCGTCGTGGCTGAACTGGAAGGTCTCGCCCCCGACGCCCCCATGGACGCCGTCACCAAGGCGATCGCCCACGGGTCTTTGATGGGTGCGCGGGGAAACTCCGGAGTCATTCTGAGCCAGTTGCTGCGCGGGCTCGTGGAGAAGTTCCCCAAGTCTGGCGACGTTGACGCCACGCTGTTGTGCGAGTCGCTCGAGCACGCCGACATCCTCGCTCGTCTCGCAGTCGTGCGACCGGTCGAAGGAACGATTCTTTCGATTGCCCGCGCCGGGGCCGAGGGGGCGAGGGGTCACAGCTCGGACTTGACTGAATTGGTGCGCGCCGCGCGCGATCACGCGCAAGTGGCGCTCGCCTACACGCCCGAGCAGCTCGCGGTCTTAAAGCAGGCCGGCGTCGTGGACTCGGGCGGCACGGGCCTCTTGCTCTGGTTCGACGCACTGTGCCACGTCATCGCGAATGATCCACTGCCCGAACCTCCGCCGCTCGATTCGATCGAGGTCCACGTGCAAGAGCAGCCCGTGCCTCACGCCGAGAGCGACATCGCCGACTTGCGCTACGAGGTCATGTACTTCCTCGAAGCCGACGATTCGACCATGCACGCCTTTCGCGAAGTCTGGTCCGGACTCGGCGATTCGATCGTCATCGTCGGGGGCGACGGTCTCTACAACTGCCACATCCACACTGACGACATCGGGGCCTCGATCGAGGCGGCACTGGATGCGGGCCGTCCGCGCGACATCCGGGTCACCGATCTCACGGAGCAGGTGCTCGAAGAGCGCTGGGTGCGTGAGGCGAGCGCCGAGGCGGTGGTCGACGATCTTGAGGAGCCGGCGCCCGCGACTGCGGTCGTCGCGGTCGTGGTCGGTGAAGGTGTGGGCCGTATCTTTCACACGCTGGGAGTTCGCACACTCGTGAAGGGCGGCCAGTCAATGAATCCGTCGACGGCCGATCTGGTTGCGGCAGTTCGCGCCACCGGCTCGCGTCAGGTCGTGATTCTGCCCAACAACAAGAACATCCGTCCCGTTGCCGAGCAGGTCGACGGACTCGTCGATCAGATTGTCACCGTCGTACCCACCGCGTCGATCGTTGAAGGTTTCGCCGCGCTGATGGCCTACGACCCCGACGCGTCCGCCGAGCAGAACGCTGAGACCATGGGAGCTTCGGCGGCCAATGTGGTCGCCGGCGAGGTCACCCAGGCGGTGCGTGACACCACGACTGACGTCGGTGAGGTGCACGTCGGTGATTGGATTGGTCTCGGAGCCAAGGGTGTCAAGTCGATCGCCGATTCGATTGCCGTCGCGAGCAATCAATTGCTCGCGAAGCTCGTACGACCCGAACATGAACTGTTGACCATCATCGAGGGCGACGGGTCGACGCCGGCGAACACGCGACGCATCACTGAATTCGTCGCCGATGAGTTTCCCGAGATGAGTGTCGAGGTTCACCACGGCGGACAGCCCCTCTACCCCTACTACTTCGGCATCGAGTGAGTGAATCGGCTCCTCGCCGATTACGCCAGTTGGGCGAAGTCGCGGTAGGTCAGCTGCGCCACGTAGGCGAGAAACGCACCGCGGCGCTTGCTTCGATGGGCATCGAGAACGTATTCGACCTGCTCACCATTTATCCGCGTCGCTACATCGACCGCACTAAGCGCGTCGACCTCTCGGACCTCACGGTCGGTGAGGAGGCCGCGATTTTCGGCGAGGTGCGAAAGGTGTCGAGCCGACGCACGAAGCAGGGAAAGGTCATGGTCGAAGTGACCGTGAGCGACGAAGGCGGCTCGATCAAGATCGTGTTCTTCAACCAAGCCTGGCGCGAGCGCCAACTCACCGTAGGTGTGCAGGCTCTGTTCTTCGCGAAGGTCACCGAGTACAAGGGACAGCGCCAGATGACCAATCCGGTCGTCGACGTCATCATCGGACCCTCGGGTGACGAACGCGACCTTTCGCGAATCGGCCGCGTTGTACCCATCTATCCGGCGTCAGGAAAAGCGGGTCTGACCAGCTGGGAGATCGGCGGATTCATCGACGAGTCGCTGCGCCGCGCGGGGCCGTTGCTCGACCCGGTGCCCGCATCGGTGCTCGGCGAACTGCGTCTCGTGGATCGGACCAAATCGTTGTGGGGAATCCACCTTCCCGACGAACTCGACGACGTAGCGCCAGCTCGTCGACGTCTCGTCTTTGACGAGTTCCTGCGGCTGCAGTTGCTTCTCGCACTGCGCCGGCGTCGTCTCGAAGAGAGCGCGGCGGGCATCCGTCATCCGTTGATTCTGGATGACCTCACGGTCGAGCCGGGTTCGCTCCATTCACCATCGTCGTCGCTGGTGCGTCGGTTCCTCGCCGGACACCGCTTTGCCTTGACCGGCGCACAGCGTCGGGTACTCGAGGAGATTGCCCGTGATATGGCGTCGCCATTGCCCATGCACCGCCTCTTGCAAGGTGACGTCGGATCGGGAAAGACGGTCGTGGCACTCACGGCATTGCTCGCGTCAATCGATGGTGGTCGTCAAGGAGCCCTGATGGCACCGACCGAGGTCCTCGCCGAACAGCACCTCGCCTCATTGCGCACCGATCTGGCGGGGCTCACCAAGCCGGACCCCGCGGTACTGGGGGGAGAACGTGAGCTCTCGATCCAGTTGTTGACGGGTCGGGTGAAGGGCAAGGACCGCCAGTTCGTCCTCGACGGACTGCGTAGCGGCTCGGTCGACATCGTGGTGGGCACCCACGCACTGCTGACCGACGACGTGCGATTCAAGGCACTGGGGGCCATTGTCATTGACGAACAACACCGTTTCGGCGTCGAGCAGCGCGCGGCGCTTCGCGACAAGGGGCGCGAGCGCTCTGATGAGATGGCTGACCCGGATCTTCTGGTTATGACCGCGACGCCCATTCCGAGGACGGCGGCGATGGTCGTGTTCGGGGACCTCGACCGCTCGGTGCTCGACGAGATGCCGAAGGGTCGGATCCCCATCATCACCGAGTGGGCCCGCGATAAGGGCGAGATCGAGCGTTGCTGGCAGCGTGTGCGCGACGAGGTCGCCGCTGGACGCCGGGCGTTCGTCATCTGTCCGTTGGTCGAAGGTTCTGATCGCATTGAGGCGACGAGCGCGGTCGAGGAGCGAACTCGTCTGGCTCTCGAGGAGCTTCGCGGATTGAGCGTCGGTCTGCTCCACGGTCAGATGAGGGGACCGGAGAAGGACGAGGTGATGGCGCAGTTCCGTGCCGGTGAGCTCAACGTGCTCGTGGCGACGGTCGTGATCGAGGTGGGCGTGGACGTGCCCGAGGCGAGCGTGATCGTGATCGAGGACGCGTGGCGCTTCGGTCTCGCCCAATTGCACCAGTTGCGCGGACGTGTAGGGCGCGGCGGCGAACAGAGCTACTGCTACCTACTGGGCGAGCCACCCAACGACGAGGGCGCGGTGCGTCTGCAGGCGCTCGTGGATTCGAGTGACGGATTCGCCCTCGCCGAGATAGATCTGGACCTTCGAGGTGAGGGAACTCTCCTCGGCGCTCGTCAGCGCGGACGCAGCGACCTGCGGCTGGCGTCACTGCGCGATGACGAGGATCTGCTGCTTGCGGCACGCGACGTGGCGGCTTCCATGGTGCGTCGCGACGGTTTGGCCGGTGAACCCGAGATGATCGACGAGCTTCGTCTCTTTGTCGACGACGAGGAAGCGGACTACCTGTTCAAGTCCTGAGCCCTCGAAGCGAATACCCTTGGTAGGTGAGAGTGATTGGTGGCGCTGCCCGAGGACGACCGCTCAAGGCCAAACTTCCAGCCACGGTGCGCCCGACGACCGATTACGCCCGCGAGGCGATCTTCTCGATGCTCGAAAGCCGCGGCGGGCTCAGCGACCTGGTGGTCGTCGATCTCTACTGCGGTTCGGGCGCCCTGGGCATCGAAGCGATGTCGCGTGGCGCGGCGAAGGTCTACTTCGTCGACAGCGATCCGGCGTGTCTCGCCGCCGCGAAGACGAATCTGGAACCCCTGCAGTTGAAGGGCGAAGCGATATTCGTCCGTGCCACGCTGCCGGTTTGGCAACCGCCGAGCGATCTCGACCTGGTGCTGGCGGACCCCCCGTACGGGCCGCTCGACGTGGCGAGCCTGCTTCGTGGCGTGACCGCGTCCAGGGTCGTTATTGAAAACGATCGCCATATGGACGCGCCTGATGGATGGACCGTTACCAAAACCAAGCGGTACGGCACTACGCTCGTAACGATGTTGGAACCGCACGAAGGGGATGACGAGTGACGGTTGGTCTGATTCCGGGCTCTTTTGACCCCTTTCACAACGGGCACCTCGAAATCGTCGAGCGCGCCGGGCACATTTTTGACGAGATTGTCGTCGCTGCCATCCGCAATCCTCAGAAGTCCGAGGCGCTCTTCGATCTCGACGAGCGTCGCGAGATGATCGCCGAGTCCTGCGCGCACATCAAGAACGTCCGGATCGTCTCGATCGCCACGCTGCTCGTGAACGTCGCGCGCGACGTCGAAGCGACCGCCATCGTGAAGGGCCTGCGGGCCGTCTCGGACTTCGAGAGCGAACTCCAGATGGCCCAGATGAACCGGTCATTGTCGGGTGTCGAGACGCTCTTCATCCCGACGAGCTCGGGCCATTCATTCATTGCGTCGCGCCTGCTGCGTGAAGTGGCGCGCTACGGCGGTGACGTCACCCAGTTCGTGCCGCCACCGGTCGCCGAGCGACTGAACAAGATCTTTCCGGGAGGTACAAATTGACATCATTCGACGGTTACGACGATCCTGAGGAATTCAACGACCCCGCGGGACGCCACGTGCGCCGCGACATCGAGTCGGACCTTCGCGAGCTGATCGAATTGATTGCTAACGCGAAGCAGATGCCCCTGTCGAATTCGGCGCTCATTCCGCGCGAGGACGTGCTCGGTCTGCTGGAACAAGCCCTGCACGGCCTGCCCGACGAGATCCGCGAGGCCCGCTGGGCGCTGCGCGATCGCGAGGAGTTGATGTCCGCTGAGATGCAGAAGGCGCAGCAGCTCATGGACCAGGTGAGGGCCGAGGCGTCGCGCATGGTCGACAAGACTGAGATCGTTCGCCAGTCGCGCCTGAAGGCGGATCAGATCGTCTCGGACGCTCAGGCCCAGGGGCGCCAGATGATCAACCAGGCTGAGGACTTCATCGACGGCAAGCTCGCGAACTTCGAGATCGTGCTCGAGCGTCTCTTGAAGACCGCCCACTCCGGTCGTGAACGTCTGAGCGCACAGGGCCTGCCAACGTCGATGATCGAGCCACCAGCGCCGATTCTCGAAGACCTCGCGGCCGCCTATGACGGTGACTACCCGGACGCCCCTACTACCGACGAATCGTCCTTCTTTGATCAGGACGCCCTCTAACCACCGTGGCATCGCCCTACCTCGTCCCGGTAGCTCAGCTACTGCGCGACGTGCCTTCGACGTACGAAGTGACCTTCGAAGCGCCCTTTGACGAGCCCCATGAGTTCGAGCCGCGAGGCCGCGCCGAAACCGACGTGCTGTCCGACGCCATCGTCAAGGTCCATATCACTCTCCAGAGCTTCAGCGGGGGTCTCCGGGCCAAGGGTCGCGTCGAGGCGCCTTGGCAGGGCGTGTGCCGGCGCTGCTCGGTGCCGGTGTTCGGGGTGAGCATCGTGGAGGTGGACGAGCGTTTCGTCGATACGAGGGGCCCCGAGGACGATGAGGCCTACCTCGTCGAGAACGATTTCATCGACCTCGCCCCGCTTTGTCACGACGCGATATTCCTGGACTTGCCCCTGGCCCCGCTTTGTCGGGGGGACTGCAAGGGGCTCTGTCCCTTCTGTGGAATCGACCGAAATGAGGCCAGTTGCGCCTGCCAGGCTCCGCTGCACGCGCGCTGGGCTACACTTGATGAACTCCGATTCATGGACTTTGAGTCCGACGAATCCAAAGAAGTGTGACGGGCTCGCCCGTTCTGTTGAAAGAGAAGATCGATGGCAGTCCCAAAGCGCAAGACCAGCAAAGCTAAGACCCGCAGCCGACGTGCCTCGAACTGGCGCTTGGGCCGACCCGCCCGCAGCGTTTGCCCGCAGTGCGCAACGTCCAAGTTGCCCCACGTCGTGTGCCCCAACTGCGGTTGGTACAAGAATCGCGTAGCCGTCGAGGTCAACTAAGTTGACCTTGCCCATCGCACTTGACGCGATGGGAGGTGACTTCGCACCCGGGCAAATCATCGCCGGCGCCCGGCGCGCCGTTGACGAACTGGGACTCTCGGTCATCCTCGTTGGCGTTCCCGAACTCATGGGCGACCCTCTCGGTCTCGATGTCGTCGCCTGCACCGAAGTCATCGCCATGGGCGACGACCCCGCCGCGAGCGTTCGAAAGAAGAAGGACTCGTCGCTGGTTCGAGCCGCCGAACTTGTTCGTGACGGCAAGGCCTCGGCCATGGTGTCCGCGGGTAACACCGGCGCGACCATGGCCTCGGCGCTGCTTCGTATGGGGCGTCTGCCGGGCGTGGTTCGACCTTGTATCGCCACGCCCATCCCACGCCCCGGATCGACACCCGCAGTAATGGTGGACGCTGGAGCGAATTCCGAGTGCACCGCCGAGATGCTGGTGCAATTCGCCCAACTGGGTACCGCCTTCGTCCAGGCGCACTACGGCGTCGCGTCACCCACGGTGGGACTGCTGTCAATCGGTGAGGAGTCCTCCAAGGGCACGCCGTTGGTGAAAGAGACCCACGCGCTGCTCGCCGGCTTCGGGAGGCTCAACTTCGCGGGCAACGTCGAAGGACGCGACCTTATCCCGTCGCCGGTCGACGTGGTCGTCACCGACGGATTCACGGGCAACGTCGCGCTCAAGACCCTAGAGGGCGCGTTGAAGTTCATCTTCGCCGCGGTGCTCGGCGTCGTTGGCACCAATGACGAGACCAAGGCCGCCGGCAACGTCCTGTTCGAGTATCTGATGCCCATCGTGGGAGAACTCACGCCCGAAAATCAAGGCGGCGCGATGCTGCTGGGACTGAACGGCATCTGCATCATCAGTCACGGTTCCTCGAATGCGACCGCAATCATGAACGCGCTGCGCGTGGCGTCCGAATTGGACAATGACGGGGTGGTCGAGAAGATGCGCCTCGCCATCCGACCTGATCAGGGGTAATAAGGAGCGCATTATGCTCCACTTCTGGGTAGGCTGGATCAGCAACACAAAGGAGTGGTCATGACCGCAGACGCTGGTAACGCTTCATCACTTGACCGGACCGCCATCTTGGGAATCGTCCGCGAACAGCTCGCCGAAATACTGGAAAAGAATCCCGATGAGATCCTCGAGGATGTACCTTTCACCGATCTCGGCGCTGATTCGCTCGCGCTGATCGAATTGGTCGAGGCCCTCGAAGAGAATCTTTCCACGTACATGGCCGGTTTCCACATCGACGACGAGGACCTCGAAGGTCTCCTGTCGGTGCGTGACGCCGTTGACTACGTGTCCGCCAAACTCCAGGCGGCGTAGCAAGGTTCGTGAGCATTCTGCTCTCGCCCCTGAACGCGCTCGCCGACCGCTTGGGACTTGTTCCCGAGAGCGAACTCCTTGCGTTGGCGGTTACGCACTCGAGTTACGCCGCGGAACATAACTGCGAGTCGAACGAACGTCTCGAATTTCTGGGCGACGCCGTCGTCGATCTCGCGGTCGCCGACCTGATCGTGCGCCAGTATCCGCAACTCGACGAGGGATCGGGTTCCGTGCTGCGCTCAAGGGTCGTGAACGAAGGATCGCTCGCGAGGGCCGCCACCCGACTGGAGTTGGCCCGGTACCTGCGTATTGGACGCGGGGTCGAGAAGGAGCAGGGGCTCGAGCGGCCGTCGATTCTCGCTGATGCCTTCGAGGCCGTGGTTGCGGCGCTCTATCTGGAACAGGGCTACGAGGCGGCGATGATCTTCGTCCAGGACGCCCTCGCCGACGACGTCGCTGCGGCCTCGTCGATTGCCGACACCCTCGATCCAAAGACCCGTCTTCGTCAGTGGGCCGAGGCCGCCGGGCTCGGGGTGCCCAACTACGCCGTTGTCGCCGAAGGGCCTTCGCACGACGCCATCTTCGAGGCGACGGTCACGGTGGGGGGCGATCTTCGCGCCACGGGCCGAGGCCGCTCGAAGAAACGCGCGGAGACCAGTGCCGCCGAGGCCGTGTGGGAGGGACGTCGCAATGCCTGAACTACCCGAAGTTGAAACCGTCCGAGCGTCGCTCGCTCGCGACATGATCGGGCGAAAGATCAAGACCGTCGCGGTCACCAATGGTCGAGCCGTTCGTCGTCACAAGACCGCCAAGGAGTTCCGCACGCTGCTCGAGGGCCACAGCATCAAGAGTGCCCAGCGACTTGGTAAAAATCTCATCTTCGGTCTCGACAACGGGAACCATCTGGTGATTCACCTGGGCATGAGCGGCCAGTTGCTGCGCGCGAAGGGCCCGAAGGACCCCAAGCCCAAGCACACCCACGTGGTTTTCACTTTCACCCAGGGCGATGAACTGCGCTACGTCGATCCGCGAACCTTCGGTGAACTGTACGTGTCGGTCCCGCCTCCCGAGGGCGCCGAGGTCGAGATCTCCAAGTTCGCCCGACTCTCGATCGGCGGTGACGGGCTGGCGCTTCGCCGCCAGATTCCCGAACTCGCGCATCTGGGTATCGACCCTTTCGAGGACCAGATCGGCTGGGACCGCTTCGCGGCGATCCTACGCAGCCGCTCGACGTCCCTGAAGGTCGTGCTCACGGACCAGGACATCATCGCGGGGCTCGGCAATATCTACGCCGACGAGGCGTTGTTCGCCGCCGGGTTGCGATATGACCGTCCGGCCGAATCGCTGTCCACGATCGAGATACGCCGGCTTCACCGCGCTATCTCCGAGGTACTCACCGAGGCGATCAAACACGGCGGCTCGACGCTTGACGACGAGCAGTTCGTCAATCCCGACGGTAAGCCGGGCACCTTCCAGGAGTACCACCAGGTCTATAACCGCGAGGGACTTCCGTGCTACCAGTGCCGTATGCCGATCAAACGAGTCACCGTGCGAGGTCGTTCCACCTATTTCTGCGAGAAGTGTCAGAGTTAGCACCGAGACCGACTCCAGAAGGTTGCTAGCGTCTACCCGTGTTTCTTAAGCGATTGACCATGAAGGGCTTCAAGTCCTTCGCCGACAACACCGTCCTGGAGTTCGAGACCGGCGTGACCGCCGTCGTAGGTCCCAACGGATCAGGAAAATCCAACGTCGTCGACGCCGTGACCTGGGTGCTCGGTGCCCAGAGCACGCGCGCACTGCGCAGCGCCAAGATGGACGACGTCATTTTCGCAGGCACCGCCAACAAACCGGCACTCGGTCGCGCCGAAGTGGCGCTCACGCTTGATAACTCATCGGGACGACTCTCGATTGACGGCGCTGAGGTGACGATCTCGCGCACCCTGTTCCGAAACGGTGACTCGGAGTACGCAATCAACGGCACCACGTGTCGACTACTCGACGTGCAGGAACTATTGAGCGACTCGGGCGTCGGCCGTCAACAACACATGATTATTGGCCAGGGGCAACTCGACTCGATCCTCAACTCGAGTTCGGAGAACCGTCGCGCGGTCATCGAAGAGGCCGCTGGCGTCTTGAAGCATCGTCGCCGCAAGGAGCGCGCTGAGCGCCGTCTGTCGGCGACCCAGGAGAACCTCGAACGCCTCGGCGACCTCGTGCGCGAAGTGCGCCGTCAGATGCGGCCGCTCGAACGACAGGCGGCGTCCGCGCGCAGTTACTCGGACGTCGAAGCGGACCTGCGCCGCGCGCGCCACGCCCTCTTCTCGACGCGTCTCGCGGCCTTCGAGGGCCGACGCCACCAGTTGGAATCGGAGTTGGCGGGCTCGTCGACTCGAGAGCGCGAACTACGCACGGAACTCGTGACCCTCGACGCCCAGGCAACGACGGCCGCCGCCGAAATGGCCAGTCGACGCGAGGAAATGCTTGCGTCCACTCTCGGCACCTTGCAAGGACTGAGCGAGCGCGCCCGCGGCACGCTTTCGATCATCCAAGAGCGTGAGCGCTCGCTGCGCATGGCGCTTATTGCCTCGGCCGATGAGAACGTGATCGCCACGCTAGAAGCGGACGCGGCGAAGTTGACGACCGATCTCCAGGGACTCGAGAGTGAAGAATCCCAACTCGGCGTGCAACGTGATGAGCTCAGCGCCGCCCGCGCGCTGCTCGAGAGCGACGAGGGTGACTTCGACACGACGTGGGCGAGTGCTTCGAGTGAGGGTGACGAAGCTGCACTGAAGGCCACTCGCGAGCGGGTCCAACTGCTCGAGAGGTCGCTCTCGTCGCTTCGCGACAGCGAACGAAGAAGTGCCGCGCGTCTGCACGATGCGCGCATGCGCAGTAGTGAAGCCGTCGCCAAGCGCGCGGACGCCACCACGCTGCGCGACGCCGCCGCCGTTTCTGTCGAGGACGCCCGGCGTGAACGCGCCGAGGCCGAACTCGAAGCGCAGCGTGCGGAAGAGACCAAGAGTGCCACCGAGGAGGCGTTTCGTGAGGCGACCGACGTCGCCGCACGCACGCAGGCCCGAGCCGAAGCGCTGGCGCGCGCACTCGACGAACTCTCGGGTGCGGGTGGTCGCGCAATCATTGGCAACCTCGACGGCGTGCTCGGCTCGTTCCTCGACCTCATCGAAGTCGACTCGGGCTGGGAGCGAGCGGTCGAGTCCGCCGCCGGCGCCTCGGTCGGCGCCATGGTCGTTGACGGTCGAAAATCCGCGCGCGCGGCCCTCGAGGCCCTGCGCCGCGAAGGCGGCGCGGGTCTGATCCTGCCCGTGGGCGAGGGCGTCGTCGCCACGCCATCGCCACCCCAGGGCTGCACTGCGTTGCGATCGTTGGTGCGCGCCCGCGCCGGTGCACCAGGACACGTGACACGGGTGCTCGACGGACTCTTCTCACGCGCTTTCGTCGCGAACGACTGGGAATCGGGGATCGAGGTCGCGGTCGCGAACCCCGAGCTCGTGATCGTCACCCGCGACGGCGACCGATTCGCCTCCTCGGGCTGGCGCGTGGCGTCGGGTCGCACGGTCGTGACGAGGTCCACCGTCGAAGAGGCCCAGCGCGCGGCCAGCGAGGCGCAGGATGGCGTCGCTCCAATCCGGACTCGCCGCGGCGAGGCCGACCAGGCCGCGGTGACCGCTCGCCAGCGACTCAATCGCGCCAACACGTCGCACGCCCAGGCGGAGGCGGAACTTACGCGCTTCAATCGTGAGATCGAGCGGTTGGCTCAGGCCATCAATGAACTGGCGCTCAGCGTCGAATCGCTGACGAACGAAGTGGTTGAGCTCGAGGGTCAGATCGTCGTGCTCGCCCAGGAACTCACAACGCTCCAGGGCGAAGTACCCGCCCTCGAAGCGGCAGTCGCCAATGCGAGCGAGATCAAGGCCGCCATGGAGCGTGACCGTGGTGTGCTCGAGCAGACTCGTCACGAGGTCAGCGCACTCGCGACCGCGCTTTCGCGGCGTGAAGCCGAATTCGGCGAGCGTCGACGACTGATCGAACAGCGACGCGCCGAGATCGAGCAGCGGCTCGAGGGGCGGTCGAGCGAGCGCGCCGAAGCCGCCAGTCGGCGTGAATCACTCGAGTTCGATCTCCAGGTCCTGGAGCGTCTTACGGTGCTCGTGTCGGGCGCCGCGGAGGACATCCGAGTCTCGCAGGAGGCGATGGACTCGACGTACCGTGAACAACTCGAAGCGTCGCGCGCGAGCGCCGAGCGTCTCGAAAAGGTACGCCAGGCACGCAACGCCGCTGAGGCTCGCCTCACTCAGGTGGGCGAGACCATACACCGAGGTGAGATCGAGCGTGCCGAGCTGGCCGTGAAGGTATCGAATCTGCACGAGATCATCCGCCGCGACCTCGGCGTCGAACCCCACGAGATGGGCGACGTCGACGACCTGGAGCTGCCTGAAGGTGTGTCGCTTGAGGAGCGCGTCGGCGAGCTCGAAGCACGTATCACGTCACTCGGTCCCATCAACCCGCTCGCTCTCGAAGAGCTGGCGGCGCTCGAGGAACGTTACAAGGACCTGGATGCCCAGGTGAGCGACGTGCGAAACGCCCGTCGCGAACTCCAAGAGGTGTTGCGCGCCCTCGACGAGGAGATCATGCAGACCTTCTCGAGCGCGGTCGCGGACGTCAACGAGCACTTCTCCACGTTGATCGCCATGCTGTTCCCCGGTGGTCAGGGGCGGCTCATCCTCACCGAACCCGACGATCCGCTCAATACCGGCGTCGAGATCGAGGTTCGACCCATGGGACGCAACGTTCGGCGCATTTCCTTGCTCTCGGGTGGCGAGCGCTCGATGGCGGCCCTCGCGTTCCTGTTCGCGGTCTTTCGCTCGCGCCCTTCGCCTTTCTACATGATGGATGAGGTCGAAGCGGCCCTCGACGACGTCAATCTCCAGCGATTCCTCAGCCTGGTGGACGAGTTCCGCGACGAGGCCCAGTTGCTCATCGTCACACACCAGAAGCGCACGATGGAGGCCGCCGACGCCCTCTACGGCGTCACCATGGTGCCCGGCGCCTCTTCCAAGGTCGTCAGTCAGCGCGTGAAGCGTGTGAGGGAAGTCGAAACAGCGTGACCGTTGTCCTGATCATCCTGGTGGCACTCGTCGTACTGGCGGCGGTATTCATCATCGTGCGGCGCCGACGTCGACCCGCGAACGCGATCGCCCCGGTGGTGCGCGAGGCGATGCCCGACCTGCTCGTGAGCGAGATAGCGGAGCGTCCCGTGCTCGTCGAGGAGACCTCGAACCTCGATCAGCGGCTCGGTGCGTCGCGTTCGATCTTCGACCGCGTCCGCGCGATCACGAGCGTCGGAGCACTGGCCCAGGATCAGCTCGACGTCGTCGAAGAAGTGTTGCTGCGCAGTGACGTCGGCGTCACGACGACGAGGGCCATCCTCGAGGACCTGCGGACGAACGGCGCACCCGACGGGGTTGCCGCCGCCGTGCGGGCCGACCTGCTGGACTCGCTCGGTGCCGACCGGTCGGTCACGTCGTCCGCCGAGCCCGGTCGGGTGCCCGTGTGGCTTTTCGTCGGCGTGAACGGCGTCGGTAAGACGACGACCATCGGCAAACTGGCTCAGCGTCACGTCAATGAAGGTCGCTCGGTCGTGCTGGCGGCGGGGGATACCTTTCGCGCCGCGGCGGCCGAGCAGTTGCAACTCTGGGCCGACCGTACCGGCGCCGACATCGTTCGCGCCGCCGAGGGTGCGGATCCCGGCTCGGTCGTGCACGATGCGCTGGGTCGAGCCGCAGCGAGAGGGGCCGACATCGTGCTCGCCGACACCGCCGGTCGGCGCGCCAACAGCACGAACCTCCTCGATGAACTGGCCAAGATCCGCCGGGTCGCTGATCGGGCGCCCGGTCAGGTCGTCGAGACGTTCATGGTGCTCGACGCCACCACCGGACAGAATGCGCTGAGTCAGGCTCGCGAATTCCTCGCGGCGGCGGCGGTGACGGGCATCGTGCTGACCAAGCTCGACGGCACCGCGCGCGGTGGCATCGTCGTCGCAATCGAGCGTGAACTGGGAATTCCCGTCAAGTTCGTGGGTGTGGGCGAGGGCGTGGGCGATCTCATCGTGTTCGAGCCCGAGGCCTTTGTCGATTCGTTACTGCACGCCTGACGGTAGCCTCTACTCATCATGTTTGACGCCCTGAGTGAACGATTCGAACGACTGGGCACATCACTGCGTTCGCGCGGACGCCTGAGCGAGGCCGACCTCGACGAGGCCCTTTTCGAGGTGCGGTCCGCGCTCCTCGAAGCGGACGTCGAACTCGGCGTGGTGCGCGCTTTCCTCGACGCCGTGCGCGAACGCCTGAGCGGCGAGGACCTCAACCAGAGTCTGACGCCGGGCCAGCAGGTCATCAAGGCCGTGCACGAGCAGCTCGTCGAAGTGCTCGGCGGCTCGGCGCTCAAGGTCACGTACGCCTCCAAGCCCCCGACCGTGGTGCTGCTCGCCGGCCTGCAGGGTGCGGGTAAGACCACCGCCGCGGCGAAGTTGGCTGCCTGGTTCAAACAGCAGGGTCGCCAGCCGTACCTCATCGGGGCCGACCTGCAGCGGCCCGCCGCGGTCGAGCAGTTGCGCGTGCTCGCGCGACAGATCGGCGTCGACGTCTTCAGCGAAGCGTCGGACCCGGTCGAGGTGGCCCGCAAGGGACTCGCCGAGGCGCAGCGCCTGGGGCGCGACGTTGTCATCGTCGACACCGCCGGTCGCCTCGCCATTGATGAAGCGCTGATGCGCGAGGTGCGCGCGATCAGTGACGTGACCCAACCGCACTACACCTTCCTCGTCATCGACGCCGTCACCGGTCAGGACGCCGTGCTGACCGCGCGCGCCTTCCACGAGACCCTCGAGTTGTCGGGCATCATCGTCACCAAGCTGGACTACGACGCGCGCGGCGGTGCGGTGTTGTCGGCGCGCGGCGTGGTCGGGCGACCCGTCGTGTTCGCGTCGACCGGCGAGAAGTTGGCGGACTTCGACCTCTTCCATCCTGACCGCATGGCCTCGCGGATTCTCGGCATGGGCGACGTCCTGTCGTTGATTGAGCAGGCCGAGCGCGCCATGGACCCGAGCATCGTGGCCGAGTCCGCCGGGCGCATGATGAGCGGGACGTTCACCCTCGACGACTTCATGGCCCAATTGGGACAGGTACGAAAGATGGGATCACTGGGCGGAATCATGAAGCTGATGCCGGGCGTGACCAAGGAGATGCGCAACGCCGCTTCCAACGTCGACGACAGTGAGCTCAACAAGATCGAGGCGATCGTGCGCTCGATGACGCCGCGCGAACGCCGCGACCCGAACCTGCTCGACGGTTCGCGCCGCACTCGCATCGCTAAGGGATCAGGCACCTCGGTCAACGCCGTCAACCAGTTGCTCAAGCAGTTCACCGAGATGCGAAAGATGATGAAGCAGATGAGTGGGGGAGGGATGCCCAACCTGCCGGGCGGCATGGGTCGAATGGCGGGGCTCGCCGCGCGCGCCAGTGCCCAGCGCGAACAGCTCCCCCCGGGCTTCGAGGCGCTCGGCGCAGGTATGGCCTCGGCGCCGGTCAATAGGCCCGGCGGCGGCGGAAAAAACAAGAAGAAGAAGGGAGGGCGGGTTACACCCCCCAAACAACGCTAAACTTCTCTGCTCGGGTATATCGCCCAGTTCTGGTGGACCAGAACAAAAGGTTTGAAGGGAATTTCGTCGTGGCTGTGAAACTTCGTTTGGTGCGTATGGGTAAGAAGAAGCAACCGACCTACCGTGTGGTGGCGGCTGAGAGCCGTCGCGCCCGTTCGGGTGCGTTCCTTGAGATCGTCGGCACCTACCAGCCCCGTGGCATCTCGGACGCTCAGCCCGAGACCGTATTCTCCATCGACAACGACAAGGTCGTGCACTGGCTTCAGCACGGTGCGCAGCCGACCGAGCGCGTCGCGAAGTTACTGAAGGCGAGTGGGGCCCTCGAGGCCTTCGAAGCCGCAAAGGCCGCCAAGTGAGCGACGTGCACGACGAATACGAAGCCGGCGACATCAACACATTCGACGACGAAGGCGCTGACGTCGACAGCGTCGTCGAGAGTTTCGTTGGTGCCGAAGCGGACACGGCCACGGCCGTTCTGGAATTCATTGCCAAGTCCCTCGCTGAAGACCCGAGCGCCGTCTCGGTCGATGTGAGCGAGCGTCAGGGCAAAGTCGTACTGTCACTCAGCGTCGGACCGGACGACATGGGCCGGATCATCGGTCGTCGTGGCCGCACCGCCCAAGCCATCCGCGCCCTCGTGGGCGCCGCTGGCGCGCGTGACGGTGTGACCACTTCAGTCGACATCGTCGACTAATGCCGAGCGCCGACGAGCGCCCCCTGCTCGAAGTCGGGCGGATAATCAAGGCCCAAGGACTCAAGGGTCAGGTGCTGGTCGACCTCTGGACCGACCGCGAAGAGCGGCTCGACACCGGCACCGAACTCCACACCGATCGGGGATCCCTCGTCGTGAAGGCCGCTGCCGCGCACCAGAACCGCTACATCGTGTCCTTTGACCGGATCGTCACCCGCGAGGACGCCGAACAGTGGCGCGGGGTCGTGCTCTCGGCGCAGCGTATCGAGGACGACGACGTCATCTGGATCGACGATCTCTTTCGCGCGAAGGTCTACGACGCATCGGGCGAGTACCGCGGAGTCGTGGTGGACGTCGAGGCGAATCCCGCGAGCGACATCCTCGTGCTCGACAACGGCGCGCTGGTTCCCCTCACATTCGTCACGAACGTCCACGCCAATGAGCGGATCGACATCGACGCGCCCGAAGGCCTCTTCGAGTGACCCTGCGCATCGACGTCCTCACGCTGTTTCCCGAGGCGGTGGGACAGTACGCGACGACCTCAGTGCTCGGGCGTGCCCGCGAGCGCGGCGTCTTCGAACTGCACCTGCACGACTTTCGCGACGCCACCGACGACCCGCATCGAACGGTCGACGACACGCCCTTCGGCGGAGGAGCGGGCATGGTCCTTCGCGCGGAGCCGATCATCCGCACCATTGAAGAGACGCCCGGTCTTTGCCGGCCGGTGATCGCCCTCTCGCCGTCGGGGCGCACGTTCGATCACGATGTAGCGCGCGAGTTGAGTGGGCTCGACGGCTTCACGCTGCTGTGCGGCCGCTACGAGGGTTTCGACCAGCGTGCGCTCGATCTGGCGGTGGACGACGAGGTCTCGATCGGCGACTTCGTGCTCGCCGGCGGGGAACTGGCGGCGCTGTGCGTGATAGAGGCCGTCGTACGGCTACTGCCGGGCGCGCTCGGAAACGACGAGTCCAGCGTCGAGGAGTCCTTCGGCGACGGTCTGCTCGAATACCCCCACTACACCAAGCCGGCCTCGGTTCGGGGCCTGGACGTGCCTGAAATACTGCGTTCGGGCGATCACGCTCGGATCGCGCGCTGGCGCCGGGCCCAGGCGCTGGCGCGCACGATCGAGCGCCGACCGGACCTGATTGCGCGCCGGGGAGGGCTCAGCGCCCAGGATGCGGCGATTCTGGCTGAATTCGCCGCGCCGGTGGACCCCCGCGAGAACGGCTAAACTTCTAAAGCCTCAGTGATCCGAAAGGGACCGCTCTCATGAATCCGACTGACCTCATCGACCGCGACTCGCTCCGCGACGACATTCCATCCTTCCGCACCGGTGACACCCTGAAGGTCCACGTACGCGTGGTCGAGGGGACCCGCGAGCGCGTCCAGGTCTTCCAGGGCGTCGTTATCCGTCGCCAGGGTTCTGGCGTGCAGGAGACGTTCACCGTCCGCAAGATCAGTTTCGGTGTCGGCGTGGAGCGCACGTTCCCCGTGCACGCCCCGACTATTGCCAAGATTGAAGTCGACTCCTACGGTGACGTTCGTCGCGCCAAGTTGTACTACCTCCGTGATCTGCGTGGAAAAGCCGCCAAGATCAAGGAGCTTCGCGTTACCGAGCGTCCGTAGTCTCTCTTGGGTGAAGAAGAGCTCGACGACTACGAGTCAACTCTTGAACTCGCTCTCGTGCAGGAGTACAAAGCCGTCGTTGGGATGTTCGACTTCGCCGTCGAGACCGACCGCCGCTTCTACCTGGCGAACTCGGTAGCCGTCGAGGTCCGCTCGTCGGGCACACCCACTCTGCTCGAAGTCATTCTCACCGACGCCTGGGTTTGGGACATGTACCGGGCCGCACGCTTCGTCCCCTCGGTGCGGGTGTTGACCTTTCGCGACGTGAACATCGAGCGTCTACCCAAGGAAGACCTGCAGCCCTGACCGTGGCGCTGGTGCACCTCTCCTCATCGTTCGACCGACTCGAGGAACTCGCCGATTTCCTGTCCCTCCAGTCGTCGCCCGTGACGCTCTCGATCACCGACGCCGACACCGTCATCTGTGTGGCATCCCTGAAGGACCAGTGGCACGGACCGGTTGGTGTCTGGCTGCGGGTCTCGGGCGATTACAGCGCCTCACTCCTCGCGCGTGACGTCAAGACGCTCAGTTGGATCGTGGACCTCGAGCACGTCGTGGTCGAGGCCGAGCGTGATAGCGAGGCCCACGCGCAAGTCGTGCGGGCGCTTTTGAGCGATGACGAAGTCAACGTCACCAACGATGTCGCGACGATCACCAAGGCCTACAACCGGCCCGCACCCCCTCGACCCGTGACCGTCTGGGCGGCTGAGGGAACATTGGTTGGATGCGAGGACGAGTCGCTTCGACTGATGTCAAATGACGACATGACGATCGGAAAACTAGCGCGCTTCGCCTAATCCCACCTTCAGTAAACTCGAGGCCCGATGGGGTGTGATGGTGAGTGTGGGCACACGTCGGGCCTCTGAGCTGCTCGTACCGCTGTCACGAACTGCATTGCATGGTCGAACGACTTCGGCGATCGGGGATGTCGTTGCATTGGTCAACGTTCGTCAAACGGGGCCGTGAGCGCCGCCCGCACTCCGTTGACAAGATGTCGAAAAATGAACCGAATGTGGTAAAACCATTGTCTTCGGCCCCGCGTACAGACAATGTGCAGTTGAGTCGTCGACTCAGGGGGATGTGCCGTGCGCAAGCCAAGTCGCCTTTCGAGAGTCGCCGTAAGCCTCGCGCTGGCCACTACCGGCCTTGCCGTCACCGGCTTCTCGGTCCCGACGTCAGGGGCGGCGACGTCAAGTTCCGGAGTTACCGGTACGGTGTCGGCGAGGTTGTCTGCGCCAAGCGCACCGATAGTGGTCGCGAACTACACCTTGAATCCGAAGGCCGTGCTCATCGCCGCCAACGCC
This sequence comes from Acidimicrobiaceae bacterium, assembly GCA_003132165.1. Classification (GTDB taxonomy): domain Bacteria; phylum Actinomycetota; class Acidimicrobiia; order Acidimicrobiales; family RAAP-2; genus RAAP-2. The sequence continues at coordinate 31,374 of PKWW01000048.1, read as the reverse complement.
ATCGTCGTCCTCGCGCGACTTCGACCTGCAAGAGGCCATACGGGCCGAACTCACGGCGATCGATCTTCATGACGTCCGAGGCGATTCGCTCGTGCGGCATCAGTTGCAGCGATCAATGGTCCTCTTGACAAAGGGTATATCGGCCCTACTCGTCAAGAGGTTTTGACCGTTGGCGAGGTTGTAGAACGGAGACGCGGGCACGTCACGGCCGTGCTGACTGCAGTAGCCGCGAGAAGGCGATGGTGAGCGTTCATGTTTGACCTACGGAATATTTCCACCACCAAGATTTGGAGAGCATTCTTTGCTCTCTCTTTAACTTTTGGAGGACTGACGCTTGTAGGAGTGCCGTTGTCCGGCTCTCTGGCGGGCGCGACCTCGGGCGAGTCGGCGCCGAGGGCGACGGCTGTTCCAAACTTCACCATCATTGACGTACCCGGAGCCAGCGCCACCCACGTAACTTGGGTGAACAATTCAGGCGTGGTCGCCGGTTATTTTTTGGACGCCAGCGGTCAGCACGGGTTCATCGATGCCAATGGCACTATCACCGTTATCGACGTCCCAGGGTCTGACACGACCGAGATCAGTTCGATCAATGATGCCGGTGCAGTGACGGGCACCTTCTGGAACAGTGCGAACACCGTCGAGCACAGCTTTGTCCGCTCCGGGAGCGGTGTTTTCACTTGGTTGGATGATCCGCAAGCCACCTCGGGCGATCAGTGGGGGACCGTCGCGAGCGACGTGAACAATGCCGGTGTCGTGGTTGGCTATTTCTTCACGACGGACCTTGACGGTTATACCTACCCGGACAACAACATCGGCGCCGCCACCGGCTATGAAGGCTTTGTGTGGCAAGACGGTACGTTCACGACTTACAATGTTCCGGGCGCGCCGGCTGGCAGTCTTCCTGACTCGGGCACCCAGCTATTAGGAATAAACAATTCGAATGTGATGGTTGGCACGACGGTCTTTCTGACGGGCGATGTTCCTCCGAACGAGGGATTCACGGATACGGGCAGCACGTTCACGACTTTCATTGATCCGTCCGTGCCGATCGGATTCTGTGGGTGGACGACGCTGAATGCGATCAATGACCTCGGGTCGATTGCGGGGAACTCGGGAAACGGTTGCGCTCCAACACATTCCTCATGGTTGATGAACGGGGGACAACTCACGTTCATCAACTACCCCGGTTCCACTGAAACGGATGTGAGTAGCGTCAACAACTCGGGTCTCGTTGCGGGCACGTGGACTTCCAGCACCGGTTCGCAACACGGGTTCACCGTTAATCTCGCCCTTGCATCAGGCGCAGGTTCGTCCCCGACGGGTCCCGCCAATGCGCCGGCCCCCACAGTCGGAAGCATTCCTGCTTCGGTGTTTGGCGCGCCGACTTCGGTGACTGCGTCGAGTACGACCTCTGTGACCATTTCGGGAGTTTCCGGCGCGGGGAGTGGAACAATATGGGTGCCAGCGAATGCGCTACCTGTTGGTACGACGGTTAGCGTCTATCCAATCGTCGACTCGTCGACACTGGCGGCGATGTTACCTGCGGGTCAGACCTACCTCTTTGCCCTGGCGGTGGCGTGGCAGGCGCCCGACGGCACGACGCCGACGTCAATTTCCCCGATCACGATGGCGATCACCGACGCGAGCATCGCATCCGGAGATGTCGTCTATCAACTGACTTCAACGGGCCTGGTGGCGGTGGGCACATCCTCCATAGATGGTTCGGCCTCCGTGACCTTTTCGAACGATCCGGTGTTCGTCGTCGCGGCGAAGCAGAATCAGGCTTCGCTCAATATCACTTCGGCTAAGGGAACGGTGGGCGTTGCGCTCGCGCTCACTACAACGGGCGGCTCGGGTCTGGGCAAGTTAAGTTACGCGGTCCTTTCGGGTACCGCGCAAGGTTGCTTAGTCACCGGCACTTCATTGAGCGTGACTGGCGCCGGCACGTGCGTGGTGACGGCGACGAAGGCCGCAGACTCCACGTACCTAGCGGCGAGTTCAGGATCGACGTCGATCACTTTCACGCTTCCAGCGAGACCGGCGAGACTCACCATCAATTTTGGAGCGAAGGGCAGTTCGTTGAGTGCGATTGAAAGGCTTGCGCTGAGGACCTTGGCCAAGAAGTTACTCCCAGGTGCTTCGCTCGTTGTGACCAGCTATGCAAGGCAGAGCACTGCACTCGCCAAGAGCAGGGGGCAGACAGTGGCGAAATATTTGGAGTCCTTGGTCTCGGTGCACGTGATAGTGAAGACCAACACCAAGACGGCTTTGAATGAGGTGACGATTACGACGACAAGCCAGTGAACTAGTTGGCTCAAGCGATGAACACATGTTGCTGTTTTCGATGCCCGTTGGCAATCAGCCCGACATAGCCCGGCGGCCCTCGTCTCCTATCAAGCGGTCAAACGCCAGTGGAAGATGATGGACCTGTCAGGTCGGGACTCGGACAACCGCAGCTTCCTCTATTCCTTTACTTGTGTTGCATCCAAAGGTTGGGTTCTACGTAGATGCCGTGATCCTGCTCTCGATCGATCACCACCACGTCGAGGGCCCCCGGGACGATGTAGCTCCCGCTCTGGGGAAATGCCATCTGCGCCCACGATTCCCACTCCGCTACCGTCCCCACGATGGTCATCGAGGCCGGTGCGGTTGCCAGGATTGAGGCGCCCATTCTCTGGTGGGTGCGTATCCAAGGGTCGAGGTGCAGGCCATCTACGCGTGTCCACTGCGAGAAGTCATCCATCGTGGCCAACGGATAGCTGACCTTTAGAGTTGGGCGTATTGGTGCGATAATTCTTGACAGACCGCGCGACGCTGCACGCTCCGCGAGCGCTTCGATGACCCGAGCGGAAAGTCCCTCTCCTTGGCGCGTTGAACGCACAGCAATGGCCATCAGGCTCAACGTGTTGGGAGTCACATCGGTCTCGCAGCCCTCAACGGCTTGCACGAGGGCAGCATCGTACCCGGATGGGAGGTTGTCAATTGTGCCGTCCCACGCGAGTGGCACACCCCAACCGCCGGCAATGACTTGTCCCTCATCGACAATCAAGATCCCGAAGAACGCGAAGTGCTCGTCTACTCGCGCAATGTACTCACTGGCAACCGCATCGTGAAAGATGAACTCCGGCCAGACCTCGCGAAATGCGTCGGGGAGTTGGTCGTGAAGATCGGGCCTGTCACCGTGCGTGACTACTGCATACTGAAGCATCAACTCTCCAATCCGTTGTCATCACGTCACATAGCAGCGGGCGCTGGCCCTTTGGATGATTTCAGTCTCACACGTCCGCAATCCTTGGAAAGTCTCAATTGTCAATTATGGCGACCGGAACCCCGTCATCAAATCAGGCGTCAATGCAGGCTTGCGTTCTTATTGCGTCGGGCCACCGTCCCAACAAGGTGTTGCCCAGGGACACGCGGTGTGCGGCACGCAATAACATTCAGTCAATGGGGGTACCTAGCACAATAAGAACACTTCGAGTTCGACGAATGTTGCGGTGTTTCGTGTGCCTCGGAGTATTCGGCCTTTTGCTGGCGAGCTGTTCAACCAATGCCTCGCTGTCAATGCAAAGCCACCATCTTCAACGTGAGGCCGCCGCCTGCAGACTCATCGGAACGCCTCCAAAGTTGCCGCCAAAGCCGACACCTGATCAGTTCTTCGCGATAGCGGTCCCGGGGTCGCTGATTTCGGCTCTAGCGCAATCGGGCAACTCCTCTCTCGAGCGCGTCGCTCGAGATCTCACGGCTGCAGCTCGCGAAGAGACTCTTACAGGGAGCAGCGTGGCGATGGTGCGGGCGCTCACCAAGGGGGCTGTGACATGCCATCGTCTTGGCTTATCGACAGCGAAGTGACACCATCTACGGTCGGAACGCAATTGCTTTCGCTGGCGCGTCACTATCAACGACAACCACACCCGCCAGTACTCAAATTCCTCGAGTGTGGACGAGTTCAAGCCGTCAATGCAACGACAATGAGTCCGGATCAACAGTTGGAACTAGTGCGGGGTGACGCAAATCATCGCACCGTTGCCGAATGGTCGTCCCTTAGGCACGCTTCGACCCATCTCTCGGGTGCGACATCATCTCTGCACAATCTCACGGGGGGCACATCGAGCCTCCGACACCAGACGTGAAAACTCGTTTCGATTTGCTGTTGCAACTAGCGGTGCCGTGGCATGCAGCAGGCGCCCACCCGTAAGGGTCATCAGGGTTTACCCCTATTTCTTCCGCGCGGGGCCAGCCCCTACCAGGGTTGCGAGAGCGCCCGGCCGGGTGCCGCGGCGAAGGGATGGACGATGAGTGCCAGCGCGGTGGACGAGGGCCTGACGGGCGAGGCGCGCGACTGGGCCGTCGAGACGCATAACCTCACCAAGCGCTTCGGTGCAAGCATCGCAGTCGACGGCGTCGACCTCAAGGTACCGCGCGGCTGCGCGTTCCGGTACCTGGGTCCCAACGGCGCGGGTAAGACGACCCTCATCCGCGTCCTCCTCGTAGCCGAGCAACGACATCGTCCCGGCGTCGGCGCGCGTCAGTCCGAGGAGGGAGGTTTCACAACATGCCCGCCCCGCCGAGAAACTGCGTGGTCTTGACACCCCAACGTCCAACCCTCCAGTCGGATCGTTGCGGTCGGCCCTGTGATTTGAGCCCGCACCCAATTGCCCCACTCGATCGGGAGTCGGTTCTGTCGAAATCGCCTAGTTTCTATTCGGGTTGGATGGCAATGCGGTCTGGGTGGATGCGCACGGTGACGCGAACTTCGCCCTCTCGACGCATGGGGTAGGAATCGACGTTCAGGTACTTCTTCGCCAGGCGGTCGATTACCTCGTCGCCACCCTCGGTGGTGAAACCAACGACCGATCCGCGTACCGCGATGCAGACGTAGGGGTTGTCGGGGTCGGTGAGGGACACGGCCACGCGCGAATCCGACGCCAGGTTGCGGGCCTTAGCCCGACCGAGGGCCGTATTGATGACGATGTCATCACCATCCAGTTCGACCCACACCGGTGTTACGTAGGGTCCGCCGTCGGAGCCGATGCTCGCCACGTGGGCGAGCACATTCTTCGCAAAAATAGCGCGGGCGGCCGGGGTGAAGGTGTCTGCCATGGGGCTCCTAAATGTGGATTGTCTCTGGGCTACTAGTTTTACTGTAATGAGTTTTGGTGCGAATCCGCGCAGTGGCGAACGCGCCGCCGCGTCGCACCATTCCCGTCGCGGTGAACAGGCCCGCGCACAAGAGAACCTGCACGCAGTGGAGAGGATTCGTCATGACGAACGTACGTATTGAATCAGACACGATGGGTGAGATAGAGGTTCCCGCCGACCGTTACTGGGGCGCCCAGACCGAGCGGAGCCTGCACCACTTCGCTATCAGCCACGAGACGATGCCGCCCGCGCTCATTCGAGCCTTCGGTGTCTTGAAGTTGGCGTCGGCCCAGGTGAACAACGCCCTCGGTAAGCTCGATGCCGAGCGCGCGTCGCTCATCGAACGAGCCGCTCGCGAGGTGATCGTCGGGGCATTGATGGAGGAGTTCCCGCTGCGCATCTGGCAGACGGGATCGGGCACCCAGACCAACATGAACGTCAACGAGGTCATCTCCAACCGGGCCATCGAGATGGCCGGCGGCGAGAGGGGCAGCAAGGTCCCCGTGCACCCCAACGACCACGTGAACATGTCCCAGTCGTCCAACGACACCTTTCCGACGGCGATGCACATCGCGGCGGTCGTCGAGATCACAGACCGGCTGGTCCCGGCGCTGACGCGGCTCCGCGACGCGCTCGACGCGAAGGCGGAGGCCTACGCCAACATCACCAAGATCGGCCGAACCCACCTCATGGACGCGGTGCCACTCACGCTCGGCCAGGAGTTCTCGGGCTACGTCGCTCAGCTCGACGCCGACCTCAATCGCCTGCAACTGGTGCTCGGTGGTCTCTACGAGCTGGCCGCGGGCGGCACGGCCGTCGGCACCGGGCTCAACACACACCCCGAGTTCGGTGAACGCGTCGCCGCCGCTATCGCCGAAATTACCGGCAAGCCGTTCGTCACGGCGCCCAATAAGTTCGCAGCGCTCGCCGCGCACGACGCCCTGGTCTTCGCGCATGGCGCAATCAAGACCACCGCGACCAGCCTCATTAAGATCGCCGACGACCTGCGCTGGCTGGGATCCGGTCCTCGTTCGGGCCTGGGCGAACTGCAGCTGCCCGAAAACGAGCCCGGTAGTTCGATCATGCCCGGCAAGGTCAACCCGACCCAGTCCGAGGCGATGATCATGGTTGCGATCCAGGTCTTCGGTAACGACGCGGCGGTCGCCATGGCCGGCTCGCGGGGCAATCTGGAGCTCAACGTCTGCAAGCCCGTGATGATCCACAATTTCTGCAACTCGATCGACCTGCTCACCGACGCGTGCGACCGGTTCCGCGAGTTCTGCGTCGAGGGACTCGAGCCCGACTACGAGCAGATCAACCACCACCTCAACAACTCGTTGATGTTGGTCACCGCACTCAACCCGATCATTGGTTACGACAAGGCTGCGAAGGTCGCGAAGAAGGCGCACAAGGAGCGCACCACGCTTCGTGAGGCGGCGATGAGTCTGGGCTTTCTGAGCGCCGAGGAGTTCGACAAGGCGGTCGTGCCCGAGGATATGACGCACCCGTGAGTCGACCCGAACGTCTCGACGACGCAACGGTCGCGGGTTGGCTCGAAGGTCATCCGGCGTGGCGGCTCGATCACGATCGCCTCGTACGCGAACTGCGAACGAGGGACTACCCGAGCTCCATCGCGATTCTCGACGCCCAGGGCACCCTCGCCGAAGGGTTGGATCATCATCCGGTCGTCGCCGTTGGCTACCGCGAGTTGCGTTTCGAACTGTGGACCCACGACCGCGGCGGGATCACCCAGTTGGACCTCGACTACATCAACGGACTCGACGAATTACTCGTTGCGAGATTCGCCCAGGTGCTCGCCGATTAGTTGACGGGAAGGTTCCAGAGCGCCATCCAGCGTGCCAGGTCCTTCTCCATGGGCAGGTCCTTCTCGAGGAACGAACGGACGCGTAGTTCCAATTCGTTGTCGCGTTGGTCCTTGCTGGTGGGCGCGAAGGGGTAGAACGTCCCCTGTTTCAAGAGGTACACCATCCGTACTGATCCGTCGCCCGGCGGGGCCTTGGGTACGAAACCAAAGACCGCGCAGAGCAACCTCGGCCCGAGGCCGTTCTCGACGAGCGAGGTGTTCGCGCTGTGGATCCGGGTGACGAGCTCTTCGAGGTCGGGGTTCTTCACGACGAGCCACTTGAAACCGAGGTCGTCGGTCGTGAGCGACACCTGCCCGGTCGTCTCGTCGAAGTTCAGCAACTGCAGGATGTCGGCGTCGGTGGTGATGGTCGACTCGCCACTGCCGGCCTTGAAGCAGAGGCCGGCCTCGCCCGAGGTGACGAGGTCGAGCTCGGTCTCCAACGTCAGTGCCGCGGTGGGCAGGGCGAAGAGGTTGTCGAGTTTCGGTTGGACCTGCTTGGTGCGCCCGAAGAGCGCGTCGCGAAAGCCCACTAGCCGTTCAGTTCACGCTCGAGCTTGTTGAGCTGGTCGAGGCGCTTCTCCAACGATGGGTGCGTCGAGAACAGCGACGCCGCGCCGCCGCCCGAGAGCGCGGGGGCGAAGAAGAAGGCGTTCATGCTCTCGGCCTTTCGCAGGTCGGTGCGCGGTATGCGACCTATGTCGCCCGTGATGTGCACGAGCGCGCTCGCGAGCACACTGGGCTTGCCGATCAGAATCGCGCCCGAGCGGTCCGCTGAGAGTTCGCGGTAGCGCGAGAGCGCCATCGTGAGCAGATAGGCGATCACGTAGATCACGAGCGACACAATCCAGGTGATCATCTCGAGCAGCACGATGTTCTGGCCGTTCTTGTTGCGCCCGCCGCCCGAGAGCATGGTGCTCCACATGGCCATGCGACTCACGAGACCTGCCAGCATTCCCACACCCGACGCGATGGTCATCACCGCGACGTCGCGGTGGGCGACGTGGCTGAGTTCGTGGGCGAGTACCGCTTCGAGCTCCTCGTCGCTCAGACGGTTCATCAGTCCGCGCGTTGCGCAGATGACGGCGTGCTTGGGGCTGCGCCCGGTGGCGAAGGCGTTGGGCATGTCGACCTCGGCGACTCCGACGCGGGGTTTTTCCATGTTGGCGAGCAGGCACAGGCGGTCGACGATTTCGTGGAGCTTGGGCTCTTGGGCGGGGGTCACCTCGTGCGCCTTCATCGAGAACATCGCGATCTTGTCCGAGAAGTAGTACTGGGAGAACAGCAACGCCGCCGCGATGACGATCACGAAGAGGTATCCGACACCGAGTCGGATGAGGACCGTCACAATGATGGCGTAGAGCAGGACGAGCAGCAGGCCCGTCACGAACATTCGCACGTTCAGGCCGTGATCGGTCTCAATCTTGGACTTCGCCATCGTCAGGCACCCTGGCCCGAGGGGAGTTGGCCCGTGTCGCCGGTGCCCATTTGGGTCTTCAAGGCGGCCAGTTGCGCGTCGATGTCCGACGTCTTGCCGACCTTGTCGAGTTGGGCCTGGATGTCGTCGGTGGGCTCGGCGGTCAGGTCGGTCAGGGCGCCCGAGGCGAGCAGCTCGTCCAGAGCCCCGCTGCGGGCCTGCATCGAAGCGACCTTGTCCTGAGCGCGCTGCATCGCGGCGCCGGCGTCGTTCATCGAGGTTGAGATGCCGCTGACCGCTTCAGAGATGTGGGCCGACGCCTCGGCGGCGGTGTAGGTGGCCTTGATGGTCTCCTTCTTGGTGCGAAAGGCCTCCACCTCGGTCTGGAGTTTCTGGGAGGTCTGGGTGAGCTTGTCCTCCTGCTCGACGATCGTGGCGTGCTGGGTGTCGAGATCCTTCAGCTGGGCGGCAATCGCCTCGCGACGAGTCAGGGCCTCGCGCGCCAGGGGCTCGTTGCCTTGGGCGAGGGCTGCCTTCGCCTGGTCGGCGAGCTTGTCGCCCTGGCTCTTCAACTGCTCGGCCTGGATCTCGACGCGCTTGCGCGCGGTCGCCACGTCCGCCACGGCCCGCTTGACCTTGGTCAAGTTTTCGAGCTGCTGCTGGTACGAGAGGTCGAGTGTTTGGCGCGGGTCCTCGATCTTGTCGAGCGCCGCGTTGGACTTGGCCTGGAAAATGGAATTAATTCTCTTTGCTAAACCCACTGGGGCCTCCTTCGCTTCTCCGTCAGCCTAGGGGCTGGTTCACGGGGCGTTGTGTAAGAACTTTTAGCAGGAAACTGCCAAAAGCCCTAGTTTCTCGGGATATCCCTGTCCTGGTGCGCCGCCTGCTCGGCGAGTTCGAGACGGTAGGACTCGAGCGCGTCACCGATTCTTTCGTCGTCGACGCCGAGCATCCTCGCCGCGAGCAGACCGGCATTCTGGGCGCCGTTGATCGCGACCGTGGCGACCGGTACGCCGCGGGGCATCTGGACGATCGAGAGCAATGAGTCCATGCCGTCGAGGCGCGCCAACGCGACCGGTACGCCAATGACCGGCAGGGTCGTGACCGCAGCCAGCATTCCCGGCAGGTGGGCGGCGCCACCCGCGCCGGCGATGATGACCTTGAGCCCCCTCGAGCGCGCACTACGGCCGTAGTTGAGCATCACTTCGGGTGTGCGGTGCGCTGAGACCACGTGGATCTCGTAGGCGACGCCGAAATGCTCGAGGATCGTCGCGGCGTCTTCCATGATCTCGTGGTCCGATGAACTGCCCATGACAATGCCCACAACTGGCTGCATCACGCCTCCCGAGTCCTCGTGCCGTACACGCGGGCACTCTCCCATGCTCTCACGTGTACCGAAGTGGCGTCGTCACCGACGACGGTGACGTGGCCGAGCTTGCGCCCCGGCCTCCAGGACTTGCCGTAATCGTGGACGTGTGCGCCCGGTACCGCTGACGCGTCGATCAACGAACCCGGTCGGTCCGAGCCAACGACGTTCACCATGACCGCATTGGCGCAGAGCGGCGTCGTGTCGCCCAGCTCCTCGCCGCTCACCGCGCGTAGATGATTTGCGAACTGACTCGTGCTCGTTCCCTCGATGGTCCAGTGTCCGGAGTTGTGGGGCCGCAGCGCCACTTCGTTGATGATCAGTCCCTTCGCGGTCACGAAGAACTCAATCGCGAGTATGCCCACGCACTCGATGAGCGAGGCGATCTGTTCGGCGAGTGCGGCGGCCTCGTCGACGAGATGGCGTGCGACCTGAGCGGGGTAGACGACTTCGACGCACATGCCGTCATCCTGGAGCGTCGTGACCAAAGGGTAGAGAGCGACCGATCCATCAGTCGCACGCGCGAGCACCTGGGCGACCTCGCTTTCGAGTTCCAGGCGCTCTTCGATCAGCACGTGGCCCGATGCCGCCAGATCACCGATGAGTTTCAGGGTGTCCTGGCGGCTTTCGGGGAAGTGGACGCCGCGCCCGTCGTACCCGCCGGTCACGGTCTTCACGACCGGCTCACCGTCGAGTTGATCGAGGAAGGGGATCAATCGGATGTCGTCGATGGCGTCGACGACGAGAAAGCGGGGGACGGGCAGTCCGGCTTCAGCGAAGTGGTGGCGTTGGTGAGCCTTGTCCACGGCGAATCGCAACGCGGCCGCACTGGGTCGCACGACGACACCCCGATTTTCGAGTGACTCGATCTGGTCGAGATCGATCAGCTCGTGGTCGAAGGTCACGACGTCGACGAGGTCGCTGAGCGCGTCGAGCGCAGTTTGGTCCTTCGCCGCGCCGAGCACGACTTCATCGCAAGTGGTGGCGGCTGATTCGTCGATACCCGTCGCCAATACCGTGAGACTGAGACCGAGCGCGTGGGCCTCGTCGCCCATCATCCTCGCCAACTGTCCGGCCCCGACGACGCCGATCGCTCGGCGGCTAGGTTGGGTGGCATTCGACACGGCTAAACGCTACAGGTCGTGACAGGGGGCTGGGATTATGCGGATCGCTATTGGACTCGATACCGACGGGCCGCTCGAAAAGACGCTGGCCCGCGCCCGACGGCTGCGGGAGCAGGGCTTCACCTCGATGTGGTCATCGCAGATCTTTGGACCCGACACGTTGACCGTGCTCGCGATCGTCGGGCGTGAATTGCGCGACGTCGATTTTGGTACGTCAGTCATTCCGATTCAGCCGCGCCATCCGTCGATGCTCGCCGCCCAGGCGCGCACCGTCCAGGAGGCGATTGGCGGGCATCTGTCGCTCGGCATCGGGCTCTCTCACCAGGTGGTGGTCGAAGGACTGTGGGGAATCTCGTTCGAACGACCGGCGACGTACATGCACGAGTACATCAACGCCATCGCGCCCATGTTGCGTGGCGAGAACGTCGCGGCGAAGGGTGAGCGGATCTCGGCGGTGGCGATGAGCCCAGTCGGGCCTAAGGAGACGAGGACCCCGAGCCTGTTGATCGCGGCGTTGGGTCCGAAGATGCTCGAGCTCGCCGGGTCACTGACCGACGGGACGGTGTTGTGGATGACCGGACGAAAGACGATCCAGACACACATCAGTCCGACGATCCGAGCCGCCGCGGCGGCGGCGGGTCGACCCGAGCCGCGCGTCGTGTGCGCGTTGCCAATCACCGTCAGCGACGATATACCCGGCGCTCGCGAGCGCGTGAACAAGGAGTACGCCATCTATCCGACGCTTCCGAGTTACGCCGCGATGATGGAGCGCGAGGGGGCGAAGGAGCCCGCCGACGTCGGTCTTCTCGGATCGAGGCAGCAGGTACTTGAACAATTGGACGAACTGGCGCAGGCGGGCGTCACCGAATACTCGGCGGCCCCAACGGGTACCCCAGCGGAGCGTGAAGCGGCAATCGATGTCCTGAGGGAATACGCCGATTCGCACTAGTGCACAATTCTCCTGGCGGCGCTAGTAAAGTTGCTGGCTACAAGGAGCACACATGTCAGCAGTAGCCAGCATCATCTCTCTCGTCCTGTTTCTGGGGTTCGTAACCTCGGGACTTCAAAAGGTTCGATTCAACCCCATGGCCTCGCAGTCCGCGAGTCACCTGGAGTTCTCCAAGTCGGCGTACCAGCGTATCGGCATCCTCGAGATCGCCGGTGGTATTGGACTGCTCGTCGGACTCGCGGCAAAGGGGTCATCCTTCCTCGCCGTGATCAATGAGGCGGCCGCCGGTGGACTGACGGTCCTGATGTTCGCGGCGGTCTACTTCCACATCCGAAAGGGCGACAACGCGAAACTGTTCACACCGGCATTGGTGTTCGGGCTGCTGGCCCTCCTGGAGTTGATATTCCGCCTGGCGGCGTAACGCCTAGCGCGGCAGGCGCGTGTGCTTGAACTCGTTGAGTTCGGGCTGCGCCTCGATCAGGTTCACGATCGACTCGATGAGTTTGATCGAGCCCTTGGCGTCGGCGGTCGGCGGCTGCATATAGCGAACGAACGTGGCGTCGTTCTCCACCACGAATGTGGGGACCCCGAACGCCTCGAACTTGGAGAACTCCTCGAAACTCTCGCCAATTACCTGATGGGGACGGCGCGATTCGAGGTCATCACGGAGCTTGGTCATGTCGACGCCGAGGGGCGCGAGGACGACCTCAATCTCGTCCATGGTGACCAGTCGGATTGCGCGTTCGTGGCGGGCGCGGAACAGGGCCTCATGAGCGCGCAAGAAGAACTCGGGTTGTTGGTCGCGAATCGAAGTGCTCACGGCGAGTGACAGAAGGTCGGGGTCGTGCGCGGGGTCGTCCCAGACATCGGGGGACCCTTCGCTCTTGTAACCCTGGCTCATGGTCCAGGGCACGAAGCGCACGTCGAAGTCGGCGCCGGCGTTGAGGGCGGCGATGACGTGCAGGTGGATATTCTTCGCAAAGGGGCAGCGGTAGTCGTATGAGAGGTCAAAACTGGTCACGAAACCAGCCTAGGGATCAGCGCGAAGGAACCGGCACGCCCTGGGCACGACAAAGGTCCTTGAACGAACAGAACCGGCAGGCATTGGAGGACGGCGTTACGGGGAAGTCGCCGTCGGCGTAGTAGCGGTTGATCCGCTCCCAGGCGTTGGACGCCGCCGTCGCGCGAGCCCTGATGACGACGTCGGTGACGTTGCGCTCGATCGCCTCGCCCTTCGCGACGTAGAGCAGTCGGATCCTCGAAGGCGTCTCGCCGAACTTCTCGCGGCACAGCACGGCGTACAGCTCGGCGTTCGCGAAAGTCTGGGCGTCGTAGTTCCGGTTCGGCAGTGCTCCGGTCTTGTAGTCGACGATCACGAGGTCGCCGTTCTCGTCACGGTCCAGACGGTCGAGGATTCCAAAGAGCGGTGCGTCGTTGACGGTGACGCCGAGGCGAAGTTCGATGCCTTCGCTGTTGACCGTGCTCGGGTCCTCCATCTCGAAGTACGTGGTGATGATGGATTCGGTTTCGCTGAGCAGGCGCTCGAGCATGGCGTCATCCATCGCGATTTCAGTGCGGACCTCAGGGGTCAGGATCCTTTCGATCGCGGGCGTGACGTACTCGCGGGCCTTGTCAATCGTGCGCTCGGGTGCGGGCAGTAGGAAGAGGCTCTCGAAGACGTAGTGGGCGAATCGGCCCTTGACGGTGGCGTAACTGGCGGGCTGGGGGATTCGTTCGATTGACGCGTGCTGGTAGCGCCGGGGACACGCTTGGAAGTCCGCGAGCCGCGACGGTGAAAGAGATTTCGGGAGCGGCTGTTCAAATGTCATGGTCCAACCGTACGGTACGCATGTCACATTAAGGCCTACGGTGCGGCAAAAAAGTAGTGACAAGCACCACATCGAGCGGCTACTGGCCCCGCCATTGGCCCGGTGAGGGCCACGACCCTGCGTGCAGCGACATCGACTCGGGTTTGCGGTTCACACCGAAAAGCGTCGCCACGTCGCACTCGCGGCGAGCCGCCGTGTCCACGAAGGTCGTGCTTCGTCAGCCTGGCGGGGTGTTTCTTCTTCGTCACACGGTGGTGACGATGCGTTGTGCCGCATGACATCCGAACCGGTGAGAAGTGACATCGTGTTGTTGTCAACAGCCCTCTCGAGTCGACGCTCTTCGGTGCGGCTGATTTCTTCGATGACCTTTACGTCTGCTCGTTTAGTCACGTGACGCGTTGCCTTCGACCGGATATAACACCGTCCGATGGGCGGAAGTCGTTTTCGCACATAGTAGAAATGGGTTGTGAAAAAGCGTCCGTCCGTAACCAGACAGGGGAATCTGGTTCGCACGACCAACTGGGCGGGTGTCACCGCTGGTGACCCGATTGTTATCGACGGCGCCAAGGAGCGTCGTCAGAATTGGGTGTTCGTCGCGCACGTACTCAACGTCGCGACCAATGAGGAGTGGATAGAGGTTCGCGGCGGTCGGAGTGGAGAGATGAAGGGCCGTTCCTTCCGACCCGAGATGATTTACCCCTCGGGCGCCAAGAAGGGATCGCGACTCGTTGGTCTCTCCCTGGCCGACGCGCCACAACTACCTATTCATTGATCGGTTCGCGGCGGTGTTCGTCGATTGAATTGACCTTGCGCGACGCCTAATCATTTTCACGACCCTAGGTCAGCGACCTCGTCTCACGACGGTGCAGAGTCGAGGACCTTACGCCGAGCGCAGTGACTCAGATGACCAAGACCTGATCACCTGAGCGCACGACCGAATTCGCCAGCACCGTGAGCGCCATGAGCCAATCCTCCGAGTCGATCGACAGGGGGTGCTCGCCCTCGAGGGCTATCTGGCCGAAGAACAACGCGTACCAAATTCGCGCGAACGCCACACCGCTCATCCCTTCGGCGAGAAGCCCCTTGTCCACGAGCGGCTGTACGAATTCCATGATCTGGGCACTGGCCTCCTGTTTGGCGGCGGCGATGCCGGCCGACGCCGTCAGGTTGTGGTGCGCGAACGAGATTCCCTCGATGCGAAGGATTCGCGCCTCGTTGCGCTCTGGCGACTGAGCATCGGCAATCATCACCTGGATGGCGTCACGAAGATCATCGACGGTCAAGACGTTGGTGAGTGGCTTGGTGAAGATGTCCGCTTGCCCGAGTAGAACTTGGCGGAACCGGTGCACGATCGTGGCGGCGATCAGGTCCTCGCGGTCGGTGAAGTAGCTGTAGAGCAGAGCGACCGAGATTCCCGCCACGGAGGCGACGCGCTTGACGCGAAACTGCGTCAAGCCGTTGCGCTCGATCTCGAGCGCCGCCGATTCCAGAATCTTGTCGCGGGTCATAATGGGAGACTACTTCGAGCGAAAGGCGAGGTTTCTAGCCTTGGAATTCAGCGTTCCAGTCACGGGAATTGATGATTTCAGCGACGAGACGAAGGTATCGGGCCGCGTAGGCCCCGTCGACGGCTCGATGGTCGAAGGTGAGCGCGAGAAGTCCTATTGAATGGATGGCGATTGACTCGTTGCCGTCAGCATCGTTGACCACGACGGGCTTCCTCGTCACACCATCAGTCGAGAGGATTGCGACCTGGGGCTGATTGATCACCGCGCCGGTCAACAACGTGCCGAAGGGGCCGGGGTTGGTGATCGTAAAAGTACCGTTCGCCATGTCATCGACGCCGAGCTTCTTGTTGCGCGCCCTGGTCGCCAATTCACGTATCGTCGCAGCCATCGTACGCACGTCGTGGCCGCGAGCGTCGCGTACCACCGGCACCAGGAGCCCCTCGTTGTCGAGGTCAACGGCTATTCCGAGATTGATCTGGTGGTGCACGATCAATTCGTCGTTGCCAACCGACGAGTTCAGATGCGGGAACGATTGCAATGCCTCAACTGCGGCGACGGCGATGAACGGAAGATACGTGAGGCTGAAGCCTTCCTTCTCTTTGAAGGCGGGGCCAACGAGTCGACGGACCTTTTCGACGCGCTCGTAGTCGATTTCTCGCACCATCAGCGTGTGGGCGGACGTGGCCTTGGACCTCACCATGTGCTCGGCCGTCAAGCGGCGGATCTTCGAAAAAGGCACTCGCTCGTCAGTTGCAAGCGGCGAAGCCGCTTCACCATTCGCAGCGATTGCGAGTTCCGCATCACGGCGGGTGATGCGGCCGTTCGGTCCCGTGGCGACGACGCGAGCCGCATCAATGCCGTTGCTGCTGAGTAGTTTTCGCACGACTGGCGAGAGTGGTACTGCCCCTGTCGGTTGAGTGGCGATGAGATTCGCCGCCGCGGTGACATCATCTCGAGTGATGCGGCCATTGGGACCGGTGCCCGTCACCTGCTCGGCGCTCAGCCCGAGTTCGTCAAGGAGCCGTCGCACGACCGGCGAAAGCTTGACGTCGCCGTTCGAAGCAATGACATTGCTGTCGTTGGGAGCCACCTTCTTCGTCGAGGAGGTGGCTGGTGCCAAGGGCTCGGCGGACTTCGTCGGTGAGCCGTCGCCAATGACGGCGAGGATGGTTCCGACGTCAACGGTGACGCCCTCGGCGACGAAGATTGCGCTGAGGACCCCGTTCGCCTGAGCAGGAATCTCCGTGTCGACCTTGTCGGTCGACACTTCAAAGAGTGTCTCGCCGCGCACGACGGTATCGCCGACCTTCTTGAACCACTTGGTAACGGTTCCGTCAGCGACGGTCTCGCCTAATTGGGGCATTGTCACATCAGGCATGGTTCCTCTTCGTGAGTTGGAGTTGCGGTTGAGTGAGGATCATAGGGAGACGCCAAGTTTCGCTGCCAACCAATCCGCACCCAGCGGACGGTGACGATAGATGACGTTTGCGCAGCCGTGGTTTCCTTCTTCGAGCAGGATCAACTTCGACTCACCGCGAACCTCGTTGGCCAGTCGTTCGCCGTCTTGCCACGGAAAGAGTCGGTCACGCTTTCCCATGATGACCAGGAGCGGCGTGGTGATCTTGGAGGCGTGGCCTTCCAAGGTCATGTCGCACGCGCGGCGCTCGGCTTCTTCTGGCGTGGACGAGAACGAACGCACTTCGAAGGCGTGGCGGGTGAGCGGATTCAAGTTCTTCCACGCAGCGCCCAGGTTGTAGGGACCAGCGAGGGCGATGGTGCCCTTGATGGGAAGGTCCGAACTCGCCATGCGCGCGGCGTAAAAGCCGCCGAGGCTCACCCCCCAGACACCGATGCGACTCTGGTCGACGTCGGGCATCGTCTGGAGATGGCTGATCACGGCCTCACCGACCTTGTCCCACTCCGGACGAATGGGGAGTGTCCACTCCGCTTCGCCCTGACCCGGGCCATCGAGGGCGAAGATCGCCATTCCCCGATTCAGGAATGCCCGCTCGACGTCGCGGAACTCCTCCTTCGTGGAGTCGAGACCGGGAATCAGGATGACGGTGGGGTGCGGACCATTCTCGTTCGGCGCCCGAAAGACACCGACCAACCTGGATCCCTCGAAAGCAATCTCGTGACGCGACCCAGGTGGGACGAAGTGGGGAAGCGCCCGGTTGAGGGCGTCAACGGCTCTGGCGTGTGCGGCCTTCGCCTGATCGAGGTCGTGCACAAAGAGGAACTTGGCGAAGTGGAAGTACGTTGCCGCGCGAGCGAAGAACTCGCCCGCCGTGAAGTTGCGACCTTCGCGCAGCGCTTCTTCGGCGAGTTCGAGATGCACCTCGGCGCCAGCGCACCACGCCGCGCACCAGTCGTCCCATCGCTCGAGACCTTTGGTGATTCGTCCGTAGTCGGTCGCTTCGACGCCGTTAGCGGTGAAGCGCGGCTCCCAATTCGCTACCGCCGTCTCTAAAAGAACATCGACCATGACCCCCCTAGGACATCTGAATCAATGCTGATGGTAACGGACGTTTCCCAACAATTGACGGGGCGAGGGCTTCAAATTCTTTTCAGTGGGGTGTAAAGATTTCAGGGCATTTTGAATTGACGACCCCCCATGAGGTCGTTAGGGTTGGCCAATCACTCACCGAGTGATCGTTCCTAGAACAAATGCCTTTTGGGGGGTTTTCTGGGAATGTACCTATGCAGGGGGGGAATGTATGAACAGAAAAGGGAAACTTTTTCGCGTGCTCGCTGTGACCTCGGTCACAGCCGCATCAATAGTGACGATGGCCACGACCAGTGGAGCGTCTTCGAGTGGTTCGATCGCCAAGGGCGCTCCGGTAACAATCGGAATCTCGCTCTCGCTGTCGGGTGACTTCTCGGCCGACGGTCTGGCGTACCAGCAGGGTTACAAGCTGTGGGCTGCTGACGTTAACGCCGCGGGCGGGCTGCTCGGCCACAAAGTGAAGCTGGACATCGTTTCTGACGCGTCCACTCCCACCCAGGTCGTCACGAACTACCAGAAATTGATCTCGGTCGACCACGTCAACCTGACGTTCGGTCCGTTCTCGACGCTCCTTACGCTTCCCGCCGCTCAGACCGTGAATCGTTACGGCTACGCGATGATTGAAGGCGCCGGTGGTGGCCCTTCGGTCTTCCAGGCGGGCCTGAAGAACGTCTTTGACGTGACCCTGCCCGTTGCCTACGACTTGCAGCCCTTCGCCACGTGGTTGACCTCGTTGCCCGCGAGCAGTCGCCCAAAGACGATCTCGTACGTGACCTCGAACGACCCGTTCACCCAGCCGGTCGTCCAGGAAGCGCAGAAGTTGATCGGTAGCAAGGTGAAGACCGTGTACAGCAAGGTCTTCCCGGCTGAGGCGACCGACTACACCTCGATTGCCGACGCCGTCGCCGCAGCGAAGGCCCAGGTCGTGGTGCTCGGTTCAGTCGACGTGCCAACAGTGTCTGCCTTCATGCAGGCGTTCGAACAAGCGCACTACACGCCCGAGGCGTTCATCGCCACGGCCGGCCCGGACCAGGGGGCCCCGTTCATCAAGGCTGTTGGTGCAGGTAACGCCGACGGCATGATGGTGCCGAACTCGTGGTACGGAGGATCAAAGAACGCGCAGAGCCAGAAGATGGTGGCTGAGTACATCAAGCTGTACGGCGGAACCGCTGCGGGCGTTAACGCGGACATCGCTGAGGCGTACTCGGTTGGTCAGGTCATGGCCCGGGCCGTGACGGCGACGAAGGGCTTCGACAACTCGAAGATCATCAAGTACCTGCACTCGAACGTCACGCTCAACAGCGTGCAGGGCTCGGTGAAGTTCAACAAGCTTGGCGAGAACACCGCTCAGACGGCGTACACGTTCCAGTGGCAGGGTGCGAAGTTCGTCGAAGTGAACCCCGTTGGTGACGTTGGCTCATCGCCAGTCCTCTTCCCGAAGCCGGCTTGGGGGAACTAGGCCTTGAACAGTTCTGCTCTTATTCATGCCCTCATTGATGGCGTACTGACCGGATCGGTCTACGCCCTCATGGCAACGGGGTTGACCCTCATCTTCGGAGTGATGGACATCATCAACGTGGCCCAGGGGATATTCGTCATCCTCGGTGCCTACTTGAGCTACGCCCTCTCCGTTCACTGGGGTATCGACCCCTTTGTAGGCCTGATCATCACGATCCCCACCCTGTTCTTGGTGGGGATCGTGGTGGAGCGGGTGTTCTTTGGGAGGTTGAAGGGTCCAGAGAAGACTGCAATGTCGATTCTGGTCACGTACGCAATCTCGCTCGTCATCGAAGGCGGCCTCAACATGATCTTCACGGTCAACTACGTGCAGATCAATGCGTGGTACGTCAACAAGTCGTTCAAGCTTTTCGGTGTCTGGTTCCCGTACATCTACGTCTTTGGCTTCATCATGGCGGCGATCCTCTTGGGATCGCTGTACATAATGCTCTACCGAACGCGGTTTGGCGCCAGTATCCGGGCCTCGCTCGCCGACCAGACCGCGGCGGCACTTATCGGCATCGACGTGCGCAGGGTGTCGACGATCTGTTTCGGTATCGGTATCGCAATTACGGCACCGGGTGGCATGATCTTCGGTGCCACCAACACGTTTAACGCCAGCACGAGTTACGACCTTATTTCTCGACTCCTCACCATCATCGTGCTCGGTGGCATGGGCAGCCTCGGTGGTGCGCTGCTCGCCGGTATTCTCATGGTGACGATCGAGGACCTCGTGGGTGTCATCTGGTCACCCGTGTGGTCCACCATGTCGTTCTTCCTTGTTCTCGTGATCGTGCTCTCCGTGCGGCCACAGGGCATCTTTGGTAAGAAGTCTGCGAGGGTTGCCTAGTGCTGCAGAAGAAAAATCTGTGGTGGGTGCTGGCGCTCGTGATAGCGCTGCTCCTTCCCCACATCATCACCAATCCCGCGTACCGACAGATCGCGGTCATCACGTTGATCTTCACCGCGTGCACGACGTCGTGGAACATGTTCTCGGGCTACTCGGGCTACGTGGCCCTTGGCTCGGCGGCGTTTTACGGCACCGGTGCCTACACGATGGGGCTGGTCTCGAACCACCTTCACATGATGGGCACCGGCGACATGTTCTGGCTGGTACCGCTCGGAGGACTGGCGGCACTACTTGTAGCCATACCGGTCGGGCTCATTGCCCTGCGGGTGCGACGACACACGTTCGTCGTGATCACGATTGCGATCTTCTTCGTGTTTCAGCTCGCCGCGATCAACTTCAACTTCACCGGAGGGACCGGCGGTCTGACGCTGCCGTACATACCGTGGCAGATTCAGAACTACCACCTGCCCTTCTATTACGTGGCACTCGCAATCCTCGTGTTCGCAATTGCCCTGTCGGCTGGCGTGCGACGCTCGCGCTTCGGCCTGCAGTTGCTCGCCATCCGAGACGACGAGGACCGCGCACTCGGTCTGGGGGTCAAGGTTTTTCCGGTCAAGTTGACCGGCTTTGCCATGTCGGCCTTCACCATTGGTATGGGCGGGGCCCTCTACGCGATGATGCAAGGTCAGATCTACCCGCAGTTCGTATTCGACCCGATCTTTGACATCACGATCGCCCTGATGGCCTTCTTCGGAGGTTTCGGCACCCTGCTTGGACCGATCCTTGGCGGACTCGTGCTCGAATCCTCCCAGCAGTACCTCACGGTGACGTTCTCCAACGGATCGCTGTACCTGATCCTGTTCGGAGTGCTGTTCCTGCTCGTGATTCTGTTCATGCCCCAGGGCATCGTCGTGTTCATCCGAGACCGGATGGAGAAGCGTCGTGACCGCCTCGAGGCGGACAAGAGCGAGCCCGCAGTCTTGCAAGGAGCCTCCTCATGACCACGCTGTTGAGCGCTCAAGGAATCTCCAAGCACTTCGGCGGCGTCAAGGCTCTCGAACTATGTTCTCTCGACGTGCAAAAGGGCAGCATCACGGGCCTTATCGGGCCGAACGGCTCTGGTAAGACCACGCTCTTCAATGTCATGACCGGCTACGTGAAGCCTGACGTAGGAGTTGTCACGTTCAACGGCGAGGACATCACTCGCGCACGGCCCGACAAGGTTTTCGCGCTCGGTATCGGCCGGACTTTCCAACTGACGCGTATCTTCGCGCGCATCAGTGTGCTGGAGAACATGCTCGTCGCCACCCAACGTGAAGAGGGATGGCTGCGGGGCCTCACCCGTTCGATGTCGTCCAAGCACGAGCTCGACGCCGCCATGGAGTGGCTGGACTTCGTAGGCATCGCCCGGTTGGCGAAGCTGCCCGCGGGTTCGCTCTCCTACGGCCAACGCAAGCTGCTCGAACTCGCCTACGTTCTGGTGGCCGACCCCGACGTGATCCTTCTCGACGAACCGGCCGGTGGCGTGAACCTGACGCTCATCAATGAGATCGGCGAGAAGATCCGAATGCTCAACAAGTCAGGCAAGACATTCCTTATCGTCGAACACAATATGGAATTCGTCATGAGCCTCTGCGACTCGGTGACGGTCATGCACCAGGGCACCAACTTGGTGACCGGTACGCCGAGCGAGGTGCGAAGTAATCCGCAGGTGCTCGACGCGTATCTGGGCGGCGGCGAGGAAGAGGACACGATCGAGGAGGTCGCCAATGGCTGAGTCCGAAGCCTTTGTGCGCTTTGAGGGCGTAGTCGCCGGTTACGGTGGCGGTGACGTTTTGAAGGGTGTGAGTTTTGACGTGCCCAAAGGGGGAGTGACGTGCATCGTCGGACCCAATGGTTCGGGAAAATCGACTCTGCTCAAGACCGTCAGCGGTCTCGTGCGGCCGCGACTGGGCGAGATCTGGTTCAAGGGACAGCAGCTGGTAGGGCTGAGCCCTCGCGACATCCTGCAGTTGGGCGTCGTGCAGGTTCCCCAGAATCACAGTCTGTTTCGAGAGATGACCGTGCATGAAAACGTGGAGCTCGGAGCATTCCTCGTGAAGGACAAGAAGCTCATTGCCCAGCGCATGGAACGAATCCGAGGGCTTTTCCCAATTGTCGCCGAACGCGCGAAGGACAAAGCGGGCAGCCTCTCGGGCGGTCAGCAGCGACTCGTCGAGTTCGCCCGCTGCCTCATGCTCGATCCCGAACTGGTCGTGTTGGACGAGCCGTCGATGGGCCTCGACCCCAAGACCTTACGATCGATGTTCGAGACCATCAAGTTGATGAACAACGCCGGACGCACGGTTTTGCTCGTCGAGCAGAACGCGCGCCAGGCGCTGAAGTTGAGCCACTTTGGTGTGGTACTTGAGAACGGACAGGTTCGCCTCTCCGGGTCCGGGTCAGATGTCCTGAACAACCCCGAGATCGGCGCGCTGTATCTCGGTGGCACCATTGAAACTAAGACGAGCAATTGACTCGGGCGTAGCGAGAAGGATCGAGAGAACGAAAAATGAGTGAGCACAACATCCGTATTGGTTGGATCGGCTGTGGTCGCATGGGTACCGCCATGGCGAAGCGGCTTGTGGTTGCGGGCAATGACGTCACGGTCACCAACCGCACGAGGGCGAAGGCCGAGGTTCTCGGAGAACTCGGCGCCACGGTCGTCGACAGCCCTCACGACCTCGCCGACTGTGACATCGTCTTCATAATGGTCTCGGCGAACGCCGATTTGATCGAGGTGACCTCGGGGCCCGACGGCGTGCTGTCGAACCCCGACCACGCCCCTCGGATCGTCGTGGACTGCTCCACGGTCTCCTCGGACACCTCGGCGAGTGTGCGCGAGGCGTGCACCGCTCGGGGGACCAAGTTTCTCGCGGCTCCGGTGAGCGGTAATCCAAAAGTCGTGGCGTCAGGCCAGCTGACGCTTGCGGTGTCGGGCACGAGTGACGCCTTCGAAGAGGTCCGTCCATTTTTCAACCAACTCGGCAAAGGCGTCACGTACGTCGGTGAAGGGGAAGTGGCCCGTCTCGTGAAGATCTGTCACAACATGATGCTCGGCATCGTGACCCAAGCCATGGCCGAGATCACCGTTCTCGCCGAGCGCGGCGGCATCAAGCGAAGCGCGTGGCTCGAGTTCTTGAACAATTCGGTCATGGGCTCGACATTCACCCGCTACAAGTCACCCGCATTCGTGAACCTCGATTTCAAGCCCACGTTCACACCGACCCTGTTGCGCAAGGATTTCGATCTCGGTATGTCCGCCGCCTACAAGTTGGACGTGCCGATGCCGGTGTCGGCTCTCTGCACTGAGATCGTGAAGAGCGCCATTGGCGCGGGTTACCTGGACGAGGACTTTGCGGTGCTGTTGCTCGAAGCGGCTCGCGGCGCCGGCCTCAAACTCGAATCAGAGAACATCGATGTCGACGACGGACTAAGTGGGGTGCAGTGATGCGTGACGGCTTCGGACCAACGATGATCACGCCCGGGCACATGGGCGTTGACTTTGAGACTCGCGTCGATTTCGACCGACTACGCAATTACCGACTCGCCCGCGCTCGCGAGGCGCTCGAGGCGAGCGAATTCGGAGCACTGCTGCTCTTTGACTTCTACAACATCCGCTACGTATCGGGCACGTGGGTCGGCGGCGCGCTCGGCGACAAGATGACGCGCTACTGCCTCCTGACCCGCGGTGGTGAGCCCATCGTGTGGGACTTCGGATCAGCCGCTCTTCACCATAAGCTCTTCGCGCCGTGGCTCGAACCTGACAACTGCCGCGCGGGCATGCTCGGACTTCGCGGCGCGATCGCGCCGAAGGCCGGACTTTTCGAGTCGGCCGTCAAGGAGATCGTGGGAATCCTCGCGGACCAGGGCGTGCTGGGACAACCCATTGGCATCGACATCGTCGAGCTGCCCTTCCTCTTCGAGATGCAAAAGGCCGGCGTTGACGTCCGTGACGCGCAGCAAACGATGCTCGACGCGCGACAGATCAAGAACCAGGACGAGTTGATGCTGTTGTCCCAAGCGGCGGCGATGGTCGACGGCGTCTACCAGGACATCTTCGAAGCCCTGAAACCTGGCGTGCGCGAGAACGAGATCGTCGCACTCGCGAACAAGCGTCTCTACGAAATGGGTTCGGACCAGGTTGAAGCGATCAATGCTGTCTCGGGCGAACGGTGCAACCCCCACCCGCACAATTTCACGGACCGCATCATCCGTCCGGGGGACCAGGCGTTCTTCGACATCATCCACTCGTACAACGGTTACCGCACCTGTTACTACCGCACCCTTTCGGTCGGCAGTTCCACTGCGCCCCAACGAGACGCCTACACCCAAGCCCGGGAATGGATGGACAAGGCGATCGACCTTGTGCGCCCTGGTATCGGGACCGACCAGATCGCCAAAGCCTGGCCCGCGGCGACTGAGTTCGGTTTCGCCAACGAGATGGCCGCCTTCGGTCTCCAGTTCGGCCACGGCCTCGGTCTCGGACTGCATGAGCGACCCGTCATCAGCCGACTGAACTCGCTGACCGACCCTATCGAGTTGAAGGCCGGCATGGTCTTCGCGCTCGAGACGTATTGTCCGGCCAGCGACGGGGTGTCGGCGGCGCGGATCGAAGAAGAGATCGTCGTCACTGACGACGGTCCCGCCATCCTCACGAAGTTCCCCGCACAGGAACTCATGATCGCCAATAAGTACTAGGAGCAGAGAAATGTCCACCACTGTCAACGTCGCCGCTTCCACGGACATTGATTTCAAACTTGGCCTCTACCGCAGCCAGGTGGCGCTTCGCCAGTTCGAGAAGCGCGCCTACGACCTGTTCCTCGAGAACCTGGTGAAGGGCACGAGCCACCTGTCACTAGGGCAAGAGGCGATCGCGTCGGGCTTCGCCGCCGCCATGCGACCCACCGACTGGACGTTCGCGACCTACCGCGGCCACGCCCACACGCTGGCGCGCGGGGTGCCCATGACCCCGGTGCTCGCCGAGCTGCTCGGGCGCACCAACGGCCTCATGGCCGGCAAGGGCGGCTCGATGCACCTCACCAGCGTCGAGCACGGCGTCATGGGTTCCTACGCGATCATCGGCGCGCACCTGCCCATTGCCTGCGGGGCGGCGTGGAGCGCCCAGTACCGTGGCACCGACCAGGTGGCGGTCTGCTTCTTCGGCGACGGCTCGACCAACATCGGGGCCTTCCACGAGGCGCTCAACTTCGCCGCGGTCTGGAAGCTGCCGGTCGTGTTCGTCTGTGAGAACAACCTCTGGATGGAGTACACCCGCACGACCGAGGTGACCGCGGTCGCGAACCCCGCCGCGGACCGCGCGAGCGCCTACGGGCTCGAGAGCATCATCGTCGACGGCAACGACGCCGACGCCGTCTACGAAGTGGCGCTCGCGGCGATCACCAAGGCGCGCGAGGGCGGCGGCCCGAGCATGATCGAGGCCAAGACCTACCGTCACGGCGGTCACTCGAGAGCTGACCCGGGCAAGTACCGCCCCGACGACGAGGTCGCCGAGTGGCTCGCGAAGGACCCGATCCCGCGCTACCACACCCGCCTGCTCGAGCTCGGCGTGCCCGAGACGAAACTGGTCGAGATCGAAAAGGCGGTGGCCGACGAAGTGGAGTTGGCGACCGAAGAGGCGAAGGCCGGTGCCATACCGGGCGAGGACTTATTGATGAAGGACGTATGGGCGGACGGAGGCTCGGCATGGCGCAATTGACATTTCGTGAGGCAATCGCGAGGGGCATCGCACAAGAGATGCGCCTCGACGAATCGGTCGTGATGATCGGCGAGGACATCGGCGCCGCCGGTGGCGTCTTCAAGGGCACGGTGGGGCTCCTCGAGGAGTTCGGTCCTCGACGCGTGCGCGACACCCCCATCAGCGAACAGGCCATCCTGGGTGCGGCGATGGGCGCCGCCATGACGGGGCTGCGCCCCGTCGCCGAGATCATGTTCGCGGACTTCTTCGCCGTCTGCTGGGACATCGTCGTGAACGAGATCGCCAAGAGCCGCTACATGACCAACGGGCAGATGACGTTCCCGCTGGTGATCCGCTCGGGCAACGGTGGTGGGCTGCGCTTCGGGGCCCAGCACTCCCAGAGCGTGGAGAACTGGGCGATGATGATCCCGGGTCTTAAGGTCGTCGTCCCCTCGAACGCGCGCGACGTCATTGGACTCATGGCCGCGTCGATCAGGGACAACGATCCAGTCATCTTCCTCGAGGAGAAGGCGCTCTACTCGTCCAAGATGGACGTGCCCGAAGGCGACATCGTCGACACGCTCGGAACGGCCAAGGTGTTGCGCCAGGGAACCGACGCGACGCTCGTCGCGCTCGGCAACATGGTGCCGCGAGCCCTTCAAGCCGCCGAGGAGCTCGCCGAGATGGGCATCGACTGCACGGTCGTCGACGTTCGCTCGCTGGTGCCGCTCGACACCAAGACGATCCTGCGCGAGACGTCCGCGACCGGCCGTCTGTTCACGGTCGAAGAGAACCCGCGCTTGTGCGGGTGGGGTGGAGAACTGGCGTCAATCGTCAGTGAGGAGGCGTTCTACGACCTCGACGGACCGATCGTTCGCATCACGACGCCCCACATCCCCTTGCCGGCGGCTGATGCGCTCGAGGACATGGCCATTCCTTCCATCGAGCGGATCGTCACCACGGTGTCGAAATCGATGAACTCGTAGGACACCGCTAGTCGAGAAGCCCGTGGCGTCGAGCCTCCCTCGACGCCACGGGCTTCTTCATTGCGCGCAACCACTCGGGGGAACTCCTTCCTGTTGGCGACCAATAAGGTCACAATGTGACAACTCGGGACGCTCTGTTGATCTACGACGGGAACTGCGGGTTCTGCTCGACCAAGGTGGCGTGGCTGCGGCGCAGGCTGCGCGAGGATACGACGACTTCACTCGTGCCGTCCCAGTCTTTGAGCGACGTTGAACTCGACGCGATGTCGCTCTCGCGACGTGATGTCGAGAAGTACGTCTGGGTAGTGGGCCCGGGCTACTCGAAGCGCGGTCACCAGGCCGTTGCGAGGGCCTTGCGCGAGGCGTCAGGATTGTGGCGATTTCTTGGTCTCGTCATCGAATCCGCGCCCGGATCGTGGATTGCTCGCCCGGGCTATTTCTTGGTCGCGCGCTTTCGCCACCGCCTCCCGGGCGCCACTCCCGCGTGCGCGACGTCCGGTCGCACTGAAGGAGTCTGACGCGACTTCATTGATGCCGAAGTGGGTCCTCAACGTGAAGTTATCGGGGAATCGCGCGTCAGAGTTTTCCCGTTGGGGTATTGCGGTGCGACGAACACGGTCTCTTTTTGTCGTGGCCGAGCCAGCACTGCACTCTCTTGCCGAGTTTCGATGTAAAACCCGGCCCTCTATAGAGTTGTCTCGATCGCTTCGCAATGCGCAGGCCGAGAGCAGGACACGGCGAGGGCGCTCTCAAGATGGCGCGTTGCGCAAGAGCAACTGAAAGGTTCAACGTTTCGATGAAGGTCCGTCCTTACTCTGAGAATCGGTTGTTCTGATTGGCAATCAATAGGTCGATTGGGCGTTCGCGTGGGTCAATGGCTGCGTGGGCAGTGAAGTTTGAACAATGGCGACACGACGCTTGGCAATCGCTCCTCTGATCAATGCTTCCCCGGGTACTGGCGCCGGTTAGGGTACGTCAAAGGACCTCTGACGTTTGTGCAGGGATTTTCTACACGACGGGAGTGTCTCCTTGACATCACATCACACGATCGAACCCGCGCGAAAACGCCAATTGCCTTCGCGCAATGGTCGAGTTGCTCTGGCTGGGCTGGCGCTTCTCGTCGGGTGCCTCGTCAGTGGTGCAGTCGCCGCCGCGGCAACGTCCTCGTCAACGCCCGCCAACCCGCCGGCGAACATCACGCCGAGTCCCAACTTCCTCTCCTCCGGCGATAACCCCTGCGTGTCGACCTCGCTCGTGTCGGCCTCGCTCGTGTGGGCCTCGGGCGCTCCGAGCGCGGCGTGCGACGACTACGTGTTCAGCGCCGTCAACAACGCACGGGCCGAGTTCGGTGAATCGGTGCTGGTACTTCCCATCAACTGGAGCACCCTCACGATTGGCCAGCAGCTCTTCGTCCTGGCGGACATGGAACGGGTCGGCGACGGCTACCCGCCGTACGTAGGTCTCAACAGCGCGCTGAGCGCCGAGGCCCAGCGCGCCGCGCAGGCCAGCACCGATCCGACGCGGGCATCCGGCTTCGCTCAGGGTGTCGGCACCTCGGGGCCCCAGGGCTTCGGCGGGGCGTGGTTTGGCGGTGGCACGACTCTCGAGGCTGACTACGTGTGGATGTACGACGACGGCTGGGGCGGCAATGCCGCAGCAACCAGCAACATCGCATGTAAGACAGCCACTGCTGCGGGATGCTGGGCTCACCGCGACGAACTCCTTGGCAGCGACCCGAGCTTCAATCCCGGCGTTGGCCTCGGGTGCACCACGTGCGAGATGGGGACCGGCGACGTGGCAATCGGCAGCGGCATGTCCTACGTGGACCTGGTCGAGGTGCCCGCGGGGTCTCCACCGGCGACGACATTCTCGTGGGCGACAGAGCTGCCGTACTTTCCCGGTGGGTTACGGTACGCGCCGGTGCCTTCGGTGACCACGACGACACTGGTTCCCTCGAGTGTGCCGGCGCCCGTGCTCTCGGCGTCGAAGTCAATGTTCACCACCAACGCGCTCTCTTTGCGGTGGTCCATGGTTGTCACTCCAATCGTGGAGACAACACTGGTCATCAGCAGCGGCTCGGCGTGCGTTGGTCAGTTGCGCGCCGTGACCCAAACCTTCAGGGCCACCAACACATCGCTTGCGCCGTTCACCTCGAAGAATTTCTTCTCCATGACTCGCGTGTACTCCGCACGGCTGCTCGCCGTGGGGGCCGACGGCACGAACTACACCGGAAGCTGTGTAGTGCTGGGCAAGCCGTAGCCGCGAAGCTGCCCAGCCGCAATGGGCTCGCGGAACACGTCGAAGAGCCAGCAATCTGGCGATCACCAACAAAAGACAAATCAAGCGACGCAGAGCAACTCTGTGACGCGGGAGTTGGGGTGCGCTTCGGTTCGAGCGCTTTCACTCACCGTTAGTTGTCCCCAACGGGTTTGCAGCCCAAAAAGACGATAAATACCCTCTTTTCGAGAAACTCGCGGGTGCTCCTAGGATTGGGTTACGTGAAATTCCTCTTGACGAAGCCCCTGGCGGCGGTCCTCGTGGCCGCTGTGCTCCTCGTCATCCCAACGAGCACTGCATTGGTTGGTGCGACGGTTACGTCTTCGTCCACGGGTTTCGATATTAGTTTTCCCCAATGCAGCGAAGCCTTGCCTTTGGCGCCGACCTTCGGCGTCGTCGGCGTCAATGGCGGTTCCACGTTCACTACAAATCGATGTCTCGCACGAGAGTTGGTCTGGGCCAAGAGTGCCGTCGGTCACACACCGAGTTTCTATGCCAACACCGAGAACCCGGGTCCGACATCTGCGGCGAACTGGCCCACCGGTCAACAGACTCCGCGCATATGTTCGGGCGCGAACACAACGGGGTGTTCGTATGACTACGGCTGGAATTCTGCACGTGTCGCCTTCGCGAACGCCGTCAGCTCCGAGAGCACCGACGGATCAACGTCACCGTCGTCGCAAGCAGCAGCGACGCCGTGGTGGCTCGACGTTGAGACCGGCAACCTATGGGAGACCATTGAGTACGGCCGAACTGCGGCGTCGGACGCGAACGACCAAGCGATGCTCGAGGGCATGCTCGCGTCGTTCAATAATATTGGCGTCACGTCGGTCGGCATTTACTCAACGCCGTCACAGTGGAAGGTGATTACCGGCGGCACCGGGTCGACGTTCCCCTCGGTGCCGGCGTGGATTCCGGGTTTCGCCACCTTGGCATCGGCGCAGGCGGGCTGCGCCTCTCAGTCCTTCCTCGGCGGGCGCGTGGCGATGATCCAGTACCCGTCGCTTGGCTACGACGGCGACTACGTCTGTGGCCTCTTGAATACACCCGTGGCGACGTCGGTCGCGGTTGCTGATTCGGCGACCTTCAATGATCAACTCATCTCAACCAACAGCAACGGTGTTGTTTCCTACGTCCAGACCAGCGGCAGTCCGAATTTGACGGTGGGCGCGAGTGGAATCGTCACGACGAGTGGAGTGTTGACACCGGGCTCGTACATTACGACCGGCACTACGAGTGACCCGTCGGGTGATACGGGAAGTTTCGCCCTGACGCTCGCGGTGGGTACGTTGGTTCCAGGTACGCCTGCGTCGGCCTCCGTGAAGGTGAGTGGCTCCGCGACCTTCAACGATCAACTGAACGTCACCGGCAGCGACGGTGCAGTGACCTACGTGCAGACGAGCGGAAGTCCCCAATTGACGGTGAGCGCGAGTGGATTCATCACCACGAGCGGAGCGTTGAGCGCTGGTACGTATATCGCGACCGGCACCACGAGCGACCTCACGGGTGATACGGGAACTTTCAGCTTCACATTGAAAGTCGGCACGCTCGTACAACGTGACCCCATCACGGCGTCAGTTCTGACTGTGGCGTCGTCATCGTTCAGTGACCAACTCAGTGTCGGGGCCAATCTGGGTGCCGTGACCTACACCCAGGTGAGCGGCAGTGCTCACCTCAGCGTGAGCTCGAGTGGGCTGGTCACCACGAGCGGAGCGTTGAGCGCTGGTACGTATATCGCGACCGGCACCACGAGCGACCTCACGGGTGATACGGGAACGTTCAGGTTCACGCTGGTGAGCACGACGCCACTGGTCCCTCCCAGGGCCACGTCGATCAACGGCCACGCGGTAGCCGGCAAGAGCGTGTCGCTCAGTATTCATGGCACCGGTTTCTACGGTCACCCCAGCGTCACGAGCCACGCCGGAACCACGGCTGTCGCCACTCGCGACACCGGCAAGGTGTTGATCGTGGTTGTTACGGCAAGCCCGCGATCACGCAACGGCGTGTTCACTTTCACCATCACTTTGGCCAATGGTGAGTCCTGCACGATTCGCTACAACCAACGTTGAGCCCCAACACGTTGCGTTCTTCTCAGAGCTAAGGAGCCCGCAGCTTCATTAGCGCACAAGTCCCGAGATGAGGATTCGATGCTCACGCTCAGTCGGACCTCGGGAGCGAGCTCTTTTGTTGGGCGTTGCGCGAGCGCTAGTGGGCGCGAAACGCAGGGAAGAATTGGTTGCGTGCGGACAACCGTGGATGGGAACGGCGTGCGTAAGAATCAACCACTACGTCGAGAACCGTTGACCTTGACCCCGTTGAGTG